>JAHJNL010000042.1 GCA_018820855.1 Pseudomonadota bacterium | reverse complement strand
TGAGAAAAGTGCATACCATTCGGTTGCACTTCTGAAAGAATCCTCTGAAAAAGATATTTCCTTGTTATTATCCCGGGCTTGTTCAACCATGGATAAGATTGTGGATCGCTGCGCGCTCACAATCTATCCCTATTCGTTATAAATAGGCACTGCGCAGTCAGGAACAAATTTGGTGGGAAAGGTAACAAAGATTGCTTATGTATGGGGTACCTTTTTCCATTTACTAAAATCTCAATGCCCACTGACTAGGTCTTGGTGGATTCGATTTTTCCTGGCTTGAAAGTTCAGTGCCACCTTCCTTAAATTGTTTTCTGGCTATATGAACACCATAATATTGGCGACGACTAAACAATGGGTGATTCACCTTTATTGGTGGGATTGACTTCACTTGCGAATAGCCTCGATACAACTCAACCAGGTAAGCGGGTGGCATCGAACCCTGTTCGCGGATAAATCCGCTCCCACAGAGAGGGAGGGCAAAAGATCTTCCAATCTTTTGCCTCTGAACAGAGACTGAATCCATATTGGATATCAGTAACATGCTAATCGTCCAATAGCGGGGATTGTTCTCCTATGGTTTAAATGAATTACGATCCATTTAAACCATAGATTGGTGAATTTTGAAATGGGTATATGTACCCATTTTTACAGGAATATTTAAAAGAAATGACATGAAATCCTTTGTCAATCACATGTGATGGTAGAACAGTGGAGAGTAGGTCTTTAAGTAGGTTTTTTTACTTCAACATTACAGCACTCTCTACCAATTAATATCTGAGGATAACTTCTTTTTAGAATCGGGGGATTAGATCATTTCGTTATTGTTGGCAATACGTTCTGATAGATTTAAATACACATTTTCATGGAGATGGTCCTT
This sequence comes from Pseudomonadota bacterium, assembly GCA_018820855.1. Classification (GTDB taxonomy): domain Bacteria; phylum Desulfobacterota; class Desulfobulbia; order Desulfobulbales; family Desulfocapsaceae; genus Desulfocapsa. The sequence goes on along the minus strand of JAHJNL010000042.1, from coordinate 79,362 downwards.
TTTTTCTAAACATTTGTCATGCTGTGTCCGATAAATAGTTAACAGAATTTCAGTCGAGGCTCCCCGGTCAAGGATGAACGGAGGCCTTGCTCCTCTTTTTTTCGTGAAAGCCAGGGAGGGCTCTCCATGAAAATCGCTGATTCATCCATCCAGTTTTATTCCGAAAGAACAGCTCTTGAAAAACACCAGAAACAAGAATCTCTGACTGTATGGGGTCCAGGTGAAGAACGGTCAACAACAACCAGTGAGAACGGGCAGGGGCAGAAGATAGATGTGCAAAAACAGATCGCTTCGCTGCAAGAGTCCGTTAAGGTGTCGCTCTCTGACCAGGCGATCAGGAGCAGGTCGGTAAAGGCTGTTGCAGAACCTGGTTCTGAGGAAAAAGAACTCATGGCTGATCTCAATATTCGCATCTTAAAGGCCATGATTGAACGATTGACAGGCAAACGGATAAAGATCCATTATCCGGACGCTGTACAGGCGCAAAAAACAGGGCAGGAAAATGCTGCTGCCGGGATACAGGAAATACAGAAAGGAAATGAAGGTGCAGACTCAGAATCTCCCTCCGAAGGTGGGTTGATTTATGATTCCTATGAATCTCATTATGAATATGAATCAACGAGTTTTGATGCTTCAGGAAAAATTATGACCGAAGATGGACAGGAGATAGATTTTTCGGTGGCATTGAACATGTCGCGGGAATTTTTTTCTGAAGAGCAGATCTCTATCCGTGCCGGAGATGCCCTGAAAGACCCTCTGGTGATTAATTTTTCTGGACAGGCTGCAGAATTGAGTGAGACCAAATTTTCGTTTGATATCGATAATGACGGGATAGCAAACCAGATCTCTACCCTGAAGTCCGGCAGCGGATTTCTGGCCCTTGATAAAAATGGAGACAATCGTATCAATAACGGTTCCGAGTTTTTTGGTCCTGAGAGCGGAAACGGATTCCAGGATTTGGCTGCATATGATCTTGATGGCAATAACTGGATAGATGAAAATGATTCCATCTATGACAAGTTGCGTATCTGGACAAAAGACGAAGCAGGGAACGATACATTGTTTGCCCTTGGTGAAAAAGGAATTGGTGCCATTTATCTGGACTCTGCTGCCAGCCTTTTTTCACTCAAAGATTCGCAAAACAGCTTATTGGGGCAAGTACAGTCTACCGGAATATTTTTGAATGAAAATGGACTGGCCGGCACTATCCAGCAGATAGATCTGGTCGCCTGATAGATAGGTTCTTGTTTCCTTGGCGCACTGGTATGATGAATCGCTGAATATGAAAGACATGAAGATGTCCTAAGGCCACCTTCACAAAAAGGTGAGTGCCGGAAGATGAAAAAGGCCGGAAGAGGAGTGAGCTCTTCCGGCCTTTTTTTGTGTTTGCTCGTAAAAAAGGTGAGGTGCGATAATGGGGCTGCCTCTCAATTTTTCAGCACGTTTTGGTTGCTATAACACTTTACCCATCCGTCGTTCTCTGCTCTTTTCGGGAGCACGGAGACATCATTTTTTCAGCTTGTCATGAAGATGCTTTTTTGTGGGTCACTACACCGCTCATTCCGACACATTCCTTACAATATTTTTGATCGGTGGATGCACTCTGACAGTCAGGACAGTAATTTTTGCCACATCCATGGCAGCCGCTGAGAGTGGATGGATCAACCTTTTTTTCACAGATCTGACAGGTTACCTTTTTTTTTGTCATTGCTCACCTCATCGTGGAAGTTTTCTTTTTATCTTAGCACAATTCAATGTGATTCTGAATACATTTGTAAAAAATAAGTCGTTTCAAATGGTTCTCTGTATGGCCGTTTTTTTTATCAGATTACCCACAAAGCTCAGCTACTTTCTTGAATAATTCGTAGAGAGAGGGACTGATTTTATTTTTCTTTAATAATGCAGTCCCCTCCCTTTGGCAGAAAAATTCAATCTGTCTGCCGTATAGATAGAGAAAACGCTGAGAAGTTCATTACAGTTCAGGGACACTCCTCTTTTTTTTTCAGGAGTAACCCTTTACTGAGTATGAACCTGAATGGTACAATAGGACATAACCACTTCACTCAGACGTAGTTCATCAGCAATGGAGAGCGTATGAAAAGTGTGAAACATGGTTGCTTACATGGCGTTCTGCCGGTTCTGAAAGTTTTCCTCTTTTCTTTTGCTCTGTTGCTGTCGTCTGTCAGCCCTCTTTCTTCTGCCCTGTCTGATAAAAGTGTACTGCTTAGCATCGACGGCCCCATTACCGGAGCTGTCAGTGATTATATCAGCAGGGGAATAGAATTTGCTGCCAATGAACAGGCCGCGCTTGTCATCCTGCAGCTTGACACCCCCGGAGGGCTTGATACCGCCATGCGGGATATTATCAAAGTTCTGCTCAGTTCACCCGTTCCTGTGGTCAGCTATGTGGCACCGGAAGGGGCCAGGGCTGCCAGTGCCGGGACCTATATTCTCTATGCCAGCCATGTGGCCGCTATGTCACCTGCAACCAACCTTGGGGCTGCAACCCCTGTCCAGTTGGGGAAATTGCCTTTTGGTCTTGATCGGGACAAACCCTCTGCAGAAGAACAGGAAAAATCAGAGGCTGTGGGAGATTCCCATATGCAGCAGAAAATCATCAATGATGCGGCCTCATATATCAAGGCCCTGGCAATCCGCAATAATCGCAACCAGGAATGGGCTGAAGAGGCAGTTCGTGAAGGGGTGAGTCTCACTGCCGTTCAGGCATTGGAGAAAAACGTCATTGATCTCATCGCGGTCGATATCACAGATCTACTCGGGCAGTTGGATGGTCGTGAAGTTCATATTGGTGGAACTTCCCAGGTTCTTGCCACCAAAAACCTTGAGCTGACTGTTGTCGAACCTGACTGGCGGAGCAGGTTGCTTTCTGCCATTGCCGATCCGAATGTTGTCTATATCCTCATGATCATAGGTATCTACGGATTGATCTTTGAGCTGTTTCATCCGGGTTTTGTGCTTCCGGGGGTGGTCGGGGCCATCTGTCTTCTTCTGGCTTTTTATGCCTTTCAGATTCTGCCGGTGAATTATACCGGTCTTGCCCTGATTTTTTGCGGCCTTGTTTTCATGATAGCCGAGGCATTTGTGCCAAGCTTCGGGGCCTTGGGACTTGGGGGTATCCTGGCCTTTGTTGTTGGCTCTATCATCCTTCTTGACGACAGCAGTCAGCGTATATCAGTTGTCTTGATTATCTCTACTGCTCTACTTTCTCTGCTTTTACTGCTTCTGCTTATGTACAATGTTATCCGCTTACGCAATAAGAAGGGAGTCTGCGGAGATGGGGAGCTGATTGGCAGTATCGGTGAGGCGATCGATGACTTTGACAGTGATGGCAAGGGGCGTGTCTGGATTCATGGTGAGTCATGGCGCGCGGTGGGCACTGCTCCAATCCATAAGGGGCAGAAAGTACGAATACGATCAAGGGATGGATTGGAGCTCGAAATAGATTCTGTCTGACATCTTTCCTGGGAGGAAATTATGGTAGCCGCACCTATTATCGTACCGATTGTCTTATTGCTTCTGCTTGTTGTCTTCTCATTACGTATTGTCACAGAATATGAGAGGCTGGTGGTGTTTTTTCTCGGACGTTTTCAGATCGTCAAAGGACCGGGTTTGCGCATGGTAATCCCCGGCATCCAACAGGCAACAAGGGTGGATCTGCGGGTGATCACCATGGACGTTCCCAGTCAGGATGTTATCTCCAAAGATAATGTGACCGTCAAAGTCAATGCCGTGCTCTATTTCCGTGTGGTAGATCCGGAGAGAGCTATCATCCAGGTGGAAGATTATCTGAACGCCACCAGTCAGCTTGCCCAGACCACACTCCGTTCCGTGCTTGGTCAGCATGAATTGGATGAGATGTTGTCGGAAAGGGAGAAGATGAATGCCGATCTTCAGGAAATCATCGATAAACAATCTGATGCCTGGGGCATCAAGGTAACCAATGTTGAGATCAAGCACGTGGATCTCAATGAGAATATGATCCGGGCCATTGCCAAACAGGCAGAGGCGGAACGTGAACGAAGGGCCAAAATTATTCATGCCGAGGGTGAACTGCAGGCCTCTGAGAAGTTGCTGGCTGCAGCAAATGTTATTTCAAGAAATCCGCAGGCTATGCAATTGAGATATCTCCAGACTCTAAACGATATCTCCACCGATAAAAATACAACGACCATTGTCTTTCCTTTACCCATAGATATCCTTAAGGGAATGGTGCCGATGAAAAGCGAGAGGGAAGACTCGTAATTGAAAAGGCGACGAAACAGAAAGATGTTGCCCAGTAAATCAGAGCGTATTCTTCATTGAAAACAGTGGAGATAGATCGACCGGGTTCGCTCCCGACAGGGTGATGCCAACGGGAGAGTTTGTTACCTTCGTAAAAAAAACATGCGGGTCAACCGTAGTCGTTTTCGTCATGGCTCAGTTCTTCTGTGGCAATCTTTCGCATTTTGTATTTCTGGAGTTTTCCGGTCACTGTCATGGGAAAGGTATCTACGAATTTGATAAAACGAGGGATTTTAAAATGGGCAAGTCGTGACCGGAGAAAATTTCGTAATTCTGCAAAGCTTGTCTCGCTTCCAGGGTGAAATTTTATCCAGGCAGCGATTTCTTCACCCCAATACGGATCAGGAACAGCAAATACTGCGGCATCTGCTATCTGCGGATGACTATACAGACATTCTTCAATTTCCCGCGGATAAATATTCTCTCCACCTCTGATGATCATATCCTTCAATCTGCCGGTGATACGCAGATAACCCTCATCATCCATAATGCCCAGGTCTCCGGAATGTAGCCAGCCGGCACTGTCAATGGCCTTGGCTGTTGCCTCCGGATTGCGATAATAGCCAAGCATCAGATGATAGCCGCGAAAGCATATTTCACCGGTGATGCCTGGTTTGACAACCTCATTGTTGGCTGTGTCTACCACCTTTACCTCCTGGTGAGGAAGGTTACGGCCTACGGTTTCCGTACGGTGCAGCACTGTGTCATCGGGTTCGGTGAGATGAGTCAAGGGTGAGGCCTCGGTCTCACCATAGCCTATAAGGATTTCGGGACAGTGCATCTCCTCCATGACACGTTTTATGAGTATGGGAGGACAGAGTGCGCCTGCCATGATTCCGGTACGCAGGCTTGAGAGATTGTAGTCGGAAAAATTCGGGTGATCCAGTTCGGCAATAAACATGGTCGGCACTCCATGCACAGCGGTGCATTTTTCCGTCTCTATGGCGTGCAGGACATCTTCTGCATCAAAATGGGGAGAAGGAATGACCAGACAGGCCCCGCGACAGAAACAGAGAAGGCTAGCCAGCACCGTACCGAAACAATGATAAAAGGGGACTGGTACGCAGAGCCTGTCCTTATTGCCGAAGCGCATTGTCTCAGCCGTGAACCAGGCGTTATTCACTATATTATGGTGGGAGAGGACTACGGCCTTGGGCCTGCCGGTGGTGCCGGAGGTGAACTGGATGTTGGCAGGATCTTCTGCTGCGAGGGTGGCTTGGCGGAGCAGGAGTTCTTGGTCAGTAATGCTTCTGCCTGCCTCCAGGATATCTTTCCAAAGGAGAAAACCGGGTGCAGGCCGGGAGGTTGCAAGAGGGGCTTCCGGATCGTAGAGGACAAGATTACGCAGTCTGGGCAGACTGGGATCGTGGAGCTCGGGTGTTTGATAGAGCGTTGCCCCCGGGAGAAGCTGGAGGAGTATTTCGATATAATTACTGTGACGAAATTCCGGGATGAGAAAGAGAATTTCAACCTCTGCAAGTTCCAGGGCATAGGCGAGCTCGGAAGCGGTATAGGCAGGATTGATATTGACCAATACTGCTCCGACACGCGCACAGGCCAATTGAACCAGCAGCCATTGCAGATTATTGGTGGACCAGATGCCGACCTTTGCATCTTTTTTCACACCGATTCCCAGTAAACTGCGGGCAAGAAGAGTAACTTCTGTGTCCAGCTCCTTGTAACTCAAGCGTGTTTTCTGGGGTAGGGATACGACGGCTTCGGCATTGGGCAGCAGTTGACTGATCTCGATAACTATCTGGTCTACTGTCTGCTGCAGGAGCGGAATGTCCGAGTCGCGACGGTACTGACTGATATCAAGTTTCATGAGAGATATCCTGCCAGTAACTGTCAACTCCGGCCTGGATTTCATCAATGACTCTGCTGTTGCGCTGGGGTGAAAACAGGCTGCGAAAACGGCCCTGTCGCTTCAGATACTCATCAACCAAGGGCTTCTTTGCATGAGGAATATGGGTATGATGAACCCTGCCATTGATATATTCTTTAAGCGGCCAGATTCCGGTCCGGACTGCAAGTTTCCCGATGGCTACGGTTTCGGAGGGATCGAAGTGCCATCCGGTAGGGCAGGGTGCCAGACCGATGAACATCCTGGGACCTTTTATCTCTTTTGCCCTTCTGATTTTTTCGGCCATATCCTGGGGGTAGGCGCTGCTGACGGTTGCCAGGTAGGCAGGTTGGTGCGCGGCCCAGATACTGAAGAGATCTTTTTTGTATCCTGAATATCCGGCAAGGCCCTGACTGGTTGCAGTGTGAGCGCCATGAGGGGTGGCCGCGGAAAACTGATGACCGGTATTGCCATACCCTTCGTTGTCGTAACAGATATAAATAAAATCCAATCCTCTTTCCATGGCCCCTGATGTGGAGGAAAGACCCATGCCGTATGCTGAGCCGTCTCCGGTAAGAACAACGACCTGCAGGTCTTCTTCCGGAGGGATTCGACCTTTCTTCAAGAGAATGTCGAGAGCATCGCGAATTCCCTGGGCACCGGCCGGGGCGGATGCCATGGCCGTATAGATCCATGAACCACGAAAAGGGGTGTAGGGATAGATGGTGAGAAGGGTCATACACCCGGCCGCATTGACGAATACGGTCTTTTTGCCGAGGATGTCATAAAAAAGCTTAACATCGTCCAGGGCACCACATCCGGCACAACTGGCAGTTCCTGATCCCAGGAGATGTTTTTGCAGCGTGGCTGATTGTTTCATTCTTTCTTCTCGTTATTCTCTGGTCTGCGTATCAGAGTAAAGTGCAATTTCCTGGAGTCCATGCATGGCTGCCAGTTCTTCTCTGGTGTAGAGCAGGCGGGGAGGCGGGGTGACACCGCTGTCTGCTGCCTCTGTCGTAACCTTTGCCATCTCAAAGAAATCTTCGGGAGTAAGATCCCTTCCACCCAGGCCGCCAATGAAACTGACAAGGACCTCCGGTCGTTTCTTTACGTTGTAGAGTATGGAGGCAAGCTCACTGTAGAGAATGCCTCCTTTGCCAAGAGAGATATTCTGATCAATAACCGCGACGCCTTTTTTGTTCTGCAGGGCCTTGATGATTGCTTCTTCCGGGAAAGGGCGGAGCAGAAGGGGGCGGACAAGACCTGCTTTGATTCCTCTGCTGCGCAGCTGATTGACTGCATCTTTGGCCTTGGTGGCAAAGGAGCCGATCATGAAAAAAACAATGTCAGCGTCATATGCACGGTAGGACTCAACCGCCTGATAGCGACGGCCAAAAAGTGATTCGAATTCGGCTGCGATTTCGCTGAATACCTTGATGCCGTTGCAGGAGGCCAGATGTGTTTCGTAGCGGAAAAAAGAATATTGAGACCCTCCAAGTACCGCTACCCCCTGTGAACATGGGTTGGAAGCACAAAATCCTTTTACTTCAGGACCTGTTCTTTTAAGGAATTGATCAGTCTTTTCTTGCTCCGGCAGGGTAACAGGTTCTCTGGTAAAGGAGAGATAATAGCCATCAAGATTGACAATGACCGGCAGGCGTATCCTGTCGTCTTCAGCAAGGCGATAGGCGAGGAGCATGGCGTCAACCACCTCCTGGCATGTGCTGCAGTGGATCTGCAGAAAACCCGAATCGCGTGCAGCAAGAATATCGTTGTGGTCCGGTTCCAGGGTCACGGGAGAGGAGAGGGCACGTGAGACGTTGACCAGAACAAAGGGCGCGCGCCATCCTGGAACTGTGTAGATCATTTCCATGGCATAGAGCAGGCCCTGGGAAGATGTTGCAGTGAAGACCCTGACGCCGGTCGCAGCAGCAGTCCCGGCAGCTGTTATCATGGAATGTTCAGAATCCATGGTAACCATGGTGGCCTCGATTTCCCCCTCCTCAATCCATTGGCTGATAGTTTCAATGATTTCAGTCTGCGGGGTGATGGGAAAGGCCGGGAGGTAGTCGGCTTTTGCCAGCCGCATACCCCATGCCGCGGCACCGTTACCGGTGAGCAGTTTGCGCATTATTCCGTTCCTCCATGTTCTGTCTGAACATCAATGGCATGCATCGGACACTGAACCTTACAGATCATGCACCCCTTGCAATGATCGTAATCGATCTCTGGTACACCCTCATTTGACAGGGAAATCACGCCATCGGGACAGAAGGTATGACAGAGACCGCAACGGTTGCAGCGAGCAATGTCGATAACCGGTCGCATTGACCGCCAGGCTCCGGTTTTTACCAGGAGACTGGTGGCTTCCCCATGGATGGCAGGCGCAGAATGGTGGGCATCCTCGAATTGAAGATCAATCCAGTGAGGCGGTTCGTACCCTGCTTCCGGGTTTACGGAAGACTGCCTGACCAGATTCTGGTGTTTGAACATTCTTTCATAGGCTGCTTTGGCTCCTGTGAGATTTTGCTGAAGGAGTTCGGAAGCAGTTTTGTGCAATTCTTCCTGCAGGGACTGGAGGAGCAGGGGCAGAGGGAGAGAGAGCAGGGCTGCAGCAGCAGCGGCACAGGCCGAACTTTCTCTTGTCCGGGACATAGCGCCGTCAGTGGTCAAGGAAAGAGGGAGGGCCAGGACAGCCTTGACTGTAGCGGCTGGAATGTGCAGATTCTGTTCAGTATCCTCTGTCAGGATAAGGAGTACAGTGTCCTTGGTCAGGCCCTGAAAGACACCGGCCAGGGGCAGTGAGAGAAGGCTCCGATCCGCTACGACAATCAGATCCGGATGGGTGATTATTCCGCGTTCAAATATAGGTTCGCGGCCAGCCCTGACATATGCTGTCATTGGAGCTCCACGCCGTTCTGCTCCATAGCGCGGTGAATCCTGAACTTCATAGCCGGCAAGGAAGAAAGTTGTTCCGAGAATGCGACTGGCCGTTTTCATACCCTGTCCGCCTCGGCCATGAAAGCGTATTCGCCACATGGGTGTTTCTCCTGGTTGGTCTCTTTCTCTTGTGTGTCTGATTGACAATAACTCTCTTTTCCTTTTCTTGGAAAAATCAGAAAAGGGTCAGACGCCGGTTTTTCATTGCTGCCCTGATCCGTTTCAGGGCAAGATCCACAGCAACTTTCCTTGGTATTATCCCTGAACGAACAGATTGCTCCAAGACCAATTTTGTGTTGCAGCGTATCTTTTCAGCAATGGTCTCAAGGGCAGCACTCTCTGTTCCTCCATGATATTCAACGGCCGCACAGATTACTCCTCCTGCATTGGCTATAAAATCAGGAATAATCAGAACTCCCTTCTGGTGCAGGATCTCCTCGGCTTTTTCTGTAAAAGGAATATTGGCTCCCTGGGCAACAAGCTTTGTCTGCAGGCGATGGACATTGCCTTCATGGATAACGTCGGGTCTGGCCGCAGGAATCCAGATCTCGCATTCCATATCAATGACGGCATCCCGGTCTGATTTTCGTCCCTGCTGGGAATCGCTAAGGGCGCCTCCTTTTGCCTTCAGGGCAGATAGCTCATCAACGTCAAGGCCATCTGCGTGGTAGATTGATCCGCGAGAATCAGCGGCACCGACAAGTACGGCACCTTTGTCCACAAGATTGCGGGCAGCGTGGATACCTACCGATCCAAATCCCTGAACAACGACCCTTGCCCCCTGGATGGAAAGGTTACAGTACTCAAGGGCAACATCAATGGCATGGCTGAGACCGTAACCGGTGGCCCCGATTTCATCCAGGGGGATCCCCCCTATCTCACGAGGCAGACCCACTGCCCGCTGAATCTCATCATGGATCCAGGCCATGCATTGTTCATCGGTGCCCATGTCAGGCCCAGGAATGTATGCTGTTTCATTACGAATGGCATTGGCAAATGTGCGGATCAATTGTTCCTTTTTTTCAATGGATAGTTGGGGATCTGCACTGATGACTGTTTTACCTCCTCCATGGCGAAGTCCTGCGGCAGCATTTTTTAAGGTCATGGCCCTGGCAAGTCTTACCGCTTCGAGGACGGAAACATCAGGAGCCAGACGGATACCACCTATGGATGGGCCGATAGCAACATTGTCAATGACGAGAATGGCCTTCAGGCCGGAAACAGGTTCGTGAATATGAATGATTTTGAAGGGACCAAGCTCATTAGACATGTCAAAAATATTGTTCATGCAATGCTCCAGTGGCCGAGTGAGTTGGAAAAACTACATTTTCCTCTTTTTTTATTATATTAAAGTGGTAGCTTTCAGGTCAAGGACAAAAAAGAAACGGAAAAAATGTAAGGTACAGCAATGTAGATTGTTCCTTTTCTTTTAACGATTCAGTATGATAAAGTTTTAGTGTGATATCAAGTTGTGAAAATTGTTAATTTTTCATCAAGAGTATAATGCTCCTATATGGAGAACACTCTAAGGAGAGACATGACTATTCGCTCGCTGAGTTCGCAAGAGGCATACCACTACTGTAATCCGGATAACTTCACGTTTGAAACTACCGCAGAGGTTGATGGCTTCACTAAATTTATTGGTCAGGAACGTGCCCTGGAGGCTGTGGACTTTGGGATTGGCATCCGCCATCAGGGTTTTAACCTCTTTGTCCTGGGACCTGAAGGTTCCGGCAGACATTCGGTTGTGCAAACGTTTATCAATGATAAAGCTGTTTCAGAACAGACTCCCTCCGACTGGTGCTATGTCCAGAATTTTAAGCACAATCATTGTCCATTAGCCTTGGAGTTTGAACCCGGGAAGGGCTTCATTTTTAAGCAGGAGATATATGAGCTGATCGATATGCTCAAAACCACTATTCCGTCAGTGTTTGAGGAAGAATCCTATCAGTCGCGGAAGTATGCGATCAAGGAGCGTCTGCAGCAGGAAATAGATAGCCTCTACCGTAGCGTCGAAGAAAAGGCCAAAGAAGATGGGATTGCTGTGATAAAGACTGAGCAGGGAATACTATTCACTGCAAGAAGTAAAGATGGAACCCCTATGAAAGTTGAGGCCTTCATGGCTCTTCCCCAGGAAGAACGGGAAAAATTTGAAGGTCTCATTGAAAAATATCAGCAGGAACTGCAGCAGGCCATTAACCACGTCAGTGTACTGAAACGTGAGGCTGAAGAGCAGGGACGGACGCTGAAAAAAGAGACGGCACATCTGGCTGTATTTCACATTATCAATGCATTATATATGAAATATGAGGGAAACGAGCCTGTTACCTCATATTTAAAAAGTGTGGAGGAGGAAATCATGGAGAATGTCGATGATTTTCTCCATGCTCATGAACCGGAGAAGGCGAACCCTTTTATAGGGATACTGAGTCCCGCTGCAACCTTTCATCAGTACGAGGTGAATCTGCTGGTCAGTCATGAAGATGAGGGGGCACCAGTGGTCTATGAAGACCTTCCCACCTACCAGAATCTCCATGGCAGGATAGAGCATCATGCACGGATGGGTGTGTTGAGTACCCATTTTACGCTGATTCAGAAAGGATCGTTGCATCAGGCAAACGGTGGTTATCTGATTATCGATGCAGGCAGACTGTTGAGGCAACCTTTTGCCTATGAAGGCTTGAAGCGAACGCTGAGATCACAGACGATCAGGATAGAGCCGGTGGAAAGGCTACTGGGACTCATGTCAACGGTTGTACTTGAACCGGAACCGATCCCTCTGCAGACCAAGGTGGTGCTCATTGGTGAGCCATTGCTTTATTATCTTCTCAATGCCTATGATCCCGAATTTCAATCGCTTTTTAAGGTGCAGGCGGATTTTGAACATACAATGGTATGGAACGATGAAAACCAGCAACTTTATGCGTCACTTCTGGCCCATCTTACCAGCAGCAAAGAACTGCTTCCTCTGCATCGTCAGGCAGTGGCAAGGGTTATCGAGCAGGCTGCACGTGAAGCTGGTGACCGAGAAAAATTGTCTCTCCATCTCAGCGGCTTTGTGGATCTTCTTCAGGAGGCTGACTATTTAGCTCGAAAGGATAAAAAAGATGTTATCGGAGTTGAGATAATCAAAACGGCGATCACTACAGCAAAAAGAAGAGGGGATCGGGTAAAAGACCGGATACAGGAGGGTGTCCATGAAGGTGTCCGTCATATAGAAACGTCCGGGAGCAAGGTTGGTCAAATTAATGGGCTTTCTGTAATGGGACTTGGGAACAGTTATTTTGGCATGCCGACCAGGATTACTGCCCAGACACGACCGGGAGATGGCAAACTTATTGATATTGAAAGAGAGGTAAAGCTTGGCGGAGCCCTACATTCAAAAGGTGTGTTGATCCTCCAGGCCTATCTCAGTGCCTGCTATGTTCGTACTATTCCCCTGAGTCTTCATGCCAGTCTGGTCTTTGAACAATCTTACGGTGGTGTTGATGGTGACAGTGCCTCCTGCGCAGAGCTCTGTGCTCTGCTTTCTTCACTGGCAGAAGTTCCCATCAAACAGAACCTGGCCATAACCGGTTCTGTCAGTCAACTTGGGGAAGTACAGGCCATTGGTGGGGTAAATGAAAAAATCGAAGGCTTTTTTGATATTTGTCGACATCGTGGCCTCAATGGTGACCAGGGAGTGATTATCCCTGCAGCCAATATAAGGCATCTGATGCTGAAAGAGTCGGTTCGTGAAGCAATTGAGGCAAAACAGTTCCATCTTTATGGTGTTGATACAGTCAATGATGCCATTGAACTGCTTACCGGATTGCAGGCAGGAACAAGAGGGGAAGATGATGCCTTTGCAAAGGATTCTGTCAATGGACTGGTTGAAGAACGATTGTATCGTTTTGCCCGGGATATTCAGGAATTCAAGAAGGAAAATGAGAAATCCCAGGACGAAGATAAGGTGTAACTCGTAGAAAATTGAAGAAAAAATTGTTTTTTGACGAAAACAAATAGATCATTCTCGCTGATTGTATAGATGATCAGATTGGCACATGTTTTAGGAAGCATGCCCCGTACCGGAGTGGTCCGGTTTTTTTTGTCGTTTTGTGTTCTGGCGTTTTCATTTGTGATGGTACGTTCGAGAAGGTTGTCAGAAACACAATATCTCGAATAACATCCCCAATATACCGTATTGTTTGACAACTGTGTTGTTTGGCTGATGGCGTTTACTCTGGACTATTACACCTTATTGCTCCAATTCCGCTTACAATTCTCTTCTGCCGATTACATCCTCCTCAACTGTAAGTGATTAGTCATGCTGAAGATACCGCTTTTTTATCTGATCTGCCGTTATCGGGCGGTCTATTAAAAATCCCTGCACTTCATCACAGCCTTGAGAGAGTAAGATCTCATGCTGAGAGGATATTTCCACTCCTTCTGCAACCACCTGCATGTCGAGACTGTGTGCCATATTAATAATTGCAGCGGTTATGGCACGAGCACCTGGCTTTTTAGCCAAATCCCAGACCAGAGATCTGTCAATTTTCAATCGATGAAACGGAAACTGGGTCAGGTAACTCATGGAACTATATCCTGTGCCAAAATCATCAATTGTGAATTTTGTGCCCAGTTTGCGAAGTTGATTAATGAGTGTTTTGATTTTTGTGTTGTTTATGAGCAACATATTCTCGGTAATCTCAAATTCGAGCAGATGAGGCGAAAACCCGGTTGCTTCGAGTGTCTGTTTTATGAAGTCGACAAGGTCTGGATCCTGCAACTGGCGTGGTGACAGATTATAAGAAAGCCGTAATGGCTTGGCTCCTTTCTCCTGCCAGGAAACAAGTTCACGGCAGGCATCGTATAATTGGTAATTGCCCAAACTGACAATTTTACCTGATTCTTCGGCTAAAGCGATAAACTCTTCGGGATTGAGATACTCACCTGTATTATCTCGTAACCGCATCAGTGCTTCGACACCGGCGATCTGCAGGTTGCTTGTCTGTACCAGGGGTTGATACAAGGTCTCTATATGACCATTTTCAACAGCTTCCTGGATGACTTGTTCGACATGGAGCAGTCGCTCGGCTCGAGTTCGCAGACTATCGGTATAGAGTACTGTTTTTCCCTGTCCCTGTTCCTTACCACGGTGCATTGCGGCATTTGCCCGATGCAATAGTATCTCCGGCTCCTGACCATTTTCGGGATAAACACTGATTCCCAGGGTGAATGATAGGGACAGTTTTTTGTCAAGCAAGGTTACGGTGCTGCCCAGCGCATGTCTAATATCACTCGTCAGCGGTATTACTTCGTTTCTACTTTGCACATCCTCAATAATCAGGACAAACTCATCCGCACTCACGTGCCCCCGGATCGTTCCCTTTATCTGTAGAGCCAGCAAACGCTCTGCTACAGTCTTCAGCAATAAATCTCCAGTTACGTTACTCATTGATTTGTTAATCTTGGAAAAATGATCGATATCAATATCGACTACCATAACCAGTCGTTCGGATAGTTGTGCCCGAGTAATCGCTTCCTGAAGTTTTTTCCTGATCAAAACCAGGTTGGGAAGGCCGGTCAAACTGTTGTGAGTTTCACTGTATTCAACGACACCGGCCAATCGCTCGGTTTCGCTGATATCGGTAAAGACGATCAGTATTTCCCCCCGTCTATGATCAAGTGGAGGAATCGGCGTTGTTGCCACCTGAACTGTGATCTCCTTATTTTTTTTATTTTTCAGGATAAACGGTTCCTGGTGATGATACACTGTCTCTTTCACCAGTTGCCGTACAGGATAGGCCAGCTTGCTCTTGCGGGTGTACAATTGCACTATTTCTTCAATCGGTTTTCCTGCGGCTTTTTCCATGGAAACACTGCAAAGCTTCTCGGCAGCATGATTCATCTCTCGCACTATGCCTGTTTTGTCGGTACGAATAACAGCGTCATTGATTGAAGTGAGTGTGGCTTGTGCATGGAGACGTTCTTCAAACAGAGTGCTTAGTAAGCGTTTAATGTGTTGCCCGTTATACAAGAGAAAGGCAAACAGGATAGTGAACAAAGCCGTACCCGGCGGAAACCAGATATGCAGCAGGGTGAGGCCGAACCAGGATGAGAGCAGCGTACCTGCAGTCAGGATTATGGTCCACAGCAAGAGACTGTTGGTTCCCGGAATAATAAAGAGTAAGGCACAAATAAAAGCTATACAGAGATTAATGGAAAATAAAGAGGGTTTCGATACATGCTCTATTAACCGGTCCCTTAAAAAACCGTCGAGAATATGTGCGTTGAATTCGACCCCAGGTATTGGACGACCTAATGCGGATACAGGCGTGGGGACAGTATCTCCGAGACCTGTTGCCGTGGCACCAACCAATACATACTTGTTTGTAAACGATGACGGGTTGACATGACCGGAAAGGACATCAACATAGGAAACCTGTTGGAAGTGGTCGGCAGGGCCGGAGAAAGGGACAAAAATACGGAAATCTCTAACCCATAAATCGCTGTCCACGACAGTTTGTTGAGGGTTTCTCTCGCCGGGTAATGCAGTATCCGGAATGTTACTGCCGGATGCCAGTAAAGTGGCCAATGCCAGTGTGGGCCAGTATGGTTTGCCGAGACCGGCTTTTAGAAAGGCTGATCTGGCAATACCGTCACTGTCTAATTCCGTGTCGACATGTCCAAGTCCTGCGGCGACGACGCTGAATTTAGCCAAAGGTAATGTTTCCTGCAACGGTGCTGACCGTGGTTTTTCAAGCATAATCGGTAAAACAACCGGCCCGTTCTGGGCAATACTTTCAGCAAGCACATCATCATCGTGGGATGCCTCGGTGTCCGGCTCTGCAAAGATGATATCGAATGTAACAACCTTTGGTTTAAATGAGGCAAGTTTGTCCAGTAATTCTGCATGCAGGCGGCGTGGCCAGGGCCAGCGGCCGAGTTTATCCAGGCTGTGCTGATCAATAGCCACAATAATAATGTCTTCCGCTGGCGGTTGAGTGGAAAAGCGGATGAACTGGTCATAGAATATCCGACTGAAACCGGTGAGCAGCCCTGTCTGGGTAAAAACAATGGCAACCAATATCAAAAGAGTTCCGAAACCGTATCGCTTAACTGCTTGTAGCCACGGAAATGACATTACAATGCAAGGAAAAGGAAAGGAATAATCGGCATAATAACGTAATACCAGGGAGCTGGCGGTGGTTTTATTTGCTGCGCAGGACTCCAATCTCCTTCAAATCCGTCAATATCAATGACCTTTACCCGGAAATAGACCAGGTTCGCAGGTCGTTCCATGGCCAGTTCAGGTTGTAACAATTGTTCTGCTTGAAGTATTTTTTGAAAGCCAGGATCCTCTGCCAGTTGTATTTTGTACTGCTGTCCCGTGGTTCCTGCCTGCCAGTGCAGGGTAATATTGGTTTCGTTTTCCTCGGTAGACATTTCAGATAAATCAGGTGCCTTGGGAGCAGGACGCAAGATGAAATTCCAGATCGGACTAAAAGGCCCTTTCTTGGTATCGGCAAAGGTGGCCAGATGCCAATAATAGGTGCCAGGCGAAAGCTGTTCAGGGTTAAGACGGGTTCCGGTAACTTCTGTGCTGTCGATTACAGGTGAACTGAGGTCAGGATATTCGGACAACTGGAAATGATAGCCTGTGCCTCCGGTGGGAGTTGACCATTCAAATGTCGGCAAAACCGTACGTACAATCTCACCGTCTTTGGGGCTGATGGCCAGTGGCGGCTGAGGTCTTGCATCCAGTTTCAATATCCGTTCAGCGTTCTTACCCTCCAGACCATTGGCATCAATGGCCCGCACCCCGATAATATAGTCGCCATCCTCCAATGCACTGCTATTGAAGCGGGGAATTGAGAGGACTTCATCAACCAGCAGTGTTTGCTCTCCTTCGGCACTGTGAATCTGTACTCGATACTTTTCGGCACCGTCAACTTTTTGCCATTTAATGTCCACTGGCAACTTTCGGCTGTAATTGGGTGGCGACAGGATCTCCGGAGTTGATAATAATCTTACGAGGGAACCGGGGCCTTCACCCTTGGTTACGGTAGTGCCAAATCCGGCCGTGACATCACGTGCTCCGTCGCTGTTGCTGGTTTTGACAATACCGCCCAATACCTCTATTCTTGAGAGATTGGGATCTTCCTGATCCACAGTAACGCGAAAATCAGTCCCGCGAACTGCGGTATTTGCAGAGGGGGTCTTGATTTGAAAACGACTATTCCTGGTCTTTACCTTACTTTCACTTCGACCTTTCTGAAGATCCACTTTACTATCAGCCAGTCCGCTGTTCGAAAATTTCCTTACCCGATCCAATTCCACGCGGCTGCCGCTTCCCAGGAAAAGTCTTGATTGATCGACAAATTGCAGAACAACGTTCGCACCTTCATCAACCATGACCTGATCACCATCTTTGAGGTGCGTACTGGCTGTAAGATCCCTGGCTTCTGCCTGTTGCGCTTCGATATACTGTACTTTGCCATGTATATCGAGAACCTGCACTGTGGCAGGATCAATTTTTAACCAGCGCAAGGGAATACGAACCTTGGACCCCGGTGGCATATGCTTAGGATCAGTGACCTTGTTCAGGCGTATCAACGAGTTCCAGTAGCGAAAATCTCCATCAAGATAACGCTCGGTTATATTCCACAGGTTATCCCCACGAACCATAGAGTAAGTCCATTCATCCTGTTCGGCTGCATTGGCCCCTCCGCTCAACAGGATGAACAGCAACAGTGTCCAGGTTATTCGGCTGAGGGAACAGTTATAATTCGCCCTGTGATGTCTTTTGTTTTTTATCATTATGACTGTCCCCTCTGAGATTTCATCTTCTTTTTCCTGTTCAGAACTTGAAGGAGGATAAGCTATGAAGAAAAGGCTAACTCTCACAACTTGTAACAATATATCACATAATCAACATGTACTACATTGATAATATCGCATAGCGAAGGAGGAGTAGCCATGTGTAGTATAACATTTAGAGGGGTCACTATTGTCAAGGAACAAAAAAAAAAGAGTATCTTTATATGTCGCAGCAGCAAAAATCAGTTTTCCTGCAGTCTGGAAACATTAACGTACCATCCATAGATATCTTTTTGAGTTCCAATATATTCTACCACGTCACTTTTTTGCCTGTGCTGGCTCGTATATTAAAGGAAAGCCGCTCCGATAACCTGACAGTATTATGTTTGAAATCAATATGATGTTTATAGTAGACAAACACGCATTTTTTCACCTGCCATTGTTTTTTTAAAAATGACTTAATTGAGTGCTCACTATTTAATAGCAGGGTCAGTTTTGTTTCTGGATATACTTGTGTTGTCAATATATGATGAAAATAGGTTATGCGCTATTGGCCATGAAGATCCATATGCCAGGTTACTTTTTTCTATACAGTTAACAGATAGTAATATCAGAGAAGAAAGGGGTGAAACGTGCTCTATATTGAAAGAAACAGTGAGGGGAAAATTGTCGCAGTTTCTAAGCGGGGTGATAAAGAAGGTACAGAATTAAAGTCGGCTATAGATGAGGAGATTCTGCAGTTTTTGGCAGAAAACGGAGATTCTGATTTATGGGTAAAAATACTATCGGTTTCGGATCTGGGGATTATTCGTATTCTGGAAGATCTTGTTGATCTTCTTGTCGCAAAGAATCTCATTATGTATACGGACTTACCTGAAGATGCTCAGGAGAAGATTCGGGAAAGAAAAAAAGTGCGGCAGCAGATGGGAACCGAATCTTTGGTTGTCGACGATATCATCTGAAAGGGAACGGTGCCAACTGCTACCTTTCTTTTGTTTCACGATAATATTGTAGTGGGTTTGGCAATAAAATATCCTTGGACTCCGTCGAGATTTAAGCTGCACAGCATCTGAAACTGTTTTTCTTCTTCCACTCCCTCGGCGACAACCAGAATGTCGAGACTATGAGCAACGGAGCAGAGGGAAGCGATAAAAAAGTAGGAATCGCTTTGTTCATTACCGAGTTCATTCGTGTAGGCCCTGTCAATTTTGACATACGCAGGCTGCAACGATTTAAGATATCCGAAATTGGTAAAACTTTGACCAAAATGGTCAAGACCGATATCGTGGCCAAGCTTTTTAACTTCTGCAGAAAAGTGACGTAACTCCTCCAGGTGTTGTACGGCAGTAAATTCGGCGAATTCAAATATGAGTTTGGGCAGGTGAGAACGGCCCTTTTTGAGTTCCGTTAGGATCCATTGGATAAAAGAAGTATCCCGTAGAGAGGCTGGAGAGATATTGACAGCAATTTCTTTGAAATCATACTCGTCTGCATCGATCAGCAGAACTTTTTCCAGGATAATTCGGTCAAAAGAAGAGACAAGGTCGAGGCGTTCGGCAATGGGCATGAATACGCCGGCGCAGATTATTTTCTCACTGTCGGGAAGAGGAATGCGTGCAAAAAATTCTATCTGTAGAGGACTCCTTTTATTGTCTGCAGTGACAACGGGTTGGCCGACAAGCAACAGCTTTTTACTTGTCAGGACCGATGAAAAGGTCGTTTTCCATTCCTGTTCACCTTGGGGAACTTTATCTGTTGTTTCGGACAAGAAGTGAATTTCCCAACTGTTGGCGCCCTGTTGCTGTGCTGAGCGAAGCACTGCATCTGCCTCTGCCACAAGTTGGCTGAAAGAGCAGGAGTGGTCATATGCCACTCCTCCTATGTGGCCAATATTCGCATTGCCGGTGAGATGTTCGTCGGCCAGTCGGGCTAAGTCTCTGGTAACAGTTTCTGCTAGAGCTTCGGCGTCTTCCATGGCTACATCCGGTAGGAAAATGACAAAATCACCACCGGTGAGTCTGGCAATGGCATTGTTGGTTACTGTTTGCTTGGTCGCGTTACACAAGATTTCTGCAACTCGTTTGATCAGGTTGTCGCCTGCCTCAAATCCTTTGTCCTGGTTGAGTTTTTGGAGATTGTGGATCTGTACCAGGAGAAATGCGCCTTTTAGAATTACGCCTTTTCGATCTACGCGGGCTGTTACCTGGCCTTCAATATATCTCCGGTTGCCAAGCCCGGTCAACATATCACTATAGGCATTTTTTCTGAAGTTTTCGGCAATTGCTGCCTGTTCTTCAAACATGCTTTTGACCCTTGTGGTCATCTTGTTCATCGTTGATACAACCTGTCTCAGCTCTCTTGTCTTGGGCAATGGATCTTGGATCTGATATTCCTTGCGACAGAGGGCTTCAGCCTGCTGTTCTACACGCCGCAACGGTCGGAGCAGGATGGCAATACCAATGGAGCCCAGAATCATAACGGCTATGCCTGCAATTACAAAACAGATAGCCGTTTTCACGGTGGTGTCCCAGAGTGTCTTGTAGGCATACCCGGTATGGCTCTCCACATAAATTGTTCCGGCCTGATTCCAGCCGGACATGACTATGGCTTTTGCTCCTGGGGCTTCCAGGGGGATCATATGGATAAACCAGAGAGGAACGCCTTGGATTTTGATTTCCAGCGTTTGTTCATATCGTGGGTTGTTTTCTATATCCTGGAGTCTGATAATCCGGTAATACCCACGGTCAAATACGGCACTGATCATGGTTTCTACAGTTACCATGTCATCGGCTGCTATATGCGGGGAGATGGAGAGACCGAGGGACGTGGCGGTGTCCTGAGCGTGAGATTCCAGCTGGTTGACAAGGAAATTGCGAGTGGACTGTAACTTGGCGTACCATGTTCCGATATAGAGAATGAAAAAAAGTGACAGCATGAAAATCAGGAGTTGCCTGTAAAGGGTCATAGAAACTACCTTATAATTATTGAAGTCCGTCAGGCATGCGTTGAAGAACACCTTGCCATTTCGTTAACCTGTCGCTGGAACCGACCATCTGTCCTTGCCCTCTTTCTTTGGCTATCCACAGGCCTAACCCATTAAAGCTGTATACCGGCATCAGGTCTTTCCGCTGAGATGCTGGGCGGATTTCCTGAATCAAGTTGTCGAGAATCAATGGTTCTGCAGCTGGAGAGGAATAATAAGTTAATACCATATGTGCCTGGTTGAGTTCCAGAGCCTTGACGTAGGTGAGGTTAAGTTTTTTTTCTGATACCCCGAGGGCCTTTAATGTAAAGTATTTTGCAAGGGAAAAATCTTCACAATCACCTCCGTCACTGGCAATGAATTCAACAGGAGTCGCCCAGTAATCTTTTTGTTTCCAGTGTATGGCATCTTCGACAAAATCAATAGAATTAAAAAAGTGATTCACTTTTTCCAGTTTCTTGGTTTCACTGATTGATTGGTTGTTGCGAATAAGATCCTGCCAGGCGAGAAGTCGTTTAACGGCCATATGATTATATTTTTTCTCAGCAGCATTCAGTATGGACTGGTCCAGAGTAAAGTCGCCGGCTGACAAAGCTGTGCCCGGAAAGGCAACAATTGCAACTATGAAAAAACAGAGGGCCAAAAGGATCCAGCGCTGTGGATTGGCAAAACAAAATATGTACCCAGAGAGTAACTTCAAATCTGGTGCCATTCAAAAACAAAAATCAGCATAATGGAAGAGGGGGGATGTTTGGATGATTGTAAGATTACTTTAGCTCTGCAACTTATTGTAGTCGCTAAAACAGAAAACTGAAGGAGATTTTAGAGTAAATGAAAATAGATTTGGTGCGAAAGGTAATTAACTGAAAATTATGACAGTAAAATTACAAGAAATGAGTTGTATGAAGAACTGTTGCAGGGAGGTCAGCAGCGATATCATCCAAAAGAGCGGGGATGAGCTGAATCTGTTGGAGGGGTATAAAAAAAACAGGGGAGTGGGGTGAAAGAAAAAACGGGACAGAATATAAAATTCTGTCCCGTTTGAGTTGTGAGCAATGTGACGAAAACTATTCCGTTTGTGCAGTCACTGCTTGTTCTTTGATGGGGGTGCGTTCGCTTTGATCGTTGGTGTCTACACGACTCTCTTCAGGCCACTCCAGAGAAAGAGCGGTGACAAGTTGACCTGTACCATTGAGAATACGGTATTGTGCATAGAGGCCATCGTAATGGGTGTTGACCAGATCTTTTTTGGCGTTAATTAATTCTGCTTCTGTATCGAGAACATCAAGCAGTGTGCGCTTGCCAAGATTAAATTGTTTCGTGTAGGCTTCAGCGGTGGCCAAGGTTGCTCTCACCCTTTCCTCTCGGTATGGTACGCTATCCATAACAGCTTGCAGGGCCATCCAGGAAAGCCTTATTGATTCGACAACTTGTCTGTGGGTGTTGTTGCGGATCTCTTGTGCTTCACTTATCTGCTGAGTCGTTTCCACCTTACGGGCTTGATCCTTGAAGCCCTGAAAGAGATTGTAGCGGAGTCTGATCATAGCCGTGAGATCTTCATCCCTTCCTTCAAGCCGGTCATAATCTTCTTCCCAGGTTTGGTCGACTTCAACATCGATGATAGGCATATACGGCGCCTTAGCTACTTCATACTGTTCTCTTCTTGCCTCTATGTCGGCCTCAGCTGACTTGAGGGTAGGGTGTTTTTCCAAGGCAATCTGTTCCGCCTGCTCAAGAGATACCGGTATCAGCTCATCGGGTGATGTCGGTTTCTGCAGTTCGCCGGGTAAGTGGCCTACCACTGCCAGGTAGTTGCTTTTTGCATCAATAAGGTTTGTTTGGGTTACGACAACATTGGATTGCGCAAGGGCTACACGTCCCAAGGCCTGATCACTGTCTGCTCTGCTGCCGATTCCGGAGTCGCTGCGCAGGCCGATCTGGTCTGAAATTCTCAGATGGGTTTCAAGATTTTGTTGAGACAGGGCAAGAAGCTCCTGGTTTCTGAGAACATCGATATAAACCTTTGCGGCCTTCAGCGCTATATTTTCGGTGGTCCCCTGAAGATGATAGGCCGCTGAGCGAACCCTCGCTTCTTGTCGGTCCACCTCATTCATATCTGCAAATCCGGCAAAGATATTTTGTCTGAGACTGAGTTGAACCTGGCTGGGAGTCAGACTGTTGTCTTCGGGTTCGTATATTTCTTGAGTACCAATTCCTGCATTTACATCTAATCTCGGCATATAGCCGGACCGAGCCTGTCTTACTTCCTGGTCTCTTGCCAGACGATTATGAGCGATTGTTCGAATTTCAGGGTTGGTCTGAATAACTTCGTCAACCGCTTCAGTAAGTGTTTCAGCCTGAAGGTTATAATATCCTAAAAATAAAATACCCCCAACCGCGACAGCACTGGAAAGTTGTGACCATTTCATAGGACTCTCCTTGAGTTGATAATTGCTTGATCTTCTTTTGTGCTGTGCCTGACGTCCCAATAAAATATTTTTGAATTAAGTTGTTGCGTCCGGACAGCAGTGCCTCTCCAAAAATGATAAATGTTAGTTAAAATAATATATAAAGAACTTATGGTAAGTTTGTCATGAATGAAAAAGAAGGTCAAATAATTTGTTACGATAATGAATTTCTTTTTGGGCCGGGAGGACGTTCTGTTTCTCTTGAAGGTTGTTTTTTTGTAAGCATGGTTGCTTGCTGAATTTTATTATAAATATTGATGAATGATGGGAGGAGAAAGGTCGTTATTATGAAAACATAATTAGTAGTTGGGAATAAGAGACAGTCTTGGTGTGTTAAGGGAGAAGGAATGCTATTGATGAAGGGCTTGATTTATTAATGAAAGAAAAAAGGTGCGATTGCAAAACTTATCTTTTTCGATAAGTGGATTTTCGCTTACGTTTTTGTATCAGGTCGATATAGTAGCTGTTTACCTTGCCGATGAGATTGTATGTTTCCTGGTAGGGTGCAGGGTGTCCTTTTTTTAGAATGACAAGATTTTCCCCAGCATTCCATGCCGATATCACCAGCTCTATCCTGCCGTTAAATTTGTAATTGTATTTAGAAATAAGATAACAGGTAAGAAGGATATTGACTGCAGGGTCAAAAAGGTCTTCTTCTGTAAGGTGTGCAAGAGTATTTCGGCTGACATGACGAAACGTGAATTGCGAAGAGGAGAGCTCTTTTGCTGCTTGTTTCCCTGTGGAGTAAATGATCTGCCCTAAGCCGATGGCACCCTTTGTTGAAACCGCAAGAGGATCAGCACTTGATTCAGCCAGGATCAAAGCCCTGATAAAGTCGGGACTGACTTTGTGACGTGGACGGAAAAAAGTAAAGTGAGAGTAGTAATTAATTAAACGATTGTAAGGTGATAAGCGTTTAAGTGACTGACTTGGAACCCCGGTGTTTTTATACTTGTTCAGTGCATGCTGCAATTGAGTCGCATCGCTCTCCGCAGGGAATAGCAGAGAACTGCAAGAGAGGAGTGTAGCGATCAAAAGAAGATATCGGAGCATGTAGTGCCTTGGGACTGATTAATTTACATATCATTTGCAATAAAGTTGTAAAACAATATACCTCCTCTGCCCATACTGGCAACCACTAAGGCATCTGTGCCCCTCAAGGGGTGCTGAAAAGAGTGAATTAGGTTACTCCTCGTATTGTGGAAGTTGTGGCCGGCTGTAAAAGTGGGCAATGGTTTTGAAGAGCAAATAGGGGTCCTTGGCTCCGGTAATTTCACGAATGGAATGCATGGCAAGGCTTGGAATTCCAAGATCTACTGTCTGTATTCCCAGGTTGGTTGCGGTAATGGGGCCGATGGTGCTGCCGCAGGCCATATCGTTTTTCATAACAAATTCCTGTGGAAAGACTCCTGCCTCATGGGCCAGTGTTTTGTACAGGGCAGCAGAACGGCCGGTTGTCGCGTAGCGTTGATTGGCATTATATTTGATTACAGGTCCATGATTGAGCAGAGGAAGATGTTGAGGGTCATGCTTTTCCACAAAATTGGGATGTAGTGCATGGGCGTTATCGAGGGAGAGTAAAAAAGAACGGTTTAGGGTCGTCTGCCGGGAAGGAGCGTTTGGCAGCAAACGTTCTAGTGCGGTCTGGAGAAAATTTCCGTGGGCCCCGGCAACACTGGAAGAACCAATCTCCTCATGGTTACTGCACAACAGCAGGCAATTGTCGAATACCTTGTCTTGAAGAAGGGCCTGGGCTCCGACAAAGCAGCTGACCAGATTGTCGAGGCGGGAGGCTGATATGAATTCACCCTTAATCCCGAGAAAGGTTGGAGGCTGCGTATCGTAGCAGAAAAGATCAAATCCCAGTATTTCCCGCAACGATAGGTCGGGGTATTGTTTTTGCAACTGTTGTCGGATGATAGCGCTGAAAGGTGAAGAAGCATCATTATGAAGAGCTTGGCTAAAGAGAGGGTAGAGATGATTCTGCCGGTCTATTGTATGCTCTTCATTTGTCTTTCTGTCCAGGTGAATGGCAAGGCTGGGAATAGTGACAACCGGTCTCCGGAAGTCCAAAAGTCGAATTTTGATGGTGTCGTTTTCGTCAATGATTGTGACACGCCCGCCTATCCCAAGATCGCGATCGAACCAGGTGGCGAGCAGGGGGCCTCCATACACCTCGACGCCAAGTTGTGTATATGAATTGCCACTCCTGTCCGGAAGCGGCTTGAGTTGCAGGGCAGGGCTGTCCGTATGGGCTCCAGTCATTCTCCATGGTGTGAATTCACAAGGTTCGTCAGCTATCCTGAAGGCAAGAAGAGTACCGTTGTCCCGAATAGAATAATATCCTTTTCCCGGTTCGGTATTCCAGTTTTCTGTTTCCAGGAGACGTTGAAAGCCAGCCTGGTGGAAATGATCGGCAAGATACTCAGCAGCATGGAATGGAGTGGATGCTTGATGCAGAAAATCAAAAAGCTGTTTGTTGAATTGTTCCTGTTGCATTGTGTGTTGCCGGCAGAGAAGATTGGTTAGAGGAAAGCTTTTAAGAACAATCAGGTTGCCATGTCAGCCATGGTCTGATAGGCAGCATTCATAGTTCTGCGAGTTAATTCAGAAAAAGGAGATGTTGATGGGCTGTCATTCTGAACATTTACTGGTGCTCTGGCAGAAGTTTCTGTTTCGCGGCTGTCATCACCTTTGTCGGTTTTAGAAAGAGGTTCCTGTGCGGATTTTACTCTTACGTTGCTCAGGAGTTCACTCATGGCCTGGGCTTCTATGGAGGTTACCTGGGCTGCGATGCTGCGGTCAGCTGATGATGGGCTTGCAGGAGCCAGGGCCGCTCGTTTGACTGTGCGCATTTTTTGGATGGTGGCTTCAGGACTGCTCTCTTTGCCAATATCAATGGGCACTTCGCCGCCAGTTGCATAGCGTTTTCCATCAGGCCCAGTCTGGTAAGAAAAAGAGGCGCCGCCGGCAGCGTATTGGCCAGCAGCTGCAAGATGCGCCTGTTCGTGGGCCTTTACTTCACTATCTCGTCTTTTTAATTCAGAAATTTGCCTGACTTGTTCTTCCGAAAGGTTTTTCTCGTCAGCTTGTTGTCCTTCTGTATCTGTCAGATTTTCCTTCTCCTCAGTAACAGGCATTGTCGAAGAGTTGCGGGAAAGTTCTTGCCCTTCAGCAGAGAGAGTGAGGGAATCGGTGTTTTGGGAGTTTGAGGAGGTTGAGTTGATGCTGCTGACAGACTTATCACCACCAAAAAAAGGGTGAGAGCGTTGTACACCTGTGTACGCCTGCGTACTGTATGATTGGGTGACAGCTGCCATAATCTCAAAAGAGAGGTGAAAGATTTTAGTATGTTAACAGTCTGTTTCTTGTTTTATGATACAAATAAAAAAATACTTTTTAGAGTTATCTGCTAGTTGTTAAGATACATGCACCCTGTAAAGGTGTATTTTAAAAGGTCCTTAACTTAAAATATCATAATATATTATACTAATGATAGCCAAAAAAATCAAATCTAGTCGGGACAACTCTTTTTTTAACGGTGAGTCCTTGTTAGTTATTTCAATGAGTGAGGTTATAACGAATGTTTAATGCAGAAAAGCTGTTGGGGAAAGTGTTGTCGGGTGCCATGGGAGGCACTGGCAAAAACAGAAAAAAAAGAGATTTATTTGATTCGGTAGGGGCACAATTGACATCAGGGAAAGGGCTGCTCACTGTAATCGGGCTTGGAATTGGTGCCTATGAAATTTTAAAATCTAAACAGACGATACCCCGGCAGACATCGAGCGGTCAGATTCCACCAGCTTTAAATATGCCTCCGCCTTCGCATCTTGCCGCTTCTTTACCTGTTGCAGCCGCGCCTCCGCCTTTGCCTGTTCAGGGTGATGTAGCCGGGAAAAAACAGCCTTTGCCCTTTCCTGGCGGAGAACAGGCACTGGCCAGGCGATTTATACAGATTATGATTGCTTCTGCCTATGCAGACGGCAGGATGGATGAGCTTGAAGAAAAGCAGATATTAGCCCGTATGCAGGATCAGGGGCTCAGCCGTGAAGAAAAAAACTATATCTTAGCCGAGCTGCATTCTCCAAAGAGTGTTGAAGTGTTGTCTGAAGGCCTTTCCACCCCACAGCTTAGGCAACTGGCCTATACTCTGGCTAGCTCTACAGTTGTCGTTGATTCCGGTGCGGAAAGGCAGTGGTTGGATAGCCTGGCAGTCGCACTGTTTATCAGCCCTTCCATGCAAAGATTTATTGAAGAACAGTTGGGTGACTGAAACGGCAACTTGCAGAACCGATATGGGGGGGAGGATGCCTGTGTGACAGCCTCCCTTTCATATGGTTTATTTCTGAAACAGGCTTCCCAGCCCTCCCAGGACAGAACCTTCTCCTTGTGTGGAAAACCCAGCATTATTCTGTGGGGCTGCTTCGTGGATTTTTCCTGCCAGACGAGAAAACGGTAATGACTGCAGCCAGACATGACCTGGACCGGTGAGGGTGGTAAAGAAGAACCCTTCTCCGCCAAAAATTGCAGATTTAATTCCACCGACAAATTCTATGTTATAGTCAACGGTCTGTGTCAAAGCGACAAGGCAACCTGTATCTACCCGGATAGTCTCACCGGCCGCAAGTTCTTTTTCCACAATGGTTCCCCCGGCATGGACAAAGGTCAGACCGTCTCCTTCTAGTTTCTGCATGATAAACCCTTCTCCGCCAAAGAGGGCAGTACCTATTTTTTGCTGAAAGGCAATTCCTAAAGATACGCCTTTAGCGGCACAGAGAAAGGCATCCTTCTGGCAGATAAGCTTCCCGCCATAGTCTTTTAAATCAAGGGGGATGATTTTTCCAGGATAGGGAGAGGCAAAGGCGACCTTTCCTTTGCCCTGGCCCATGAACGTGAAGACAGTGGTAAAAAGACTTTCACCCGTGATTAATCGTTTCCCGGCCCCGAGCATTTTATCCAGGAAGCCGCCCTGTGCGGAGGCTTGGCTGCCGTCACCGAATACGGTTTCCATCTGAATGCCATTCGACATGTACATCATCGCCCCTGCTTCCGCCACGGCACTTTCCTGGGGATCCAGTTCTATTTCCACAAACTGCATTTCATTGCCGAATATTTCATAGTCAATCTCGTGTGCATGCAGAGCTGATGATGCGGGCGGCGGAGGGGCCATGGCAGCGGAAGAATGTTGCAGCTCTGGGACCTGAGCGATTGGGGTCCAGTCGCTAAAACCATTTTTCCAAACCAAAGTGTTCAGATTATATTGGCCGGCTCTGAATGCCTGTTGGATCTGCTGTTGATCAAATGGACCCAGTTGCTGACCATTTACGGCGACATACCAGGATTGCATAATTTTCCTCCGGGGCAAAAAAAGAAAGATTGAATATGTAGGGAGAATTGTTTTTAGGCTTATTGATACTTTTGTTTAAGCGTATAAAGTGTATCGAGGTAAGATGCTTGTTTTTTTAAAGCGGAACCTCCTCCTTCCATTTCTGCAATGAGCATGTCAATGGAAGGTTTTAAGTCTATGCCGTGTAAATTATTATTTTGATCGTTGGCCTGATTGATGAGTAAGATTGCGTAATAGGTGAC
Source organism: Pseudomonadota bacterium (assembly GCA_018820855.1). Lineage (GTDB taxonomy): Bacteria > Desulfobacterota > Desulfobulbia > Desulfobulbales > Desulfocapsaceae > Desulfocapsa. The sequence continues at coordinate 50,435 of JAHJNL010000042.1, read as the reverse complement.
CACCATACGTGACAGGGCATCTCTCCTGAAAAGATAAAGTCTGCCACCCATTGTATTGAGAAAGAAACAGGCGTATTCATACAGCGCCTGTCGGTCAACATTCATGACATACGGGGTGTCGCTGCAATCAGGGCAAGAAATGAGAAAGTAGTAATCGGCTAGAATATTTTCAAGACTGTCTCTTTCACTGTCGAGAATGCCTTTCAGCATCAGGATATTGTCTTTTCCGGAAATCCTGAAGAAATGAGCAGTATTTTTCAGGATTGTATACAAATCGTCCGTCTCTCGAGTCACTTGTGGCGGATTGGCCAGCAGTTTCTCGATGAGGTTGGTAAAATGAATTTTGCTCGATGTGGTCAACCCATAGGTTGCCATGTATTGCTGCCGGTCAAGATGCTGATAGAAATGGTCTATGCCTTCCGTAGTCTCCTCACATTGCATTGATACGTTCGGGATAGCGGCTTCTGGTGAGGTGGGAGAGAGAGTTTCTTGCATTGTTCCTTGGGGAACGGGTGCAGAAACTGTATTTCCTTCTAGTCCGTTTTGAGCGATTTCTGCATTGGAAAGCAGTTCGTCTGCCTCGTTTGCTGTTTCTTGTTTTGTTTTAACAACAGTGAGAGGCTGTTCCGCGGAGCTATCTGCCCTGTCAGTGCTGCTGGCGGCAGCCGGTTTTTCAGAAGAAGAGCTGTTAGTTTGGGGGGGGAGGACAGAGCCTGGCGTGTCAAAGAGGGATAAATTCGATTCTGATTTGAAATAAAAGAAGATTCCCCCGATGATAACAAGAACGAGAAAAACTATAACAGCCGGGAGAAAGTTAGATGAATTCCTGGACGAGGAGGAATTATGATTGTTTTCGTCGGAAGGATCCATGTAAAACCATATAGAAAGAGTAAGGGGTAAGGTTCATGATTTGATTAGAAGCTAATATACAGTAGCTTCTAGTGAAAGTCACGGGGGAATTCGATCCGTTTTCGGGTGAGGAAGATTCGATGATAACAATGGACGAAAGCGTTAAAAAAAATGAATGGAGAATGTTCTAACAGAGGGCTAATCTTTTTGTAACTGAATGAGGCAACGTTCATAATGAAGCAAATAAGTCAAGATTTCAGGGTTGTTAGCCATCTTTCCTCTCTTCTCAGAAACAAGTACTGTGCCATTTTTTCTTCTTGACTCGTTCAAGCTAAAGCACTATTGTTCGCCACAATTTAAGATTCATAGAAACTGCTTGTTCTCTTGTATAGGAAGACCTTTCGGGGACTGGCAAAACATAATAAATAGTTACGGAGGAAAACGTCATGACAATTTACGTTACAGGTCATTCTAACCCTGATACCGATTCAGTAACCGCAGCCATTGGGCTGGCAACTCTTCTGAATGCCCAGGGCCGGGATGCCAAAGCTTGTATGCAGACTTCTCTTGATAAGCTCAACCCCGAGTCTACCGTGGTTCTTGAGCGTTTTGGTCTGACTGCCCCAGAGGAAATGAATGATGTGGCAGGAAAAACTGTCGCTCTTGTTGATTTCAGCGATATTGGCCAGGCCCCTGCAGGTATTACTGAGGCTGAAGTGGTCTCAATCGTTGATCATCACAAAATTGGTGATATTACCACCAATCAGCCTATCTTCTTCCGTGCCGAGCCTGTTGGCTGTACCGGAACCGTACTGAACAAGATGTACAAGGATGCTGGTGTTGCTATTCCTAAAGATGTAGCTGGTGGAATGCTTTGTGCAATTCTTTCCGATACCGTAAACTTTAAATCCCCCACCTGTACTGACGATGATAAGGCTGCTGTTGCTGAGCTCAAGACCATCGCCGGTGTTGATGATACCGACAGCCTGTTCATGGATATGCTGAAGGCCAAATCAGCAGTTGCTGGAGTTCCTGCAAAAGATCTGCTTTTCCGCGACTACAAAGATTTTGATATGAAGGGACATAAAGTAGGTGTTGGCCAGCTCGAGCTTGCTACCCTTGATCAGGTAGCTGCCATTCGTGACGATCTGCTTGGTGCCATGAAGGAAGTGAAAGCTGACGGACGTCATTCTGTTCTTCTCATGCTTACCGATGTTGTCAAAGAAGGTACCGACCTCGTTGTTATTTCTGATGATGTAGCTCTGATCGAGAAAGCTTTTGGCGGAAAACTCGAGGGTGTCTCCATGTGGATTGATGGCATGATGAGTCGTAAAAAACAGACCGTTCCTAATTTGCAGAAAGCTTTTGGCTGCTAAGTCTGATCTGATTTCTTTCAGATAGCTGTTTGTACAAGGTGTCTTTGGATTCTTCCAAAGACACCTTTTTTTTTGGGGGGGGAGGGGGGCTGGAATATATTAATCCATTTCTCCTCTTATTTGTTTAGTTCTGCAGGACAGGAGATCGGAACAAGTTTTGTTTCGTAGTCAAAATTGTCATCGTGTTCAGGCGTGTGACAATTAAGGCAGATGTTCTTCCCGGGCAGGCGTACCATTTTAAATCGTTCAGGGTCGACGCTGTGGGTTTTTCCTGACCCATGGCAACTTTCACAGCCGACCGATTGCAACTCCCTGGGTAAAGTAAGGAGATGCTCTTTAGGCAGGTTTTGAAGACTGGTGGTGAATAGATCTGTTGTCACATGACAGGGAAGGCATTCGAGATCCAGGTTTTTCTCTTTTACCGCCAGGGTAGTATATGCCCTTGCGTGCTGGGTAGTTTGCCAGAACTCTGTCTGGAGAACATGACAGCTTTCGCAGACCCGGAAGCCGACAAGATCACGCCATGGGGAAAAAAGCGTCATGGTATCTGTTGTCTTTTTGGCTTTGGATGGTTTTTTGTGTAACTGTCTAATCTGTCGATTAAGGTCCTTGAGAATGTTGTCGGTGGAGCTATCATCGGGCATATTGCTTTCCAGGCCAATGAAACGGTATTGATACTGATCGGTGAACATGTCAGGAGATTGTTCTTTTGTAATAGTATCTTGTAACGAGGCGATCTGGGCATTGATTGTATCTCGATCTTTGTGCAATCGTGCGATGGTGCCGGAGTATTTTTCTTTGGACGTATTCCCGGCTGATTTTTTTTCCAGCCGCTGAAGTTGCCAGTTCAGTGATCCCAGCCTGTTTTGCAGGTCAGCGAGTTGTTTTTCCCTGTTTTGTCCCCAGGTTCTTTGTTTACCGAAACTTATTTCCAGGAGTCCTTGATATTGCCCCTGTTTGTCCGTTTGGGTAACAAGGGTGTTGTTGATGAGTTGTGGAGATGCGTTTCTCAGATGTTGACCTGCACCCAACAGGAGGTTAATCGCGGGATACTGTTCTGCAATGAGACGGTTTTCTTCTGTGCTGAGAGTGGAAAGAAGAATGATGAATGGATTATTTCTGTCCTTCGTCATTCGTGGCAGGAGTTCCGGTAGAATTGATTCCCAGGGAGCAACTTTTATGGATGGGGGTAACGTTGTCGGCGGGGCGGAAAGAGAAGTGATTACCACCTGAACACCCTGAATCTCTTTGCTGATCCATTGACGAAAGAGTGGTTTGTCACGGTCGTCTGAAATGTTGGCTGAGATCCAGGGAAAGTCTTCAGCTACGCCGGTCTGGAGGAAATCCATACCAGCGGCCATATCCAAGGGACCTATCCCCACTGCATCATAACCAATTTTTTGGTAAATCTGCATGATGGCTGCTGCTGTGAGCCGTTCCTGGTTCGGACCAGCGGCTACACTTTGACGTTTAAAAAGAAGGTTGCCGGAATCAAGCAGAAGTCTTTCCTGTTTACTCTGATCACTGATTGTTTGAATCTGAAATATTTTTTTGGACAGACCGCCCAATTGTTTGGATTTTCAACCACACGGTTCTGTTTCGCCCTGGAGGTTGTCAGAAAAGAAAAGAAGTGCAGGCGCAGGGACGGCGCCATAAAGGCTGCTGCTCAGGCCCAGGAGTAAAAAAAGTGACAGCCAGCAAAACCGGCGCTTAGGCTTGGAGAATATATTAAATCTCTGCATTGTTCTTTCTCTGTTGAAGGATGACTCGCCATTTTTCAAGGCGGTCTTTGATTAGGGCTTCATACCCACGAGTCGTGGGGGAATAAAAACGCTCTCCCTTGAGTTCTTGAGGGAGGTGCTCCTGGCTCACCAGGGTCTGTTCGGCATTATGGGCATACTGGTAGCCCTTACCGTAGTCGAGCTTTTTCATCAGGGCGGTGGGGGCATTGCGCAGATGAAGAGGGACAGGGAGTGAACCGCTGCGGTCAATGGTCTTTTTTACAACTTTTTCGCTTTGATAAAGGCTATTGCTTTTGGGGGCCGTGGCCAGATAGACCACTGCCTGGGCAATGGCCAAACCACCTTCCGGGAGCCCCAGGCTATGATAGGCATCTCTACAGGATATCGTATGAATCAGTGCTTGAGGATCAGCCAGGCCGATATCTTCAGAGGCAAAGCGAATCAGTCTTCGGCAGATATAGAGAGGGTCCTCTCCGGATTCAAGCATGCGGTAGAACCAGTATAGGCTGCCGTCTGGATCAGAATCTCGAAGGCTTTTGTGTAGAGCGGAAATCAGATTGTAATGTTCCTCTCCGCCTTTATCATAACGAAGAACAGTCTGCTGACTGGCTTCTTTGATATCCTCAAGAGTAATAATTCTTTCGTGTTCACCCTTAACCTTTAAGCGATGAAGTGCAATTGTCGCTGCGATTTCGAGAGTGTTAAGCCCCTTCCTGGCATCACCGTCAGCCAATGCGACAAGGAGTTCGATGCTGTTTTCAGCAAAGGTCAGTTCATGGCCACCGAGACCATGATTACGATCAAAGAGTGCTTTCTGTAAGATAGTTTTAAGGTTCTCAGTGGAAAGTGGGCTCAGAACGAGAACTCGGCATCTTGAGAGAAGAGGGGCAATCACCTGGAAAGAAGGATTCTCAGTAGTGGCACCTATCAAGGTGAACAGACCATTCTCCACATGCGGAAGAAATGCATCCTGTTGACTTTTGTTGAATCGGTGAATCTCATCAATAAAAAAGATGGTCCCTCTGTTCTCAGTGTCCCTGAGTTTTTCCGCCTGCTCAACAATTTTTCTTACCTCTTTCACTCCGGAAAGGACGGCAGAGAAATAGACAAAATCAGCAGCAGTGGATCGTGCCAGAATCCTGGCAAGTGTTGTTTTTCCAGTTCCAGGCGGACCCCAGAGGATGAGAGAAGGCAGTATGCCGGACCCCAGCATACTTTCCAGGAGTTTTCCTTTACCCAGGAGTTTTTCCTGGCCAATAAATTCCTGGAGGGATTGCGGGCGCATCCGTTCTGCAAGGGGGGGCTGGCTGTTTGTAGTCTTCTGCATGGTTATCCGGTAATAAGGATGGTGTAAAACAATGGCAATGGAGTTATCTTACTTGCTTTATTTTTGAGCAGAAAGCAGAATTCATTTCCAATGTAACGATCAGGTATTGTTTACTGAGTCTAAAGGACTCTCTTCAGTACCCCTGAGGGGCGTGCATATCCCTTAATAGCAGACGGGTACCTTATAAGGTATTAGCTGATTCAGCTTTGAATCTTTTATCATAAAAAGCAAGAAAGTTACTCGATCAGTCTATAAAAAGTACCTGTTTTTTTTTTATGAAGCAAATAATAATAAAAGGTCAAGGCTATCACTTGAAACCAGAGAAGCTGGATGGTAGTATTCTTTTGTTGTAGTTACTGGTGATACTGCCTATTGTCCGAGAATTCCTAATATACCTTATCCTGTCGAGAGACAAAGAATAGTCGATGGTTGCACATAAAATCCTAGTTGTAGATGATGAGGCATTTATTGCCGATATGAGTAGAATTGCCCTTGGCGATATCGGCCATGATGTTTTCTGTGCCTACAGTGGAGAACAGGCTGTTGAGCTGGCCATGGAATCGCATTTCGATCTTGCCATTGTAGACGCTATGCTTCCAGGGATGAGTGGCATGGAAACTTTTGACATAATTCGTCAGACGAATCCCGGGATCATTGGCATTCTTGTTACTGGTCATGCCAATATGGATATGGTCGTAGAGGCTATGAACAAGGGGTTCAGTCGTGTTTTGGGAAAACCTCTTGATACAGGCGAGTTGGTCAAGGCCGTTCAGGAAGCCCTCGCCCTTGGCCGCCTCCGTGAAGAAAATACCCGTCTGAAAACCTTGCTCCCACTCTATAAGCTTGGTGAAAAATTTCTTTCTGCCGCTTCTTATCAGGAAGTCTATGAAGAACTCCTGGAGGCTGTCTGCATGCAGATCAGTGTTCCTTGTGTTTCGTTGATGATGTTTGTGGAACAGGAAAATTGTTTAAAGGTGGTGGCATCCAGGGGCATGGATAAGGAGTTGGCTTCCTCCATTGCTGTGAAGTCCGGCGAAAAAATTGCGGGCTGGGTTTATAAACATGGTAAACCTGTTATTTTGAACAAGCAGACTCAGGCTCAATCGCCATTTAAAAGTTTTCTGCATCGCGATGATATCACGGCCTCAATCTCTTTTCCACTTTCCGGAAGGGGAAAGGTGCTTGGAGTTATAAATATCAGTCAGACCGTCAAGGAAGTGGAATATAGTCAGTCTGATATCGAGATGTTGTCGGTGATCTGCGGGCAGGCAGTTATGGCTATTCATAATGTTGCCTATATGGAAGAGCGAGAGCAGAATGCCCGGACAAAGGCCCTCTTTGAACAATATGTTGCTCCGGAGATTGCTGAAATACTGTTGAACTCTACGCAAAATCCCATGGAAATAGGTGGAGTCAAAGAGATTACCATCCTTTTTGCAGATATCAGAAATTTTACTCTGGCAGTGCAGCACCTGTCTCACCATGAACTCAGGCTTTTTCTCACTGAATTTTTTGATCTGTTTTCTGAGATTGTTTTTTCCTGGAAAGGGACATTGGATAAATTTATGGGTGATGCCGCTCTCGTTGCCTACGGTGCTCCAATAGCCCTGGAAGATCCTTCTAAGGCAGCTGTGTCTACGGCCATTGAACTTACTCAGGCGTTTGATAAGTTGCGGCACAAATGGTTCCAGAAATCAGATATTTTTGAACAGTTAGGTCTGGGGATAGGGATAAGCCGAGGAGAGGTTTTTCACGGAAATGTTGGCTCTTCCAGAAGATTGGACTATACGGTTATCGGAACTGATGTAAACATCGCTCAACGATTGGCATCTGATACCGAGTCGGGGCAGATTTTGATCACTGAGTCGGTATACAGGGATGTGGTGGGAGCGTTTCCAATGCAGGAAGAAAAAGCCAGGCAGCTCCGGGGACTGGAAAAGGTGACAAAACTTTATTCGATCCGCTCGGATGAGATAAAGGATGCTTGGAAAAAATAGGACTTTTCTTTAAGATCATGTAAGTGCATCATTGGAGCTGTCCTCCAATGATCCAAAACCGATTCTTCTCAGTGTCCTCAGACCCGTACGGCACACGAGGAGACTGGTATCATTTTTCTTTGCTTGTCACCAGCAGAAGAAGGTCGTCTATTTTTACCATATCACCATGGATCAGTTTTTTTCCCCGCCGCGTTTCTATTTGGCCGTTGACCTGGATATCGCCGTTGGCTATTCGTATCTTTGCCTCTAATCCATCTTGCACAGTATCGGCCAGCTTTAAAAACTGGCCAAGCCGAATCGGCTCACGAGATATGAAAACGGGTGTCTGTTTTTGTGCTACTTGAGTGTCTTTTTCGAGTGCCGGCAAGCTATTATTCCGTTGTTGTCGTGAATATTCTGGCGTGAGCTATCTTTCTGGCTACTTCTTCAGATAGAGTGCACGCGTCATTGTTTCGTAATATTGTATCTGCAAAGCAATTGCATTTCTATTGTAAACTACGCGAGCATCAGTGTCGAGTAGCAAAGGATGCTGACCTGAAAAGAAAAAAATGATTGGTGTAACGGTGTTAGATGATTTATAAAACTTCTTATGTTAGCATTGCTGCAAGGTACAATGAGCAAGAGTGCGCTCTGTACTGGAATATTGGCCGGAAATGAACCCAAATTAAGTGGCTTTTTTTTTGATCTGTTTTTCTTTTGTTGAGGTGTGAGATGAAGATAGAAGATCCTGCTCTTTTCAGGCAGGAATGTTATATCGATGGCAATTGGGTTAATTCCGAGAAGAGAATTGAGGTGTCAAATCCAGCGGATAGCAGTGTCATTGGTTCTGTTCCTGCACTTGGGACTACCGAGACAAGGGCAGCCATTGAAGCTGCTCAGCGGGCCTATCTGCCATGGAGAAATCTGACTGCCAAGGAACGTTCCGGGTATCTGAAGAAATGGTTTGATCTTATTGTGAGTCATAAGAAAGATCTGGCCATCATTATGACCAGCGAACAGGGGAAACCCATAGCAGAGGCAGAAGGGGAGATCTTGTATGGGGCAGCTTATGTTGAATGGTTTGCCGAAGAGGCTAAAAGAGTCTACGGCAACACCATTCCCATGGCTCAGAAAGACAAACGGATCGTGGTGCTCAAGGAACCTGTGGGGGTCTGTGCGGCGATCACTCCCTGGAATTTTCCTTCCGCTATGATTACCAGAAAAGCTGCACCTGCCCTTGCTGCGGGTTGTACTGTAGTCGTAAAGCCGGCTGCCCAGACACCTTTTTCAGCCCTTGCCCTGGCTGAACTTGCCCACCGTGCTGGAATTCCACCAGGAGTTTTTAATGTACTCACAGGCCCGGCACAAGAGATCGGTGCAGAACTAACCGCAAATCCTATTGTCCGTAAATTGAGTTTTACTGGTTCCACTCCAGTGGGAAAACAGCTGATGGCTGCCTGCAGCGACACTGTTAAAAAAATTTCTCTGGAACTTGGTGGCCATGCTCCATTTATCGTCTTTGATGATGCCGATATTGATGCAGCAGTAGCCGGTGCTATGGCTTCAAAGTACAGAAATGCCGGCCAGACCTGTGTTTGTGCCAACCGTTTCATCGTTCAAGAGGGAGTGTATGAGGCCTTCGCTGAGAAACTGGCTGCTGCAGTTGAGTCGCAGTTGCATACCGGATCAGGATTTCAGACGGATACGAATCAGGGCCCGTTGATAGACTTGAATGCCGTTCTCAAGGTTGAAGAGCAGATCAGGGATGCCTGTGAAAAAGGAGCAAGGATTGTTGTCGGGGGGAAACGGTCAGGGAATACAGGATTCTTCTTTGAACCCACTATCCTTCTGGATGTAACCAGTGACATGAAGATTGCCAGAGAAGAGACGTTTGGCCCTGTGGCCCCACTCTTTGTATTTCAAAAAGAGGAAGATGCCGTTGCCATGGCCAATGATTCTCAATATGGATTGGCATCGTATTTTTACAGTCGTGATATGGCGCGTTGCTGGAGAATTACAGAGGCTCTGGAATATGGTATGGTTGGTGTTAACACCGGAGTTCTTTCTTCGGAATCAGCTCCTTTTGGAGGAATGAAAGAATCAGGGATAGGAAGAGAGGGTTCCATGTATGGCATAGATGAATATCTGGAAATAAAATACATGTGTGTCGGAGGTCTGTCCTGAGGCATAATGCAAAAGCGAAAAAAATCTCGACAAATATTATCTTCTGAACTATCTACTGGTAATGTCGATTCTTTTCTTGTTTCTGTTTTGAAAAGCTGAACTTTTAAGTGGTAAGTGCCTTTCAAATAGTTTCTTTGCTTTTTATGACAAAAACTAAATTCTCGAAATTATTTTAGAGGCAGTTTCCCTTCCTTACGGGGTGTTGAAAGCTGTCTTTAGCGTTTTAGAATTATTAACTATTAGAAAAAGATGGAGAAAATACTATGAAAGATGTTTTTTTACCGAAACGAAGGATTACTTTTTGTCTGATTGCAGCCTGGCTCGTGGTACTGGGTGGCTGTATACCGGGTACTACTACAAGTACAGCTCCTATGGGAGCACCTCTTGAGGATCTCCCGTCAGTAACCAGCGCCGTAGCAAATTATGATGACATTGAGCTCCCGGCGGAGATGAAAATTGACACAAAGAAAAGCATGTCAATCTCAACTGACTCATTCAGGGGAGGGATTCTCCACTACTCAGGAAGGGTGGAAATTAATTCTTTGAAAAATTTTGTTATTGCTTCCATGAAGCAAAAGAAGTGGAAACTTGTCGGTGAAGTATCCTATCAGAATGTGATTCTTGCTTTTACCAAACCCAACAGGACCTGTATGATGAATATCGAAAATAACGGACCCCTGTCTGATACCACGGTAACCTTGTATGTTACTGTGGATGTCGCTGCAGCTAAGTCATTGAATGCATTTGGTGAACCCATCGAATAACTGCGAAACTTGTTTTCTGCAGGGAATGAACGGAATTTAACCCTGTTTTGGTGTTGTTTCAGCCGTTATCTCTTCTCTAAGAGGTAACGGCTGTTTTTTTTGCGAAGTATTAAAAGTTCTCAGGTTCTCCTCGAAGTCGCGAATAAATAATGAACCAGCTAAATCTCCCGATTGTTATTTTTTATTTTTTGCTTATGGCCATGTTTCCGTTACAAACTCTAGGCGCTGAAGACAGTTATATCTCTGAGGTGAGAATATTTGCTGATGCGGGTGATAGTGAGTCACAGTTTGCCCTTGCTCTCCTTTATGAGTATGGAGGGGAAGGAATTATGCGTGACCAGGAACAGTCGTTAATTTGGTTCGAAAAGGCCGCCCGTGCAGACGTTGCCGGAGCCTGTCTGTATCTTGGAATAAAATTTGAAAATGGAAGTGGTGTCAAACAGGATTATAACACAGCAGCTCGTTGGTATGAGTGTGCAGCGCGGCAGGATTGGCCTGCGGCACAGTTTTTTCTTGCTCGATTGTATAGAGAAGGGAAGGGGGTGCAACAGAGTATTATCATGGCTCTTGCCTGGCTTGGATTAGCCGCTGAACAAGCTTATCCTGACTCTGAGGAAGAGTATACAAAGCTATTGATGACAGTTGATTCGCTGGATATCAATGTTTTGAAAGAGAAACAAAAATGTTTTCTGCAGGAGAAAAGGCACTGTAATTGAAAGTTATCTTCTTTTTTTCTTTATTTTCTTGTGATATCACCTAATAATAAAGATTAGTTACTGCATTGGAAAATATCTTTTTTCTTTTGATTTGTTTTGCTGAGAGCCAGATTGATAATGATAGAGCATTGAACGCCCGTTTGCCTCGGATTTTTCGTACTCATGGAAATTAATATAGAAAAGCAAAAAGCTGCTCAGGAGAAAGCCAAAGCTCTGTTGAAACAGCAGGAAAGAATCAGGGTACAGCGCCGCTTATCAAAGCTTATCCTTGACCTTGAACAGGGGCGTAGTGACGTTCTTCTGAATAATGAGTTTTTAGAACATCTTCCGCAAATTATAGAAGAGCTTTGCCGTGCAGATGATCGCGATCATGTGAAACTGCTTTTTGATAAACTCGGGGAATCTGCCTGCAGTGAGAAACCTGAACTGCGTGAGCGTGCTGTCATGGCCCTCAGTCTCTGTTCGGAACTGCTCTTTCATACTGATCAATGCGGTCTCATGGATGAGGTAACCCGAATTCTTGTTCGCTGGCTTCGAGTGGAAACCACCTTCCTGTCCTCCTGTAACACTGTCTGCAGACAATTACAGGAAAATGGCATTAGAATGTTACAGGAAGGGCGATGGAAAGAGTGTGATTATCTTCTGGAGACCTTTTATCAGATTCAATCCGGACGTCTGGGAAAGAGTAATGCCATCCGCAGCGTGGTGAGCAGGGCGCAGGAGGCAATGGCTGCCGATTATATTTTGGAGGAGTTGACTCTGGTCTGTCTGCGGGGGAGGGGTGAGCGGCGACAAAATGCGGAAAAAATTCTCATCCACCTTGGCCGCAAGGCTGCCACGCATCTTCTGGAACACCTGCTTTCCTGTAAAGAAAAGGAAAACAGACTGCGACTGATCGGTCTTATCCCTGCCACAGGATATGTCGCTGTACCCCTACTGAAGGAATATTTGAAAAAAGATCTTCCCTGGTACGGTATCCGGAATATCATTCTCATGATCACAGCAATAAATGATCCGGATTTAATTCCACTGACTATGCCCTGCCTGGAAAATAAGGATATTCGTGTGCAGCAGCAGGTTATTGATTGTATCCTTGAGGTCGGCGGGGAAAACAAGAAAAATTATCTCCTCTCTGCACTTCCAATTGTGAGTGATGAGTTGAAGGAACAGTTGGTCGTTCAGCTTGGCCAACTGGGAGGCGGAGACACCTCCGAAGTCTTTCTTGATCTTTTTGCCAATCGTGATTCTTTTGCCCCACATGTTCGTGACGAACTGCTGAAAAAAATTATAATCAATCTCCGTTTGAGCAATTCTATCAGGGCTGTTAATCTTTTGAACATGTTTGTCGAGGAGCGCAAAGAGATTTATAATCCGAATTCAGATTCGGTGGTTAAGGTGGCCAGGCAGACCTTACATATCCTTAACCCGCGCTTTGGCCGGGAGGAAGTCGAAGAGCAAGTTGAGGTGGTTGAGGAGGAAGTTGAGAAAATAATTGCTTTTGAAAACGATCCTGTCAGCAGGAATCTGGCCAAGAGAAATCTACAGCGAGTGAACGAAGAGGTCACTATCCTCCTTGGCAAGGGAAAAGTCAGCGAAGCCAGTCTATTGCTTTATGAAAAAAGCATAGAGGCGGCCAAAGAAAAGGATTTTGACAGTGCTGAAATGCTTAGAGATAGGATATTGGAGGTTGATCCCAATGCCTTGACAGAGGTAATAAGAGCCGGCGAGTGCATTGAAGAAGAGCGTTCCTCTGCAATATCCAGCCACCATCTCAGTATCTGGCAAGATCTGTATGATGCTCTGACAACAGAGGAGTTTAATGCCCTCTATTATATTCTTCAGGAGAAAAACTATCCGCCAGGAGATACTATCGTTGAGCAGGGTATGGCAACCTCCTGTCTTTATTTCATTAATTCAGGCCAGGTAAGACTCTCCTGTCTGCATGGCAGGGATGAAATATTTCTCAAAAGAGTAAATCCTGGTGAAATCATCGGGGCCTCACCATTTTTTAACGTATCTGTCTGGACTGTTACTCTGACTGCACTTACAGAAACCCAGGTACACGTATTGGAACGGGATAAATTCCTTGAACTACTAGAGCAATTTCCCGGTTTGGAATCCTGCCTACACGATTATTGTACTCGATTGGATACCGTACCGGAATTGGTAAAGATGTCGGGGGCGGATCGCAGGCAAGCAGCACGGTATCCGTTGTCATTGTTTGTTAAGCATACCCTGCTTGATAAGTATGGCAATCTCGGTAAGCGAAGTTTTAAGGGAGAACTTGCTGATATTTCCACAGGAGGACTTTCCTTTTTCATTCGTATTTCCCGTAAGGAAAATGCCAGACTTCTTCTTGGGAGAATGATTAAGACAAGTATCACCCTTGATCAAGGAGAGGTCGTGAACTGCATCGGCCATATTGTCGCAGTACGTTTTCAGCAATATGTCGAGAGTGATTATTCTGTTCACGTTCAGTTCAAAGAACCTATTGAAACCGGAACGATTAAGCAAATTGTACGAATGCACAAGCAAAAAAAACTAGATTAATGTGTGCATCCGTGGCTTTTCCCCTGTCTGAGGAGACAAAGGCAGTTGCCCTTTCAATACCCTCACGCGTTATGCGAAGGGATACAACCGCAACTGTTTTGCAATGCCGTCCGCCGCTGGCGCTTGCACCTATGGTCGGCCTCTCTCATAGTGCATTGCGTCTGCTGATCCTTGAGCTGGGTGGCATAGGCCTGTTTTTCAGTGAGATGCTGTCAGTGACCAGATTACCCATTGAAAATGAGACTGTCTCCCCCTTTCTCTGTAGAACAAAGGCCGAATCTCCTTTCTTTTATCAAATTTTTGTTGCTCCTGGACAGGATATTCTTCCGGCCGTCGACCGTCTGCACGCTCTTAATGCGCAGGGGATTGATCTGAATCTGGGCTGTCCTGCCCCTGTATTGCGCAAACAGGGAGCAGGATCCTACATGTCACTGGATTTCATTAAGAAGACTGTTGCTTGTCTGAGGCAGGCAACCAGTCTTCCCGTCAGTGCAAAAATTAGACTTGGGAAAATGCTGGATGAAAAAGCATTGGTCGCTTTCTGCAGAATGTTAGAAGATGAAGGTGTCGATCTGCTCACCGTTCACGGACGTCTGCAGGGGGAGAAATTTTGCAGAAAGGCGCGTTGGGACTGGATCGGAAAGGTGAAAAGGGCAGTAGAGATACCAGTGCTTGCCAACGGAGGTATCTTTACAGTTGAGGATGCCCGTAAATGTCTTGATCAGTCTGGTGCCGATGGACTTATGATTGGCAGGGGGGCGGTATGCAGACCCTGGCTCTTTGCAGATATAGCCCGCTCACTGTATGGGATCGATATTGTGCCAGAGCCTTCCATGCGAGAAATTTATTTGCGTTTTATAGGCCTGTTAACCGAACGTTTTTTTCCAGAAAGACGCCTCGGACGTTTAAAACAATTTACCTATTATTATGCACAGAACTTTCGTTTCGGACATCATCTCGCATCAGCAGTGCAGAACAGTAATTCCCTGGAAGAGGCATCTGACAGGGCTGCCGCATTTTTCGATACGGTTGATCGTAATTTATCTTCGTAATACTCAGGTGTAGTGGTTCAGACCGGATTTGACAGGCAGTAATTTTTCAAGTTGTAACGGTCAGATTAATTTCAAGTGCTTCACTTTTTCTCGAGCCTTTTCCCTTCTCACGCGTCTCTCTGGAGTCGTGCATACAGCAGTTTCTGTAAGAGTTGAGTTGTTGCGTCTCAAGTAAGACTACTGCGTCTGCTCAGCGGCTAAATTTTTCTTTTATTTTAGCTGTGACAGCTGTGAGCTCCTGAAGGCCAAGCATTTGGAGGAGTAAGCCATAAAGTAAGGCTGCTGAGGCAATTAAAAACAGGAGCGAACAAGACTCCTGAAGAAGAGTGCCGCTTAGCCAGTCTGTTAAGAAAGTCCTGCCAACGAGGAGAAAGGCTGCCATTGCTGTTCCAGCAACTGCTATTTTGAGCAGCCCTTTAAACAGATAGGAAACCGAATAGCCGCCAGTTTTCCAGTAGAGAACGATACTTAAAAAAATGAAATTAAGAATCATGGAGCAGGAGGTGGAAAGGGCAATGGCCAGGTGCTGCAGAGAGTCGATGGTCAGGTTGATGATAAGGATGTTGCTGCCGACTGCTAAAAAGGAGGCAATTAAAGGATATTTCGTGTCTTCCAGGGCATAGAAGACAGGAACCAGAATTTTGTTTGAGGAATAAGCAAAAAGGCCAACGGCATATAAGGTGAGGGTGTTGGCGGTTGCAATGGTATCAAAGCCTGTAAAGGCACCCCGCTCAAAGATGATACGAATAACCGGTTCCGAAAGAAGCATAAGTCCCAGGGTCGCAGGGATAGTCAGGCTGAAGACCATGGTGAGAGAAGAAACCATGGTTTCCTTCATTCCTTGAATATCTTTTTTCGCGGCATGTTTGGCCAGAACAGGCATGGCTGCTATGGAAAGTGCTACACCAAAAAGTCCTATAGGAAGTTGAACCAGGCGAAAGGCATAGTTTAACCAGGAAACGGAACCCTCGGCACAGGAAGAGGCGAAGCCGGCGTTGATAAAGATATTGATCTGGGTAGGAGACAGACCGATAATTGCGGGAATCATGAGGGTAATGATGCGTTTCAGACCTGGGTCTTTCAAGCGCAGGCGGGGAGTAAAGCGAAAACCGATCCTGGCAAGAGTGGGTAACTGGACGGCCAGCTGCAGCAAACCACCAAGCAGGGTGCCGATGGCCATTCCTACTATGGCGGGTTGACCGAAGCGGGGCAGGATCAGGGCCAGACAGACTCCGCCGATAATGGAGCCCATGTTGAAAAAGGCAGAGGCAATGGCCGGGACGAAAAATTTTCCTCTGGAGTTGAGAATTCCCATGACCACAGCAGATAGAGAAATAAAAACAAGGAAGGGGGTCATGATCCTGGAAAGCAGAATGGTGAGTTCTATTTTTCCATGAATCTTTGAGAAATCTGCGGCTAAGAGATTGATCAGAGGATCAGCAAAAAAGATGATGCAGAGGCTGACAAGTGAGAGCAGGATGCCGAAAAAAACAAGAACATTGGAGGCCAGCATCCAGGTCTCTTCTTTTGTCCTGTTGGTATCATAGTCGGTAAATACGGTGATGAATGCGGCTGACAGGGCACCTTCTGCAAAAAGATCACGGAGGAGATTGGGGACACGAAAGGCGATGACAAAGGCATCGTAGGCCAATCCGGCCCCGAACATTCCGGCAAAGATCTGTTCCCTGATGAGACCGAGAACACGACTGCACATCACTGCAATGGAGACTGTACCTGCCGATTTGGCAATTTTATGACTCTGTTGAGCTCTTTTCTTCACTGCTGATCCGATAGAATTACCAAAAAAAAGAAATTCCCTGTTAGGTCATATTCCTGAAACAAGAGGATAACCGGTCGAGTATACAGGTTATGGTGGGTATTTACCACTGAAACCCCTGTCCTTTCTTTATATCCTGTTCTTTCCGGATGGATTGTCGGGAATGTTCTCTACATTAGCGAACACGCTTGACTTTCAGGGGAAATATTGAATATATGAGTAATGGTTCATTTCTTGATGAGAAAAGAGGGTTAGGAGAATTGTCCCTCTGTTGAAAATATATATGTATTTTGTATCGGTGAAAGTCTGGCACAACCGTTTTCTTCAAGGAGGTATGCATGCAGGATTTCAGTAAGCTGAGAAACATAGCGATCATTGGACACGGAAGTTGTGGGAAAACCTCTTTGGCAGAAGCCATGCTGTATACAGCCGGAAAGATCAAGCGCTTAGGTAAGGTAGATGATGGAAGTTCGGTGCTCGATTTTGAAGAAGAAGAGATACAGCGTAATGTTTCCATAAATACTTCTTTTCATAATTACACCTGGAAAAAGCATGATGTTTTTCTCATGGACACCCCGGGTGACGACAATTTTATCAACGAAACTTTTATCGCCACCCAGGTGGTTGATGGGGCTGTTTTTATCGTTGGTGCCGTTCTTGGAGTAAAGGGCCAGACAATCAAATTTGCTGATTTTATCGCTGAAAGATCTCTTCCTGCTCTCATCATGATCAACAAGCTGGACCGTGAACGAGCCGATTTTGAACGGACCATTGGCCAGATAGCCGAATCCCTTCCCGTTACTCCTGTTGTCTTGCATATTCCCATTGGAGAAGAAGAAAATTTCCGTGGCTTGGTGGATGTTATGAGCGGAAAGGCCTATCTCTTTGATAAAAAGGGAAGTGGAACACTTATCGAAACCGATGTTCCGGAAGAACTCGCCAAGAGCGCTGTTACATACCGGGAAAGCCTGATGGAAAATGTGGCTGAAACCGATGACGATTTGATAGAAAAATTTCTGGAAGACGGTGAACTTTCCATTGAAGATCTGAAAATTGGTCTGAAAAACGGGATCAGCAATGGAAAAATTGTTCCAATCTGTATTGGCGCAGCCACCAAAAATTTCGGAACCACCGCACTCCTTGATGCCATTAACGATTTCCTTCCTTCTCCTGAAAACAGACCGGCTATGATAGGAGTGGATCCAAAAGGGGAACTCATAGAACGAAAGCCCTTAGCTGATGAAAAATTCTCAGCACGGGTATTTAAGACCATGGCTGATCCCTATGCCGGTCGACTGACTATTTTTCGTGTTTATTCAGGAACGCTTTCCGGTGATTCCTTTTATAATTCAAGCAAAGAAACGGATGAACGTTTTGGACAGCTTTTCATCCAGGAGGGGAAGGAGCATCGGCCTGTAGACAGTGCCGGGCCCGGGATGATTGTCGCTGTTGCCAAACTCAAAGAAACCACCACCGGGGATACCCTTTGTGATGCCTCTGCACCTATTATCTATGATGATCTCAAGCTGATGGAACCGGTTATTTCCTATGCGGTGACCGGCACTAAGGGTGAGGAAGAAAAACTGTTTTCTTCAATTACCAGAATGCTGGATGAGGACCTTACCTTGCGACTTACCAGAGAGCAGCAGACCGGGGAGATTCTTCTTTCCGGAGTTGGTCAGGTACATCTTGAGGTTGTCGGTTCCAGAATTAAGAGGAAGTTTGGTGTTGAAATGAACCTTTCTCTGCCAAAAGTCCCTTACAAAGAAACCATCAAGGGCAGTGCCCGGGTACAGGGCAAACACAAAAAACAGAGTGGCGGTCGCGGACAGTTTGGTGATTGTACTATTGAAATAAGTCCGCTTCCCCATGGTGATGGATTTGAGTTTGAGGACAAGATTATCGGTGGAGTTATTCCCCAGCAGTATCGTCCTGCCGTAGAAAAAGGTATTGTTGAGGCCATGGAAAAAGGTGTTCTGGCCGGTTATCCGATGGTAGATATCAGAGTTGCCCTGGTTGACGGTTCCTATCACACTGTGGACTCATCAGAGATGGCATTCAAGATTGCCGGATCACTCGCTTTCAAAAAAGGTTGCCAGGAAGCCGGGCTCATTCTTCTGGAGCCCTACATGAACATGACCATCAAGGTTGGCAAGGAACATGTCGGCGATGTCATGGGTGATCTCAATTCCAGGCGTGGCAAGGTTATGGGCATGGACGCCGATCAGGGACGAGAGGTGATCAATGCCCAGGTTCCTATGGCAGAGGTCCTGCGCTACGCCACTGATCTGACGGCAATGACCGGCGGCTTAGGTACATTTACCACCGCCTTTTCACACTATGAAGAGGTTCCGGCCCAGGTGGCCGAAAAAATAGTTGCTGCTTTTCAGAGTGAATAAGGGATCTGGCTTATCATGAATAAAGATAACAGTCGTTTTTGTTTTGGAGTGCTGACCATGAGTGATAAAGGAGCCCGCGGAGAACGGGAAGACACCAGTGGTCCTTTTCTCCAACAGCTCCTGACGCAACAGGGGTATATATCAAAGGCCTATGCTATAATTCCGGATCAGGTTGATCTGATAAAAGAAAAATTAATTTCCTGGATTGATGAGGAGAAGATTGATCTTATTGTCACCACAGGCGGTACAGGAGTTGCACCAACTGATGTTACTCCTGAGGCCATGCGGGAAGTCATTGAAAAGGAGATTCCCGGTATGGGAGAGGCCATGCGTGCAGCAAGTCTGAAAAAGACGCCTAATGCAGTACTCTCCAGAGGAATGGCAGGGATTCGCGGTATAAGTCTGATAATCAATCTTCCCGGGAGTGAGAAGGCCGCCAGGGAAAATATAGAGGTGCTTCTTCCTTGTCTTGCCCATGCCCTGGATAAAATTCAGGGGGGGACCAGTGATTGTGGGTCTTGAGAAGGTTGAATGATGAGGTGAAGGGAAAAGCGTAAGCTATAGAGTACCGCTGCACAGCAAAAAAGGCGTATGGTCCAAGACCATACGCCTTTTTTGCTGTGCAGCGTTTTGACAGATGGAGCATCAGAGAGTTAAAAATTCAAAATTACCTGTTCTCCGTCTTCTTCACGGTGAGAGGTGATTTCTCCAATAATTGCAGCTTCTTCCCCAAGTGCCTGGAAGTGGTGAATAATATCTGATACGGAATCGTCATTAACGATGACCATGAGGCCGATTCCCATATTGAATGTGCGATACATCTCGTTTACAGGAACTTCTCCCTTGGCAGCAAGAAAGTCGAAGATGGGGAGAGGTTGCCAGCGGTTGCAGTTGATTTCAGCCTTGCAGCCTTTGGGCAGGATCCGGGGAATGTTATCAATAAATCCTCCGCCGGTGTTGTGAACCATGCCGTTGAGTTTATAGTGCTTGAGAACGCCAAGCACTGACTGAACATAGATTCTGGTTGGCTTGATTAGTTCTTCGCCTAATGTACATCCAAGTTCATCTATGTACTGATCAACAGTCAACCCATGATCCTCGAAACATATTTTACGGACTAAAGAGAATCCGTTGGAATGAAGACCGGAAGACTTGAGACCAATAATTTTATTACCAACCTTGATCGTGGAGCCATCGATAATTTTGTCGCGGTCAGCAATACCTACCACGAAACCGGCGAGGTCGTAATCTCCGGCCTTGTAAAGTCCGGGCATTTCAGCAGTTTCTCCACCAACTAAGGAACATTTGGATTGTCTGCATCCTTCGGCAATACCTTTTACCACTTCTGTGGCCACATCCAGTTCCAGTTTGCTGACTGAAAAATAGTCAAGAAAACAAAGTGGCTTGGCTCCGCCAACAATGATGTCATTAACGCACATAGCCACCAGATCGATACCTATGGTGTCATGCTTGTTGCAAAGTTGGGCAATGACCAGCTTTGTCCCGACACCGTCGGTGGATGTCACCAGAACCGGGTTCTTATAGGTGTTGGTGTCTATGGCAAAAAGGCTGGAAAAGCCGCCGATGTCGTTCAGAACTCCACGCTGATGGGTTGAACTGACGATTTCTTTGATTCCCTGCACGAAAGCGTTGCCTTTGTCGATGTCGACCCCGGCTTCACTATATTTTGATTGTTTTGTTGAGCTCATTTTCTTATTGTCTGCTGATCGAGAGAGGTTTATAAAAATTCGTTGTACTTTAGTAAGTGTCTTGTAAAATTGCAAGAGGGGAGCGCAGAAGTTTTCCTGACTATGCCATTCCTTGCTTTATAATAACAGATTGATGGGGAAAGGGTTATGAAAATATTATTTCTGTTGGTGGGAATGGTCCTGATACTTGAGGGCATCCCCTATGTTGCATTTCCTGAATCCATGCGTGAATGGCTGAACAAGGTCAGCCAAATGAAGTCAGAGCACTTACGGATGCTCGGTCTTCTTGCCATGTCATCTGGCTTGATGATCTGCTGGTTCGTGCAGCGCAGTGGATTTTTCCAGTGAGGTAAGTAGGCATTATTTATTTTGCAGTTTATATTTTGTGAGGGTTGCAATGCTGGATGGGAACTTTTTTACTTTTCCAAGATAAAGAGGTATCCTGAAATCCATTTTCCTTTTTCTTGGCGCAGGTTGGAATGATGTTGGTCGCGAAGAGTCCATCCTGTTTTTTGACTTAGGTCCCGAATATAATCGGGTGAATGACCAAAACGGCCAGTCTCTTTGATTTCAAATTTGTTGTTGTCGGAATCTTCCACGGAAAACAAAAACAGGCCCCCCTGTTCTGCGACAAGGAAGCATTTTTGAAACACAGTCTCAAGATTGCCCAGATAGGTGAAAACATCGGCAGCAACTATCATATCCGGAGAGTGCCTGGTCTCGCTGAGGTACTTGGTGATGTCGCTCTTTATGAGATCGTCGTATAGATTTTTTTCTTCTGCAACTGTGAGCATCTCCTTGGAGATGTCTACACCAATAATACGCCTGCAGTATGGTGAGAATTGTTCACCGGCTAACCCTGTGCCGCAACCAAGGTCGAGACATAGCTTTCTTTGATCTTGAGGAAACAGAACACAGTACCTTTCCCAAAGAGTTAAGGGTGTTTTGTAAGAAAGCTGTTCAACCAAACTGTGCTCAAAGTCCTGTGCATAGTTATCAAAAACAGCTTCAACATATTCCAATGGGGCCGTGTCAGGAGTTACTCCGGAAAGGGAGTTCAGCATATGTCTGGCTGCCTGGTGTTCGGGGCGCAGCTCAAGGAGCCTTCGATAGAGCACTTCGGCCTTTTGGGTATCTCCTGTTTTGTGACAGAGATAGGCGTAATTGTTGAGAGTGGAGGAGTGTTTCGGATTTGTGCTCAGGATGGAATCATAGAGAAGAGCGGCCTGAGAAAATTCGCCAAGATCCTGATAACAGAGCCCTAAGTTATAATAGGTCTCGAGATCATGGTCGCCTAACTGAAAAGCACGTTCAAAAGAGTCGGCAGCGTCCTTGATTTGATCAAGACGTCGAAAGTTGAGTCCGCGATTGTAATGGATGTCCGGATCTTCAGGGCAAAGGGTACAGGCGCTGAGATAGTGTTCTTCCGCTTCCTGGTAATGTTCCAGTTCATAGAGAGCAAGCCCACAGTTAAAATGGAGCTGGGGCAAATCGGGTAGGATAGAGAGCAGACTTTTGTATTCCTTAACCGCCTCCTGCAGATCACCGTGTTCATGGAGAAGGCAGGCGTGGTTGAAGTGTTTCTCAATGTCTTTGGCAGAAAGGGCTTGTTTACTCATGGAAATTGAAAATCAGGGAAAAGCAGGAAAAGGGTTAATACAAATTGACGAAATTGACATACAGGTTGTATCATGTACTGTTTATCGTTAAGTAAGTCAAGGTCATGCACATTGCACATGGGCTTCTGAATCGCATTTGTTAACAGGGTGGTCGGCTATGGGACATATTGAAAAAAAAGAACTTATAGGTAACGAGGGAATGGTTCTCCTCGATATGATCCGGAGATTAAATCGTCGTAAGGCCACCGATAATATCCTTAAGTTGATAGTCAAAACCCATCCGGCTGACATGGCCTGGGTCTTCAGGCACCTTTCCGAGCCCGAACGTCTCGAGGTTTTTAATATCCTGGCTCAGACTGATCAGGTAGGTGAATTCCTCAGTGAACTCGACGAGTCCATTATGGTGGCTCTGGTAGAGACTCTCACGGCCAAGTTCATGGCTGATGTCTTGAGTAAGATGGCCTCGAATAATGCCGTTGATCTCATAGAGGCCCTTCCTGTTGAATTTGCTGCAGAAATCCGTAAGCACATGGAAAAGGCTGACCGGGAAGAGGTCGACGAACTTCTTCAGTATCACCCGGAAACAGCTGGTGGTATCATGTCTCCTGATTTTATGTACCTTAACGAAGAGTTAAGTGTTGGTGAAGCCATCGCCAAGGTGCAGAAACGCAGTGAAGAAAAGAAGATGGTGTTTTATCTCTATATTACTTTTGGAGATGGCAAACTGGCAGGAGTTGTCTCTTTGCGTGAACTGCTGACCAATCCACCGCACAGGCAGTTGAAAAACATCATGCGGACCAATGTGATTGCAGTAACAACCGATATGGATCAGGAAGAGGTCGCCCATGTTATTTCTCAGTATAACATACTGGCCGTACCTGTTGTTGATTCCAGCTATAATCTCATAGGAATCGTAACTGTAGACGATATCATTGACGTTATACGGGAGGAGGCCACTGAGGATTTCCTGCAAATGGCCGGTGCCGGTAAAGACAGAGAGATTTTGTTGAAGTCCACTACGGAAAATGCCATGCTCCGCGCCCCCTGGCTTTTTGCCTCATGGCTTGGTGGTGTCATGGCGCTGCTGATCATCGGTTCTTTTGAAGAGGAACTGAGCAAAGTCCTTGCTCTTGCCGCGTTTATTCCTATAGTAATGGGCATGGGTGGTAATATTGCCACTCAGTCTTCTACCATTGTTGTCCGGGGGATAGCCACCGGTCGCATCAATATGGACGATTTCTTCAAACTAGTCTTTAAAGAGATGCGGGTGGGAGTGATTCTTGGCATATTGTATGGTGGATTCCTGGGTGTTCTGGCCTATTTCGGTTATGCCGAACCCAGGCTTCTCGGTGTTGTTGTGGGCCTTTCCATCTTTTTTTCCATGGTCATGGCTGCCACAGTCGGCACCATGATTCCTCTGGTCCTGAAACGTTTTGATATCGATGCGGCAATAGCCACAGGACCTTTTGTCACCACTTCCATCGATATCCTCGGGGTCTTGGCCTATTTTATGATAGCCAAGTTTTTTCTCAACCTCTGAATCGTTTTTTTCTTGTTATGGCACGTTCGTCCTTCAAAAAAAATTCCCCAGTTGCCATCCTTGTTCTGCTTTTTCTTGCTTTCTGGCTGCTCTTCAGGCCGCTGGAACACAGAGGCCTTGATCCTACAGCAGAACCCAGGGCCGTTACTGCCAGAGGTGATCTGGCCGCAGATGAGCAAAACACTATTGAACTCTTTAAAAGTGTTTCCCCCTCAGTGGTCTATATCACCACTATTGCACTGCGCAGGGATCTCTTTTCCCTCAATGCCGTAGAAATTCCTCAGGGTACCGGATCAGGTTTTGTTTGGGACAGCAAGGGGCGTATCGTTACTAATTATCATGTGATAAGCGATGCAGGCAGGATTGAGGTGGCCTTGGCTGACCATAGCAGGTGGAAAGCTGTTTTGATAGGCGCAGCTCCTGATAAGGACCTGGCTGTGTTGCAGATCGATGCGCCGACCAGACTGCTGCGGCCTATTCCTGTTGGAGAGTCAAACGAACTGCTGGTGGGACAGAAGGTATTTGCCATCGGCAATCCTTTTGGTCTTGATCAAACCATAACTTCAGGGATCATTTCAGCACTTGGCCGGGAGATTAAATCCATCACCGGACGAATGATTCGTAATATGATCCAGACTGATGCGGCAATCAATCCCGGGAATTCCGGAGGGCCGCTCCTGGATAGTGCCGGAAGATTGATCGGAGTGAATACTGCCATTTTCAGCCCCTCCGGGGCCTATGCCGGGATTGGCTTTGCCGTACCGGTGCGGGAGATCAACGAAGTCATCCCCCAGCTTATTCGTGACGGGAAGCTTGTTAAACCGGGCATTGCCGCCACCTTAGCTGATGCACGAATGGTCAAACAGTTAGGGGTGGAAGGTGTACTGATTCTGGGGGTGGAACCAGGAGGACCGGCTCACAAGGCAGGGTTGAGACCTACCCAGCAGTTTGGCAGCGAGGTCATATTCGGCGATATTATTACCAGGATAGACGGTAACGATGTTCGTTCATATGACGATGTCCGTACAGAACTCGAGCGTTTCAAGGTGGGAGATGAGGTCTCCCTTACCATTGTCAGAGACGGAACGAGCATGGATGTTCCCGTTCGTCTGACTGCCCTCAATAACTGATACAACGCCACACAGGGCTTTACTTTCTTTTGGCTTTACTCAGTATCTCTCGATTCATCTTTCTGGCAAGTTCTCTCATATTTGTTGTCCTGTCAGATTCATCCATAATTTCCCTGCCTACGATTTCTTCGAGAATATCTTCCATGGAGATTACTCCTGTTACCGCACCATATTCATCAACTACGACAAAGAGGTGTTGGTGGAGGTCGAAGAATTCTATGAGGACACGATTGAGGGGAGAGGTTTCAGCCACGAAGTGCACGGGTAACATGAGCTCAGACAAGGGCATGGCATTTTTTTGTTCGGCTGCTGCTAACAGCACATCCTTACGCAGGATGATGCCTGTGACGTTGTCGGGTTCGTTTTTGTAAACCGGTACTCGACTGTGACTGGAGAGGCGGGCCTCATTTCCCATGGCTTCTTCTACGGTCATTTCTTCATTGAGTGAGACTGTGACGGTCCTCGGAGTCATGACATCACGAACGCTTCTGGTGCCAAGTACCAGAATGTTACTGATCACCCGTTCCTGTTCTGCTTCGATGTGGCCCGATTGTCTGGAGAGGGCAGCAATAGTCTGCAGTTCTTCTGCGGAAATACTATCCGCGTTTTTGGGTTGAGGGATTAGTCTGGTCATTATCTGACAGAACCTGACAATGGGTTTGAGAAGGATGATCATCCAGTGCAGGGGAAAGGCAATATAGGGAGCCAGTGAAACGGCATAGCTCACACCGAGAGTCTTGGGAAGAATTTCGGAAAAAAGAAGGATAATAAGGGTGAAAACCACCGAAAAGACAAAGAGATTCTCTTTGCCGAAAACGACCGCTGCAGCTGCTCCTGCCACCGCTGCACCAAGGGTATTGGCGATGGTGTTCAGGGTGAGAATAGCAGTGATCGATTCGTCAATGTCTTCACGTAATGTTTGCAGGCGTCCGGCAGATTTATGCCCTGCTTTTTTCAGCATTTCAATCTGGCTGTTTGAAATGGAATAGAGAACGGCTTCCAGAATCGAGCAAAAGGCGGAAAGGGTCACCGCAAAGGTCACTGAAAGGATGAGTGTACTGGTCAAGATCTTCTCCTTGTACTGGGGGATGAATGGAAAACAAAAAACAAATGGTATTGACAGTAAAATTTATGATTAGAGTAACTATACCGTTCTTTTACTTCTTTGCCAAACAGATGTGAACGGCTATAGTGTGTGATGTAATGAGTGACCGCTATTCTTATGCTGAATATACCGATAGTTGCTGGAGGTAACTGAATGACATCGACTAAACTGACCCTGACCCGGAAAAAACCTGAGACCTTTTCCGGTGATCTCCTGGTTTGCTGTTTTGAACAGGACAAAAATGAAAAAATAAAAGTGAACCGCAGTCCTGTTGAAAATGAATTGAAAAAGGCAATTGCCTTAGGTGATTTCAAAGGAACTGACGGCAATACCCTGGTTTTTTATCCACAGGTCTCAGAGAAACGGAAGTTGTCAGCAAAACGACTGCTCTTTGTCGGACTCGGTAAACAAGAGAGCGATAAACTCAGTTCAGCACGTGAACGTTGTCGATGTTGTGGCGGAACCATCGCCGAAAAGGCTGCTGAGTTGAAGGCGAATAAGCTTTTTCTCTGCCTGCCTGAAGTGCAAGGTTTGAATGAAGAAGAAATCGTTGAATGTCTTGTCGAGGGCATTCTGCTTGGAGATTATCGTTTTCTGAAATATAAAAAGCCTGACGAGAAAGAGCCGCCGTTTCAGGCTATCAAGGAGATTGAGATCAGCGCCTCAAGCAGTGGAAAGGGCCTGCGTCGTGCAATACTGCATGGGCAACAGGCGGCGGAGGCAGGACGTAAGGCTAGAGACATGGCCAATGAACCTGGAAACGGGTGGACTCCGACAAGTTTTGCTGAATATGCACAGACCCTTGCCAAAAAACATGAGATGCACTGTACTGTCCTTGATAAAACTGACATGAAGGAGTTGAAGATGGGAGGCATCCTCGGTGTTAACCAGGGCTCTGCCGAACCACCGAAGATGGTTATTCTGGAATACCGTGCATCGGAAAAAGCGCAGACCATACTCCTTGTCGGGAAGGGGCTTACTTTTGATTCAGGAGGTGTCAGCCTGAAGCCGGCAGCAGGGATGGAAGAGATGAAGTACGACATGTGCGGCGGCGCCGCAGTGCTTTCCATGATGGGGGTTGTTGGTACCGAGAAACCCAAAGTGAATGTAGTTGCCATTATTCCTTCCACGGATAATATGTCCGGCGGCTCTGCTCTGAAGCCGGGCGACATTGTAAGGCATTACGGTGGAATCACCTCAGAGATCATCAACACCGATGCCGAGGGACGACTCATCCTTGCAGATGCCCTGGCCTACGGTATTGAAAAATACCAGCCTGCCTGTGTGGTTGATCTGGCAACACTGACCGGAGCCGTTATTCTTGGTCTGGGGCATCATCGGACAGGACTCCTTGGCAACAATCAGGATCTGATTGATCGTCTGTTGGCAGCAGGAGAACGCGTTGGGGAACCGCTCTGGCAACTTCCCCTGGATAAGGAGTACTCCAAACAGATTGAGTCTGATGTGGCTGATATCAAGAATACCGGAGGGCGTCCTGCCGGTACAATCACGGCTGCAGCGTATCTTCAGAAGTTTGTCGGAGATACACCATGGGCTCATATGGACATTGCAGGAACGGCATGGAATTTCACCAAGAAATCTTATGTTCCCAAAGGGCCATCCGGTACCGGGGTAAGGACCCTGGTCGAACTGGTGCGCAGCTGGAAAAAATTCTGAAACCACCTTGGCTAAACAGACAAGAGGTACTTCCGTTGAGTATAGACAGATATTGGAGCAGGCAATCTCTTACCTTACCTTGCAAATTTCAATATGAGGAGGAGGGCGTAGAATGAAGGAAAACAGTTTTCGCCTGCAAACGAGTGAGCTGGATAAACTGGCCCAGCAGTTGCTCGATATTGAAAATGAGCTTAACTCCAACATACCTGTAACTCTCTGGATCAGCGATCTGCATGGTGAGGGGGATCGCTTCATGGCCATCCTGCGCGGCCGTTTCGGTATGTTATACCAGACTTGTCGGGAAGCCCTTCCCAAGACCTTCAGTGTTGATAAAGTTCAATATCTCACTCAGATTATACGTAAAAAACGGTATGTTAAAGAAGATCGTATCCTGATGGACACCCAGGATGTGATCTTTTGTCTGGTTCAGATCTTGAAATACCGCTTGTCCAATATCAGGCATCGGACCAAAAATATCTTTCCTCCTGAATTTCGCAATACCATTAAGCGCTTGATTTCAGGTCTTCCTGTTCCGGATCAGGTGTTTGAAGAAAAAGCGCTTTCGGAAAGATTGATCTCTCACCTTGCCCACAGTATCAGGCAGATCTTGCTTGATCGTATTCTGGTATTGGGTGATATCTTTGACCGTGGCGCGCAACCTGATAAAATCATTCGCATCCTTTCTTCCTTTGCTTACCGGGATATGGTTGATTATGTCTTTGGCAATCATGATATTTTGTGGATGGGAGCAGTCTCGGGTAATCAGTCACTGGTGGCAGAGGCCATGCGCATTACCTGCCGCTATGATCATTTTGACCTGATGGAACGTCTTCATTTTGACAGTTCAAAATTGGCTGCATTTGCTGAAAAAAACTATCCTGTGGAGAAAATAACAGGGAAATTCAAGGCAAAAACCGGAAAGGGCAAGAGTATGGAAAAAGCCCTGGCAGTGATCCAGTTTAAACTTGAAGAACAGACCATTAAAAAATTTCCGGAATATGAGATGGAAGCCAGGCTCTGGCTGGATCGTCTGTCTGCAATGTTGAAAACAGGAGACACGGCGGGTCTCAATGACTCTCATTTTCCGACCATCGACCTTGACGACCCGACAAAACTTACAGAGGAAGAGCAGGAGGTTATTGATGATCTTACTCATCAGTTTACCGGTAATAGCAAAATCAAAAGGCTGCTCAGTTATTTCTTTAAAAAGGGAAAGACGTATCATATCCATAACAATATTCTCAATATTCATGCCCTGGTTCCCTCAAAGGAAGACGGCGAGTTTGAAGAATTCCTGGGACGACAGGGAAGAAACTTGCTCGACTTTGTCCAGGAAACCATAGAGCGGGTTGGGTTGAGATATCTGAGGGAAGAGCCACAGGAAGAAGAAGATCAGGCGCTGTTTTTTTATCTCTGGTGCGGGCCCAAGTCGCCATTTTTCGGTAAACACGCGATGAAGACTTTTGAGCGCTATTTCCTCCTTGATAAGGAAAGCCACACTGAGAGGACCTTGTATTGGAAGAAAAATCTGCAGACTGATTCCTTCAAAAAGAAATTGAAGGACGAGTTTGGGATTAAGCGTGTGGTCTTTGGCCACACACCGGTTGATTATCTGAAAGGTAATCAGATGGCTTCCGCTGACGGTGTGGCCATCAATGTGGATGGAGGCTTTGCCGCAGCCTATTATAATCGTGGCCATGCTCTGGTCCATACGCCTTATCAGCTTTTCGGTATTATCCTGCCTACTCCGGAGGAGATGCAGAAGGCAGCTGAACAGTTAGAGTCTGCGCCTCTGGACATTGAGCTTATCGATGAATTCAGGCAACCGATGAAAATTAAAGACACGGCAAGAGGTGTCCTTTTGAAACGACAGAGCAACGCTCTATTGGCCAGGATCAGAGAGTTTGCTTGAACCGGCACTGACTGAGAACTGCCTCTCCACGTCTCGCGGTCGGTTCTCAGGAAATGGCTTTTTGGGCGAGGCCTGTCTGCCCCAGCGCTTGAAGTCAATGCGTGTCTCCTTAGGTATGAAACTGTTAACTTGGATTGAACCATGAACACGAACTATGGGATGGAAATTGTCAGGGCCACTGAGATGGCGGCACTCACGGCTGCCAGAATACAGGGCCTTGGTAATCATGATGACATCCTGAATCAGGCAAGAAAGGCCATTGTCAAGACTCTCGACAGGCTGATGATCAACGGCTCTGTGATTAATGATCGCTTTGCCGACCGTAAGGAAATCTGCAAGCTGCCGACTACCCTTGGGGGAGGCGGGCCGGATATGGACTTGATGATTGTTGCTCTTGAGGCTCAACATGCCGCTGCAGACGGTCGCAACAATGCCACTTCCTACACGGTCATTACGGAGGACGGTTCCATTCAGTCTATTCCTAATCTGCGGATGTATAAAATAGTTGTCGGTCCGGAAGTGGGTGGGGAGGTCATTGATATCAATCAGTCACCTGCTGCCAATGTCAAACGGGTGGCCAGGGTTTTGAGAAAATATACCGATAATGTGACAGTCTGTATACTAAACCGGAAACGGCATCAGGATCTGATAAATGAAGTGAGAAGCTGCGGGGCAAGAATAAAACTGATAGAAGAAGGTGAAATTTCAGGCTGTCTTGCGGCAATCAGCGGGGAAAAGGCCGATATCTATATGGGGTATGGCTATGCCCCGGAAGGAACCGTTGTTGCTGCGGCCATAAGTTGCCTGGGCGGCTATATGGAAGGTAAAATATCCTATGATAATGACTCGGATAGGCAAGAGGCCATGAGCCATGGTATCCATGACTTTGATAAGGTTTTCAGAGTGGAAGATATGATCAATTCCAGCAGGATATCATTTGCTGCCACCGGAGTAACAGATGGTGAATTTTTAGAAGGTGTGAGATTTACAGCAACCGGAGCCGTGACCCACTCCTTTGTGGCCAGAAGTGAGACCCGCACCTACCGTAATCTGACAACCAGGCACTTTTTCGATTATAATCCGGTATTTTGACGAAAAGCAGGACGCATGTGCTTAGGGAAATGATTCTGTTAAGCATAGTAAATCAAAGGTCACGGAAGACGGGGCCCCAGCATGGATGTCTTGGCTATTTGTTTTTCTTATATGGATTGAATTCAGGGTATAATTTTTCCGCACAATCCGGACAAATCCCATGGCTGAATCTTGCTTCTGACCTTGCATGAATATAAGATTCAATCTGATGCCAGTTGCCCTTTTCATCCCTGATCTTTTTACACGATGCACATATTGACAGGAGTCCCTCGAGATATTTCATCCTTTGAAAAATCTTATTTGTGTAACTGATTATTATTGCACCGAGAATTGCTATGCTTACACTTTCAAAAAATGATTCCCTCCAGTTTAAGGGGGTTTTTTCTGCCCCTAAGAGTAAATAGGGAATATCCATTACTTCATCAATCCAAATGAACAGAATTATGAGTGTAAAGGCTATTACTTCATAAGTGATTACTCGCTTTGAAACAAATTGTTTTCCTGGTGCTTCCATAGTAATTATTTCACCGTTGTAACGTGGGTTGGCAATTGAATCGAACCATCGCATCAGTGCAGAGGCATCTCATTGCAGAGAAAGTAAAGATTTCCGAATCGATGTGTTGCATTCTCGTGATGGAAACGAAGAAAAAAAAGTATCAGAGTCAACAATATTGTTAATTCATTTCCAGCAAGTATTTTATTTCAGGTGACATCCTTCGTACACAATCCTTACCTTCATTTATAGCTTCAGCCGCACGATAAAACTCTACCAATCCGATATGTGACAGTTTGGGAGAAAGAAGAATATCCGGGGGATCTCCAGCCATACGGCTCCTGGTGATCCTGTCCTGGGTAATGTTGAATGATCCGGCGATTGCTTCAAATAAACCAGGTGGTTGAACTTTAACCTTGTTAGCCGTTAGTGCAGAAACAGTATAATCCATAACCAAATCAGTTAGCTTACCTACAACGCTATTATCCTTTTTTGTCGTATTCCCAGGCTTTCTGAAATGTTTGCCAACAATATCGCCATTCAAATTAACAGCGATGACAATATCTGCGCCCAATGCACGACATACGGAAACAGGAACTGGATTGACCAAGCCGCCATCAACAAGCCATTTACCATTATTTCGTATTGCCGGGAATAGGCCGGGTAGAGAAATTGATGACCAGACCGCCTCTATCATCGAACCTTTCGTTAACCACATTTCCCTGCCGCTTTCGAGATCTGTGGCGACGGAAGCATACTGTTTAGGCTGTTCCTCAATTGTGGCATCATCGTCAGCGACATATTCTTTTAGAAAATGGTGAAGCCTTTCCGTATTCACAAATCCATTCATTCGGGCGTTAATCTCAAAGAATCTCGCTGTTTCAAACTTTGTCAGCGAACAAACCCATTTTTCAAGTTTTTCCAGTTTGTTTGATACATATGATGCGCCAACGAGTGCACCTATAGAGGTACCACAAACAATGTCGGGTTCGATACCGAGATCGGCCAGGGCATGAATAATTCCGATATGTGACCACCCACGAGCCGAACCACTTCCAAGGGCCAAACCGATATTCATTTTGATTATCTCCTAACCATATGGACCGTTCAGAAGCCATAGAGGAAGCGGATGAGGAACAACCCTGTTTTCTCCTGCTTGCAGGCAAGGGTGGGTAAGCACTTGCATGGGGGGAACTTATGGGGTCGGAACTCTTTATGAGAGCGTCTATCTTCTGTAAATAATTTAACATAATTTGCTGATCGAAGGCAAGGGCTTGTTGCTGAGAGGTTGACCGTGAAGGGACGAAGGCAGTAAATTGAAAAACCGGGCTACGAACTCTTTCGGCCAGTTTCAAGGGTCCTGCGACTGGGTAGAACAACGTTATCCCCTTTAATGGTAGAGAAAAGCCGGCAGAAATAGTGAAATTTGATGGTGAGAATCCCCTTTTTGCCTCCAAAAGGGGCTTCTCACGATTGAAAAAGTCAAGTTGTTTTGTCTTTGTGAATGAAAAACAGACAGTTACTTAGGCGGAAGCACAGGTCAGAGGATATCGGCCGTGGGGGTGAACACTTTATCAAGGGATTCTGCGACCGCCCTATATGTCAGCTTTCCGGCATGTATATTGAGGCCTTCCCGCAAATACGGGTCCTCGGCACATGCCTTTCTCCATCCCTTATCGGCGAGGGCCAGGATGAAAGGCAGCGTAGCATTATTTAAAGCAAACGTTGAGGTTTTTGCCACGGCACCCGGCATGTTGGCCACGCAATAGTGGACAACATTGTCGATGATGTAAGTCGGGTCTGCATGTGTTGTGGCATGCGAGGTTTCGAAACAACCTCCCTGATCGATGGAAACATCAACAAGAACCGATCCGGGCTGCATGTAAGACAAATCGCTTCGTTTCACTAACGTGGGAGCGGCGGCACCTGGTACCAGGACGGCACCGACAACAAGGTCCGAGTCCAGTACGAGTTTCTCTGTTGCATCGATGGTGGCGTAAATGGTTTTCAGGCGGGGACCGAATACATCATCAAGGTATTTCAACCTTGCCAGCGATTTGTCCAGGATGGTCACGTCGGCACCGAGTCCAAGGGCCATGCGGGCGGCATTGGTACCGACAACACCGCCACCGATAATTGTCACCTTTGCTGGTGGTGTCCCCGGCACGCCACCAAGTAACATACCCGATCCACCGTTGGCTTTTTGCAGAGATACGGCTCCCACCTGGATCGACATACGACCTGCTACTTCACTCATGGGCGCGAGTAAGGGCAACCCACCATTCTCATCGGTAACAGTTTCATAGGCGAGTGCGGTACATCCAGACTCTAGCAGAAGGTTGGTTTGTTCGGGATCCGGTGCCAGATGCAGGTAGGTGAAGAGTAATTGACCTTCATGCAGCATTTGGCACTCAATGGCCTGCGGCTCCTTTACCTTGACAATCATCTCGGCCTTGGCGAACACCTCTGCAGCATCGGCTATGATTACCGCACCAGCTTTTCTGTAATCGTCGTCAGTGAGAGCGACACCAAGACCAGCCGTTGTTTCAATCAGCACTTCATGTCCGCGAAGAACTGCTTCTCGAACTACAGATGGTGTCATACCCACCCTGTATTCGTGATTTTTGATTTCCTTGGGAACACCTATGAGCATTTGTTTCTCCATATGTTGCTAGTATGTAAATTCATAAACGTTAATGAGAAATATAATACCAGAAGAAACACCGAATGTGCTTGCGAATGTCACGGTGAAATAGGTATATATCGCAATGAAATTATTATTTATGACTATTATGGAGAATTAAATTCGAATGACAGCCTTGGATGAGATTGATCGAAAAATACTTAATTTGTTGCAGCTTGATGGCCGTATGACAAACGCGGAACTTGCCGGAAGGGTCAATCTTTCCCCGTCCGCCTGCCTGCGGCGCGTTCAAATTCTGGAACAAAGCGGGATTATAGACAGTTATGTCATGTTGATTCGCCAGGAAGCGGTGGGCAAGCCAACAAACGTATTCGTGGAAATTACCCTCAACAGTCAAAGCGAGCTGGCCTTTGACGCTTTTGAAGCTGCTGTCAAAACCTGTCCGGAGATCATGGAATGTTTTTTGATGTCAGGAGACTCTGACTATTTGATTCGTGTGGTGGCCTCTGATACTCAGGACTATGAGCGAATCCACAGGCAGTATCTCTCTCGTTTTCCTAATGTCGCACGGGTGCAATCCAATTTTGCTCTGAGAACGGTT
The DNA here is from genome assembly GCA_018820855.1 of Pseudomonadota bacterium. GTDB lineage: Bacteria > Desulfobacterota > Desulfobulbia > Desulfobulbales > Desulfocapsaceae > Desulfocapsa. The sequence goes on along the minus strand of JAHJNL010000042.1, from coordinate 16,201 downwards.
TGCAAAAAAACGGCTCTGGAGATTTAAGCCGGGTTCTGGTCTGGAACCCGGTATGGTGAGTTAAGCCAGGTTCTTTCCAGTGCCTTTTACTGGAAGAAAACAGATCTGTGTTGTGTTGCGTCGCTTGCTTCGGCTATACGGGGAAAGGTTATGCCGCGGTCAATGCATTGATGCTGCAGAGGTTGGTGGCCTGGTTGCAGCAGGGTCAGCGTTGATAGGTACCCATCAACTCTGTTTCCTCAAGGACATGGCCGCGCATGTATTTTTCCAGTTTCGTCTTGTTGGGCCTGTCAAGATCCGGCAAAACTGTTTCCAGGGCAGAGAGCTTGAAGAAATAGCGATGGCGACCGATGGGTGGACAGGGGCCGCCATAGTTGGTATTGCACCAACTGTTCAACCCTTCCTTGGTGCCGGGTGGAAGTTCGCTGTTGCTGATACCCTGTTCCAGGCCGCTGCAGTCGATCGGCAGGTTATATAGTATCCAGTGAACCCAGATCATTTGAGGGGCTGCCGGATCCGGTGCATCGGGATCATAGACAATAAGGGTCATGCTTTTGGTGTCCGGCGGCAGCTCGCTCCAATCCAGGGGAGGCGAGATATCCAGGCCGTCACAGGTATAAAGCGAAGGAATTTCGCTGCGATGGAAAAATGCGTCGGATGTAAGTTTCATTGTCATCTACAGTCCTCCCTGTAAGGTGTCCGCCTCAGCGGGTCAGGTCAAACATGGTCAGCTCCCACAAACCGCTAGTCACCTCGTGTCGAATGATATAACTGGCCCCGTCATCACCTCTCACTTTGAAGTAACGATGGTCAGGTGCCAGCCACTGATCAAGAATCTCGACAACCTCTATCTTTCTGCTGTGCAGGAAGAACCGGCATGGAAACTCCTCTTCCCGGTAACCGGCGTGGCATTCTACACGGAGTGTGAATACCCTTTCGGGTTCGCTCATTATTCTAAAACCTTCACACTGCTCGCCTGGGGACCTTTATGTCCTTCTTCCTCATGAAAATGTACTTGTGTACCGATTTCTAAGGCATCAAGATCCGCATTGAGAATGCTGTTGCGGTGAAAGTAAATTTCCCGCTCATCTGCAGTCGTTATCAGACCGTAATCTTCCATGGGGGCGAGATAGGTTATTCTGCCGTGCCGTGCATCCTCATGGAACTTTACCTCTCCCTTTCGTCGAGATTTATATTCATCAAGCTTGCGGTCAGCGGCATTAAAGGCATCGCGTAGCACTACATAGAGATCTTCATGGGCGTGATGCTGGGCGGCTGGCTCCCGGTTGATTTCCAGCTTGCCTTGCGGACAGGTCAAGTCAATACACACATTGAAGAGACCACCCTTTTGCTTATGCTGCAGAGGTGCTTCCACAACAACACGACAGCTGATAATATCAGTATGATGCCGGTTCAGTTTGTCGACCCGTTTCTTTATATCGGCTTCTATTGCTAATGAACTTTCCATATTGCGAAAGGTGATCTGTAAGGGGACTTGCATGGCATTCCTCCTGTAAGTTATTACGTGACTGATTGTTATCAGTCGCTCCTGCCTGTCCTGTGCAGCTGCGCTTCTCCGGTAAGCGGCACGAAGGAAACGGACAGGAGATCACGGGTAGTGAAATGACCGTTCTTATCTTTTTCCAGAACTAAAAGTTCTTGTGGCATATGTTGGTAACCGACAGGGATGACCAGTCTGCCTCCGGGGGCAAGCTGCTCTTTCAGGGGAGGTGGTATGTGTTGGGCTGCAGCTGTGACAATGATACCGTCAAAAGGGCTGTTTTCCGGCCAGCCAAGATAGCCGTCGCTTTGGCGCACTTCGACATTGTTATAGCCTAATCGTGCAAGACGTTCTGCTGTCTGCGCCGCGAGAGCCGCGATGATTTCGATGCTGTAGACTTTGGCAGCCAGTAGAGAGAGTATGGCTGCCTGGTATCCGCACCCGCTGCCCACCTCCAGGATTACATCATCTTTGCCGGGGTTAAGCATGTCAGTCATCAGGGCGACGATAAAGGGTTGGGAAATGGTCTGGCCGTTACCGATGGGCAGGGGAGTGTTGGCATAGGCCATTGATTTCATATCGACAGGCACAAATGCATCCCGCGGAACCTGCCTCATGGCCTTCATAATTTTCGGCGGCAATGATCCTCTTCCGGTAAACCCTTTGGTAAACCTGTATTCCAACTCAATGGTTAGCAACATTTCGTCGACAGAGGTTCTGGCCATTTTCTTAACTACCTCATTCTTTTTCTTTTATTTTATCAAAAAGAGGTACCTCGGGGCAAATAGTTTCAAGGGGAGACGTTTTATTTATTAGGATGAACTGCCTGTTTTGATGTTGTATTTGTGTGGGGATTGGTTCGGTTGCTACAGGGGGATGTCATTGGCATCAGCTTTATCGAGATCCTCTAACCAAGAGATAGGCCGCGAAGAATTGAGAGGCGTGACAGTTTGATTTTTTGTGTAGATCATTCAATTCTCGGCATCAAGGTCCATTTGATGTACCAGTTACTGTTCCCTGGATCTTGATCCAAACATACAATTCCGCCGTTTTGAAATTTAAACACTTTTCTTTCGCTATTGCCGCTGGTTAGTAAAGAGACCAGCCTTTCCATGAATGGCAGATGCCCGATCAGCATTAGATCGTTCTCACTATTGAGATATGGTGCCAGGGTGGTAACATTATCAAGTGGTTTCAGACCGTTAACTTCTCTTATGCCGTTTTCCGGTGCCAATGATTCGGCAAAGATTTCTGCGGTCTGGCAAGCCCGTTTCTTCCCGCTATGATGAATGGTACTCACCCGTATCTGGTAATCTCTGGCCACCGTTGCGATACGCTGCACTTCAGCGATGCCGGTCTCAGACAGACCTTGCTCAGGATCTTGTTCCTTGGGTAGGCTCAGGCCATGCTGAACGAGATAAAGGGCCATAATTATCCTTTACTGTAAGGTGTTACTGTTCATCGACTCTTACATAGAAAAACACAAGTCCCATTGTAACGAGCTTTTATAATTTTAATCTTAACTCGTGTTCTGCGGAACCGTCAGGTGTTTGATGGCCTGCACGAATGATTTTTTTATATACATATATTTTAGGATATGAAAAGTTTTTTTTGAAAAAACGTTCGATTATCTGATCTTTTCAATGGAATATCATCAGATGGTCCTGGACGTTACCTCATTTAATATTTCAGTGTGAAGTATTCTTAGAGAAATCTTTTGCGGTGAAAATGGCGGCCCGGCGCATGGTATAAACCTGTGCCGGGCTACCTCTTTTAATTATAAGGATTTTGGGGCGCTGGCGAGGGACGCCACTCTTTGTGCAAGATTATTTCAAATAACCTTGAAAGAATCTTCCAGTGCTATAAAGATTTCGTGCCCTGCATTGTGGTAACGTACGGCGTGAACATCTTCCAATTTCTGCAGTTGTTTAACAATTTGTTCAAGCTGCCCATTACCATTGATCCGTATCCATATCTTGCTCATCTGCCCATCCTTAACAGGCATACACAAGATCCCATCCATATTGTATACCCGGTGTGAAAAAAGACTACAGATATGGGACATGACTCCTGGGTGGTTGTTGACCGTCAATTCCAATACCGCTTTGTTCGGTTTGTCAGGGGCAGGGGATAGTTTAACTGGTTCAATTGGCGGCATTTTTCTCACCTCCTATCATTTCTTTATTGGATGCACCAGGCGGTACTATTGGATAAACTTCTTCATTTCTTTTGATGGGCACATGAATAAGGCATGGTCCCTCGGCCAGGATTGCTTGCCGCAGTGCAGCGACAGGGGTAACGCTTTCACTGAGATCAAAAGCCTTCATTCCGAAGCCCTTGGCAATGGTTACAAAATCAACATGATTCTGGTACTCACAGGCAAAGTAGCGTTTACCAAAAAACAAATCCTGTTGTTGACGTACCAGGCCAAGCGATGTGTTGTTTAAAATAACCAACTTCAGATTAACCTTCTGTTCTACAGCGGTTGCCAATTCCTGAATATTCATAAGAATACTCCCGTCACCGCTGAAACAGACAACCGTTCTTTGCGGATGGGCCAGCGATGCGCCAATGGCGGCAGGTAAGCCGAATCCCATAGTGCCGAGTCCACCGGAAGTCAGCAATTGGCGGGGTCTGCGGAAAGGATAAGCCTGGGCAACCCACATTTGATGTTTCCCTACATCCGTAGCAATAATTGCACTGTCGTCAACAATGTCTGCTATCTGTCTGATGAGACCGTAAGGCATAAGTGGATCATGGGCGCCGGGACTGAGAAACGGGTGCTCATCTCTCAGTGTCTTTATTCTTGTCAGCCATTCGTTTCGCTTGCGTTGTTTAACAAACGGCAGCAGTTCATCGAGTATCATGCCAACATCACCTACCAGCTTTACATGAGCAGTTCGAAGTTTATCAATTTCTCCGGGATCAATATCGATATGGATAACGTTAGCTGCAGGGCAAAACTCTGAAATTTTGCCGGTGGCACGATCATCAAACCTGGCGCCGGCGACGATGAGAAGATCGCATTCCTCAATGGCCAGATTGGTATATCGTGCTGCATGCATTCCTAACATGCCCAAGGTCAGAGGGTGATCAGACGGCATGGAACCGAGTCCCAGCAGAGTCATGGTTACAGGAAGGGCGTTTTTTTCTGCCAACCTGGTTGCGGCGCCACTGGCGTTGGCATGAATGATACCGCCACCGAGATACAGTATCGGCCTGTCCGCTGCATTGATCATCGTCGCTGCCTGCTGAATGTCTTTATCTTTATATGACTTCAGAATCGGTCGCCTCGGTACTTCTGGCCAATTGTCAAATTCTACAAGCTCAAGTTGGACATCTTTTGGTATATCAATAAGAACAGGCCCAGGCCGTCCCTCGGTAGCAATACGGAAGGCATCCGGAATCACCGTTAAAATCTCTTTCGCTGTTCGTACCAGGAAATTATGTTTGGTAATGGGGATACTCATCCCATAGGTATCAACTTCCTGGAAGGCATCGGTTCCGATCATGGCTTGAGGAACCTGTCCGGTTATGCAGATAATGGGAATTGAGTCAAGTTTTGCATCGGCTATCGCTGTCAGGATATTTGTAGCCCCAGGCCCTGATGTGGCAAAGCACACTGCAGGTTTGCCACTGGACCGAGCTATGCCCTGAGCTATAAAGCCTGCGCCCTGCTCATGGCGGGCTAAAATGTGGCGAATCGTTGTACTTTGAGACAACGCATCATACAATGGCAGGTTGGATCCACCTGGTATTCCTGCTATGATATCAATCCCATACCGTTCCAAAATCTTGATAATGACCTGTGCTCCGTTCATCTTGTACATTGTTTTCTCCCTCCTGCTTTGGTTGATTATTTTCTGGCATACGTGAGAATATGGCAAAAAAAAACCCCCGTCGGTTGTTACGCCGACGGGGGTTGAATGAATGTATGTATATTCGATTAATTCCCGCTAAGGCGCTCCCACTTGGTTTACGCGCACCACTACCACGACACTTACAAGAGTGACATTAAGGATAGTAATACCGGTTACCTGAGGAGCTGCGAGTTTCATTAGCTATTTTTCCTGCTGAATTTTCAGACTACGATATCAAAAATATTCCTTATTTTAGTTACCATGTCAACAAATAAGGAATATGTGAATGAGTAAGTTTTTTTATAAAAGTTGATTTCTTCTCTTTACCGTAACGAAACACAACTTTTATTTAAGCAACAACATCCAGGCCGCAACCGGACTCATTCCATTAACGGGAATGGTATCGGCACAAGCTGCATGGGTGATGATGAAGACACCAAATTTTTTCTTCGGATTGTCATCCTCACTGATACCATCAACCAAGCCATTGGGTTGAGGGGGAGGGACTGTTCCCATAGGTATGGTAAGGGATCTTCCTCCGTATACCCCAGTGAGAATGGGCTTACCAAAGAGATCAAAAACAGAATGAACACGGTAGGATTCACCCTGTTGTAAGATAGAGCTTACATCAACTGCTACACGATCAGACTCGTCGTAATTGTATATTACCAGGCGTGCCCGTCTTTGGTCATATGTGTTTTCATGGATAAAGACTTTCTTGCCGCTTGTGGGCATGCTGTTTTGAAAGTCATTTTCCTCCTGTATGCTCGCAGTAATATATCCTTGCTGATCATCCAGGGTTCCATAGATATGGTTATCGACAAAGCTTAACGTTTGCCAGTCGGACCAAAGCCAGAGCGATTCAACCAGATAATTATCGATAAATGTTGCATCGACATTGGCAACGTTTGGGTAATAGCCTATTCGTGTGCCTCTTCCGGGAGAATAACCGAGATTGCTTTTTAACAGGAGATTTTGCACAGGTTGTGCGCCTCCAACCAAACAGTTGTCTTTGAGTTGTGATGCGCGGGGGTCAGATGCACCTGTCATATACCAGACATTCTTTTCAATACTGAAATTATTGAGTTTACCACTTTCACCATAGGCATGAATACCAGTGCCGAAGCCAAAGAAGATGATATTGTTGTCTAATTTTTTATAGCCTTGATCATTTTGGGTGTAGATCGCGTGGCCATGACCGCGATCAGGGGCAGTCCAGCCGTTGTTATATATGATATTGCCATAAAGTTCCGAGTCGCGTGCAGGAGTCCAAAAAGAAAATCCGCCAGCAGTATCATGGATAATAAAGTTGATCACTCTTGTGTGGGGAGCAAAAACAGTGACACCTGCAAGCAGGGTAATATCGCTGGGACTTGAACTTGACTCAACCGAAACCCGCTTGGAATCAGAGCTCAGGATCTCCAGTCCGAAAAAGTCAGTCCACTCACCGTTGATGGTAAGGGTGGAATCGCCCTGTGACATTTCGGAGTCAAGTATTGCACGTATTCCAGGGTAGGGCTTGATTGTTATGTGTGCTGATTCTGTTCCTCGTAACTCACTGACAAAGCTGCCTTTGTAGGTACCTTCAAGCAGCCAGAGTGTTTCCCCTGCTTCAACAGGTGAGGAAACGGAAAGGGCTGTTTGCAGGTCTATGGGATCGTTATAACTTCCTGTTGCACTGCTGTTGCCAGAAGGTGAGGCAAAAATACCGCGAGGTTGCTCAATTTTCAAAATATCACATGTTGAATTAGAAAATGTGGAGTTATCAAAGGAGTTGAAAGCTGAGGCAGCAGCGTCGGAAAATAAAAGAAAGTGTCCTGAAACTAAAAAAGCTGCGAATGTGATAAGTAGATTTCTTGATATTTTCACTAAGACTCCAGCAAATCAGATGTTAAAAAAGCGATCGATTCAGACCTGACATACAATAGTGAGAGTTATGATAACGTTTATTGTTGGTTTTTTTTTTATGTAAACGCAAGTTAAATGACCGGACGGGCTTGGTAATGAGTAATTAATATTCTAAAAAAGACGAGTTGAGCCTCCAGTATGGCAATTTTTATATAAAAAGCTGATTGCCTTCATATCTTTCCTCCCGTTGCCTTATTGTTCCGGATAACCACCCTTTTTTCCGGCGCTTTTTCCTGCAACTATTCTCTCAACCTTTAATGAATATAAAAATAGTGGTATAAAATATTCCATTGCCTGTTGAAAACTGTAATTATTTGGCAGAAAATAGATAACAAGCTGGAATTAAATGGAAAAGAAAGAGCAGGTTACCACAAATGCCACAGAAACTATTCTGGAAAGCATTTCCGATGGTGTGTTTACTGTGAATCATAAGTGGCGAATTACATCTTTCAACCGGGCCGCGGAAGAAATAACCGGTATCCCCAGAAAAGAGGCCATTGGCAGGTATTGCTGGGAGGTCTTTCGTTCCAACATGTGCGAGGAAGATTGCGCTCTGAAAAGGACGATGAAAGTCGGAAAGTCTTTTGTCAGCACCTCAACCTATATCATCAACAGCCATAAGCAGCAAATCCCTATTTCTGTTTCCACCTCCCTTTTAAAAAATGAAGCAGGAGAAGTCCTTGGTGGCGTGGAAACCTTCCGTGACAATTCAGTTGTTGAGGAATTGCGTCGTGAACTCAGCGGCAGTTTTCGCCTGGGGGATATGGTAAGTCGCAGCAAATTGATGCAAAGGATATTTGCACTCCTGCCGCAGATTGCAGAGAGCTACAGTACTGTACTCATAGAGGGAGAGACAGGAACAGGTAAGGAAGTTTTGGCAAGGGCCATACATAATCTCTCATTGAGAAAAGAATCACCTTTTATTGCCATTAACTGTGGCGCACTTCCTGATACGCTGTTGGAATCCGAGTTGTTCGGTTATAAGGCTGGAGCTTTTACCAATGCCACAGCTGATAAACCCGGATATTTTCATGCAGCGTCTGGTGGTACTATCCTTTTTGATGAACTGGGAGAAACCAGTCCGGCCTTTCAGGTAAAACTGCTTCGTGTCATAGAGGAAAAGGAATATCAGCCATTGGGCAGCGTGGAAAAACAAAAAGCAGATGTTCGTATTATAACCGCCACCAACAGGAATCTAACGCTTTTGGTAGAGCAGGGCAGTTTTCGCAAGGATCTCTTCTACCGCATCAATATTGTCAGAGTGCAGTTGCCTGCTCTTCGTGATCGCAAGGAAGATATTCCGTTACTTATTGAGCGGTTCATCGCTAAAATGAATCGAGTGCGCGGTAAAGTTATAACCGGCATCGATGACCAGGGCCTGGAACTGCTCATGCAGCATGATTACCCAGGTAATATCAGAGAACTGGAGAATATCATTGAGCATGCATTTGTTCTCTGCTCGCAGGGACAGATTTCTGTCCAACATCTACCAGCTCATCTGGAACTTCGTCCGACTCCTGTGAAAAAAGATTGTCAGTCCATTCAGTCTGCCGTTGAATCGACTGAGGCGGAAATTATTTTTGCTGCCTTGAAAAACAATGGCTTTAACCGAGTCGCTGCCGCAAAGGAACTAGGTATACATAAGAGCACCCTGTTTCGAAAAATCAAAAAATTCCAAATTAATCTTCCTGAAGTTGATGGTCGATCCACCTTGTTGCAACGCAACGTAGAGTAGCATCAGCGCGACTGTGTGCGACGGTCTACCGTTGCCGAAGCGCTACTCTTTGCTTGTCGTTTCCCCTGCCTCTACTTTGTCTGTTTTCTCAACCCATTAGAATTATATAATAAATAGCATTGTGCTTTTCTCTTCTGGACGTGGCATGCCTGTTGCAATGGCTTTGTTATGGAAGAAAAAGGCTCAGCAATGAAAGTTGCGGTTACTGTGTGGGAAGATCGTGTATCTCCTGTATTTGATTCTGCCAGGAATCTGTTAATTGCAGAGATTGAAAATGCACGGGTCATGAACATCAGTTACCAACAGTTTGATCCGGAGATGGTTTTGCAGCTTGCCAGGATGTTGAGGGCACAGGGGGTGGATGCGATTATCTGTGGAGCGGTATCAGAAGGTCCTGCAATTATACTTGAGGCAGCAGGGTTTGAGCTGATTCCTTTTATTGCTGGCGATGTTAACCAAGTCCTTAAAAATTTCATCAAGGAAAAGCCTGTTTGGACGGAACTGATAATGCCTGGATGCGGTAGAAATATATGTTGTCGAGGAAAAATCCGTAACGCACTTAACATTAAAAAAAATTATCACAGATGAAGGAGTTGGGGAGAAGAGGAGAATAAGAATATCGGATTGAACGAGTAACTGCTGTGGGAAGACATACTATGAAGAAAACGATAGAGACACAGGGAGACGGTTCAGGAGATAACAGGTTGGATCGCCTTGTTAATAAGATAATCTGGAGGATAACAAATGCCTGGATTAAACAAAAAAGGACCATTAGGACAAGGATCTCTAACTGGAGGTCAACGAGGAATATGTCTGCCAAATAATGAGACACTCTCCCCAGGTGAAAATGAAACCTTACAACAACCGGCAGGTGGAATCAGAGGTGGCGCAGGGTGTCGACGTCGTGGAGGGGCAGGCAGAGGTGCCGGTCAGGGTGCCGGGATGGGCAGGAAGACAAGCCGTTAAGTTAAGGTACCCTTAAGTCAGGCCGTAACTCGCTGAGTTACAGTCAGAAGAGATAATAACGATCCGGCTGTCCTGTAAAAGACGGCTGGATCGTTTATGGAGAAAAGATGTTGACCACACTGCTAGTATGCAAAAAGCCTTCTATCTTTAAGCAGGTTAAGGACTGTTTGATCAGGTATGGGAATACAACTATTTTGGAAGCAGAAACTGTAGATGTTGCTCTTCAGATTGTAAAAGAAATACATGTCGATTTAGTCATTGCTGCAGAACAGCTTGGTGCCATGAGTGGGATTGAATTTATCAATAACCTTATTCATGTCAATGCACTCATTAATACCGCTTTGGTTAGTGGTTTGCCACCGGAAGATTTTCATTATGAAACTGAGGGACTCGGTATACTGAAGCAGTTACCGGTAAAGCCACAGGAATCAGATATTGAGGACTTGCTACAGAAAATAGAAGAGATAGCGAATCTGCTGATATCACCTCAAGGTAAAGAGGTGACTGTATGATTGTAAGCGTGGCCAGCGGCAAGGGAGGGACAGGTAAAACCATGGTTTCAACGAATATGGCATTGGCCATTGGCGAGAGGCTTACCTTCCTTGACTGCGATGTTGAAGAACCCAATGCCCATTTATTTCTCAAACCCAAAATAGAACAAAGAGAGCAGGTGAGCACACCTGTTCCATTAGTAGATGAGCAAAAGTGTACTTTTTGTAAAAAATGTTCAGATGTCTGTCGTTTTAACGCCATTGTCGTGGTTGGCACCAACGATATGATATTCAAAGATTTGTGCCATAGTTGCGGCGGCTGTATGTTTGTCTGTCCGGAGAATGCAATAAGTGAAACGGGCAGGGAACTAGGGACAATTGAATACGGTCACCGGGATGCCATTCGCTTTGTTCAAGGTCGGCTACGTGTCGGTGAGGCAATGTCGCCCCCCATGATTAGAAAAGTGCGTGCAGCTGCAGTTCCGCATGAGCTCACAATTATTGATGCACCTCCAGGAACATCATGTCCGGTGATTGCAGCTATGAAGGGCGTCGATTTTGTACTCATGGTTACGGAGCCCACACCTTTTGGACTTCATGACCTGCAGCTTGCAGTGGAAGCGGTGAAAATACTGGATATTCCGGCAGGGCTCGTGATCAACCGGTGCGACATCGGTGATCGCAAGGTGTACGAATATGCTGAACGCCAGAATCTTCCGATACTTTTAGAGATTCCGTTTGATAGAAAAATTGCTGAAACATACTCCTGTGGTCAATCAATTGTCGAAGTGATGCCGGAATGGAAAGATAAATTTAAAGGAATATACCGAGATATAGAATTACATCTCGAAGGGTTGAGGAAAAGAGTCTCATGCGAGAATTAGTAATTGTCAGCGGTAAAGGGGGAACGGGAAAGACCAGCCTGACTGCAGCTTTTTCTTCGCTGGCTGAGAATAATGTGCTGTGCGATGCTGATGTGGACGCAGCAGACCTTCATTTGCTTATGCACCCCGATGTGAAACAGCGTAGCGATTTCATGGGTGGTAGTATTGCAGAAATAGTCGCTGATGCCTGCACTCAATGCGGTCTCTGTAGAGAGTTGTGCAGGTTTGATGCAATCGATAAAACATTTGTTGTTGATGGCCTGGCGTGTGAAGGTTGCGGTCTTTGTGTGGATATCTGCCCGGAAGAAGCCATCATATTTCCTGTGCAAAAATGTGGTGAGTGGTTTGTTTCAGAAACCCGTTTCGGGCCCATGGTCCATGCCAGGCTGGGAATAGCCGAAGAAAACTCCGGAAAACTTGTCAGTCTTATTCGCAAAGAGGCACGTTGCCTGGCAGAGAAAAAGGGTTTTGATCTTATTCTTACAGACGGGCCTCCGGGGATTGGCTGTCCGGTGATTGCTTCAATCAGTGGTGCCACCGTATTGGTGATCGTTGTGGAACCAAGCGTGTCAGGGCTTCATGACATGATCAGGGTGGCAGACCTTGCAAGTTATTTTAGGATTCCTGGAATGATCATTGTGAACAAGTATGATCTGAATATTCAAATGACAAAGTCGATTGAGGAGAAGGCGCAGGAGCGTAATATGACTCTCCTCGGCCGGGTCCCCTTTGATCCGTTGTTCACAAAATCGATGGTTCAGGGAAAGAATATTTTTGAATACGGTGAACAGGAAGAATCCCTTAATGCGGTTCGGGATATCTGGCATAAAATTATACAGTCACCTTTTATGAACAAGTTAGGAATTGTGAATTTTAAGGCAACTATAAAATAAAAAAAGTGGAGAAAAAGTAATTATGTCGAAAGTAAGAGTAGCGATCCCGTCGGAGGGTAATGGTGGGTTAGATGGAAAACGCGCAGGTCATTTTGGTCACTGTGATGTCTTTACCTTTATAGATGTGGAGTATGGCGAAATCAAGGAAGTTACAATATTGCCAAATATCGAACACGTACAGGGAGGATGCATGGTGCCGGTAAATCTGCTTGCCGCAAATAATGTAAATGCCCTTGTGGTCGGAGGCATTGGTATGCGCCCGCTCAATGGTTTTAAACAGGTTGGCATAGATGTATATCATGACTCTGTGCGACCCGATATCAGACCGATTGTCGAAGATTTTATTGCCGGTACCCTGCCCATAATCACAGAAAATGATGTCTGTGGCGGCGGGAAATAGTTGATTCTCAAGGAAGGTAACTTATGAAGATTGCTATTACAGCAAAAGGAACCGATTTTACCAGTGAAGTAGATCCGCGCTTTGGCCGTGCTGCTTATATCCTGATGGTTGACACAGAAACCTTTGATCTTGAAGTAATAGACAACAGCATTAACTCCAATGCCTTTAAGGGGGCCGGCATTCAGGCGGCGACAACTGTCTGTGACAAAGGTGCTAAAGTTTTATTGACAGGGTATTGCGGTCCCAAGGCGTTTGCTGTGGTCGACGCTGCTGGTATTAAAGTCGTGAGTGATGTTGAAGGTAACGTCAAGGATGTCGTTGAGTCATTTATAAGCGGCAATTTAACCTACACTGATTCTGCCAATGCCTTTGCACATTGGTAAGAAACAGTGGTTTGTTTCTACTGTTGGAAGGCTTTGTCCAGCAGTAGAAACAGATAAAGGTCGTTTTTTGCATACCGTGGCTGCCGGCCATGGCCACGAAGACCAGACACGATAGCGTTCTAGCCGATGCCAGTCTGTAACTACAGTTTTTGGGAGCATTCCGACCTTACTTATTTCTCCAAAAACTCGCCTGCATTCAAGGTAGTTGGACTTCCTGCCTGGTTTTTACCATACCAACGGAAAAAATCTGAAGGTCACCAACTTGCTGATATCGGGATGATCTGATTGAGTAATTTTCTTGCTCCTTGATTTTGCACTCTATTCTTCTGCAAAAGCAGAAAAACTATACCTGATACTCTTTATTAAGGGTACCTTGAAAAATTAGAATTTTCGTTCAAAATCGAGGCATGAGATAAATTTTACCGCAGGCATATATCTGATATTCCGAGGATAAAATTTATTTCATAACGAAGCGTTTGGGCGAAAAGGCAATTTTGCAAGGTGGCCTTAAGTTAAATCTGCTCTGAAAGTTAAGGTGGCCTTAAGTAACTTAGCATAAAAAACTGTTCACGCAGATGCTGAAACATCCCGATATCCCTGAGCTCTACGCTATGTTGAGTGAAAAATGGAGGGAAGCAATGAGCAAACTATTTGCAGAAAGCTCAATTAACGGAATGGTACTAAAGAATAGATTTGTGCGAGCGTCAATCTGGGAAGGGCTGGCAACCACAGAAGGTGAAGTCACTCCTGAATTAGTAAAAATGCTGACAACACTTGCCAAGGGTGGTGTAGGTCTAATTATCAGCAGCTATTCATATGTGTCGCTGGAAGGCCAGGGCGCACCTTGGCAACTTGGAATTTATCGGGATGAACTTATTCCGAAATTGCAGGAGATGACTTCAGCAGTTCATGAAAATGGCTGCAAAATTATTATGCAACTGGCCCATGCCGGACAGTTTGCCGAGGAGCGGATAACAGGACGACCGGCTTTGGCTGTTTCAGCTTCTGACGATTTTACCGAAAGATATGTGAAGATAATAACACGCGAGGATGTGCAGCGTATTGTTTCTTCTTACTCTCAGGCAGCAAAAAGGGCGCAGGATGCCGGTTTCGATGGCATTGAAATCCATTCAGCTCAGGACTGCATCCTTAGCCAGTTTTTATCTCCGGCATTCAATGCACGTCATGATGAATATGGGGGCTCAATTGACAACCGGACAAGAATACACCTCATGATATACAGGTCGATACGAAAGCTTGTTGGAGAGGCTTATCCAATAGTAATAAAAATAAATTGTGGGGACTTTATAGAAGATGGAATAACAATTGATGATTCACTGTATATTGCAAAAATGTTTTCTGATACAGGATTCGACGCCATAGAAATGACTGGCGGTATCATCAGGACCGGAAAACTCTCTTTAGGTCGAGCTGATATAAGCAGTGCGGATAAAGAATCTTATTTGAAAGATTATGCTTTCAGGTATAAAAAAGAAATTAGTACACCACTGATCCTTGCCGGCGGTTTGAGATCTTTCCAAGTTGCAGAAAAAATTATCAGTGATGGAATTGCCGATTATATTTCAATGAGTCGTCCATTTATCAGAGAGCCTGATTTGATTAATCGATGGGAAAGAGGAGATTTGCGAAAAGCAGAATGCAAATTAGATAACTTGTGTTTCAATCCGGGATTTGCAGGCAAAGGAATATATTGTGTTAGCAGGGAAAAAGAAGAAAATAAAACAGCCGGCCACTAGAGGCTTCAATTGTAGTGGCTCTGACCTGATCTGACAATTCCCGGTGCCAGCTTCAGTCGAATCTGCCGGAATCAGGAAGAAGTTAATTTGCAGTTGCTATCAAGTTGTTAGGCTTGGCATGGTACTTCCCTTTGATTGAACAGGCAGATTTTGTCAAGTGACTTTCGGCCTTATTTTGCCTTTTTCTAATCCATCTCGTATTGAAGACTCTTCGTCGAAATTAAAAATCCAACGGGCTTTTGGCCTCTTTCAGTGTGCTGCTCTTCACCGTATGCGTATAGATCATTGTGGTCCTGACATCGGTATGACCAAGCAGTTCCTGTATCGTTCGAATGTCATAATTTGCTTGAAGCAAATGACTGGCAAAACTGTGGCGAAAGGTGTGTGAGGTAATTCTCTTTGGGATTTTCGCCTTCAGGACCGCGCTACGCAGGGCTTTTTGCAATGATGTCTCGTGAATATGGAAGTGGCGGTTTTCACCACTTTCGAAAACATGGGTTAATTCCTGTGCCGGAAAGAACCATTGCCAGATAAATTCCCTGGCAGCGTTTTTGTATTTTTTTTCAAGACTCCCCGGCACGAACACGCCACCATAACTTGTCTGAAGGCATGCATCATGCTTAGCTTTGCTGACATCTACCCCAACTAACAGAAGGTCAGGCTGTTGAACATATTGCTTACGTTTTCGGAGGGTTCTACCATAATCTTTGATTCTCATGGGGCACTACCTCCTCTGTATGAGTTTTATAATAGTTGGTCCTATTACATTGCTCGGAGGTGTGTCCCCATGACTTTAAAATTTACTTACTGATCTCTTATACGATGCTTTGAACGATCACATGTAAAAAGGAGCTTTATATGACAAGTGATGACCATAAAATCATAAAAAAAACTCATCCGTTTGCCGACAAATTTGTACTAGCAGTAGCAAAGGGATTTGGCATAGCCGCATTACTCACGCTTGTCATCAGCGTTATCTATACTTTTTGGATTGGCTGGGCTTTTAGCGCAAAACTCAGAGAGCTTCTAGATAGTACATTCTGGTCAATTCTTGTTTATATTATCGCCACTTCGGTAGTTTTTGTCTGGGGCATCTTAGCATCAAAGTTATCTTCTAAGTTTGTATTAGGTATGCCTGTATTTGGTGAGTTAGGAGGCTTGCCTATACACACTTTCTCGACAGCCATACGTGCTAGAGCACAAATTAAAGTCGAACTTTTTGAGCGTGATCAATCCTTAGCGAAATTGTTTAACGTAATTAACGTTCGGATATTGCACGACTGAGTTATAGTCAATTCTGGTGTTTGAGAAAAACATACTCAAATGACCGCCCTGTCGAATTCGCCTTCTTCTAATGGTTCAACTCGTTCTCCATCTTTGAATTGAATCCCCCTTATCACTTCTGCCAGCAGCTTGAAACCTC
>JAHJNL010000041.1 GCA_018820855.1 Pseudomonadota bacterium | reverse complement strand
TGCCGCGTCCCCGGATTATTGGATATTGGGAATAACCTTTGCGCTTGTACGAAGCGAACAATACTGAGGAGCCCTGTGCGGGAAAACCGCACGCAGGGATCTGTGAGAGGGTGGTCGGGCAACTGGCTGGTCTATCTTAATGAGACCTGCAGAAAAATGTGATACAATAACAAAATATTAGGGGCAGAGCACTCGCGTATGTTTTTCG
The DNA here is from genome assembly GCA_018820855.1 of Pseudomonadota bacterium. Classification (GTDB taxonomy): domain Bacteria; phylum Desulfobacterota; class Desulfobulbia; order Desulfobulbales; family Desulfocapsaceae; genus Desulfocapsa. Next base: position 26,113 of record JAHJNL010000041.1, on the reverse strand, counting down.
TGACAGTTTCTGCAAGGTAGATGAAAGGAGGTGTTTTCTGAGGGCTTCTTTTTTGTTCAGTATATTCTTCCCCAAAAGAGGTGATTGATGGATGCTTTCATGATTCTGGTGGCCTTTATTCTTGGGTTCCTGTTGAAACAGCTGGGGTTGCCCCCCTTGCTTGGCTTTCTTGCGGCGGGCTTTGTCCTCAATGGTTTTGGTGTACAGGGTGGAGATAACCTTCAGGAGCTTGCTGATACCGGTGTCATGCTTCTTCTGTTCAGTATCGGGCTCAAGGTTCGTGTCAAGAGTCTGTTAAAACCTCAGATCTGGGCAGTGGCTTCCATGCACATGGCTGTTGTTGTGGCCTTCCTCGGCACCATGGTGTATCTGCTTTCCTATACCGGTCTTTCTCTCTTCAGTGGCCTGGGTTGGCAGATTTCCCTTCTCATCGCTTTTGCTCTCAGTTTTTCTTCCACGGTTTTTACGGTAAAGGTGCTGGAAGAAAAAGGGGAAATGAATTCAAAACATGGCCAGATAGCCATCGGTATCTTGATCCTTCAGGATTTTTTTGCTGTTTTCTTCCTCACCCTGTCCAGCGGCAAAATCCCATCTCCCTGGGCCGTTTTTCTGTTCGGCCTGATTTTTTTGCGACGTCCCATCCTTGGTCTGATGAATCGAAGCGGTCACGGTGAACTTCTGATCCTTCTGGGGCTGCTGATTCCCATTGCCGGTGCTCAGCTTTTTGAGTCGGTCGGCATGAAACCTGATCTGGGTGCGCTTCTTGTCGGCATGCTCCTGGCAGGGCATCCGAAAACAAATGAACTGGCCAAAGCCATACTCAGCTTCAAAGATCTGTTGCTGGTCGGTTTTTTTCTCACCATCGGTCTCTCCGGTATGCCGAGTCTGTCCACTTTCGGTGTTTCTCTGCTTCTGGTCCTGGCTGTTCCCTTTAAGATTGCCCTGTTTTATCTTTTTCTAGCCCGTTTTAAACTGAGAGCACGAACTTCCACCCTTGCTTCCCTCAGTCTGGTCACCTACAGCGAATTTGGTCTGATTATCGGTGCCTTGGCAGCGGCAAAAGGTTGGTTGAGCAGCGAGTGGCTGATCATCTTTGCCTTGTCCCTCTCCCTGACCTTTGTTCTGGCATCTCCTCTCAACAGTGCCGCCTACAGTATTTATGGAATGCTGCATGTTTTTCTCAGACGTTTTGAGACAAAAGAGCGTTTACCCGATGACCGGGTTGTTTCGCCAGGAGATGCTGAAGCAGTCGTTTTCGGGATGGGTCGCCTCGGAGCTGCGGCCTATGAGAATCTGCATCATCGTTATGGAAAGAAAGTAATAGGACTCGATTTCGACCAGCAAACAGTGGCGCGTCATTGTGCCAAAGGGTTGAATGTGATCCAGGGGGATGCAACAGATTATGATTTTTGGGAACGGATACAGCTGCAGGGCAGCCAGATCAAGGTGGTAATGCTTGCCATGCCGAGTTTTGAGGCGAACGTCTATGCTGCGAAAAGAATCAGAACAATAACTTCGGAAGGGACCATTGCTGCCATTGTTACCTTTGACGACCAGATCGAATTATTAAAAGAGGCAGGAATTGATCTTGTTTTCAATGTCCATAAGGAGGCCGGAACTGGATTTGCCGATCATGTCTGTGCTCAGTTGGGAAAGCAAAAGTTATGATGAAAATATCGAATTTCGGATAATGAATATCGCACCGCAGAAGTACAAGAAAAGGTCCTTTCCCTCTGTGGGAGATGAGTTGTCCGAGAACGGCCTCTGTGCTATGCAACCAGACATATAGAACGCGCCGAGCTCCATTCGCGGATAAATCCGCTCCCACTTAGCGGGTAACTCACTCGTAATTCATTCTTGTTTCCAAACTTGGTTTGAGGACGAGGATATTTTAGTTACATTGAACAGGATGTTCCTTTTAAAGTTCTTTGCTGACCTTGCTTCCGCTTGCTGTCCTGAACGAAGGATTCGCTTGTGTCTGTGGCGCCGACTGCAGTTCGGTGAGCAGGCAGGCATCGTTGAAGATGTCGGCCGAAGCCTGTTCTTCGTCAGTGTCTGGCGGCTGATGGCCCAGCAGTCTGTTTACGGCCGCGATCATTTTGGGATCTGCCTTTAATTCTTCAAGCAAGGCGCCAGGTGTTTCTATGTCAAGGAGAAGGGCGGCGGCAAGCACGGCAGCCATGTCGCCACGTTGTTCTTCCTTGCAGAGTTTTTCCGCGATCTCTGTGCAGAGACATGCCTTTTTGAAGAGCTCTTCTCTGCCGACAAACTGTTTACGGACAGCCAGGGAAAGCTTGTCTTTGAAAAGATTTTTCTGTTTGGCCAGGAGTTCAGGGGGCATGGCACCCAGGCACTGCTCTGCATGGGAACAATAAGCTGCGCATCCGAAATCGATGCGCGGATTAAGAACACGGTTCCCGCATTTTTTGCAGCTGCGTTGGCTGTCATCTTTAAAGAATTCCAGCTCGTTGCCGCAGTGGGGACAGGAGACTTCGAAAACCGCCTCACCATCCCAGTATCGGTTGTCCTGTCCGGGGCATTGCATGGCATTCTCCTATGCAAGAACTCTTTCTTTCAAGGCATCGATTCCGAAATGCTCCATAAAGCGTGCAGTACGTGACCGAGGCTTGCTGTCTTCCTGATATACGTTAAGGCATTTTTTGACAAGAACAAGGACTTGCTCATCAGTCAAATTTTCTGCAACAATGTCACCGATGCGCGGTCTGCCACCGCCGTTTCCTCCGAAAACCAGAGTCCATCCCTTTTTTGAGGCAAAGATACCCACATCACGAACGTAAGGCTCAGTACAGCACATACGGCAGCCGGATACCCCTACCTTGACTTTGGCATTCAGTGGTTTCTCCATGGAAATCTTTTCCAGTTCAGTCCCCAGGGCCAGTGAGTCGGCAGTGCCGTATTTACACCACTTCAGGCCTGGACAGGCCTGGACATAGTGAACACCGTTGACTGCTGTTTTGCGGGTGTGACTCTTCAATTCTTGCTGCAGGGCAGCCATTTCCTCCTGAGCCATGCCCAGGAGGGCAAGACGCTGGGCCGAAGTGATTTTGGTGGCCGGCACATCGTATTTGTTGATTATCTGGAGGATGCTCTCCAGGTCTTTAGGAACAAAAATACCCATGTTCAGACCGGGAACAATTGCGTAGGTTTTCTGGATGGTTTCACTGTCCATGTCAATACTCCGTTTGCTGAATTGTGAAACAAAAAGGCAGGACACGAAAATCTCAACGTGCCCTGCCGGGAGGAAAAAAAGGGATGCAGCAAAGACTTAGCCGAGGATAGCCTTCAGATCATCAGCCGCAGTCTCGCCTGTGGGCATGATGTTGAAGTTATCTACCAGGACATTCAGGACATTGGGAGTCACGAATGCGGGAAGGGAGGGTCCAAGACGGATATCGGTGATCCCTAAGTGCAGCAGGGAAAGGAGAATAACCACGGCCTTCTGCTCGTACCAGGACAGGACAAAGGAGAGGGGCAGGTCGTTCACTCCACACTCAAAGGCACCAGCCAGGGCAGTGGCGATCGCTACTGCCGAGTAGGCATCGTTGCACTGTCCGACATCGAGCAGACGAGGAATGCCGCCGATATCGCCAAGCTTTTTGTCAAAGAAACGAAATTTGCCGCAGGCCAGGGTCAGAATCATGCAGTCAGACGGAATCTGCTCAGCCATATCAGTGAAGTAGTTCCGTCCGGGTTTAGCACCGTCACAGCCGCCGAGAAGGAAAAAGTGGCGGATGGCTTTGGACTTGACTGCCTCGATAACCTTGTCTGCGACACCAAGGACTGTGTTACGGGCAAAACCGACCATGACAGAGTCGTTATCGACCGTATCGGTAAAGCCTTCCTGGGAAAGAGCTCGTTCAATTACCGGGGTGAAATCTTTGTCATCGCCGATGTGTGCAACATCGGGCCAGCCCACGAGGCCGGTGGTGAAGACATTCTTCTTGTAAGAGTCAGTTGGTTTCTGGATACAGTTGGTGGTGAAGAGGATGGCACCGGGAAAATTGGGCATCTCTTTCTGCTGATTCTGCCATGCAGTACCAAAGTGTCCGTAGAAATGGTCATATTTTTTCAACTCAGGGTAGCCGTGGCAGGGCAGCATCTCACCATGGGTGTAAATGTTAATGCCTTTGCCTTTGGTCTGCTCCAAAAGCATACCCAGGTCTTTCAGGTCGTGACCGGTTACCAGGATACACTTACCGGGTTTGTGTCCCAGAGGAACTGATGTAGGCACAGGATGACCGTAGGTTCCGGTATTTCCGGCATCAAGGAGTTCCATAGCCCGGATGTTGACTTCACCTGTTTTCAGGGCAAGACCTACCAGATCGTTCAGCGCCATCTCGGTGGTGAGTGCTGCCATTGCCTGATGTATGAATGCATAGACTGCGTCATCCTCCTGGTCAAGTATTGCTGCATGGTCGGTGTAGGCGGCAAGTCCGCGCATGCCATACATGGTGATCTGCTTCAGGGACTTAAGGTCCTCATTGGCATCAAGGGTGCTGATGAAGTTGAGGGCGGCACCCTGTTCTTCGAGTCCGGCACGGGTAGCTGCAGGGGCGAAGGTGAAAGCTGCTGCTGAGGATTCAATCTTGCCACCGGCAGCTTCAACCTTAGGCTTGAGTGCATCGCGCATTGTTACTGTTTTATAGATGAGATCCTCGAAACGGGCAGGATCGAAATCCACATTGGTCAGGCAGGAGAAGATGGCCTCGCAGACAAAACGGTCCACAGCGTTATCGACAACTCCTGCTTTGCGACCGGCATCGGCAACAATGCAGAGGCCCTGTACAGCATGGGTGAGGAGATCTTCGAGGGCGGCAACGCCTTCAGTTTTTCCGCAGACACCGATGGTGGTACAGGCCTTACCTTTGGCAGTTTGTTCACACTGATTACAATACATGGACTATCCTCCTGGATATATGGTTAGTTAGGAATGCTTTTCTAAGTATGTGGCAGAAAGGTCCGGAAGTCAAATCGTTATCCATCCGTTTCTGCAGGATATGGGGTCAGTCTACTCTGTATAATTCTTTCCAACCTTGACCTAGATCAAGGAAGCGGACTTTTTTTATCTTTTTTGTATTTTTTTTGAGGTTGTTGAGAAAAATCAGGAAATCTGAGCCTTGATGAGCAACAGGGAATTGTTGTCAGATTGAGAGGGGAGGGAGTTATAGTCGCCATAAAGAGAAAGATTGTGGAATCCGGCTTTCTGCAAAATGCTCAGCCACTGCTGTATGGGAAACCCGGCAAGACGGAGAATATGACTGAGGTCTTCTTTAAAGCTATTTTGTGCCACGGGTCTGAACCGGTAACGCTCTTCGAGAAGAAGTTCGTTTTTTTCGGGAAGGAAACAGCGAAGAGTCTCTTTGATCAGTTTTCCTTCAGTGTTACCCAGAGGAAATACCTGAAACTGAAAGAATCTGTGACCATTCAACTCGATGACCTGCCTGTCCGGGATGTATAGTTGTAAGAGAAGGGTACCCCCAGGCTTCAGAAGGTCATGGGCCTGCCGCAGACAGCTGTGAATGAGCGGTTCGTCTCTGAGCAGGTTCAGGGTGTTATAGGGGATAAGGATGTGATCGAACTGTACGCGAAATGCCATCCTGGTCATGTCCATGCAGACATAGAAGGGATTGGTGCTGTTTGGTCTTTGAGCAGGTATCAGCATATGGCGGGAGAGGTCAAGGCTGGTAACACGGTAACCGGAGGAGGCAAGGGCCTGACTGATTCTTCCTGTCCCGCAACCCAGCTCCAGAACATGAGAACCTTTGGCGCAGTGTGCTTGATAGAAGGAGATATCCTCAGTGAAATTTGCCATTTCAATGGAGTAGAACTCAGTATACCGTTCTTCGCCAAGGGGGAGAAAGATCTCTTCGGGTTCTTTATGATCAAGGAAAGGGTCATTCATGCAGCCTTTGTACACGGCCTTCCGACTGCAGGCAAGGAGGAAGTAGAAAAACACTCCATCAATGGATTTTTGCACTAAACAAAATTTTCACAATGAAGGGCCCATCCCCCGGTAGGAGCGGATTTATCTGCGAACATTCTTCGGTATAAAGAAAACAGCAAGCTGGCCCGCACCATCCATATTCGCGGATAAATCCGCTCCCACAGGAACAGTGCAATATCGGTGATAATTAAATACAGTGGGCAAACCAACTCTGTAGGAGCGGCTTCAGCCGCGAATCTTCCTCGGTATAGGGAAACAACCAAGCGGTTCGCACCACGCCTGTTCGCGGATAAATCCGCTCCCACAGGAACAGCGCAATATCGGTGATAAGTCAATACAGTGGGCTTGCCAACTCTGTAGGAGCGGCTTCAGCCGCGAATCTTCCTCGGTATAGGGAAACAACCAAGCGGCACGCACGACGCCTGTTCGCGGATAAATGCGCTCCCACAGGAACAGTGCAATATCGGTGATAATTAAATACAGTGGGCAAACCAACTCTGTAGGAGCGGCTTCAGCCGCGAATCTTCCTCGGTATAGGGAAACAACCAAGCGGTCCGCAGCACGGATCTTCGCGGATAAATCCGCTCCCACATTCTTCTGTTAAACAACCGTTACCGGACATTGTCAGGTTTCTGTCTTTGATAGAAAAAACAACCCTTCGCTATTGAATATGGATTATTGAAGAGAATAAAAGAATCTTGTTTCTTCTTTCTGCAACTGTATTTTTTTCTCAAACTTCTGTACAATAGGAACTGTTTAGAACAGTTCAAGCTAACCACCTGACCAATCATCCTTTATATATCGACATCCTCTATGACTCTTGCAGCAGTAAAAATTTATACAGACGGTTCATGCAGTCCCAATCCCGGACCAGGGGGATGGGGGGCGGTTGTTTTGTCTGAACAGGGTGAGAAAGTGATGCTTTCTGGCAGGGAAGAGGAGACTACCAACAATCGGATGGAGCTACAGGCCGCTCTTGAGGCCCTTGCTTCTCTTCCAACTTCGCAGGCAGTGGAATTATACACTGACTCCAAATATGTGCAGAACGGCATTACGTTATGGATAGATAACTGGCGCAAGAAAAACTGGCTGACGGCTGAGGGAGAGCCGGTAAAGAATCAGGATCTCTGGGAGTCGTTGTCGCAGGAGATGGAACGTCATCAGGTACAATGGTTCTGGGTAAAAGGGCATGCCGATGATCTCTATAATGAGGAGGCAGACGGCCTTGCTGCGGCGGCCAGGGGACGTGCCGCACTCCCTCTTTGCGATGAGACGGCTATTCATATTTTCCTCGGGATTACCTGGAAACAGAAGACACAGGTCGGTTCCTGGGCCGCAGTGCTCAGGTACAGGGATTATTTTAAGATTATCGGCGAGGGTGTGAAAGGGTCCACGGCCAATCGCGTCCATATTCAGGCTTCCCTGTGCGCTCTTCGCAGTTTGAAGCGACAGCTGCCTGTGCATATCTATACCAGTTCCGGATATCTGAAAGACGGGGCCGGCAACTGGGTGAAAGGCTGGGCACGAAACGGCTGGCTCACTCGGGAAGGAAAAGAAGTGAGTAATTGTGAGGAGTGGAAGCAACTCAACAGCCTGCTGCAACAGATGACAGTCTCTTTTCATGTGATAGACAGGGATTTGCCGCCCTGCCACAGTCAGGAGGCAAAAGAACTGGCCCGTGAATGGGTGATGGATCTGGAAGAAAAAGACGAATAATCATGACAACCATCCAAAAAAGATCGAAAAAGGGTGTCCATTTCAGTCTTGCCCTGACCATCGGGCTCATCATCAGCTGTCTGTTGGTCGCCTTAGGTATAGCTATCACTCTGTATACCTATGAAAATGAAAAGAAAACTGCCCTTGCCACCACGGAAAAGATCTTTGCCTTCAGTTCCCTGCACACCGAGGAAAAGCTTGTTGCCTTGATTCATCCGGTGGAGAGCTTTGTCACGGTATCATCTGCCTTGCAAGGAATTGATATCGGCGGAGTGGAAAATCTTTCCCTGCTCCTGCCCTACTTTCATCAATCTTTTGTCTCTCTCCCCTGGATGGATTCTTTTTATGTGGGGTACAACAATGGTGCCTTCTATATGGTCCAGGCTATCCGGGGGAATGAACTGGTTCGCAAGGCTTTTTCTGCCCCGGATCAGGCTGCCTATGCAGTGAAAATACTTACGCCTGATACAACTGGAACTATCGGGATGGAGCTGCGTTTTTATGATGTGGATCTCGTTCTCCTGGAAACACGAACAGGGGTACATGACGGCTATGATCCACGGCAGAGGGACTGGTATTCTGAAGCAATATCTACAAAGAAAACCGTTATTACCAAACCTTATATCTTTCATACCTCCAGACAGATCGGGATTACGGTGGCCCATTCTCTGGACAGGGGAGAAGGGGTTGTCGGTGCTGATTCGGTTCTCGCGACTCTCTCTCAGCTTCTGCAGAAACAGAAACTCACTCCTTCGACACAGATCGTGATAATGGAAGAGAATGGAAGGGTCATTTTCAGTACAGGGGAAGGTGACCTGGCTCAACTTCAGGAAATCAGAGAAACGGATGAAACAGCAGAATTGTATGTCGCTGAGCTGACTAATCAGGCTGCCAACATTTTGTATAAGGACTTTGTTGCTAAAGGAGTGCAGGGAACTAAGATCATTGAGGTCAATGGTGAAAAGTGGTTCGGTCATGCCAGGCAACTCGCGGCAGGCAAAAGAAGCGGTATTTATATTGCTATAGTCTCTCCTTTTGAGGAATTAATGGTCAATGCCAGAACGGTTCGTGAGCGGAATCTGCTGATTATGCTCTCCGTTCTGATAGTGGCCGTGGGGCTGGGTCTCTATTTGTCACGTCGTATAGCTCAATCTCTCCATGACCTTTCAGTACAGGCGGAAAATATCCGTGATTTTCAACTAACCACTTCTTTTACTGTGCAGTCAAAGATCAGTGAGGTGGGCGACCTTGCCGAGACCATGACCGTGATGCAGTCGGCCATCAACCGCTTTGTGGAGATTGCCAGGGCCTTGTCCGCTGAAAAACAGATGGAACGCGTGCTGGAAATGATTGTCACTGAGGCGCAATCCATTACCGGTGCAGATGGGGGAGCCATTGGACTGGTCAGTGATGATGGGAAAAGTTTTTCTTATGTTCAGGTGCGCAATACGGTAACGGGGGTTCATCTGGGGGGCACCAGCGGGCAAGAGATCAACCTTGCTCCCCTGTCTTTGGCAGATAAAGCTGAGCAGCAGGAGGTCCTGGAAGTCTCGGTGGTGCGTGATGCCGAAACAAAGGCGTTTGCCGATATCACTCTTCTGGGCAAAGAAACATGTTCCAGCATCAGACAACTGCATGAAAAGGAAGGGTATGAATGTCACTCACTCCTTGTTATTCCTCTTCTTAATCGTCAGGATGAGGTAATCGGCCTCCTCCACTTGGTCAATGCCAGGGCTGCTGACAGTGCTGAAATCGTGGCCTTTGCCGAGCATAAGATAACCTATGTCAGGGCTCTTTCCTCTAATGCGGCCCTGGCCCTGGATAATAATCGGCTGATCAGGGCCCAGAAAGAACTTTTTGATTCGTTTGTGCGTCTGATTGCCGGGGCCATTGATACCAAATCTCCCTACACCGGAGGCCATTGCCAGCGTGTACCGCTGCTTGCCGGGATGCTTGCTGATGCGGCCTCGTCCGCAACAACACCCGGTTTAAAGAATTTTCACCTTTCTGAGGATGAACGCTATGAACTCTTTGTCGCCTCATGGCTTCATGACTGCGGCAAGGTTACCACCCCTGAATATGTGGTGGATAAGGCGACCAAGCTTGAGACCATCTATAATCGTATTCATGAAATCCGTACTCGTTTTGAGGTCCTGTGGCGAGATGCGGACATTGACTATTACAAGGGAATTATTGAGGCACCTGAAAGCAGAGAACAGTTGCAGGAGGAGCGGGAGAAACAGAGACAGCAGCTGCGGGATGATTTTTCCTTTATCGCAGAATGCAATGAGGGCAGCGAGTTTATGGCCCCGGGTCGAGTAAAGCGATTGCAGGAGATTGGTAGCCGGATATGGGAACGAAATTTTGACCATCGGCAGGGGCTTTCAGGTGATGAAAGGGCCAGGCAGGATATGGATTCTGAAATATCCTTACCGGTAAGCGAAACCCTGCTGGCTGATAAAGATGAGCATATCCTGCCCCGTCTTGATGGCGGAAAGCCCTACGGGGAGAATCCCTGGAAGTTTACCATGCCGGTCCCGGAACACCGCTATAATCTGGGTGAGCTGTACAACCTCTCCATTGCCAAGGGAACTCTGACCACCGAAGAACGGTACAAGATCAACGACCATATCGTGCAGACCATTATTATGCTCAACAGCCTGCCTTTTCCCAAGGAGATCAGAAGGGTTCCTGACTGGGCAGGAAATCATCATGAAAAACTGGATGGCAGTGGATATCCACGCTGCCTTACCGCAGATCAACTCAGTATCCCCGAGCGTATCATGGCAGTTGCCGATATCTTCGAGGCCCTGACTGCTGCAGACCGGCCGTACAAGACACCGAAAACCCTCAGCGCCTGTATCGACATTATGAGCTTTATGCGCAATGACGGCCACATCTGTCCGGATCTCTTTGAATTGTTATTGAAATCTGGAATCTATCGGGAATATGCAGAAAAGCATATGCAACCCGAACAGATAGATGAAGTAGATGTCGCGGCCTATTTCAAATAATCCTGGTGGAGATTTGAAGGAGTAAAGACGCGAATCAGGGCGGAGCTGTTATTTATCCCCTATTTCTTCTTCTTCTTGCCGGAATCTTTTTCTGTTTTTTTCTTTTTAGGTGGTTGTGTTTTGTTCTTCTTGTCCTTCTTTTTTTTCTTTTCTTTTTTCTTTTTCTTTTCTACAGGGGCAGAGGGAGAGACGGAAGTAGAAGCCGGAGCAGGGGTGGGGGAAGGAGAAGAAGGGGAAACAGCGTTTTGTTCTTTAAGCAGGCGCATTGCATCCTCAATGATCAAAGCTGCACGGACAGCACCAAAACCTGGGACACTCTGCAGTTTCTCGATCGATGCCTCGGCGATATCTTTGAGTGAGGCAAAGCCGTTTGCCTTGAGATGCATTGCACTGCTCGGACCAACTCCTTTGATGGATGTGATGGCAGTCATTGTTTTTTAGCCTCCTGTGGTTAATGAAGTAGATTTTTCACGTTTTTGTAAAGTTATCTGTGAGGAATGGATTTTTGAATTTTGTTGCGCAGGACATGCAAGAGATGTCCTCATGATTTTTTTACCTTAACTTACCATAGCACAGGAAAGGAACCAGGTCAAAGCAGAGGATTCTTTCTCTTTTTCTCTGTCCGGATCTTTTTTGACGATTCCATTACTGTATACGATTTGTGTTCTTTTGTTCTATGGAGTATTGTTTGATTTGGCACCCTTCGGGGTATTCTGCATGTGTCTGGAAAGAATATGAAGTTAAAAGCAAAACTCCTCATTATTGTAAGCTTGGTTTTCTGTGTATTCGCTTTTTGCGGTCACGGTATTCTTCATATAATCTTGTATCCAGGCTTCCTGGAACTTGAATATGCAGAAGCAAAACGGGATATGCAGAGATGTGCGAAGGCCCTGGACAATGAGGTCGTTCATTTGGCAAGTTTTGCAGGTGACTGGGCGTGCTGGGATGACAGCCATCAGTTTGTTCTGGATGGCAACCAACAATTCATCGATTCCAATCTTGATCCGCTCACCTTTTCCCGGGCCAATCTCAATCTCATCTATTTTCTGGATGACCAGGGCAAGGTTATTTGGGGCAAAGTGTACGACAATGATTTCTCTACTGTCCTGAAGCTGCCAGACTTTATCCGGGATCGTCTTCCCAGGTTGCATCCACTCCTGCAGAATATCAACAGTCCTCTTTTGGTATCCGGATATCACAAAACCTCTCAAGGACCAATGCTGGTCACTTCGCATCCCATCACTGCCAGTGACGGAACCGGTAAGCCTGCAGGGACGTTGATTATGGGGCGTTTTTTTAATGATGCGGTCGTAGAGAATATCGGTTCTCAGATCGGTATCCCTCTTACTCTGTTTTCTCTGTCATCACCCGATGTTCCCAAAGACGTGGTGGAAGTCTTCAATGCCAAGAATCCCCCAGAGATCCATTATACTCTTTCAGAATCTGAGGGAAGCCTGCACAGTTATATTTTGTTCCGGGATCTTCTCGGCAGCCCGCTTTTTCTGATGCAAGGCGATATTCCCAGGAATATCAGTACGTCAGGAGTCAAAAGTTTTCATTCTGCCTTGGTCTTTATCTTGATAGCCGGATTTTTTATGCTGTTAACTGTACTTTTTGTCCTGCAGCGTATCATTATCCAACCTCTGCAACAGTTGACCAGTCATACCTTGCGTATTGTTGATGAGAGTGATCTGGAAGGTCAGGTGCCGCTGGAAGGTCGTAATGATGAGGTCGGAATCCTGGCAAAAGAGATTAATAAGATGCTGCAAAGGATCCGTAGTCTATATAGCAATCAGGAAAAACGAGTAAAGAAGAGAACAAACGAGCTGTTTGAGAGTAACAAAAAGCTGCGACATGTTCTCGAAGAGCATAGAGAGACGCAACGAAAGCTGCAGTTAACCCTTGATGAGCTGGAAATAATCTTTAGAAATACCCAGGCAGGAATACTGGTACTCAAAGGAGGGCAGAAGGTTGCCCGAGTAAACCAGCGATTTTGTGAAATCATGGGGTATGAAAAACCGGAAGACGTGATCGGCAGGAGTATCCGAGATTTTCACCTCTCCGAGGTTCGATTCCTTGATTTTGGTGACAGGTACTATAAGCCGCTGGCACAGGGAGAACAGACAGATATTGAATACCCAATGAAACGAAAGGATGGCGAGGCGATCTGGTGTCTCCTCGCCGGAAAGGTTCTGGATTCTTCCCATAATTCAGATCCTGATAACGGGGCCATCTGGATTGTTGATGATATCACCGGGCAGAAGGAGGCGCAAAGCCATCTCAAAGACCTGGCACGGTTGCAGGGGGTGATGTCCACTGTGGGCGCAGTCTGTCATGAAATTGCCCAACCCATTCAGGTCATAGACAATCAGCTCCAGATGCTGCAGAAAAACGAGGATATTTCCCCGCAATTGCAGGAACGGCTGGAGATCATCAAACAAGAGAACGAACGTCTGACCAGCACCACCAGAAAATTAAGAAAGATCAGTAAGTACGAGACGATGGATTATGTCTCGGGAATCAAAATCCTCGATATTGAAAAGGCCTCTACTCCCCGCTGATTTTTTCCGCTTTCCCTCTCCCTGTTATGCAAACCAGGGTGCAGTGTGGGCTGAAGGGAGGCGAGCGTAAAAAGCACCATGTCTTCTGTGCGAGCGACTTCAGCCCCGACAAGGGGTTGGTGCTACCCCCTTGTCTGTTTAATATGCGGGGAAAGAGGGTTCGCAGCAGAAGGCTGTCCTACCTGTAAAATATTTGCCAAGATCACGGTTTTCACTAAAATCCTAAAACCGCAGGAACGTCCGCCTACAAGCTGATGGTTGTTCAATCCTCCGCCACGAGGAAATAAAGGAGTAACAAAGCAATAAATCGAGACGCATTTTTTAGGGTTTTGCCAAAAGCAGATGCATCATTGGCGGAATGGTTATCCGCCTGTCAAGTGTGCCTCCTCTGTTGCGACCGCTGCGCCAGAGAATGCGGGCACCACTTGATCCGGGCAGGTCGTAGGCAATAAAACCGGAGTGTATGGTGTTGATCACCAGTTCATAATCAGGGTCGCTGTCGATGTTGGCGATGGTGGGGGCCGGCAGGGCACCGTTGTCATGCAGAGATGAGGACTTCGGCAGCGGCAGGTCCTGCTGGTGAAGGAGGTTGCCTTTGCAGTCGAGCATGTGGAGCCTGCCCAGGCGCATGCCGCTTGCTGCCTTTGCGGTCCAGGAGGTGAAGATCACTTCGCTGCAGCCGTCCTGGTCCAGATCTGCCACCACCGGTTCCGAGGCAAAACGGTAAAATCCTTCATCTGCCTGAAAGACGGAATAGGGCCAGTTGTCGTGTTCGCTCTTGTCCAGCCAGAAAGCGTGTACCTTGCCGTCGTAGGAGGAAAAAAGAACCTCTTTTTCACCGTCTCCATCCAGATCCACCGGTACCGGGTTGGGTTGGCAGTTCTCTATAACGCTGTAGTCTTCACTCAGCGGTGCTCCGGTATTGATCGGTGCCTGTTCCCAGTTCCAGATGCCTTTGTGAAAGCGGCTGCGATCCTTGTTAAAGATAAAAATAGAGGTGTATTTGCCGGGCGGATGACCCACTGAACAGTCATACATGTTGCCGGTGACCACCACTTCCTTGCTCCCGTCTCCGTCCATGTCCACGACCACCGAGGCGCCGTGGGCAAAATTGCTCCTGTAGCTCTCGGCCCGTGTACCGTCGCAGCGTCCCCAGCCCCTGATTTCCACGGCCGGGTCCTCCCAGGTCCCGATGCCACCCCACTTCGGATCGCTATAGAGAGATGAGGCATCCACCTGCGTCCCGTCAGGGCGATAGGTGCAGAGGGTGGTGACATCAGAGGGGACAACAATCTCCGAACGGCCGTCGCCATCAAGATCATCCACCCAGGCGTTGTCGTTAAATACCCCGTAGGCAGAGCCCAGGCTGTTGTCGAGTTGGGGCCAGCCGGAGCGCAGGGCGCCTGTATGTTCAAAGACCCAGGTGTTGGTTTTACCATACACAGCCCCGGTAACGATTATCTCGGAGGTTCCGTCCCGATCTATGTCGCTGACCACCAGGCCGCGCAGTTCGTTGCCGGTCGGTTGTTTGGGCCAGCCAGGCTTGAAATAGCCGTTCTGGTCATAGACAGAGACATATCCACCACTATGGGCAGTGATGATGTCGAGCGCTTTGTCGTTGTCTATATCCGTGACCCAGATACCGGGCCAGGTCCGGTGATCATAAGAAGGGAGACTGCTTCTGTCTTTACCGGGGCCGACTCGCCATTTCAGGGCACCGCTTGGTCCATCCAGAACAGCAATCGAGTAGGCCGAGGCAATCACCTCCGGGATGCCATCTTTGTTCAGATCGGCCACCGCAGGCGATGAATACCATCCTGTTTCACACCAGGAAGAATAACAGCCTCCATATTGCCATTTCAGGACCGGGGCCTGCACGGCTGCTTGGCTGTCGCAAAGAGGAAGAGAGATGAGGGGAACAAGGAACAGTGTTGCCAAAAGATGTTTGTTCTGCATAGTTGATCCAGTGGAAAGAGGAGGTTAAGATTCATATACTCATAACCAAGTCCAGATGAACGGCCTTTGTCCAGAACATTTTCTATTTCGTACAGTTTTAGATCAGGAGGAATTGTGAATTGTGATTATTTGTTCAGACAGAATCATGGGAAGATGGTAGAGAATTGCTGTTTGCGGCGATGTGAAGGGAAGGAGAGGCAAAATACGTTTTCTTTGTGGGAGCAGCTTCAGCCGCTAATGCCCCCTCCCATTACGAAACAAGACAAACGGATCGAATAGAAAAAAAACCTTCGTTGATCGGGAGTAGTTAATCTTGTATTTTTTCAAAAAGAAAAAACGCATGTCGTCTTATATGATATCATTTGCTCTTTTTGCACATATCATCCAGAACATCCAAGGGACTGACACCAGGGCTGCGCATATCTTTTATCACATGGGTGTAACTTATGGTGGTTTCCACATTGGCATGGCCGAGATAGCCCGGGATCTGATGCAAGTCGACACCGTTGAGCAGAGGTGTGTGGCAAAACTGTGACGAAGGGTGTGGATCGAGGCGAAGAACAGACCTGCAAAAGGCGATAATAGCGCAAAATGTCTGATTTTGAGTGGAAGCGGATACCTTCCTCTTTACGGCCAGGTAGGCCAAATATGTAATCCTATAATTCGAGGCTTGATCAATTACTACGGGCGGTTTAATTCTTCTGCAATACTTGGGGGGCTTGATCATATAAAACTGGCGTTTGGTGCGTTGGGCAACCTGTAAATATTTGAAACTCAGGGGGCGTCAGCGGAAGGCAACCAGATGGTTGAGAAAAATTGCTGAACGTCAGCCGAATATCTTTGTTCCTTGGCGATTTTTATATAAAAATGGTTGAGCGATAGGAGCCGGATGAGTCGAGAGATTCATTTCCGGTTCTGAGAGAGCCTGAAGGGGAAGTTCTCTTAGGCAACTCGACTGAGAGGGCAGTTGGGTAACTGGTTGGTCTGTCTTGATGGTCTAACTATTTGAATTTTGAAGATAAAGGGAAAATGGGTCAGACTATGTGTGCGACATCCGCAATGCCACCTCCCTATGATGCGGTTCACAGCGGCGTTCAGGGATTTCTGAACACGTTCGATAAGGGTAAGACCCCGGTGTCCAAGGCCCTAATCTTTGGCGATCCGGCCAAGATTATGGTGCAATGCGCCCCGGCATGGCCGATCATTGACGGGGCGGCGGGCAAAAAATTTTGCGATGAACGCCCGGACGGCGGCTCGAACGGGTGTTTCGACTGGGACAGCGGCACGCTCTATGTCGATTTCGACCTGAAGGCCATGTCGTGCAGCAACGTCAAAACGTTGCTGCACGAAACGACACATGGCAACGAATATATCTCGGGCTATCCAAACCCCAGTCCCGGCGATGCTGGCAAACCCGAGGCCGAGCGCAATACCGCCTATCTGGACCGGATGTGGGATCTGATCGGCACCATCGCCAAGGCCGAGGCCCGGCTGCAGCACCCCGAAGACGAGCAATCCCTCGTGTCCTATATCGACCAGCTATGCGCTCTGCTCAACGCGCTGGAGGATTTCGAGCGCGCCGAACAAGGTCTGCCCTCGGTCGATCTGCCCGACGGGTTGACGGCACACCGGCCCCATCACGACGATCTGGATAAGTGGTTCGGGTTCCGCGTGGATTACTACCGCCTGATGCAGTTCTACGCCTCGGGTAAGGCGGGCGATCCGTTCGAAACCATCGCGGTACACTGGGCAGAGTTGCGCGGGGTCGGCCGCACCCTGAGCGTCTTTCTGGGGAGATATAAGGCCCATTTCAACGCCGAGGTGGAGCGCTTTCTGGCGGCGCAGGGGCCGGGCATGAGCGCGCAGGAGCAAGCCGAGCATCGCGCGGAAAAAGAGGCGGAGCTTGCCCGCAAGCTCCCGGCGCTGGCGGCGCAGGAGCTCTCGATCGCGATTGGCAAGGCTGCACGCTACCTGTTTCCGGGCGCCACCCTGCCCGCACCGCGCTGAGCATCCCTTATCTTATAAATCCCCCAACGCCTGTTTAACCTGCGTTGGGCTTGCATCAGCCTAGTACTCTGAAATTAAGGGAATACTACAGAGATATAAAAAAGAGTGTTGCTGAAAGCCAAATGCAGTAACAATGTAATTGTTCGAAATTATAGAGTTGTCGTGAATGTTGTTTTGGTAGCAGAAGCGGAAAATGCCGGCAATGTTAACCATGGTGGATTTTTTCTACAGACTCGTTATCTGCCAAAACCCTCAAGCGGACAATGTTCCCAGTTTTCATGATATTCGCCAGTCTCAAGATTTAGTCTTCTCATCCATGTTTCACATTCTCCATTCACACCGTTTGGAATTTTGAACTGATTGCGATCCTCTTGCCGATCTATCGTAGGGGCGTAACATAAATGACAAGTGCCGTTTTTTTTCGTTTTCCATATCGCCCGTCGCCACTGAATTGGCAGCTGCAGTTTATTCAGCATTGAATCCTGATGAGGAAAGAGAGGATTTTTTTTGTGTCCAGAGTTTTGTGTGCACGTGACTGTTGCCATACTCTGTTATCATAGCAATTACAGGGTGTTCCACTCTTTCTTTTGCTCTTATTGGAAATAATAATTTTTCCGTGATACACTGAACTGGTATATAACTGGACGACCTGGTGGAAATTAACAAAAAAATGTCTGTTCAGGCATTTTTTGTCTGTTGCCGATTTGTATCTATAGAGCATATTCCATTACTGGTTGTTTTTCTGTTTCTGTTTAATCAAAAAAGAAATCTGATTCAGCCTCAGAAAGCGTTTCGCTCTAACGTGGGTGTTGCGCAAAAGCTTATCAAGGCTGTTACTGAGCAAGGGGAAAATCTCACATCAGGACTTATGACTTCCGGAGAAGCGCATGCCACCAAGCGAGGTCTCTTTACCCAATGGAGTCATATGCAAATTGCTTCTGGAAAATACCAGACAGAATTAAAAGAGGTTATCTCGGAAGACGAAGCCATCGGTAACAAGGTAGTATTATAACAGCCAAGGCAAATGCCGAGCGTGTCAGGCAAGATGCTATTAGAGCAGAAGAGCAAGGTAAGGCCAATGTCATGACTGTCTTGCTCAGATATAGTCTTTAACGGCAATTTTCAGTTAAGCATAAAAATGGTTTGGTCATATGAAATCGGCGCTTATCAAATTCAATTCTTTCTGCTTTAAACAACCTGCATTCAAAGTTTCTTTTATTTATGCGGTGTTTTCCGTACTCTGGATACTTTTTTCAGATCAGATTTTGTTCTGGTTTGTTAAAGATCCTGAGGTGTTGACAAGCATCCAAATGCTAAAGGGATGGTTATTTGTTATTGTCACATCAATCATTATCTTTTTGCTTCTCAGTAAAGAGATTTCCAGATTAAAAGATGCAGAGAATGTCCTGTTGGCAACACTTCATTCCACTGCTGACGGTATCCTCGTTGTTTCCAATGAGGGCCAAGTTATAGCCACAAACTCCAAATTTGCTGCAATGTGGTCTATTCCACCGGTGATTATTACTGATACAACACGTGATCAGGAACTCATTGAATATATTCTTACGCAGCTTGAAGATCCTGAAAAATTTTGTCGAAGAGTTGACGAGTTATATCGGAGTTCTGCCGATGGTCTTGATGAAATATGTCTCAAGGATGGACGACTGTTTGAGCGCTATACCACTCCACTTATTCAAAATGACATTGAAATAGGAAGGGTATGGAGTTTTCATGATCTTACCGAACGAAAAAATGCCAAGGCAGAAAAAACCAAACTTGAAGAGCGACTTCAACAATCTCAAAAAATGGAAGCCATAGGTACCCTGGCAGGTGGTATCGCCCATGATTTTAACAATATTCTTACCGTCATTTTCGGGTATGCAGAACTTGCCAAGGATGATGCAACTAATTATGAAGATTTACAGAAAGACCTTGATGAAGTACTGCATAGTGCAGAGCGAGCAAAAGAATTAGTAATGCAAATCCTGACCTTTAGCAGAAGGAGTGAGCAGAAACTTAAACCACTTAAAGCCCAGGTGATCATCGAAGAAGCTTTAAAGCTTTTGCGCTCATCTCTTCCAACTACAATTGCGATTAAAACAAATATAAATCAAGCGTGTCCAGCAGTTATAGCTGACGCGACGCAACTGCATCAGATTGTTATGAACGTCTGTACTAACGCTTACCATGCTATGCGGGAAAAAGGGGGAGAGCTAAGCGTTTCTTTACAACCGATTGAATTGACTTACGAAGATGTAGTTAACAAAAGGCCTCTTCCGCCAGGTTCCTACATAAAATTGTCAATAAGTGATACCGGAATCGGAATGACCAACGAGGTTCTGAGTAGAATTTTTGAACCATATTATACGACAAAAGCAAAGGGGGAAGGTACTGGCCTGGGCTTAGCCGTTGTTCATGGTATAGTCAGCAGTTATCACGGTGACATCAATGTGTACAGTGAACCAGGTAAAGGGACCACCTTTAATATTTATTTGCCTAACGCTACAAGCTCCGCAGAAATAATTTCTCCCGAGAAAATTTCACCACCTTTACCGACAGGTAATGAGAGGGTTCTCCTTGTCGATGATGATGAAATGATAGCCAAAATGAACAAAAAAATGCTTGAAAAATTAGGTTACCAGACAACTGTCTTGACTAATAGTTTGGAAACATTAGCTGCATTTCAAAAAAATCCGGACAAATTCGACCTGCTCATAACAGACATGACTATGCCAAATATGACAGGTGCAGAACTTACAAGGAGAATACTGGCCATTCGCTCTGACCTTCCAATCATCTTATGCACTGGCTATAGTGACTTAATAAATGAGGAAAAAGCAAAAGCCATTGGCGTTTCGCATTATGTCATGAAGCCTGTTATTATGAAAGACTTGGCTAATGTTGTTCGAAAAGCGCTTGATGAATCCTGATGTATGATTTGACAGTTGATGTAAGGGGCTTGGTAAAAGATTTAACAACATAGAAAATAAGATGGCTAAAAACCGATAGGTCCTCTCCAGAGATGGCTATCGCCGAAGCGACAGTTCTCTTGGTATGGAGTAGCCTGGCCGCGCGTGACCTATTATTTGTCGTTCGGTGGCAATAAGTTAAAAAGGTTCCAATGGTCTGTCTGGCGAATATCATGAAAAAACTAAAATCTTCATTAAGCTTCCTGCTCATCATTTTGATATTCCTGCTGTTTGGCATTGTTACGCTAAACGGATTGTTTACCTTAGGAAATCTTACCAGATCGATTTACGAACATCCACTTGTAGTATCAAATGCTTCCCTCAACGCTGCTCTTAACATAACAAAAATGCACCGCAGTATGAAAGATGTTGTTTTAGCAAACTCTTCACAGGAATTAACAACGGCGCTGAAAGCTGTAGCTGAAGCCGAACAGAAAGTTTTCCAGCATTTTGATATTATAAAGAAAGATATTATCGGAGAAGAAGGAAAGGCCATTGAAAAAAGGACCAGGCAACTTTTTGTTAATTGGAAGCCCATAAGAGAAGAGGTCATTCAACTACTCAACTCAGGTGATAAACAAAAGGCGATTCTTATAACAAAAGGAAAAGGAGCTGCCTATGTAGGCAATCTTGAAAGTAGTATGCTAGAATTAACGGCATATGCAAGAAAAAAGGCTACTGGTTTACTTGAATTGGCAGAAGCAAGTCAGTCAAGACTTGAAAAAATAACCTTAACCTTGACATCCGTAGGGGTATTCCTCTCTCTGGTAATTGCTTTTATTGCTACAAGCCGTCTTCAGAAGGCAAAAAATAGAATATTAGATCAGAACAATAAACTTCAAAAAGCTCTTGATGAGATTAAAACATTACGCGGAATTATCCCTATTTGCAGTTATTGTAAACAAATCCGTGATGATAAAGGATCTTGGAGCAGACTTGAAGCTTACATATGCAATCACTCTGAAGCTCAATTCAGCCATGGCGTATGTCCGGAATGTTACAAAAAACAAATGAAAGAGTTGGATCAGGAGTAGATAGCAAGTCTCGACTGATTATACCTTAACTTAATTAACAACCGATCTCTCTGGGGCTGGTTGTTAATTTACGATGAGGGGGGGCTTACAGAAAGATGATAGTTGTGAAATAAGAGGTGGAAGGTATCATTTTTTTTGCATAATCAATCAATGCGAATGACGCCTTAATTTGAGTACAGCAAAGTTAGCCGTTATGGCTATTAAGATGAAAAAGCAGATAGTTAATCGTTATACGCGTACCCCGGACAATAAGCTCGTGTTAGATATCGCTGCCAGGAAAGTTGAAGATCTATACAATGATTTTGACAAGCATACACCGTATGTGAAAAAAGAGCTGAAGCAGGATCTCGTTGAATACATTATTGAGTCTGTAAGTGAAATTGGGAAAGAAAAATTTGTTATTCAGTTTCGCTTCAATACAGTACCTGGTACTAATCTGACTTCTCGTGTGAAAACGAGTGTTCATAACTATTTTTTATATTTAAAAGAGCTTGAGTTACGTGAGTTGGCGAGAATGACACGGACCTCTTTTATACTTTTTGCTATTGGCGTTGTAATCCTTTTTTTATCCGTGTGGATCAATCAAAGAATTACAAACTACGGAGTTGTTGTTACCCATGTCGTTACGGAAGGACTCAATGTGGCGGCATGGGTCTCTCTGTGGAATGCCATTGCAACCTTTCTCATTAATTGGGCACCTCATCGTCGAAAGATAGCAATGTATGAACGAATTTCTAAGGCTACAATACTTTTTCATTAGGTGGCATAGGATATTGAATGAGTTTAGTCTAAGGCCAACCAGTCAATACTGTGGAATTTCAGATACTGGCCGGGTTACAGAACTTTTTCTCTGCAGGTTCTTTTCGCGTTTTCCGGAACCGGTGTACTGGTTTTTTGGTTATGCGAAGGGAGAGATCTCCAGGTAAGGTGGGGCACAGCTAAGCCGACAGACGAGCGGTGGCTCAGCGAAACTCGCTTCTTAAACAAGCAGAAAAAGAAGATGTGCTTTCGACTTGCCTTGCGCACAGAATCATTACAATCTAAGCACGTTAGTGAAGGAAGAGATGATGGGACGACATAAGAATTCTGGTAAGCCAGATGAACAACAAGCACTGAAAAAGAAAGCTGGCGTCGTTGTTTATAGCCACAGGCATGGAGATGAACCATTCGTTCTCATTGTGACGTCTCGAAAAGTTGCAGGATCGTGGGTGTTTCCAGTTGGGGGCGTGAAGAAAGGTGAGTCGTTAAAGGCAGCGGCTAAACGAGAATGTTTGGAAGAATCAGGGTATCATGTAGATATCGGACCAAGGCTGTCACCAGTTGAAATTTCAAAGGAGAATATCACAACACGATTCACATTTTACCTGGCAACGGTTGTTGGAGAAGCCGAGACATGGGAAATGGACAGGGCCAGAGATTGGATCCCGGTTTGCAAACTAGCTGATATGTTACCGGATATCTTTCAAGGCGTTGCCCATGAAGCTGTTCAGCTTATTGCAAAAGGAAATAAGGATTAGGGAGTCTCTGGGGCAGTGTACTTCGAATATAATCAAAAAGTGCAGCGGATAAATATGTGATTGTCACGCTTGATTCTAATAGGTGGCGAAATCATAAGCAGAGGAGTAGCGAAATGATGTTAAGGAATACCTTGGCACTGTTGCTGATTGTCGGTTTGGGAATACCTGCTGC
Source organism: Pseudomonadota bacterium (assembly GCA_018820855.1). Taxonomy (GTDB): domain Bacteria; phylum Desulfobacterota; class Desulfobulbia; order Desulfobulbales; family Desulfocapsaceae; genus Desulfocapsa. Next base: position 3,202 of record JAHJNL010000041.1, on the reverse strand, counting down.
TTTGGCCTTTGGGGCAGCGCATCCCGAGTTGAAGCACTTTCCTGCGCCAAAAGAAGGAATGGAGCGCTTTGTTATTGTGCTTGAACAACATGAACAAGATAAAGAAGATTCCTGCAAGGTTGAGATCATAGCCGGCAAAGAAATGCTTACCGATGGTGTCAATCTTGTTCGACTCGGAACCACCATCGAACCACATACGCTGAATGGCTGGGGGTACACTTATTACGAAGTGACCGGATCTTCAGGGACTATGAGTACTATGATGGCTCCTCCTGAAGGAGCTGCCATGGTCAAAAAATTTGTAACAACCGCCCCCCTTCATGTTCCATACAACAGCCGCCTGCCAATCGTTATTTACGTACCCAAAGGATATGAAGTTCAATACCGGATCTGGAAGGCATCTGAAATAGTCAGGAAGGCAGTGAATAGATAGGTTGCATTTAGAGCAACTGTAGTGGGTTAGACCTGCTCTGACAGTTGCCGCTTTTTCAAGTTGTACTGTCAGATTAAAATCAAGCGATCAATTTTTCTTGTCAGAGCTTTTTTCAACTTCAATTTTCTTTTGCCAGATAAATCTGGCCGTATTGACAGTTCATGGTGATCAGTTGCCCATTTTTTAATTTCCGGCCGGCACTTTTGGCTGCGGTGATCACTGCAATATTTTTTTCCCGTCCAACAATGGCAGCGTGTGAGGTGAGCCCAGGTTGTTCAGTGATAATTCCTGCTGCCTTGTCCATAGCGTCAATCATGGAATTATCAGTATCATAGACTACCATAATGGTACCAGCCTTGAAATTCTTCAGATCTTCAGGTTCATTGATCACCGTAACCTTGGCAGTAACCGTTTTTTTACCAATCCCCTGACCGTGGAGATTGACACCACCAACTTCATGAATTTTCAGCATATTTGTTGACCCTGCTATCTTGTATGGAATTCCGGCAGTAATGACAATGAGGTCACCATGTTTTAAAAGTTTCTGATCCATAGCGCATTTAATACCATTGTCAAAAATCTCGTTAATTGAATCTGTATCCTGAACATTGAGTGGCGTTACTCCCCATATCAATTGCATCTGCCGTCTGGTTGCCGCGTCCGGACTCATGCCAATGATAGATGGGCTGGGACGATGTCGTGCCACCAGACGGGCGGTATCCCCTGTCTGGGTAGCGGTGAGAATAGCCTGCGCTTTCAGGTCATTGGCAATGGCACATGAGGCATAACAGATGGCATTGGGAACAGAATGTGTTGAGTAGAGAGCTCCGGTACTGAGAAGCTTCTCGTACGGCAAAGCCGCTTCAGAAATCTCAGCGCTTTTTACCAGAAAACGAACGGCCTCCAACGGGTAATTCCCAACCGCAGTTTCAGCAGACAGCATAACCGCATCTGTACCGTCAAAAATAGCATTGGTTACATCACTGGCTTCAGCCCTGGTGGGTCGGGAATTATTTATCATCGACTCCAGCATTTGTGTTGCAGTAATAACCGGTTTGCCCTGGCGATTGGCCATCTGAATGATTTTTTTCTGATAAAGGGGTACTTTTTCCGGTGGCAGCTCTACCCCAAGATCTCCCCTGGCCACCATCAGGCCGTCCGAAAGATCAAGTATTTCCTCAAGGTTATCAATTGCTTCTTGGTTTTCAATCTTGGAAATGATCTGCTGCCGACCACCTGCTTTTTCAACAACACGGCGGACTGCCAGGACATCTTCAGCCTTACGAACAAATGATACCGCAATGAAATCCACCTCCATTTCACTGCCGAAGCATATGTCTTCAATATCTTTGTCTATCAATGGCGGCAAATTAACCTTAACACCAGGCAGACTGACTCGTTTATGCGCGCCAAGACGACCTCCAACTATTACCTCTGTCTTTATTTCATTATCATCAACAGCCAAAACACGCAGGGCGAGGTTGCCGTCATCAAGGAGGATACTGTCGCCTGTTTTTAGGTCACCTGTTAAGCCCTTATAATTAACTCCAACTCTATCTGGAGATGAGGTTATCTCTTCTGTTGTCAAAAAGAATGTCTGGCCTTGCTCAAGATCAATATGTCCATTCTCAATGTCACTGGTTCGGATCTCAGGTCCACGAGTATCGAGAAGTATTGCCGTCTCACAGCCTGCTCGTACTCGGGCTTCTTTGACCGCAGAGATCAAAGAAGCCTGGGAGTAATGATCACCATGGGAGAGGTTGATACGAACAATATCAACCCCGGCTAGGATCAAATCGTGAATCTGGTTTACACTGCTGCTGGCCGGCCCTAATGTTGCTATTATTTTTGTTTTTATCATTGTATTTTACTCCATAATAAGGGTCATTTTTCAGGGGGGCACTGACAAGAGTATCTGGAGCAGATATCTTGTGATCTCAAATTTAAAAGATGGTCGTGTTGAGACTTGAGCGCAGTGCTTCGTCTCCAGAACTATAGAAATACTAATATCAAACACTAGTCAGAGGTCCCGGAACACAGCAGCAGGTCCAGGGATAAGTTGGAGAGACGTACAGAATATTTGATGATCAGGGGCTTTTAATCTACGAGAATAATCCGTAAGTCAATCACAGTTACAAAATTGTTTCGACGGCAAAAACTGTTAAAGACGCTAAAAGTCAGACCTCAAGATGCATTATAACACAGCTCTAGTAGTCTGTCTGGTTCTCTTTCGGTTACGTATGAAATCTCGCAGGCATTTATTGAAATTTGTTGTTAATGGGAATCATTTCTGACGAGGTGCATGATAAGTCTACACCATAGCTCTTTGAGTACTGTTTGTTGACCTGTACAGCATCCACTAAAGATTTTTCTCATTTCTCATGTGTTTCAGAAGAAGACTTGAGAGCCTCTTGGAAAAATAAAGTGTATTATTTAGGAATCCATAGAAAATTATAGATGAAATTCAAAGGCTACTGTCCTGTAACTGTTGACAGGTATGACTAATAAATAAATATAGAGTTTAAAGCCAACCGTATTTTTAATGATATTAAAATGAATCTCCGAGGTCTTTCAAGGGGGAATAAGCTGTTATAGTCGAATTTTTATCGTTATAAAAAATGTTGCAGAAGGATTTGTCAGCTTTTTACTAATAGTGTAATATTAACAATAGGAAGTTAGGACATTTTATAGTTTCCGTCCTCTACACTGCTTTTTTCCAGTAATGAGGAAAACCCTCTGCGGGAAATGCTCATGTTGTTAAGTGATATT
>JAHJNL010000040.1 GCA_018820855.1 Pseudomonadota bacterium | reverse complement strand
CATTGCCCTACGCTCTGTTGACTCCAGAGATGCCATGACCGCTGACTGGTCAAGACTTCCCTACGACCTGTTAGGGACTATGTCCAACAGGATCATCAATGAGGTGCGCGGGGTAAACAGAGTGGTCTTCGATATCTCTTCCAAACCCCCAGCCACCATCGAATGGGAATAAGCAGTGAGAAGCACACCATCTGTCCGCGATCAACATGGTCAGCATACTGATGTATTGCTGACCATGTTGATCGCAAACACCTGGCACACTACTCACTGCTTATTTAAACTTTTTTAACAACCGCAAGTATATTCCACTAGGATACTCAAGAGGTATGGTGCCGTGTCCCGAAACTGCTGGGGTGCTTACTGGTGCAGGACTCTTTTCTCTGTTCTGCTTCTTTTCTTTCTGTCTGCATCTCCGCTTGCTGGAGAGACCACCATCTCCACCACTGTTCCCGCACAGGCCAATGGAGAGTGTGTTATCCTTCTCCATGGCATGGCCCGCAGTCATCGATCCATGCAAGAGATGCAGGAGGGACTCAGCGCAGCAGGGTACTACACAGTCAACCTCGGATACCCCTCCACCGACCTCACCATAGAAAAAATCGCAGCCACCATCCTGCCCCTGGGAATTGAGCGTTGCAAAAGCTACAACCCTACTGCCATCCATTTCGTCAGCCATTCTCTGGGAGGCATCATTATTCGCCAGGCCTTGAAAACAAATCGTCCTCAAAAACTGGGGCGGGTGGTCATGCTCAGCCCACCTAACCGAGGAAGTAGCGCCACCGATTCTCTCAAAGGAAGCTGGTTTTATGACTGGCTCAACGGTCCTGCCGGCCAACAACTGACCACGGACAGCAACTCCCTGCCGAACAGGCTGGGCCCTGCCGACTTCCCCTTAGGTATCATCACCGGAGACCGTCATGCCTTTTTCGATTTCTGGCTCAGCAACATCATTCCCGGCCCAGATGACGGCAAAGTCGCAGTGGAACAGGCAAAGCTTCCCGGAATGACAGACTTCCTGGTAGTACACGAGGCCCATTCCTTTATCATGAATGCCCCGGACGTCATTGCGCAGACATGCTTCTTTCTCAAACATGGTCATTTCTCCCCATCCCCAAAGACCAACGCTCCTGAAACAAACTGATCCGGAAAACTGGCTCGAATTCCTTTACAAGCCAGAAGATCCAAAGAGAATGGAAGCTGCACGTTTTCATCATGACCGCAATAAGAGCGGCATGCTGTCCCTATTTTTCTGTGTTACACAGATCAGCTCAAGCACCTGCCTGAAGCTTACAGAAGATCATATTCTTTGAGTTTATTGAGAAGAGTCTGGCGGGCGACACCTAATATTTTAGCAGTTTTGCTCCTGTTTCCCTTGTGTTGGGCAAGGGTGGCACGTATCATTTCCCGTTCCATATCACGAAGCGTGAGAGGTGTGGTGGCGTGTGGTGTCTCATCAACACTTCCGGCCGGTAACAGCTGAGAGGGCAATTCCCGCACAGTGATCTGCTCACCGGGACAGAGGATAACAGCCCGTTCCACCGTATTTTCAAGCTCACGGATATTCCCCGGCCAATCATATGAAAGAAAAATACGCAGGACTTCAGGATGAAAGCCCTTTATATCCTTTCTGTTTTTCTCGGCATAGCGATCTAGAAAGAGGGTGAGCAGATCAGGAATATCTTTTCTGCGTTCCCGCAGCGGTGGCAACTCCACCGGCACCACGGAGAGTCTGAAAAAAAGATCCTGCCTGAAGGTTCCTTCCTCAATCATCTGCTGTAAGTTGCGGTGGGTGGCGGCAAGCAGGCGCACATCCACCGCAATTGTTTCACTGCCACCCAACCTGTCCAGTTCCCCTTCCTGCAAAACCCTGAGGATCTTCGCCTGAGTCGGCAGACTCATGTCGCCGATCTCATCAAGAAAAAGTGTCCCCTTATCAGCCTGTTCAAAACGCCCCTTGCGCTGGGATACCGCCCCTGTAAACGCCCCACTCTCATGGCCGAACAGTTCACTTTCCAGAAGATTCTCATTAAGAGCTGCACAGTTGACCTTAACAAACGGAAAACGGCAGCGCCTGCTCTGCTGATGCAGGGCACTGGCGACAAGCTCCTTCCCTGTTCCGGATTCCCCGGTAATCAGGACAGTTGCATCAGAAGGTGCCACCAGTTCCAGAGTTGCAAAGAGCTCCTTCATGGCCGAACTGCTGCCAATCATATTGCCAAAGGAAAATCGCCTCTCCAGTCGCTTTTTCAGGCGATCATTTTCATCCTTGATTTCCTGAAAGCTCAGGGCCTTTTCAATCACCAGTCGTAATTCCTCAAGATCTACTGGCTTGGCCACATAATCATAGGCACCTTCACGCATAGCCTTGACAGCCGTATCGACAGAAGAAAATGCAGTGAGGACGATTACCGGTATCGATGCATACACCGTTTCTTGCAGCGCCTTTAGGGTGGCAAGCCCATCCATGCGTGCCATCTTCATGTCCAGCAGGATCAGATCGCAAGAGTTGCGTTCAAGAAACAGGATGACCTGATCACCATCATCGGCTTCGAGTATATGAAAATGCTCACCGGAGAGATTCACCTTGAGCATGGTTCGATGCGCCACATCATCATCGACCAGGAGAATCCGTTTCTTTCCTTGCTCAGTCACTGCTCTCTCCCGGCAAAAATACCTTCATTGTGGTGCCTTGACTAAGTTTACTCTCCACTTCAATACGCCCATTATGCTGTTCCACAATCTGGTGACTTACGGCCAGGCCAAGACCGGTACCATCTTTGCGTGTGGAGAAAAACGGATCAAAAAGCCTCTCCAGTTCCTCTTCTGTCATACCGTGTCCGCTATCGCTGACTTCGATCTGCACTCCGGCATCATGCTCATAGGCAGTCAAGCGGACCTCGCCACCCCCATCTGTCACACTGATACTGTTTTTCAGAAGATTCAGTAAGACCTGCAGGAGTAAATCAGGATCTGCGAACAGAGAAAGGGCAGGATCATACTGCTGACGATAAGAGATATTTCCGGCCACAAAATCTGCAGCCACCAGACTTTCAAGTTTGCCGAACAACTCAGCAGCCTTGACCTGCAGCCGTTGCGGCTCACGAGCCCTGGCAAACTGCAGGAGACTGGAGATAGTCTGGTTCAAACGATCCACCTCCGAGACCATAAGCTCGGCATACTTTTTCCCGTCCGTCCCATCACCTGCCTCATTACCGAAATATTGGGCAAAACCGCGCAATGTCCCCAGAGGATTCCTGATCTCATGGGCAACACCTGCCGCCATCTTCCCAAGAGAGGCGAGACGCCTAGAGAGTTCAAGCTGCTGCTCAATCTTTCTTATCTCCCGCATATCACGGAAAACAACAACCAGGCCATTACTCTTCCCATCATGATCCAGAAGCGGTGAAGTACTGAGTTTGACCGGAATGTTTTCCCCGATACTACCGTGGCAGAGTACGTTTTTATCTAAAAGCAGTTTCTGTTCCTCAAGCAGGCCAGTGGGCAAGGGAGAAAAAAGCTCTTCCAGGCGCAGCCTTTTCATTTCCCGAAGACGACGCGACAGCAAGGTTTCCGCCCGGCTATTGCACGAGACAATAGTTCCCTGTCCATTTAAGGTGATAAGGCCTGCCGGTATACTCTCGATCACATTTTCCGTGTAGAGACGCATATTGGCAAGGGTTGAAGTTCCTACCCGTATGCTCTGGTAGAGAAAAAGAAAATAAAGTCCGGCACTTCCCAGGAGAAAGAGCACTGCCCCCATGAAAAGAGCATGCACTCTGTCTTCCCGTCTGGCATTCTCGAATTCGCTGGTTCCCAGCCCCACAACGATCAGCTGCTGTCCCTTTTTCTCCTGCTCTTCCTGCCACTTCTGTGCATACTTTTGCATTCTGCCACGTCTGGGCAGAAAAGGAGGAAGGGGTTCAAAAACACGGACAACCTCAAAGACACTTTTTCCCTCTATGATTCGAGTGACCGGTTTTCCAGCTGCAAAAATACGCTGCACATCCTCTACACTCATGGCTTCTGGCAAGTCGCCTGATTCAGCAGCAGGCTCGCCATTTTCATACAGAATACGGATATAGACAACACTCTCCTCTTTTGCTGTCTCCTCAACCAGTGTTTCAAGAGGATTCGTGCCAGTCATGTAATGCCTCATGGAGGTCCTGGCCCCGGCCTCAAAAGAGCGGATGAGAGTAAGGCCTTCCTGAAGAAGAAAATTTTCAAGCAGGCGCTGTTCACGATTCAGATTGCGAAATGTGGTCACAGCAAGGATAGCGGCAAGCAGAGAACTTGCAAGGATGAGCGCCAGAGCAGGTCTTGAAAACCTGAAGGGTTGATTCACGGAAGGGATCATGGGATCGGTAACTTCATACTCTTATTCAGGTTGAGGTTTCTCTCAGCATAGCACATAAAACAGGAAACAGGAGATCAAAAAAGGTGAAAAGTCGTGCAAAACGTATGAGACACGACCTTCCACCTTCTTCTGAAACATTCAGATAATCTTATCTTTACTGTGCTGCTGTAAAATATTTCTGCCGTTCTGCCTGGAGTTCCTGACGCAGGGCATAGAGTTCTTTTCCCTGATCCTGCAGTTCCCCCTGGGTCATAGCAGGATTGCGGCTGGCTTCCCTGTAACTGAACTGCTTGTCATGGATCTGCTTGCGCAGCTCTACAGTGGCATCCAGAAACTGATTGCGTTTCTCAAGCAGAGCCGGATCCATCATGCCGGCACCACGACCCATCCCGAAGCCTCTGCCCATCATCCCTTGTTGTCCCATTCCGGGTCCGCCATTATTATTCATGAGACAGCCTTGCCCCCCCCAACCCCTCATGCCTCTTCCTTGCTTATGCAGGCCATAATGTTGTCCCGGTCCATACATCATCCCATATCCGGGACCGGTAACATCTGCAACCGGACTGTCAACACTGTTCGCCGCTAAAGCAACACCTGCAACCAGGGAAAGGGCCATAACTGCTGCAGTAATATTTCGTTTCATCTTCATTGTAGTATTCCTCTCTAGTACGTTTATCTGATAGGTGTGCCAATCCATTCGGGACACCGGTTTCATCAGAGAATATCTCTTTGTATTTTCTCAAATTCCTGCTGGTCTATCTCACCTCGTGCATACCGTTTCTTCAGCAGTTCCAGAGCATTATCGCCTTCGTTACCTATTTGCTTCTGAGTACTTGAAAAAATCGACTGCACAATCTTCACCACCAGGTAAATAAGCAGCCCCCAAAAGAGTATGCTAACAAACATTCCCCAAGGGCCCGGGAAAAAATTTCCCGGGCCACACCACCATCCAGCGTTCATCCCATGTCGAAACATTATCTGTCCTCCTTCTTGTCTTTTTTTCTCGACTCTGCCCCTTCTATTGCATTTGATGTGCCAAGATGAAAACAGCACCAGCGCAACAACCCTAGTGTACTGATTTTATAACTTAAAAAACTATTCCTCCCTGATCATCACAGTGATGCAGGACTCTCTACTGCCTTATAATTATGCAGTATGAGAACAAACAGCAGGAATAAGGTGCCTAAAAACTGGACAGATTAAAAAGGCATGGTTTCAAGCCATTGCAAAACAATAGCTGCCATTCTTCATTGATCAGATATATTCTGGACAAAAATGCTCTTTCCCTTTCTCAAACACAACCAGTTAATAAATAAGGGAAAAGATGTAAAAGTCTTGCAAGGGGATTACTATTTAACGTAGGATGTATGAAAGATACTATGAGATCCGGACAGATCTCCTGATCTCATCCCAACAGAAACTCTGCCCCCCCCTTCTCAGGGACCCTCTGCCATGCAATCAAATACATTTTATATTGCCTCCCTCGAACCCGGGGCCGGAAAACTTGTCATCACCATGGGCATCATGGAGATCCTCACCCGCTCCATGGGCAGGGTCGCGTTTTTCAGACCCGTCATTGATACGGACAGAAAAAAGGACCCCAACATCGCCCTCATCCTCAGTCGTTACTGTCCCACCATGGAATATGAAGACAGTTACGCTTTCCTGGTAGAGGAGGTAAAAACTTTTGTTGCCGAAGATCGATTCAAATTTTTCTTGGAAGAATTGATCAATCGCCTGGAAACGCTCAAAGAGCAGTATGATTTTGTCCTCTGTCAGGGCCTGAACAGCACCTCTTTCCTCTCTGCCTTTGACATGGACATCAATATGGAGATAGCCAAGAATCTCGGCTGTCCCTTTATCGGCGTGATCAACGGCATGAACCAGACGCCGCGGGACATTGCCAAAGAGATCAAAATCACCGAAGATGCCATCAAAGAAGCAGGCTGTGCCCACTTTGCCACCTTTGTCAATCGCATGGCCGAGGACACCTTTGGCGTCCTCGAAGTGGAACTCGAATCGCCCGAAGAGGCCTCCGGAGCTCCGGTCTTTCTCATTCCGGAAAACAAAGAACTGGACAAGCCCTCCCTGGCCGATATCAGCAAGGCCCTGTCCTGCGTCAATGTCATGGAACACCAGGAAGGAATGGACCGCATCGTCAAACAGTTCAAGATCGCCGCCATGACGGTAGAACACTTTCTTGGTCATATCGAAGATGGGGATTTGATCATTGTCCCTGGGGACAGAGATGACATTGTCCTCGCCTCACTCTCAGCCCTGCAATCAATAAACTACCCGAACCTGGCCGGCATTCTGCTCACCGGCGGTTTTCTTCCCGGCCCCAACACCATGCGCCTCCTGGAAGGAAGAAACCTGACCATGCCCCTGCTCAGTGTCAAGACCGATACCTATACCACCACCAGAAACGCGGATGGTGTGCCCGCACTTATCAATCCGGAGGACGACCGGAAAATCGCCCTGGCCCTTGGTCTTTTCGAGACCCATGTCAACGGCGAACAGATTCGGGAAATGGCAAAACTGACAACCACGCCCACCACTGTCACGCCGGTGATGTTTGAATACAGCCTCTTTGAACGGGCCCGTTCTGCGAAAAAGAATATCATCCTCCCGGAAAGCAGTGACGAACGTATCCTGCGGGCCACTGAAATTCTTCTTCGCCGCAATGTGGTGGATGTCACCCTGCTCGGCAACCCGGATAACATCAAGGCGCTCTCTGCATCTCTGGGACTGGATTTGAAGGGGGCCTCCATTATCGACCCCGTAAACTCCGAGCATACCGAGACCTTTATCAAGGACTTCTATGAACTGCGCAAACACAAGAACATGACCCTTGACGGCGCCCGTGATGTCATGAGCAACTCCGCCTATTTCGGCACCATGATGGTTCACCAGGGACTGGCAGACGGCATGGTTTCAGGAGCCATCCATACCACCGCAGATACCATCCGCCCGGCCTTGCAGATCATCAAAACCAGCGCAGGAATCTCTGTGGTCTCTTCAGTCTTCCTCATGTGTCTGGACACCCGCGTCCTGGTCTATGGTGACTGTGCCGTCAATCCGGATCCCAACGCCGCTCAACTGGCAGAGATCGCTATCTCCTCGGCAGATACGGCGACCATGTTTGGCATTGAACCACGGGTAGCCATGCTTTCCTATTCCACCGGGGCCTCAGGCACAGGAGCAGATGTGGAAAAGGTACGGCAGGCCACAGCCATTGCCCGGGAAAAACGGCCAGACCTCCTCATTGAAGGCCCCATCCAGTACGATGCAGCCATTGAACCTTCAGTGGCCCTGACCAAGATGCCTGACAGCCCGGTTGCAGGCCGTGCCACAGTCTTCATCTTCCCGGACCTCAACACCGGCAACAATACCTACAAGGCTGTACAACGCTCCTCAGGGGCAGTGGCCATCGGGCCAGTGCTGCAGGGCTTGAAAAAACCGGTGAACGACCTTAGCCGAGGCTGCCTGGTAGCTGATATCATCAATACCGTCGCCATCACCGCCATCCAGGCGCAGGCAACAGGAGGCGTGATATCACGATGATCCTGGTCCTCAACTCCGGCAGTTCTTCGCTCAAATTTCAGCTTTTTGCGCTACACAGCCTCCAATCGCTGGCATCCGGAATGATCGAGCAGATCGGAGAGGAATCAAGCCATGCCCGTCTCCAGTTTATCGACAGCGAGGGGAAATCACAAAAAATCACAAAAAACCTGCCCATTCCTGAACACAAGGCTGCGATAACGGCCATGTCCGCGCTTCTCAAACAGAGCAAACTGCTCGTTCACCTTGATGAACTGGCAGGCATCGGCCACCGGGTGGTCCATGGCGGCGAATCTTTTCAGCAGCCTGTCCTCATCGACAAAAAGGTTATGGCAGGTATCAAGTCCCTGATCCCCCTGGCCCCCCTGCATAATTCAGCCAACCTGGCAGGCATTGAGGTGGCCATGGACCAGGCCAGAAATACCGCCCAGGTAGCGGTCTTTGACACCGCCTTTCATCAGACCATCCCTGCCCACTCCTATATTTATGCTCTCCCCTTTGAACTCTATAAGAGAGAAAAAGTGCGCCGCTACGGTTTCCATGGTACCTCGCACTCCTATGTGGGTAATGAGGCAGCCCGTTTTCTCGGACGCCCTTTTGCGTCCCTGAAGATCATCACCCTGCACCTGGGGAATGGGGCCAGTGCCGCTGCCATTAAGCACGGCTCCTGCCAGGACACCTCCATGGGCATGACTCCTTTGGAGGGACTGGTCATGGGAACCCGATCTGGCGACCTGGACCCGGCAATCCTCTTCTATCTCGCACGCGAAACCGGAATGTCCCTGGATGATCTCGATGAGTTGCTGAACAAAAAAAGCGGTCTCAAGGGAATCTGCGGTGATAACGACATGCGGACTATCACAGAGCGGATTAAGGATGGAGACAAACAGGCAGAGCTTGCCCTGGATATCTTCTGCTATCGCTTGAAAAAGTATATCGGTTCCTACCTCGCTGTTCTGGGCGGGGCTGACTGTATAGTCTTTACCGGTGGTATCGGTGAACACTCGGCCCCGGTTCGGCAGAAAAGCTGTGAGGGACTTGAGGATCTGGGGATCAGCCTGGATCCTGAAAAAAACGAATCCCATTCCGGCGAGGCCAGAGCCATTCACATGCAACAGAGTAAAATTCAGATTCTCGTCATCCCAACGGATGAAGAGTTGGAAATAGCAGCACAAACCCGTAACCTCATCTCTTCTGCACCGACACCATGAAAACACTGCCAAAAAACAAGACCAAACTGATCTGCACCATCGGCCCGGCCTCAGACTCTCAGGAGATGATTGAACAGATGCTGCACGCCGGCATGAACGTGGCCCGTCTCAACTTCTCCCACGGTGATTTCACAAGCCATAAAGAGGTGATTGCCAAGGTCAGAGCTGCTTCGGAATGTACGGGAAAACGGGTGGCCATCATGGCCGATCTGCCGGGTCCCAAGATGCGCATCGGCAGTTTTGCAGAGGAACCGGTTATCCTGGAAAAAGAGAGCCGTTTTACCCTGACCACCGACCAAATCATCGGCAGCAGCGACCGTGTCTCCATCACCATGATGGAGCTGCCGGCCGCTGTCAAACCGGGAAATACGCTCTATCTCAATGACGGCCTGATTCAGCTGCGTGTGGAAGAAGCCACGGCCACCGACATCCATTGCACCGTGGTCATGGGCGGAGAACTCCGCTCCCGTAAGGGACTCAATATTCCCGGAATCGACCTCGGCACCTCCGCCTTTACCGCCCGTGACCGGGAATGCATGCAGTTTGCTCTGGAGCATGGGGTGGATGCGGTGAGCCAGTCCTTTGTCGCTTCTGCCCAGGACGTGGAAGATGTACGCAGAGCTGCAGCAGAAATGGGTTTTGATCCCTTTATCATAGCCAAAATTGAACGGTCTTCAGTTCAGGAAAGGATAGATGAAATCCTGGCTGTCTCTGACGGTATCATGGTAGCGCGGGGTGACCTGGGGGTGGAAGTCCCCATCGAAGAGATCGCCGTGATCCAGAAATTCATCACAGCCAGAGCCAATCTCGTGGGCAAACCCGTTATTACCGCCACCCAGATGCTGGAATCCATGACCCGCAACCGCCGCCCCACCCGTGCAGAATCCACGGATGTCGCCAATGCCATTCTGGACGGCACTGACTGCGTCATGCTCTCCGAAGAGTCGGCCATGGGCGACTACCCCCTCGCCTCGGTGGAAATGCTCGCCAAAATCGCCGCGGCCACGGAACCGACCCGCCGGCTGCGCCACGCGGAGACCGCCTTGAGGCCGCGGCAGGCAAGAAGTTCTAAACAAAACACCATGGACCTCATTGCCCTGTCCATTGAACAACTCCTGGAGAATATCGAATCGCCGGCAGCCGTACTCAGCCCCACAGCCAGTGGCTGTACTGCCCGCAGCATCACTCGCTTTCGTCTCCCCGTCTGGATCCTGGCCATCTCCCCCACTCACAAAACCTGCCAGGAGCTTCTCTTTTCCTATGGAGTCTGGCCCATCCATGAACAGGACCACCCTAAGGACTGGAGTGATTACGCCCGCTACTGGGTAGAAACCTTTGGACTTCCGGGAAAATGTATTCTGCAGACGGAAGGACCTTCACCGGATCATCCAACCGCCAATCATAAAATCGAGATCATCTCTCTTATCAAAGAAGATTAAGTTCCTGCTCTGAACAGTGATTAAGGAGACGCTATGCTAGATAGCAACAACGACAAACCATGTGATTTCGCTATATTCGGAGTTCTCGGGGACCTTTCCAGAAGAAAGCTACTCCCCTCCCTCTATCAGCTGGACAAGGCAGGCCACCTCCACCCCGATACCCGCATCATCGGCGTGGCCCGCCATGATATCAGCCAGGAGGAGTTTACAGCCAAGATGGAAGAGGCTCTTAATACCTTCGTCAAGGAACCTCTTCTTGCAGAGGTGCAGGCCCGATTGCTGGCACGTCTGCACTATGTCCTCATCAATATTGATAAGCCCGAGGACTACACACGTCTGGCAGATGCCACAAATCAGGAAAAACGAATCCTGGTCAATTATTTCTCCGTGGCTCCCTCTCTCTTTGACGATATCTGTCAGGGGCTGGATCACGCCGGGATCATTACCCCCGAAACCCGGGTGGTCCTTGAAAAACCCATTGGTCGTAATCTGGCCTCTTCCCAGAAGATTAACGACGTGGTCGCCAAAGTCTTTGCCGAGAGCCAGGTCTACCGCATTGACCACTACCTAGGCAAAGAGACGGTCATGAACCTGCTGGCCCTCCGTTTTGCCAATTCCATCTTCACCACCAACTGGGACCACAACACCATCGACCATGTGCAGATTACGGTTGCTGAGGAGGTAGGGATCGAAGGCCGGTGGGGATATTTTGATGAATCCGGCCAGCTCCGGGACATGGTGCAGAACCATCTCATGCAGATCCTCACTCTGGTAGCCATGGAGCCGCCTGTAAACATGGACGGGGACTCCATCCGCAACGAAAAGCTTAAAGTACTCAAGGCCCTTCGCCCCATCACCCTCGACAATGTTGATAAAGAAACTGTCCGCGGCCAATATTCTGCCGGCTTCATCAAGGGCAAGCCGGTGCCCGGTTATCATGAAGAGGCTGACGGTAATCCCCACTCCAACACCGAGAGTTTTGTCGCCATCAAGGTGAATATCGACAACTGGCGCTGGGCAGGAGTCCCCTTTTATCTACGGACCGGTAAACGGTTGACCACCAAGCGCTCCGAGGTCGTCATCTATTTCAAGCAGCTTCCCCATAACATCTTCAAAGACAGCTACAAACACCTGCCCCAGAACAAGCTGGTGATTCGTCTGCAACCGGATGAAGGTGTGGAAATTGAGATGCTGAACAAGGTACCTGGAATCGGGAAGGGCATCAAGCTGCAGAAGACCATGCTCGACCTCAGCTTCTGCGAAGCCTTTCATTCCGGTCACGTAGCCGATGCCTACGAACGGCTCATCCTCGAAACCATGATCGGCAACCAGTCGCTGTTCATCCGCCGGGACGAAGTAGAACGTTCCTGGGCCTGGATTGATTCCATCCATGAGGCCTGGAAAGGATCAAACGAACCACCTAAGTCCTACCCTGCCGGGTCTTGGGGACCGGTAGCCTCGGTGGCCCTGCTGGCCCGCGATGAGCGGGAATGGGAAGAGTAAGGAATACGTTGTTCGTTTTCAGTATTCGTTTTTTTTTCTGAGGTACAGTATGATGAAAGGTATTCAGTTTTTGGAATTTCCTGACACGAGCAGTCTGGTAGAAGAATTGACCGGACAGATAGGTCAGGCACTGGAAGAAGGTATTGCTGTCCGAGGCCAGGCAAGTCTTGCAGTTTCCGGGGGAAACACTCCCCTGCCTTTATTTGATGCGCTTTCAAAAGTAGCCCTTGAGTGGAAAAAGGTCCTCATCACCCTGGTCGACGAACGCTGGGTAGCCGTGGAAGAAATGGATTCCAACGAAAAAATGGTGCGTGAGCACCTGCTTAAGGGACGGGCCGCAGAAGCCGGGTTTCTAGGAATGAAGACTTCAGACGCATCGGCCAAGACCGGCGAAGGCGACTGTGCCATGGCCCTGTCGCCTATTACACTGCCTTTTGATGTGTTGATCCTGGGTATGGGCAATGATGGCCACACGGCCTCACTCTTTCCCGGTGCAGTTCGTCTCAAGGAGGCTGTTGCCATGGACAGCGGAAAACTCTGCATGGCCATTTCCCCACCCAAAGCCCCTCATGAACGAATGAGCCTGACCCTGCCTGCCATCCTGAACTCTCGACAGATCATTCTTCATATCAGTGGTGCAACGAAACGTGATGTCTACGAAAAGGCCTGCGACCATGGGCCTGCAGAAAAAATGCCAATCAGGTATATTCTGAACCAGTCCCAGACCCCGGTTACTGTTTACTGGGCCCCCTGACAGAGGATAACAGATCTCCGACTTGCTGCTATCCACGCCAACGCGTTACGACCGAGGAGAAAATCAATGAACAAGGTGGTCAAAAAAGTTACCGAACGTATCGTTGCCCGCAGCAGCGAATTGCGGGAATCATATCTGCAACAGATCAATGAGACGCGAGCCCCGCAGCCCTTCCGACATCGCCTCCCCTGCTCCAACCTGGCTCACGACCTGGCTGGTGCTGACCCCAAGGAGAAAAAGGGGCTACTCGATCCTGCCCGGCCCAACATTGCCATCATCTCCGGCTACAACGACCTCCTCTCCGCCCACCAGCCCTATGGTGACTACCCTCCCATTCTTAAAGATGCCGTAGCCAAGGCGGGCGGCACCTGCCAGTTTGCCGGAGGGGTGCCTGCCATGTGCGACGGAGTGACCCAGGGTGAACCGGGAATGGATCTGAGCCTGGTCAGCCGCGACGTAATCGCCATGTCGACTGTGCTCGGTCTTTCTCACAATGTATTTGACGGGGCACTGCTCCTGGGAATCTGCGACAAGATCGTACCCGGTCTTCTCATGGGC
Organism: Pseudomonadota bacterium; assembly: GCA_018820855.1. Lineage (GTDB taxonomy): Bacteria > Desulfobacterota > Desulfobulbia > Desulfobulbales > Desulfocapsaceae > Desulfocapsa. The sequence continues at coordinate 63,098 of JAHJNL010000040.1, read as the reverse complement.
GGACTTCAGTTCGGTCATCTGCCCATGCTCCTGATACCTGGCGGCCCCATGAAATCCGGGTTGCCCAATAAGGAAAAAGCCAGAGCCAGGGAACGTTTTGCTCAAGGAGAAATCGACAGGGCCGAAATGCTGGCCTTCGAGTGCCGGGCCTACCACAGTCCAGGCACCTGTACTTTTTACGGAACCGCCAACTCCAATCAACTCATGGCAGAGATGCTGGGCATGCATCTGCCCGGTTCCTCTTTTGTCAACAGCGGCACCACCTTTCGCGAACAACTGAACCGGGCCGCTGCCGCCAGAGTCACAGCCATTACCGCACAGGGTAATGATTACACCCCCATCGGTCATGTGATCAGTGAAAAATCAGTGGTCAATGCCATTGTCGGCCTTATGGCTTCCGGTGGTTCCACCAATGAAACCATCCATCTGGTGGCCATTGCCCGGGCAGCGGGAATCAGGATCAACTGGGATGATTTCACGGATCTCTCCGATGTGACGCCGCTGCTCGTCCGCATCTACCCCAATGGTCCGGGTGATATCAACTCCTTTCAGGAGGCCGGCGGCATGGCAGTACTCATCAGGGAACTCCTGGAAAACGGGTTTCTGCACGAGGATGTACAGACCGTTGCCGGCAGAGGCCTTGAACGCTACACCAAGACCCCGAAAGTGCAGAATGAAGAGCTGATCTGGGGAAAAGACGCCAAAGGGAGCCGGGACAGCCAAATCATCAGTACCCTCAAAACCCCATTTGCCGCTAGCGGCGGCCTCAAAGTCCTGTCCGGCAATCTCGGCCGCGCCATTATCAAAGTATCGTCACTGGCCCAGGGAATAGAGACCAGACTGACGGCCCCTGCCATGATTTTTCATACCCAGCAAGAGATGGGTGAAGCATTCAAGGCTGGCAAGATGGATCGTGACATGGTAGCTGTTGTCCGTTTCCAAGGCCCCAGGGCCAACGGTATGCCGGAACTGCATAAACTGATCACCTACCTCAGCATCATCATGGATCGCGGTTATACGGTGGGTCTGGTCACGGACGGACGTCTCTCCGGGGCCTCGGGTAAAGTTCCGTTTGCCATCCACCTCACCCCCGAAGGGTTAAACGGCGGCATGATCGCCAAGATCATAGAGGGAGATCTCATCAGTATGGATGCCAAAGCTGGACAGCTCCACCTCCATGTGGAGAAGGCCGAATTAGCTGCCCGCGACTATGCCAAAGCTGACCATCTGAGCGAGTTACGCAAAGGAACAGGCAGAGAGATTTTTGCCTCCCTGCGCCGCAACCTCCCGGGTGCCGAGGAAGGGGCAAGCTCCATTTTCGGAACAGATCAGGAAAGTGTTTCCCCACAACCGTTATCATAAATGATCTATGCAGGAGAATGAGATGTCTGAGAAATGGAAAAAAAGTGGCAGAGAAATTCTGGAAAACGGACCTGTAATTCCGGTGATGGTAATAAAAAAGGTCGAGCATGCGGTACCCCTGGCCAGAGCTCTTGTGGCTGGCGGCATACGAGTACTGGAGATCGTCCTTCGTACAGATAGTGCAATTGATGCAATTAGGTCAATCAACGCTGAGGTACCCGAGGCCATCACCGGTGCCGGAACCGTAGTCAACGCTCACGACCTTGCCGCTGTAACCGATGCCGGGGCATTTTTTGCCATCAGTCCGGGTTTGACTCCCACCCTCCTCTCAGCAGCAAACAAGGGGACGATCCCTCTCATCCCAGGCATTGCCACAGTCTCTGAACTGATGATGGGAATCGAGCAGGGCTACAATACCTTCAAGTTCTTTCCGGCAGAAGCGGCAGGCGGGATCAAGATTCTCAAATCCATCGCCGGTCCATTCCCGCAAATCCGCTTTTGTCCCACCGGAGGAATATCTGCCGAAAATTACAGGGATTACATCAGGCTGCCAAATGTTCTCTGTGTCGGCGGCTCCTGGATCGTTCCCAACGATCTCATTGAAGGCGAAGATTGGCAGGGAATCACCCGAATGGCACAAGAAGCTGTTGCCGGAGCTCACTAGGAACGACTTCAGCCGCGAACAGCTCCTAGTGAGCTAAAACATACAGGCGGACTGTATCAACCCCTGTTCGCGAATAAATCCACTTCCACTGTAAAAACAGAATTTCTGTTACTCGTTTCCCTGCGGCGCATCAAAAGTTATACATGAGCATAATTGAAGCAACTGGATAGTACTGATAGTCATCCAGATCATCCTCAATTGCTTTTTTCTGCTCATCCAAAAAATCCTGCACAATTTCAATTTTATTCACATCTACAGGCGATTGAACGTAGAGATCAGACACCTGCGCAGAGCCCTGAAACAATACTCCCAATTCACAGGCAAGTCCCCACCCGGATTCACCGTGGTTACTCTTCCAGCCAATACCTGCATAGGGTGCGATGGAATTAAAATCGACATTCCCTTTCACATGGAGCAGATCAGTCTGAGGTACATAATAGGCATACCCGGCAAATATTCTGTCCGTTGGCACCGCACCATCCACATCAACTTCATTACCATTGAGGAACACGCCACCCGATATCCTGAAGGAGCCGCTGAACGGATGCCAGTCAAGCAACAGATTGCCGTTTTTATAGGTCGCCTCCATATCATAATCGATACCACTGATCGTAGAATCGATGGAAAATGTCAAATAATTAACTCCTGTCCGTAGTACCAGGTCATCAGTCAACAACTTTGTCAATTCGACACCACCGCCAAGACTCCCTGCTTTGAGACCAAAACCAAAGTTTTCCTCACCTGCTGCAGCCTGTGTGGAATAAAGGAAAACAAGACAACCGGCCAAAACAAGATACTTTTTTTTCATAATTTATTCCTGGTGTTAACAATTTATTTTTTTAATTAAAAGAGATTTCATGCCAGATGCAATCCTCTTCCCTACCAAATCAAGCCATAAAATGCACAATAAATTGATATTATAGAACAAAAAAACACCTTCTGCAAAGATAACCTCAGTCGCTGCCTATGAAGACCTTCAACTCAGGCCAGAGACCATTTGTTTTGTTGAACAGAAAAACCGGCACAGCGGAGAGATCCTGAAAAACCTGAATCCTGCTGGAACATTGGAGAAATACCTCCATCCGCATACTGTTTTCAGAAAAAAGTATTGACGTGACAAGAGGAACCGGATACTTATCATACGATTCTTGATATTGTGTTACCGGGATGCTTGTCCGCCTATACTTACTGTACCTCCTAATGTTACGGTCAGTTTTTTGCGCGGATTTTTTTATACCTGCCGGTAACACGTTATCTGTTTACGTGTTACCGGCAGGTAAGCTGCTGACCGTCTCTTTTCAATCACATGTTCTGATAAAAGAATCGGAAGACTCATTCTAAAATTTACTGGTCAGGAGAATTTTTCTTGGAAAAATAGCATCGCTTTTTTTATCAGGACAAATTGCCGCCGATTTTATTTTTAAAACAGGAGGAATTCATGAAACGCAAAGCTCATTATTTAAAACACTTCACCATCGCCTTGCTTGGATCTGCTTTTATTATGGGAAGCATGGAAACCGTTTATGCGGACAAAGAATCCATCATACTTGCCATTGGAGGTGAGAATCCTGAGGGATATGATCCGATTTTAGGATGGGGCAGTTATGGAAATCCACTCTTTCAGAGCACCTTGCTTAAACGGGATGCTGATTTAAAAATAGTCCCTGATCTTGCCGTTGACTGGTCATTGAGCGAGGACAGTTTAATATGGACTGTCAAGATTCGTGCCGATGTTGCTTTTTCTGACGGTTCTCCACTGACTGCCGAAGATGTCGCTTTTACCTTTAATACTGCGGCCTCTGCCGGCGGCTTGCTGGATCTTTCCAATCTTCAGAAAGCAGAGGCTCCTGATGATGAAACCATAATCTTTACCTTGAAGACCCCTGACATAACTTTCATGCAACATTTTATCAGCTTGGGCATTGTTCCGGAAAAGCTCTACGGTCCAGGATATGCAAGGAATCCTATTGGTTCAGGTCCATACAAATTCGTCCGTTGGGATGAAGGCCAGCAGATGATAGTCGAGGCCAATGACCGTTACTACGGCGACAAAGCGAAAATCAAGAAACTGGTGTTTCTCTTTTCCGAAGAGAATGCCGCCCTTGCTGCAGCCAGGGCTGGAGAAGTAGATGTCCTTGGCATTCCCTCAAGTTTCGCCAACCAGGATATTGCAGGAATGAAACTCCACGTTGTCAAGAGTGTTGATAATAGAGGACTGATGTTCCCCCTCGTACCCAATACCGGGAAAAAAACACCTGATGGCCTGGCAATCGGCAATGACGTTACCTCTGATCCGGCCATTCGAAAAGCGGTAAATTATGCCATCAATCGCCAGGCCCTGGTGGATGGCGTACTCGATGGTTATGGTCGGCCTGCCTACGGGGTCGTCGACGATATGCCCTGGGACAATAACAAGATCCGTTTCCATGACAATGATCCGGCAAAGGCCATCGAAATCCTGGAAAAGGCAGGTTGGGTGGATGCAAACGGAGATGGAATTGTAGAGAAAAATGGTCGGGATGCCGAATTCGTCATTCTCTACAATTCAAAGGATATACTGCGCCAGGGACTTGCTCTGACAGTCTCTGAAATGCTCAAGCGCGTAGGTATCAAAGCAATACCACAGGGGGAGAGCTGGGATCGGATCAAAAAAGAATTAACTCATCTTCATGTGGTGGTCTATGGCTTTGGCGATCACAGTCCTCTTGAAATGTACAAACTCTATCATACTTCCGGGCCTGAACCACTTTACTGGAATGCGGGTTTCTATTCCAATCCTGTTGTAGACGGCTATTTGGACCAGGCGCTGCTGGCAAAAACTTTTGAGGATTCCATTCCCTATTGGCAGAAAGCGCAATGGGATGGCGAAACAGGCTTTGCCGTATCGGGTGATGCGGCCTGGGCATGGCTGGTGAATCTTGACCATACATACTTTATCAACAAATGCCTTGATGTGGGACAATCTCAAATGGAACCCCATGGCCACGGTTGGCCCATTACCGCCAACATCAACCAGTGGCAATGGACCTGCAATTAGATGCATGTGGAGAGTACAGAGTCCTTCTCAAAGATTCAGCAGGTTAGAGGATCAAGGAAACTGAACAGACCTACTAACCTGAGATGAGTTATATGCCGCAATCCTTGTTTCTAAAATTTCTCTTGCAAAAGAGCATTAAACTGCTGGTCTTGCTAGGTGCAGTCGCACTGCTGTCGTTCTTTCTGGTCAGCAGGTCACCAATAGATCCAATCGACGCATATGTTGGCGCAGCAATTTTGAAGATTTCTCCCGAACAAAGAGAAGTCATCGCCGACAGATGGGGATTGGACAAACCACCCGCTGAACGTTTCTTCTGTTGGGCGGGTCGGTTGGTACGTGGAGATTTCGGTATTTCGACCATCTATAATGAACCTGTATTATCGGTTATCGGTAAACGCTTTATCACTTCGTTCTGGCTTATGCTGCTCGCCTGGAGTTTTTCGGGAGTGCTCGGTTTTCTGCTGGGAATAGCTGCAGGTGCCCAGGAAGAGAGTCTACTTGATCGGGTAATTCGCCTCTATGCTTTTACCATGGCCTCCACTCCGACATTCTGGGTGGGCATGGTTCTGCTCACCATTTTTTCCATAGAGCTTGACTGGACTCCGATCTGTTGCGCCTGGCCACCTGGAATGAGCGCTGAAGAGACATGTTTTTGGCAACGGCTGCATCATCTGCTGTTGCCGGCACTCACCTTGTCGCTCATCGGCGTGGCCCAGATCACACTCCACACCCGAGGAAAAATGATTGAGGCCATGAACAGTGAATATGTCATTTTTGCCCGCGCTCAAGGCGATTCAACGCTCGGCATCGTTTTCAGACACGCCGTCCGCAATGCAGCGTTACCGGCAATAACCCTCCAGTTTGCATCTCTTGGCGAATTATTCGGCGGTGCGGTTTTGGCTGAACAAGTATTTTCCTATCCTGGATTGGGCAAAACGACTGTCGAGGCCGGCATCAGGGGGGATGTCCCGCTGCTGCTGGGAATTGTAATTTTCAGTGCAATTTTTGTGTTCTTCGGCAACACCCTGGCCGACATCATTTACAAATATATTGATCCGCGCATGCGGAGAATGGCAGGTACGTGATACCATGTTCGTGCAACTTTACAGAATCCATCTTAACCGGCGAAGCCGGACCCTTGTCACTGTAATTTCCTGCCTTGCCCTCTTCGCTGCCGTATTCCTCGGGGCCTGGCTCTATGGTGAAAACGGAGAGATCACAAATCTCCAGTTACGCAAACTGCCACCCAGCTGGGAGCAACCGTTTGGCACAGACTGGCTCGGCCGGGATATGTTTGCCCGCACGTTAAAAGGATTGCGAATCAGCCTGATGATTGGTCTGAGTGCGGCAACGGCTTCAGCAATAATTGCACTCATCCTGGGCCTGGCCGCAGCAACACTTGGTAAAGCAGTAGACACGGCTGTCACCTGGCTGATCGATGTGGCAATAGCCACTCCCCACCTCATCCTCCTTATCCTTATTGCTTTTGCCTGTGGCGGCGGAGCCAAGGGTGTCATTATTGCTGTGGCAGCCTCGCACTGGCCGGTTTTGACGCGGATTATCCGAGCTGAAGTTCTCCAGCTGCGGTCGTCCGCATTTATTCATTTATCCGCAAAATTGGGCAGAGGACCACTGTGGATTGCATGGCATCACATGCTCCCTCATCTGCTCCCCCAATTTGTAATCGGCTTGCTCCTTATGTTTCCCCATGCCATCCTCCATGCAGCGGCCCTTACTTTCCTGGGATTCGGCATGTCACCACATACCCCTGCCATCGGAGTGTTGCTGGCTGAGTCAATGCGATATCTCTCCATGGGGTTGTGGTGGCTTGCCGTGGCTCCGGGTCTCACTCTGATTATTTCTGTGCAGGCTTTCGATATACTGGGAAACAGCCTAAGAGTACTGCTCGATCCAAAAACCTGCCGTGAATAACAGGAGGCATCATGCTTAAAGTTGAAAATTTTTCTGTCAGTTTTTCTTACAATTCATCGCAGTTAAGCAAAAAACAGGTATCTGCGATTACCAGTCTTGATATAGAAGTCAAAGCCGGAGAAATCATGGCTGTTGTCGGCCAGTCCGGGGCCGGCAAAAGCCTTCTGGCCCATGCAATCCTGGGCATTTTGCCAAGAAATGCACACACTGCCGGAAAGATATATTTCAAAGGCCGCAGTTTGACTGCTCAACGTATCAAAAAAATCCGCGGGAAAGAAATTGCCTTGATTCCGCAATCGATCAACTACCTGAACCCACTCTTAAAGGTCGGTACACAGGTTGCAAGGGCAGCAAGGCTCAGTGGTCTGAAGAACAGGGACGAAGCGAAGCAGGCCGCACATAGCGCACTGGCCAGATACCTTCTTGACGACAGTGTTGCAAAATACTACCCATTCCAACTGTCAGGAGGCATGGCTCGTCGTATTCTGACAGCTACCGCTACCGTAGGGATGGCAGATCTGCTTCTGGCCGATGAACCGACGAATGGTCTTGATGCATTGGCAGCAGAAGAGGCGCTTGGCCACCTTCGCGAACTTGCTGATACAGGCAAAGCAGTATTATTGATTACCCACGATATAGAATCTGTACTGAAAATCACTGACAGGGTGTCTGTTTTCTACGATGGGATAACCCTTGAAGTCGCAAACACTTCCGATTTCACAGGGAAATTATGCCTACGTCATCCTTATACGACAGCGTTATGGGCAGCATTACCAACAAACAGCTTCACCAGTCCACCATCGCAGGCAACAACACCGAGCAATGGGAAAACAGGGGGATGTCCTTACCATCTGCATTGCGCAAAACATGGCCCTGACTGTGCTGACGAACTGCCGAGAATGCAAGAACTCAGAGACGGTCTGGTACGGTGCCACAATGCTTGAATGTCGCGGAATTACATTTAGTTACGACAAAAATCACAAGAAGCTCTTCCAGGATATTGATCTTAAAATAAATCCCGGAGAAATAGTGGGCATGCCCGGGCCTAGCGGACAGGGCAAGTCAACTCTGGCCAAAGTGTTATCCGGCTACCTGCAGCCGCAGGTTGGAACAGTGTTGGTTGACGGATCACCGCTGCCCGCAGGAAAGAATCCTGTTCAATTGATTTTTCAAAATCCGGAACACGCTGTGAACCCACACTGGAACGTACGGAAAATACTAAACGAAGGCGGGATTATTAATCCGGAATTATCAAAAAACTTCGGCATTCAGAATTTCTGGCTGGATCGGTTCCCTCATGAACTCTCAGGTGGCGAATTGCAGCGGATCTGCCTTGTCCGAGCCCTCTGCTCTAATCTTCGTTACCTTATCTGTGATGAGATCACCTCTATGCTTGATGCTTTGACTCAGGCCGGCATCTGGCACTCGTTGTTGCAAGAGATCGAAAAACGACAACTTGGTGTACTTGTAATCAGCCATGACAACGCTCTGATTGCACGACTCTGTTCCCGTGTTGTCCATTTTTTTGAAGATACCGGGAAGTGAAGCGGATAACATACAAAATAAATAACACTTTTTCAAAATTGAAATTATACTCTTAGAGGAGAACACTCTAAGAACCTTAAAAAAGCAAGTTAGGAAAAGTGTCTCTTTTTACTACACCTCATCAGCTACTCAATGCAGTGGAGATACAATATGAAAAAATTATTAGTTTTCTTTGCAGCTGGTTGCGTGGGTGCACTGGCAAACAGCCTTACAGTCTGGCTAGCGGGAGACCTCGGTATTGCATCATCTTTTGGTGTTGCAATAGCCCCATCCTTAACGGCTAACTATCTTTATCCCCGCATTGTATGGGGTGGTCTTTGGGCATTGCTTTTTATTCTTCCAATGCTGCAATCAAAATTGCTCTTAAAAGGAACAGTCCTCAGTCTGTTTCCCACCGCGGTTCAATTATTTGTAGTCTTTCCGCTACAGGCACACAAAGGAATGGCTGGAATGGAGTTGGGATTATACACTCCACTTTTCGTGATATTTTACAATTGGATATGGGGCATTGTCACTGCACTCACAATAAAGTTCGCCAGGTGAAAAAGGCTAAAACAAGCCATAAGGCAGTCTATCAAGAAAAAACCATCGGTAATTCTGTTCATTACCAGCAGTGACCTTTTCTCTCCGACACCAGATCAGACCTTGAACAATGCAGCACCTTCAACTACAGCAAAACACATGGAGATCACCTCCTATCCTGCTTCATGGTAACACCCTTGCCTTCAGCCAGCAATTCATGCTAAGCTGATTTCTTAATATCGACACAAATACAGGGGGAGTTCCCCCCGTACCGGACGTACTCAAAAAAAACCAGCCTCCTCAGGCAACTGCCCTCATCAAGCCCTGCAACCCTTTTGGGTGAATCATGACATGAGTCCAGTCCTCCAGCGGAAGAACAAGAGATAGAAACGAAACGCCTCAACCCGTTATAGAGTACACTCCTTTAAAACCATCTTTCCACCTTGTTGCCAAGTTGTATCAAGAGGTATAGTAACATAATAGTGCAGCACCATTTGTAAGACGTACGGGTATATTTCCCTTGAAATACCCTGTAAACAGGTAAAAAAATGAAATTCACAAACTTGGGTTCAATAAGCAAAAACATAGCGTTACTGGTCATACTTGCCGTTCTGCCGGCCCTGGGTATTCTTCTTTATACTGGCATGGAACAGCGAGACCAATCCATTGAAGATGCCAAGCGCGATGTATTACTGTTAACCCACACCATGAGAGAAGCTCAAAAAGATATTACCCGCGCCAGCAGACAAATTCTCTCCACACTATCTCTGCTCCCTGCAATTCAGGCCAAAGACATCCAGGCAAGCAGTGAAATTTTCAGGGCCGTGTTAAAGAAAAATCCTGAATATAACAATATCACCCTGACGGATCTTAACGGAGACGTCTTAGCTTCAGGAAGAGAATTTTCCGAAACAAATCTCTCGGATCGCAAACATTTTCGCGAAGCCTTGGAAAGAAAAGACTTTGCTGTTGGTGAATATATACTAAGCAGAACCGGGACTCCGGTTTCTGCATTTGCCTTTGCCTATCCGATACTCGACAAAAACGATAGGCCCAAGGCCATGTTAACCATGTCCGTCAAACAGGAACATTTTTCCCGCTTTTATGACATCTCAACCCTGCCTGACAAATCCTTTGTGGCCGTAACAGACCATCAGGGAATCCGTCTGTTTTATTATCCTGCCAAGGATACGACCAACCCTATCGGTAAGCCGATCAAAGCCAAACCCTGGGAAATAGCACAAAAGGCGAAGAAACAGGGAATATTCATCGGCAAGGGCTCAGACGGTGTGCGCATAATAGTTGCCTTCGAGCAGGTACGTCTCACCCCTGAAGATACTCCTTATAGTTATGTCTGGGCTGGTATTCCTGAAGAATATATTCTTGGGCCCGCCAACGCCGCCCTGGCCAGGAACTTACTCATCATGTTCCTCGCCACGACAACCTCGCTGTTCCTCGCCTGGTTGCTTGGCAGAAAGACATTAATTTCGCCAATAAAAACACTTGTGAACATGACACAAGAATTTGCCCGGGGAAACCTTGACATTCGCAGTGAACAGGCCGGCAGAACTGATGAATTCGGGGCACTGACCAAAGCGTTCCATAATATGGCTACCGCCCTGACCATTGGCCAGAAGACACTGCAGGAAAATGAGGCACGGTTCCGTCTTTTGCTGAACAGCCTGGATGCATTGGTTTATGTTGCCGATATGGATACCTATGAGGTCTTGTTCGTCAACGAGTACGGAAAAAAAATACACGGTGATATTACCGGCAAAATTTGTTGGCAGAGCATCCAGAAAGATCAGAGCGGTCCGTGTAGCTTCTGTACCAACAAATATCTTCTGGATGGGAAAGGTAAACCTGGAAAAGTATACACCTGGGATTTTCAACACACTGTTACCGGACAATGGTTTCACATACACGATAGGGCAATATCATGGATTGACGATCGTATAGTCCGCCTTGAAGTCGCCACAGACATTACGGAAAGGAAACTAGCCGAGACCAGACTGGCTGAAGAGACAGAACGTCTGGCAGTGACCCTGAGAAGTATAGGAGATGGCGTCATTACCACTGATACCCAAGGACGGATTGCCCTCATCAACAAGGTGGCTGAGACACTGACAGGCTGGAACAGTGAGGAGGCGGTTGGACAGCCTTTAGCTCATATTTTCAATATTATTAACAACACAACAAGGAAGCCCTGCGACAATCCGGTGGAAAAAATCCTGACTTCTGGAGGAATTAGCGGTGTAACGAACGACACTGTCTTAATTTCAAAAGATGGCCAGGAAAGGAGCATTGACGATAGTGGCGCGCCGATAAGAGACAAAGACGGCAAAACCATTGGTATCGTACTGGTCTTTAGAGATATCACAAAGCAGCTGCGCACGGAACAGGAACTGATTAAAGTAAAAAAACTTGAGTCCATCGGTGTCCTTGCAGGTGGTATAGCCCATGATTTCAACAACATCCTGGCAGCCATTCTCGGCAATATCGACCTGTCTCTTCTGGATTCCAACCTCTCTGTGGAAACGCAGAAACTTCTCAAAGATGCCATAAAAGCATCCCAGCGGGCACAGGATTTAACCAGGCAACTGCTCACTTTCGCAAAGGGCGGTGAACCAATCAAAGAAGCAGCGTCCCTCGCCGAAGTCGTCAAAGATTCTGCCGACTTTGTACTCCGAGGGGACAAGGTCGCCTGCCGCTATGTATTCCCCGATGATCTCTGGCTCGTCGACATTGACAAGGGCCAGATAAGTCAAGTTGTGCAGAATATCATGCTCAATGCCAGCAACGCCATGCCCAATGGTGGAATAGTTAAGGTATCATGTGAAAACGTACCTCCTGCAAGTTCAACGATCAGTCATTTGCCGAAAACCGGTCGCTATGTAAAGATGAAAATCACGGACACCGGTACCGGCATTCCCGCGAATGTACTGGATAAGATCTTTGATCCCTATTTTTCAACGAAACAGGAAGGAAGTGGTATTGGTCTGGCAATTACCCATTCCATCATCAACAAACATGGCGGACACATCTCAGCAGAGTCCACCCCTGGCATTGGAACAATCTTTACGATTTATCTGCCAGCTTCAACACAGCGTTCCGTCCCGGTCCGAAAGGCAGAAGAAACAATATTGAACACAAAAAAATCCAAGATTATGGTTATGGATGATGAAGAGCAAATTCGAGCCATTACGCAGGCAATGCTCGGACTGATAGGACACGAGGTTGTGCTTGCCAAAGATGGGATGGAAGCGCTACAATTTTATCGAGAAGCAATAGAGAGCAAGACCCCCATTGACCTGATAATCATGGATCTGACTGTCCCGGGAGGGATGGGCGGGAAAGAAACGGTTCAGAAAATTCTAGCAATCAATTCAGAAGCAAAGGTTATAGTTTCCAGTGGGTATTCGAACGACCCAGTCATGGCAAATTTCAAAGATTACGGTTTCTGCGCAGCAATTGCGAAACCATACCAACTCCCTGAACTTAAAAAGATAATCAGCCAATCCATAGGGCAACAATAAGTATCGGAGTTGCTATTACACAGAAGGTACGCTTTCACGAATCACGCTCCGCGCTGTACTCCAGAATGTGGAAAAAGGCCTTTCTTGCCCTTTCGCTCTCTGCCGAACCGGATTAGCAGCAAATTCGACAGACTCCTTCAACTACATCACTCCTGGTCACGCTCACGTTCACGAATCAGCTGTTCCGAAGTCATTGTCCAGAAAGGGGTGCCATCCTGGGTCAGGCGAACCTTAAATTCATAATTTTCGCCTTTTTTGACCTTGGAGGCCAGAAAAACATCCTCCCCTTCAATTTCCACCCAGCTTCCCTTTATTTTTACCTTATCGCCACGTTTGATTCCGGTTTCTTTTGCTGTCGCAAACCAGAGCGGACAAAGGTGAACCATTATTTTATCGCCACCTTCATCCAGGATCAGGGCTGTTGCCTTGGACATTCCGGGGAGAGGCTCTATCTCCTTAAAGGTTACGACCTCTCCTTTAAGTTTATCTAACTCCTTTGGGTTGTAGAGCTTATTGTATTCATCATCAATGCCCCAGCCCTTCATCTCTTTTTCTGATGCAGCGTAAAGAGAGGGAGAGCAAGTAAGGAATACCAGCCAAAAGACAACAGAAAGGACAGAGAAAGGTTGCTTGAGTAATGTCTGCATAGAATGAGTCACCAAATTTATGAGTTGAATTCTTGTTCAGCTATCCTGAAAACTTATCTCCCCTACTGACAAAAAATAGCCTGAAGCTATAAATATTTTACACAGCCCATGAATCAACCCCCCTCAACACCGGGAAACAAACCTGCATTCATTCCGGGGATCTGGTATGGCCGCACCCCGACACCTGTCTGCAACATAGGTTTATTATAAGAGAGAACAGGAAGCATGGCAAGAAAACGGCAGCAAAAAGAAAAAACATACAGGTAAAATCGAGGTCTAAAGCAGATTATCGTTATAAGGCGCGCCAACCCTCCCGATCAACCGAAGCGACCGGTGATATAGTCCTCTGTCAATCTGTGACGGGGATTGGTGAAGATTCGATCAGTACTCCCCACCTCTATCAGATCGCCAAGATGAAAATAAGCAGTTCGCTGCGAGACGCGGGCGGCCTGCTGCATGTTATGGGTAACAATAACGATGGTATACTGCTCCTGCAACTCGGAAATAAGATCTTCCACAGTGGCCGTGGCAATGGGATCAAGAGCGGAGCAGGGCTCATCCATAAGAATAACCTCGGGCCGCACCGCAATAGCCCTGGCAATACAGAGTCTTTGCTGCTGGCCACCTGACAGCCCGGTTCCGGGCTGATCAAGACGATCACTCACCTCACTCCACAGACCAGCCTTTTTCAAAGAGCTTTCCACAACCTCGTCAAGTTCTGCACGGGAAGAGGCCAAGCCGTGAATTTTGGGACCGTAGGCGACATTATCATAAATGGACTTGGGAAAAGGGTTGGGCTTCTGAAAAACCATCCCTACCTGAGCGCGAAGGGGTACGACATCCACGGACTTATCATAAATATTTAATTCATCCAGTTGGATATCCCCTTCCACTCTGCAACCTTCCACAGTATCATTCATCCGGTTCAGGCAGCGCAGAAAAGTGGATTTCCCGCAACCGGAAGGACCGATCATGGCCAGGACTTCATTACGGCCCACGTCAATGGAGACATTGTTGATGGCATGTTTCTCACCGTAATAAACATTCACACCCCGGCAAGTCATACGGGCATCATCCACGAACGGAACACCGACCGTCATCCGGTTCTCTCGCGGAGCCTTGTCCTCTTGCCGGACCTTTTCCTGGGTCATACTATATGCTCCTAAAAATGGGGTTTCACCAGTAGTTAGCACCGCACTCATTGATTCCATAATCGGATCCTTATCTATCGAAGTAAGATCTACGCCGAATTTAGTCAAGAAAAGATTTGTTCAGACCTTTAGACAGAAGGCTAAAAGAAAAACCAACAACTTCTCTTTTTCACTTCAGCCTTCTGTCTCTCTACCTTCAGCCTATTTACTCATAACAAGCGGTTTAAGAGCCACTACATCGGCCGCGAACTGCTTGCGTTCCTCGGCAGGCATCGGGATAAGGCCCTTATCGGACAAATACCCTTCCTCTCCCCAGGCCTTATCATTGATGAATTCACCCAGAAATTCGGTCATCCCGGGAACAACACCAACATGACTTTTTTTCACATAAAAGTAGAGCGGACGGGAAACAGGATATTTTCCGGCTGCAATATTCTCAAAAGTTGGTAACTCACCTTCCACAACAGATCCCTGAATCTTGTCCCCGTTCTGATCAAGAAAGCTAAAACCAAAGATTCCAAGGGCCTTGGGGTTGGCTTCAAGCTTTTGTACAATCAGGTTGTCATTTTCACCGGCTTCAACATAAGCACCGTCTTCACGAACCGTATGACAAACAGACTTATAATATTTTTTGTCTGTTTCTTTCAGAGCCTTGATCCAATCAACTTTGCTACAACCACCTTCCATGGCCAGCTCAACAAAGGCGTCACGGGTACCTGAGGTGGGAGGCGGCCCAAGGACCTCGATCTTTGTGTCAGGGAGAGATGGATTCACCTCTTTCCAGGTTGTATAGGGGTTGGCAATCAATTTTTCACCGCCTTGTGGATCCGGAACTTCTTTTGCCAGGGCAAAAAAGATATCCTTTTTACTCAATGTCATCTGCGGAGCTGCTTTGGAATTTGCGAGAACAATACCGTCATAGCCTATCTTGACCTCGACAATCTCATTCACCCCGTTTTTCTGACATTTTTCATACTCGGAAAACTTGATTCGCCGAGAGGCGTTAGTAATATCCGGGGTATCAATATCTGAACCGGCGCAGAACAGCTTCATTCCGCCACCAGATCCCGTCGATTCAATTTTCGGTGTCTTGAACTTACTGGTTTTCCCGAACTGTTCGGCCACGGTGGTGGCAAAAGGGTAGACCGTTGAAGAGCCGACGATCGAGATATAATCACGACCGGAGGCTGCATAGACATTTACAGCAGCCGAAGCCAGAATAATTGATGCAGTTGCCAGTGTTAATCCTTTTTTCCACATTGTTTCTCTCCTGTTAAAAGATAAGTAATTCCAATCGAAATCCCCCTGCATGTTCTTAACCCTTGCAGAAGTTTCAGCGTTCGAAGAGGTTACCCGACAATTGTTAGATTTTTATTAAGGTCACATTAGAAGACAATTACATCTCGGCCTACCACCGGCGTTCAAATTTTCTGCGCAGAAAGACAGCAATAGCATTCATGGAAATTAGAAACCCCAGGAGGACCATGATAGCTGCTGAGGTTCGTTCAACAAAGGCCCGCTCCGGGGAATCAGCCCAGAGATATATCTGAACCGGAAGCACTGTGGCAGGATCAGTCACACCATGGGGCACATCAACAATAAAAGCAACCATACCTATCATCAACAGCGGTGCAGTTTCCCCCAGGGCCTGGGCCATGCCGATGATAGTACCGGTCATCATTCCGGGCATGGCAAGCGGCAGGATATGATGTGTTATGGCCTGCATTTTGGAAGCTCCGACCCCGAGGGCAGCCTCTCGAATGGATGGCGGCACGGATTTCAATGAGGCACGGGAGGCAATAATAATAGTCGGCAGGGTCATCAGGGTCAGCACCAGACCGCCGACCAATGGAGCGGATCTGGGCATTCCGAAAACATTGAGAAAAACGGCCAGACCCAACAAACCAAAAACAATGGAGGGAACAGCTGCCAGGTTATTGATATTGACCTCAACAAGATCAGTCCACCTGTTACGGGGCGCAAACTCTTCAAGATAGACAGCTGTGGCCACGCCTATGGGGAAAGAGAGTAACAGGGTAACAGCCAGGGTAAAGAGAGAGCCGGCAACGGCACCGCGAATTCCGGCAAGCTCAGGCTCTCGGGAATCTCCAGCCGTAAAAAAGATAGTGTTGAACTTTTTCTCCAGTCTCCCCTCAGCAACCAACTGGTCAATCCAGCCAATCTGTTTATCGTTCAGTCTCCGAGCACTCTCCGCAACATCCCGCGAGATATATCCTTTGAGAAACATATCCACCTCATCATCAGCCGGCAGCCAGATCTTTTTGGTGGATCCGATGATTCCGGTATCTTTAATCACCATCTTCTGCAGGACATAGGAGGCACCGGAGCTGACGAGCTTATTGAGTTCTCGCTTATCACTACGTCCCGTGACATCAGGAAAGAGGGCCTGCATGGAGTTTTTGACAAGAGCTCCGTAATTTGCAGTAGACAGATTATCGACATCAAACTGCTCCTTATCAAAATGAATATCGAGCAGGACCTCAGTCTGCTGAAAGGCAGACCAGCCATTCGCTCCTATGGAGACAAAAAGAAGGGCTATAAAACAGACGCTTGTAACAATTGCACTCAGACCGAACAAACGGAACCATCGTTCCCGACGATAACGCCGGGCCAGTCCCTTACTCACTCGATCCATGGTCGTTTCTCTTTTTTCTGCCTGCATACCTCTTCCTCGTCTTGATCCTTGTTAGTTCTCAACCTCTGCCACCCTCACCCTCTCACGCCCGGCACCTACTCATATTCTTCCCGGTACCTGCGCACCACATACAGGGCAATCACATTCAGAATCAGAGTCACGATAAAGAGCAGCAGGCCAAGGGCGAAGGCAACCAAGGTCTTAGGACTGTCAAATTCCTGATCTCCGACCAACAGGGTCACGATCTGAACAGTCACCGTGGTCACCGCCTGTAGAGGATTTGCTGTCAAATTTGCAGAAAGACCGGCAGCCATGACCACAATCATAGTCTCACCGATTGCTCTCGATGCAGCCAACAGGACTCCGCCGACAATACCCGGCAGGGCCGCAGGGACAATGACCCGGAGAATTGTCTCACTCTTCGTTGCGCCTAGCCCATAAGACCCGTCCCGCATGGCTTGGGGGACGGCATTGATGACATCATCGGAAAGTGAAGAGACAAAGGGAATGATCATGACCCCCATAACCAGCCCTGCGGCCAGAGCACTTTCAGACGAAACATTCAGGCCAAAGAGTTCTCCGCTGTCACGAATAAAAGGAGCCACCACAAGAGCTGCAAAAAAGCCGTACACCACGGTAGGGACACCGGCCAGAATTTCCATAATCGGCTTGGCCCAGGCCCGTACGCGTGAGCTGGCATATTCGGACAGGTAGATGGCTGACATGAGACCAATGGGAACAGCCACAGCCAGAGCAATACCTGAGATCATAAAGGTACCGGCAAGTACAGGAATTGCCCCGAAACTGCCGGAGCTGCCCGCCTGATCGGCACGCATGGCCATCTGCGGACTCCACTTCAGGCCAAAGAGAAAATCGGTCAACGGTACCTGCTGAAAAAACCTGATGGATTCAAAAAGAACAGAAAGAACAATACCGATAGTGGTAAGAATGGCAATGGTGGAACAGAGGACAAGGCTGATCTGAACAATTCGTTCCACATGATTTCGGGCACGCATCTCAGGACGAATACGCCTATAGACATACGACATGGAGAACACGGCTGTTACCAGCATAACAACGCCCAGGGCGATCTGACTGATACGCTCCATACCAATATATTGTTCTGCGACCTGCTGCAGAATCGGATCAATATCCCTGGCCGCCACATGCCCGGCAATCAGGTTGCGCAGGTTATTGACCAGCAGATTGGTCTGATCGGCAGAGAGCTCCTGCAGGGAGGTCGGCAGTGCTTTCATGGCCATGGCGATCAATATAGAATCGGAAAAAGCCATCCAGAATGCGAAGACGATGAGTGGCGGCAGCACACACCAGAGCGCGGTCAACATCCCGTAATACCCGGGTCGCGAATGAAGCCTGCTTGAGCCGACCTCAGGCCCGCTCAGGGAAAAGGCCCTCCGTTTTCCCTGCATATAGGCAAAAGAAGCAAGGGTCAACAAAATGAGCAGCAAAATTGAAGGTGACATATCAATCGATCTCCCCACGTACGATCTTCCCTTCTACAAGATAGATAACCTCTTCGGCAATATTTGTAATTCGATCCCCTATCCGCTCCAGGTGACGGGCAAGCAGGTAGAGGTTTACCAGACAGGCCGCATGGCCGGGATCACTGTCCAGTTCCCGTATAACATCCCTATAGGCCTGATTGCGTAAACTATCCACCTCTTCATCTTCATGAAAGATCTTACGCGCCAGATCAGCATCCTCAGTGACCAACGCATCCAGACCCAACTTGAACATGTTCAGCACCTTGCCGGACATGGGCTGATAATCAATGCGAAAGGTCAGAGTCGAGTCCTTACTGATCGTCTGCAAACGCTTGGCAATGTTCACGGCATTGTCAGCAATGCGCTCCAGTTCGTTATTAATCTTGATAATGGCGACAAGCAAACGAAGATCGGAGGCAACCGGCTGGTGGAGGGCAAGAATTTTGAGGCATTCCTCTTCCACCTCAACTTCCATATCATCAATTTCCCAATCGGAACTGACGATCTCCTGCAACAGGTCAGGGTCCCTGGTCTGCATGGCCAGGCTCGCCTTTTGCAGACGATCTTCAACCATTGAGCCCAGGACCATGAATTTCTTCTTTAATTTATCAATTTCGCGATGGAAGGTAAGTTGGTGAGCCAAAGTATTCTCCTGGGTGTCTGAATTATTGTTAACTTCCTTTAACTCAATGTTTTTTAGGTTTTTGTTAATATTTTATTAAGATCGCGTTAGGAAGTCAATTTTTCTTGCATGCTGGTGACTGGCATGTAGGATTACATGAAGAATTAAGAAGGTAGCAATCAGAATCCCGGCAAGCAAAACTGGAAATTCCGGTGACCCTTCGGGGGCTCCCGTTCTCAATCCTGAATATGTTATTTGGAACATCTTATTACTTAAACACCAGGAGAAACCGTGTGGGAAAAGCAAGTATCCTCGTCGTAGAAGACGATGCTGATATCCAGCAGCTTGTCAGCTACAATCTGATCAAATCAGGATTTAATGTCACCTGCGCCGATTCCGGGGAAGAGGCGTTACAGCTCCTGGAACAGGAACAAGTCGACCTGATTATCCTTGACCTGATGCTGCCCGGCAAAGATGGGATGGAGGTGTGCAGGGTAATCCGTGAAAAACCGGAGAGTGCTCAACCACCGATTATCATGCTGACGGCAAAGAGCGAAGAGGACGATATAGTCTCCGGCCTTGCCTGCGGTGCAGATGACTACGTCACAAAACCTTTCAGCCCACGGATCCTCATTGCCCGTGTCCAGGCATTGTTGCGGAGAGAGCATGACAAAATTCTTGAAGAACAGCGCTCAGACGAGGAAACCATAAGCATTCACTCCATCGTCATTCACCGCGGTCGCCATGAAGTTCTGGTCGAAGGACAGCAGGTCCATCTGACAGCTACTGAATTTACCATTCTCGAACAGCTGGCGGCTCGTCCCGGCTGGGTCTATACCCGGCAGCAGATCATCGATAGAATTCGTGGCTATGACTACCTCATTACTCCACGTGCAGTAGATGTCCAGATCTTCGGCCTGCGTAAGAAACTGGGCGAGATAGGAAATTGTATCGAAACTGTGCGTGGCATCGGCTATCGCCTGAAAGAAAAAGGTTGGTAGCTGTCATGACCGCTGACAATGATACTTTGAAAAATGACTGTTTTCGTTTACTATCAAAAACAGTGCCTACTCTGAACAATGCAGATGATCACGTTTTTCATCACTCAATTACTTAATTACCACTCTCGTTACTCATGAAAAATAGACGATTTTTCTGGCAGATTTTCCCGGCGGCTCTCCTTATCATCATCACTTCTATTTTTGCCACGACCTGGTACGGGACGCAAATGATTCGGTCCTTTTACTACCATGAGATGCAAGAAGACATTAAAGACCGGGCTCTGCTTCTCCGTCCGCATATCATCCAGCTTCTCAACAATAATGGCAATACCCTCCAGGAGTTCTGCCGTGAGACTGGCCGAGCGGCCACCACCCGAATCACCGTTATTGCCAAGGACGGAAGTGTACTGGCCGATTCCAATGAAGATCCTGCCCAGATGGACAACCATGAGGCCCGGCCGGAAATACAAACAGCCATGAGCGGAATGGTCGGCGCTTCATTGCGTTTCAGCAAAACACTGCACCAGAATATGTTGTATGTAGCGATCCCGCTGCAAACCGACAAGCCACTCGAAGGCATCCTTCGTCTTTCAGTCCCTGCCACAGCTCTCGATACGGTACTCTCCTCTACCGGCATACGACTTCTCTTCGGCACGTTATTCATCGCCCTCATAGCAGGCATCTTATTCTATTACCTGGCTCGCCGCATCAGCCACCCCCTTGAAGCAATGCGGTTAGGGGCCGAACGACTTGCCGGGGGCGAGACCGATCATCCCATTCTCTTAACTGACAGTCACCTCCCCAGAGAGATGGCCGAGCTGTCTCACTCGCTCAACAATATGGCTGAACAGATCAACGGACGTATAAAAATTATTATTCAACAACGAAACGAACTTGAAGCAGTTTTCACCAGTATGACCGACGGAGTCCTGGCCATAGGCCCCGACCATAAAATCATCCGCATCAACAAGGCTGCAGCCGAACTCTTCCACATAGACGGTCAGGCTGTACAGGGCACACCATTTGAGGGAGTTATCCGCAACAGGGTGCTGCAGCAATTTCTCAGCAAGTCGCTGGACCAGGAAGTAACAGCCAGAAAAGATCTCGTCCTCATGGAAAATGGGCAGAAGATGACCCTGCGCAGCTCAGCACACCCACTCTATGACGGAGAGAACAAAAGAATGGGCAGCCTGGTGGTCATGCATAACCTGACGCGGATCAATCAGCTGGAACATATCAGACAGGATTTTGTGGCCAATGTCTCTCATGAACTGAAGACCCCTATTACTGCAATTCGCGGCTATGTGGAGACCTTGCTTGACGGGGCCATGAATGAACCGGAAGAGGCAAAAAATTTCCTGAAAATCATCGACAAGCAGGGAGCGAGACTCGATGCCATTGTCGACGATCTTTTAACCCTGGCCCGCATTGAAAACCAGGCCAAAAAAGATGAGATGGGACTGCAGCTGGAAAAGATATGCCCCATTCTTGAGGCAGCAGTCCAGACCTGTGCAGTAGGTGCTGAACAGAAAAACATCACCATCGATATGGAATGTGCCCCAGACCTTATGGGACCTGTGATCCGCTCCATGCTTGAACAGGCAATTATCAACCTGCTGACCAATGCAATTACCTATAGCCCGGAAGGGTCAACAATCAAACTGCTGGCGAAAAAGCAAGCAAACACAGCCGGCCGTAAGGTCATCCACATCAGCCTGCAGGACGAGGGACCCGGTATTGCCACTGAACACCAGGAGCGTATTTTTGAACGATTCTATCGCTGCGACAAATCTCGCAGCCGTACGCAGGGCGGTACCGGCTTGGGGCTGGCCATTGTCAAGCACATTGCCAGCACCCATAACGGCACAGTGGAAGTTCGCAGTCAGATTGGTCACGGCTCTACTTTTACCATCACCCTGCCGGCCGAAAAAGAATAATACCAAGGGGAGCAGTGGCAGCCTGAACAGAAAATTGATCTGTCAACGTCTTACTCGGTAAGCAGAGCAGGCTCTTGGCCAAGGGGAAAATTTCAGCAGCGTTACGGCACCTGTCATCTGTCTGGCCTGTGGCATTATCACACCTGTGCAGGTCTCCGCCCTCACATGTTTTCGAGGAAAACACATCCCCGCAGGCATTGCATTTTTCTCCTTTATACATCCTCTCTCCCTGAACAATCCTCAGGTTCTCTGAGAAGAATAAAATCCTTCTTCCGCTCCTTGCCAACCCCCTTGAAACTCTGTACAATCGATATTATTTATAAAAGTAGCAATAGGGTAACAGAAAAATTCAACTCTCTTCTCCACAGGCCTGCCTGTTCAAAAAAACCATGACATTAAAGACCGGAATATATGTAGATGCAGAGAACATAAGGCTCTGCGGCGGATACGGAATGCGCTATGATGTGCTGGTGGAACTGGCCAACCTCGGTCAGTCCATACTGCTGCGTGCCAACTCGTACCTGGCCGAAGACGGGGAACGAACCAAGGAAGACCGGGAATACCGTCAAAAACTCTACCGCTACCATGGCATCCTCCGCCAGTGCGGCTTCAAGGTGATTAAAAAATATGTGAAACACTTTGTTGATGACGAAGGTATCCTCACCACCAAGGCCAATGCCGATATGGATCTGGCCATTGACGCCCTGCTCCAGGCAAGAAACCTTGATCGCATTATTCTTCTCACCGGAGACGGTGATTTTATCCGCCTGGTCCAGGCTCTGCAGAACATGGGCTGTCGGGTGGAAGTAATTGCCTTCAACAATGTGAGCAGTAATCTCAAAGAGGAGGCAGACAGTTACCTCTCAGGTTTTCTTATCCCGGGTCTTCTCCCCATCCAGAATGGAGACTCTAACCGGCAACGTGGATTTCCCATCAATTACAACCCGGACCGCGGCTTCGGTTTCATGCGTTACTTCACCATGCAACCCCACGGCCTGCATGCAGAAAGTGTCTTTTTTCACTGCTCCAAGTCCAGCGTCACCTCAGACAGTCTCTTCCTTGACCCCAATAACATCTTTGAATTCAAGGTGGTGAGCAATCCGGACAACAAGGCGAAGACCGAGGCCTGGGATATTCGTTCCATCGACGAAATTCAGCCCTGACCGATTCCTGTACGACCGTGAAAATAATCGCTTTCAGTGACACCCACATGCTTCATAAGCAGGTGGAAATTCCCAGCGGTGATATCCTTATTTTTGCCGGAGACATGTCCGTGTGCCGGACGATTCAGGATGTGGCCGGCTTCAACGCCTTTCTGAAAGCTCTGCCCCATCGCTACAAAATAGTTATTGGCGGCAATCATGACCATCTCCTGGCCAAGGCCCCGGAACTTGGCCGAGAACTGCTGCAGGACGCGATTTATCTCCAGGATGAAGAGGTGATCATTGCAGGGATCAAGTTCTACGGATCTCCCTGGCAACCGACTTTCAACACCGGAGCCTGTGATGCCTTTGCCCTGCCCAGAGGCAAGGCCATGCACGAGAAATGGTCCCTGATTCCGAGAGATACCGACATTCTCATCACTCACGTCCCTCCCTGCGGCATCATGGATGAGGATGGTGGAATCAGCCACGGCTGTTCCGACCTCCTGGCAGCAGTACAGCGCATCCGTCCCCGGTTTCATGTCTTCGGTCATATTCATAACCACAGCGGCATGCAGACAGTGGGGAGTACCACCTATATCAATTGCAATGTTAAAGGTAAAAAAGGAGTGGTACGACCCGCCCTGGTATTTGATTATCCCCTCTAATAACGCTATACTGAAAAACATCATCAATTCTTCACCCTTCCCCTGGCAGCAAGGAGCACATTATGACCGAACAGCAGCAGGTTCTCATTGGCGGCAACAAAACCGGCAGTAAGATTTTTCTGGACGCGGCCATGGCCAATCGCCATGGCCTCGTCACCGGAGCCACCGGTACCGGCAAAACCGTTACCCTGCAACTGCTGGCCGAATCCTTTTCCCGCCTCGGCGTCCCTGTCTTTTCCGCTGATGTCAAAGGCGATCTCTCCGGCATTGCCCAGGGCGGGAAAGCACACGAAAAGATCAACGAACGACTGCAGCATATCGGGATCGCCGACCACTCCTTTGCAGGCTGCCCTGTCCTCTTCTGGGACATCTTCGGAAAGACGGGTCACCCGGTGCGTACCACAATCTCAGAAATGGGACCGGTGCTTCTGGCCAACCTCCTTGACCTCAATGACACCCAGGGCGGTATCCTCCATGTGGCCTTTGCCGTTGCCGACGACCAGGGCCTGCTCCTCCTTGATCTCAAGGATCTGAGTGCCATGCTCAACTGGATCGCCGACAACCGACAGGAACTGGCCAGAGAGTACGGCAACATCACCAGTCAAAGCGTATCCGCTATCCAGCGAAAGCTTCTGGTACTTCGGGAATCAGGAGGTGAATTCTTTTTCGGGGAACCGGGACTGAACATTGAAGACCTGATGCATGCAGACTTTTCCGGTCATGGAGTGATCAGCCTGCTCGATGCCTCATCTCTCTACTCCAACCCCAAAATCTATTCCACCTTTCTTCTCTGGCTGCTCTCCGAGATGATGGAAGACCTTCCTGAACGCGGTGACGCCCCACTCCCGAAACTGGTCTTTTTCTTTGACGAGGCGCATCTCCTTTTCAACAATGCCCCCAGAGCCCTGATCGACAGGATCACCCAGGTGGTCCGTCTCATTCGCTCCAAGGGAGTGGGCATCTTTTTTGTCAGCCAATACCCCAATGATATCCCGGACGAAGTCCTCGGCCAGCTTGGCTGCCGCATCCAGCATGGTCTGCGTGCCTTCACCCCAAAAGATCAAAAAGCCGTAAAGGTCGCGGCCCAGACCTTTCGCCAGAA
Organism: Pseudomonadota bacterium; assembly: GCA_018820855.1. Taxonomy (GTDB): domain Bacteria; phylum Desulfobacterota; class Desulfobulbia; order Desulfobulbales; family Desulfocapsaceae; genus Desulfocapsa. The sequence continues at coordinate 38,069 of JAHJNL010000040.1, read as the reverse complement.
TCCTGACATCGATACCGAAAAAGCCATCACCGAACTTGGCGTGGGAGAGGCTCTGGTCTCCACCCTGGACCCTAAAGGCCGTCCCACCATGGTGGACTGGTGCCTGCTGGCCCCACCCCATTCACAGATCGGGCCAATTAATAGTGAAGAGAGGAGCCATCTCATGGCCCGCTCACCCCTTAAGGGCCGCTATGATACTCCGGCAGATCGGGTATCTGCCTATGAACTCCTGGCAGAACGGGAAAAAAACCTTCAGCTCAAACGTCAGGAGGCTACGGCAGAGCTGGAAAGAGAAAAAACTGCTGCCAAGGAGGAGGAAATATCCCGCAAAAGCTCCGGGAGACAGCGACAGTCTGTGGGAGAAGCCATGCTCAAATCTGTGGTCCGAACCGTGGGTTCTCAGATTGGCCGTTCCATAGTCCGCGGCATCCTCGGTTCCATCATCGGCAAAAGACGGTGACTAAGGCTTTATGAACAGTTCCAAAATGCGCCCCTGTCCCGGCTGCAACGGTACCGGCCAGACCACCCACTTCGGAGGTGTCAGCCGCTTTCTCCTTTCATATGAAGACTGCCCTGAATGCAATGGGGTTGGTTTTTTGGCGCAGGAGGCTGACAACAGCTTGCCCTTCGAACCTATCGCAGCCTGCAGTGGGCTCTCACCCCTGCAGACAAAAAAGTTTCTCCGGGAATTAGCATATGCACTCACCAAGGTTCTGATTCAGGGAGAATCAGTTCATCTCAGAGGATTCGGCAGCTTTTCCCTCTCATCTGCAGGAACCCAAAAAAAACAGGTCAACTTCAGCCCCGGCTGCAAGTTACAGAAGGCCTTGAACAGCCCCGAGCAATGAGATTCCTTTTCACCCCTATCCCTCCAGAACATAGAATTTTCTCTCCTGAATTCAGATCGCTAAAAATACCACCGTTTTTGTTTTCTAAAAATAGTTGCGTTAGGATATGATGAAGAGTTCCCAACTGGATTAGCGTGATCATCTCCACTCAACTGCTGGAAAGAAGCCCGATGCGAATGAAAAAACACTGGAAAATCTTCTTTGCACTGACTCTGTTTATTGCGATCTCTGATATTCTCTTTATCTGGATTAATTACCGCGCCTCCAAAGCAGAACTCACCTACAATTGCGATCTGACCGATGCCAAGATCCATTCCAGTTTCGAACTGGCCCTGGCCGATACCGAAATCCGGATGATGCAGTTTGCCACCTTTGCCGCCGAAGATGAACGGATTCAGCAACTCTTTCTAAATGGAAAAAAAGCGATAGAGGAAGAAAGCGGAAACGAGGATAACGCCGCCGCCATCCGCAGCGATCTCTATGCCCTCATGGAAGGGCCGTACAAAAAACTTGCCGAACTCTACGACTTTCGGCAACTCCATTTTCAATTGGGTCCTGGTGCCCTCTCCTTTCTCCGCGTCCATTGGCCTGCCAAGTTCAGCGATCAGCTGCAGGACATCCGTCATATCATTGTGGCCGTCAATGAAGATCATCAACCGGCCACAGGTTTTGAAACAGGTCGAGTCTCTTCGGGGATAAGGGGAGTGGCACCGGTCTTTGCCCTTGATCATCAATTGGGAAAAGAGGTGTATGTGGGAGCCCTTGAGGCCGGAACAGCCTTTCAAACGACACTGGATATGGTGGCCGAAAGTCAGGATACCAACATTGCCGTAGTCCTGACCCTGGATCATTTACAGGCCAGGGTGTGGCCGGATTTTCTTGAAAAATCACTGCAAAAGAATCCTGCAATCAACGGCTACATGGTAGAATCCACAACCAACTCTCAGATCACAGACATCCTGGAACAGTTCAACCAGGAGCACCCCATCGCCCGGCCAAAACATTTCACTCAAATAATTGACAACGTCCCCTACGATGTCTCTTTTTTCCCACTCCGTGATTTCCAAGGCAAGAAAAATCCTTCACTTCCCGATGCCGGACATGTTGTCCTCTGGCACGACATTCAACAGGAACTTTCCTCTTTTTACCGGACCATTCGAATCAATATCTATTATGGAATTTTCGGTTTTCTCCTGGTGGAAATCCTCCTCTTCCTGGGCATGCAGGCCAGCACCCAAAAACTGGAAAAAATAATTGAAGAGAAGCAGGAAAAAATCCGCCAAACCCTGGAAGAGGTCCGTAAAAGCCGGGAACGCTTCCAAACAGTTGCTGATTATGCCTATGATTGGGAGATATGGCTGCTTCCCGATGGCACAACGGAATACATCTCTCCTTCCTGTGAACGCATTACCGGATACACAGTACAGGAGTTCATGGAAGATCCGGATCTCCGGCAACGCATTATCCACCCTGACGACCGTCAACGAGTCAACGATCATAATCGGCGACACCTGCAGATATTGAGTGGTCTCTCTTTTTTCGAATTTCGCATTATCCACAAAAACGGCGATATCGTCTGGATCTGGCACGAGTGCCGGCCGGCATGGAACAAAGACGGAAAATGGCTGGGCCGCCGCATATCAAACCGCGATATCACCGACAAAAAACTGATTGAGTTGAAACTGCAGGAAGATCGGGACCTCTTTATGAGTGGGCCGGTTGTCACCTTTACCTGGAAAAACGAAGAAAACATGCCGGTTGAGCAGGTCTCTCCCAATGTTGTCGACATCCTGGGCTACAGTGACAACGCCTTTCTCAGTGGAGCCATCGACTATACTTCTCTGATCCATCCGGACGACCTTAACCAGGTAACCGAAGAGATCAGGACTGTTTCTCACAGTAGAGAAACACATCTTTCCCATCAACCCTATCGCCTCATCACCCGCTTTGGAAAAGTCATCTGGGTTATGGACAATACAACCGTAATACGAGATGAGTATGATAAAATAATTCGCTTCCATGGCTATCTTCTTGACATCAGCGACCGTAAAGAAGCTGAGCAAACACTCGTAGAAGCAAAAGAAGCCGCGGAGAAGGCCAATAAAGCCAAAACTATCTTCTTTGCCAACACCAGTCACGAACTGCGAACCCCCTTGAATGCCATCTTGGGCTACACCCAGATTTTCCGCCAGGACCAGTCTCTTTCCTCCCAGCAGCAGGATGGAATCAATACTATCCATCAGAGTGCAGAACATCTGCTCCTGATGATCAACGAAATCCTTGATCTCTCAAGAATAGAGGCCAACAAGTTAGACCTGCTTCTGACCAGTTTCTCCATAAAAGAATTCCTGCAAAGCATAGCCAACATTATCGGGGTAAAAGCCAGAGAGAAAGACATCTCCTTTCATCTCCTCCTGGCACCTGATTTTCCTCCGGAAATCGAGTGCGATGACCACCGATTACGCCAGATCCTTCTGAACCTTCTCTCCAACGCAGTCAAATTCACCGACAAAGGATGGGTCAGGTTATCGGTAAAGACTGAAGCGAAGGAAGGTAAGAAAGATCGGATCAACCTCTCTTTTGTTGTGGAAGATACAGGGACAGGGATCCCCGAGCCAATGCAGGAGGCCATTTTCCAACCGTTCCGCCAGGTGGGCGATCGCCTTCACTCTGCAGAAGGTTCAGGACTTGGGCTAACCATCAGTCGCAGACTGGTAAGGCTGATGGGAGGGGATCTTCAGGTCCAAAGCCCCCTCCCAATTGACAAAAATGACAGTTCAGGAGGACCGGGAAGCCGTTTCATGTTTACCATTGAAGTGGCAGCACTACAGGAACCGATGAAAACAACGGAGCTGAAAGACAACAAGGATCAGCTTGTCATTCATCCGGTATCAGGATTTCAAGAGAAGAGAATCCTTTTGGCTGATGACGAAGACAGTAACCGGTTAATGCTCCAGGCCTGTCTGGCCCCTTACGGGTTCGTCATTGAAGAGGCTGTACACGGAAAAGAGGCCATAACAAAATGCAACGAATTCCACCCCGACCTGATCCTCATGGACCTCTCCATGCCGACAGTTGACGGCTATGAAGCCACTCGCACTATCCGCGAACACGGAGGGTGTAAAACAGTTCCCATCATTGCTGTATCAGCACATGTCGACAGTGACGGCAGCATTGAACAGCAATGCATCACGGCAGGGTTCAATGAATATCTCCCCAAACCTATCAACATCGAGAAATTACGTGACATTCTTGAGCGATATCTGCTCACAGAAGAACAGCGCTCAATTCAGGAAAATGCCAATATCCTCTTTCCAAACCAGGAAATGCTCTGGAAACTCTTTGAAAAAGCGCAGCTCGGCGATATCATATCCATTCACGAGATAATGAAACAGCTGAAAAACAACGCTGAGGCTTCCCAGTATTCCCTGTTCAGCACAAAGGTTGAAGAGTTGATTGATAACTTTAATTTTGAAGCACTTGAAGAATTCCTCAATGACGGACTGGAGCATTGCTGAAAATCCACATTCCGAGATTTTAAAATTTTTCCCCTATGCATCCGAGTATAAAAATGACAGACATCTCTTCTCAGGATACTGTTCTTGTTGTTGATGATCAGCCTGCCAACCTGAAGGTTCTTCTGAAAGTCCTCCTGAAAGCGGATTTTCACATCCTCATTGCAAACAGTGGTGAGCGGGCCCTGCAACTGGTCTCCCGGAAACTCCCCGACATCATCCTCCTCGATGTCATGATGCCTGGTATTAACGGATTTGAGACCTGCCGCCGCCTCAAAGCAGACCCGGCAACCACAGCCATTCCGGTTATCTTCATGACCGCCCTCAATAGCCTTGATGACGAACTGCACGGTTTTGAGGCCGGCGGAGTGGATTATATCACCAAACCATTCCACCAGCAGAAAGTGCTGGCCCGGCTCAGGGCTCACCTGACCATCCGACGGCAACAGCTAATAATCTTGGAAAAAAAAGTGCAACTGGAACGGGCTCTGTTAGAGATCAAACAGCTCAGCGGTATTCTCCCCATTTGCTGCAGATGTAAAAAGGTGCGTGATGACAATGGCTACTGGAAACAGGTGGAACAGTATATTTCAGAACATAGCGATGCCGAATTTACGCACGGATTTTGCCCGGATTGTTATGAAGAAGAAATTGATCGAATCGCTGCATATAAAAAAAATCTTGCAGAACAGAAAAATGATACGGAATGCCAACATCTCCCATGAGGGATGAAGCAATATATTAAGAAGTCAAGGCCTCTTGAACGCTCAGACCTATCTGGCGCAGGGTGTATGGCTTTTTTACAAAAGTCCTTGCTCCCAGAGCCTGGAGTTTTTTCACTTCCTCATTTTCTGAAAAGCCACTGGCAACAATCGCCTTCTGTCCCGGACGGATAACGCTGATTTCCTCATAGGTTCTGCGTCCATTCATACCCGGTTCCATGATCATATCAAGCACGATAAGGTCCGGCTGATTGACACGGACATACGCCACGGCCTTCTCTCCCGACTCCACACAATCCACGGTATAACCTAGAACGGTCAGCAGCTTTTCTGCTATATCCCGCTGCTGTGCCTCATCATCAACAATAAGAATTTTCTCTCCATTTCCCTGCAAGGCAGTAACTCCAAGCGTTTCAGCCTTGCCCGTCGCCTTGCTCCGCGTGGCAGGAAAGTAGAGGGTAAAGGTTGTTTTTTTGTTATCGCTTTCTACAAAAATAGTCCCGCCATGATCCTGAACACTATTCCAGACCACAGTTAGTCCCAGACCGGTACCACTCTTGCCCATGACCTTCTTGGAATAAAAGGGTTCAAAGATATGTTGCAGGTCCTCCTCTCTGATACCGGGACCGTCATCAGCAATAGCAAGCGCCACATATTCTCCCTGTTCCATAAACTGCATCCGCTCAAGAGGCTGGTCTATATAGCAGTTACTGGTCGTAATCCAGACATGACCGCTTTCTCCCACAGATTCGGCAGCATTAGTAATAAGATTCATCAGACATTTGTTTATATGAACAGGAGAACAGGAGATCTCAAACAGTTCCGGATCGAGAGCAGCTACACATTCGACTTTCTGATGATGAAAATGCAATTGCTTATATTCCGGAGAATTGAGATAGGACTGGATTAATGAATTCAGGTTTGTATTCTCTCTGGCAGCGGCAACACCACGGGCCACAGTGAGCAAATCGGCCACAACATCAGCCGCCCGCTTTCCAGAATCATGTATGGCTTCCAAAGGCTTGCGCAACTCGCTGTCAGCCGGAATCTGCATGAGCAACAGTTCTGGATAACTGACAATACCGGAAAGGATATTGTTCAGATCATGGGCCACACCTCCAGCCATGGTGCCAATCATCTCCATTTTCATGGAGCGATGCAGTTTCTCCTGCATCTTTTCCTCTTTACTCACATCAATAAAAAAGAAAAATTGATATTCCAGTCCATGGTATTCAAAGTAACTGACAAAAATATCCACAGGAAGAGTAGAACCGTCCTTACGTCTGTATGTGCGCCTCATGGAGAGGGAATGCCGATTGTCCGAGGTATTCACCAGCCAATCTTTCCACGCTTTTTCGGTAAGTTCCACATCAATATCATCAATACAGAGAGCACACAGTTCTTCATGGCTGTAACCCAGAAGATCAGTGGATGCCTTGTTGGCATTGATGATGAGCGTCTCTGCCAGGGTCTTGCCGTTAACAACCCAGACAATGGGAAATGCGCAGGACTCCACGGCATATTGGGTAAAAAGCAATTGCCGCTCGGTCTGTTGCAGCTGCTCTGACTGTTGCGAAATCTGCTGGTTCTGTTGCTCCAGCTGCCGGGAGTATTTTCTGAGAGTGAAATTTCGATAGAGAAGCAGCGCAAGACCAATCACAACAAAAACCAAGGCCTCCCAGAGGATCTTATAATCACGACCATGCACATATTTGACTGATATCCAACGGTTGAAAATGCGCTGAGAATCTTCCCGGTCAATTGCGGCAATGGCCTTATCAAAGATAGAGAGAAGCAGGGGTTCATCATTTCGGGTGGCTACTCCAAGCTCCCAGCGCTCATCAAATTTCCCGGCTACCTTCAACTCGGTGGAAAATGATTTCTGGATGGAATAGCCCACTGTGGTAAGGGTTCCGATAAAACCATACAACTTACCTTCTGCAACCTGCTGCAGACCTTTATCGACATTCTCCACCTCCACAATCTGCATCTTCGGATAGCGTTTACGCAAGATTTCTCCAAAGGCATACCCCTTCACCACACCCAGTCTCTGGTCAGTGATAACGGTGATATCATCGATAAAAGGGCGTTCCATCCTAGCTGCCATAACCAGAGGAATACGAAGATATGGACGGGTAAAATCCATATAATGTATACGCTCCGGAGTGGACATGGCCAGGGAGAAGATATCGCATTTTCTGGCCTTGCCATACTCTATAGTTTCCACCCAGGTCTTAGTGGGAACCAGCACCAGGGGTACCGGTATTGCCCGGCGGAAAAGGGCCATGTAATCGGAGACCATTCCCACATGTTTGCCATCCTCGATCTTTTCCAGAGGCATCCAGTCGGGATCGACACACATGGTGATTTGCCCTTTCTTTTCCAGAAAGCTCTGTTCCTCATCTGTAAGAGCAAGAGATGGAAGCTGCCCCTCCGCTACCTTGTCGCCCTTATAGGCATATAGAGGGGAAAAAAACGATCCACAGAAGATCATCACGAAAGCTGCAGTCCAGAGAGCCAGAAAAACGATATGTGCTATATTCTTCAAATCAAGCACCAGTTCTTATATAAGGAGTCGTTCGCAACTAACTCATCTTTCAGTTAGGGGCTATTCTTAACATTATACTCTGTGACAAATAGAGATATCCAGTTCATTGTAGGGGAAGAAAAAGAAACAGTCAAATTTTGTAACAGTTTTCCAAGAAGTTAAACCTTGGGCATCAACTCAAACCAGAAGAGTCTTCTTGATTTTCAGCTGGATGCGCCATATACTTTTTGTTAATCATTCCTCTCTTCCATCAACTTCATTTTTTCCCGGGAAGATACAAATGGAGATTCCGGCCAGGAGAATTAAAAATGTGGCGACTCACTGTTGATAAAGAAAAATGTAATGGTTGCGGTGAATGTGTGGAGGGTTGTCCCGGCGAAGTCTACGCGCTGATAGACAACAAAGCCACACCGGTAAACAAAGATGAGTGTCATGGCTGCCATACCTGTGAAGAACTGTGTGAGACCGACGCCATCACCGTTGAAGAGGCATAGAATTTTCTCTCCCATATACAACCAACCATGAAACAATGAAATCCTCATTGCTACTCTCACTGGCCCTCGGAGTCAGCTGGATACTTTCTCCTGAGTCTCTGGTGATTGCAGGCAACATAAGCGGCCAGACAGGCTGGTTAACCTTTCCCTCCCTTATCGGAGTGGTCATTCTTTATGTTCTTTGCAACCAACTCCTCAGGACTGAAGGCCTCCCTCCTGCACCAGGCCGGGAATTTCTCATTTTACAGCATGGAGGCGGAAGCATTACGGCAACGACTCTTTGCCTGGCAGCCTGCCTCCCTCTAACGGTACTTGCAGGGACTGCCCTCCTGGTCACAGCAGGCTATACCTTAAACGAGGTCTTCCTCTACTGGTTTCCCAATTTCGGATTTTCCTTTCTTCTCCTGGCCCTGCTCACCATCCTGCAACTCTTGCGAAAAGAGTATGGTCTTTGGCTGCAGGTCTGCTTCGTGGGCCTGGCCATGGGAGGCCTCCTGACCCTATCTCTCTTCGGAGTTTTTTCTCCTGACAAACCAGCCTCGGAAATACTCCGGCAATCGACTGGATTTTCTTTTTCCTCGGCCAGCCTCCTCCTGCTTCTTTTTGTTGGACACGGTTCGTCCCTGGAACAAAAAGCCAGACCATTCCCCCTTGCTCTGACCACAGGCTTCATAATTTTCTTTCTCTGGATTCTCGCCTCCCTTGGCCATGTTAGCCCAGAGAAACTAGCCACCTCCACAATTCCCTACATGACTGCGGCAAGAAAAATCCTTGGAGAGCCAGGCCGCCAGCTTATGGGGGTTGTGATTATCTTCGGTACCTGCGGAGCCTTAAACGGGCTGATGATTCTGACCCGGAATATAGTTGACACGCTGTCCAGAGAAAAAACAGTCCCAGCATTTTTATCTTCCAAAAAGCAGAGATGGGTTCTCCCTTTCTTCCTCTCAGCAGCAATCGGGACCTGCATGGCTACAGGACTGGCAGGAGACGAACTCCTGGAATCACTTCTCAGGAGCGCCCTCATCCTCTGGCTTCTCTACTACAGTCTCCTCTGCCTCTCTGCTGTCTATTGGGTACAAAAAGTGTCCGCAGCCATACCCTACCTGTCTCTTTTCTGCACACTACTGCTCATCGCCGCGTGTATCACTCTGGTTGTTGGAGATCCGCACAGATTGCAGATGAGCATCTTCATCTTTTCCGTACTCTTTGCCGGTGGCTTACTCAGCACCTGTTGGTACTTTATAATGAGACACCATAAACACGCACCTTAACCTGAAGGAGAAAACAGTATGAAAAAACTCTTCGTCCTGCTCGCATTTTTTCTAATTGCCACCACTCTCCCGGCACTGGCTGCCGATGTTTCAACCATGAGCAAAGAGGAACTCAAATCCCGACTGGACTCTCCGGATCTCACCATACTTGATGTACGTTCCGGAAGGGACTGGAGTGCCAGCGAATTCAAGATTCCGGGCGCTATTCGGGCTCCGGGAGAACAGCTGGCAGTGTGGTCCGAACATTACCCAAAAGACAAGCCCCTGCTTCTCTACTGCGCCTGACCTCACGAGGCGACAAGTGCCGGTCTGGCACAACAGCTTATTGCCCAGGGATACACAGATGTCTATGCTCTCAAGGGAGGATGGCGCGAATGGTTCCGTGCTAAATTCCCGGTGGAAGAAAAGTAGTGTTTTCAGGCTGAAAGAAAAGCTAAAGCATTTCAGAAAGGTTACTGTTGTTCTTTTATTTGGAGAAGATCATAATGAATCAAATGATATGGTGTTGCCAACAGCCTTTTACCTTCAACCTTCAGCCTGACAAATGACCCTTCTCCTGGCAGCAGATATCGGCGGAACCAAGAGCGAACTGGCAATCTTTGACCTTGCAGACAGAAGGGATACTTTGCCACTTGCCCGCAAACGCTTTCTCAACAACAAGTTTCGAGATTTTGATGAAATCCTGACAGACTTTCTTGATGATACTCCGACACCGGATTATGGCTGTTTAGGAGTAGCCGCGATTGTCCGTCAGGGAGAAGCTCAGCTCACCAATCTCCCGTGGAAACTGAGCGAACACGCTTTGCAGGCAAAATACGGTTTACACGATATCTGCCTGATCAATGACCTGACAGCACTCTGTGCCTCTCTGCCACACCTGCAAGAAAGCGATCTCCTGACAATCCAGCAGGGCCGAGAAGAGAAAAACGGGATACAAGCGGTGATCGCTCCCGGTACAGGACTGGGCGAAGGCTTTCTCATCCCCGGGAAATCATTTTTTTTCCCGAAAGGCTCAGAGGGAGGACATTGTGACTTTGCTCCACTGACTCAGGAGCAGGCAGAACTTCTGGCTTATCTGCAAAAAGCCAATCCCTCTGTTAGCTATGAATTGGTCTGCTCAGGCAAGGGAATCCCCAATATCTTTGATTTCTTTGCTGCCACTGCCTTGGCAAGGGACGAAAAACGGTTGCAAGAGATAACAACGGCCGTTGACAGAACTCCACTCATTATGGAGGGGGCACTGGCTGACGCTCCATGCCCCCTCTGCGTAAAGACAGTGACAACTTTTCTGGAAATTCTGGGAGCGGAAGCAGGAAACCTGGCCCTGAAGCTCTATGCCACAGGCGGGCTGTTCATCGGCGGAGGCATCCTGCCACGACTTGCCGGCCGCATCTCCTTTGCCCCCTTACTCGAAAAATTCACCCAAAAAGAAAAGATGGAGGGACTCATGTCTTCCTTTCCTCTCCACCTGATCATGAAACCTGATGCTGCCCTCTTTGGAGCCGTCGCCTATGGCCGATATCATTTTACAGAAGCAAACAGGAACGACAGCGTGTAACCCCGCCAATTATGGCCTCCGGAGTGTATCATGTCGGCAACGCTTTACAAGAAAATCGGTATCCTGGTCGCCATCCTCGCCCTGCTCCTTGCCTTCTGGCTTCTGGACCTGGCTCAGTACCTGAACCTCGGCTACCTCAAGGAATCGCAAGCTGCCTTTGCCGTCATCTATAGTGAGCACAGACTGCTGGTGATCGCCGGCTACATGCTCATCTATATCACGGCCACAGCCCTTTCCCTTCCCGGAGCACTGATCCTCACCCTGGCAGGAGGAGCACTCTTTGGCCTGGTCACCGGCATCATCGTAATCTCTTTTGCTTCCTCCATCGGTGCCACCCTGGCCTGCGGGGTCTCCCGTTATCTTCTCCGGGACTGGGTACAGTCCAAGTTTGGCGACAAGCTGCAAAAGATCAATGAGGGAATGGAAAAAGAGGGAGGATTTTATCTCTTCACCCTGCGCCTGGTCCCGATTTTCCCCTTCTTTGTCATCAATCTGGTCATGGGACTGGCCACCATCCGCCTCAGCACCTATTACTGGGTGTCACAGCTGGGAATGCTCCCGGCAACCATTGTCTATGTCAATGCCGGTAAAGAACTGGGAAAGATCGATTCCCTCTCCGGGATTCTTTCTCCAGGTCTCATCATCTCCTTTGTCCTGCTGGGCCTTTTTCCCATTACCGCCAAAAAGCTCCTGACCCGGATCCGCAACGCAAGGAAGGAAAAATCGTGAAAAAATATGATTATGATATCGGTATCATAGGCGGCGGTGCAGCCGGCCTCACCGTTGCCTCAGGTGCAGCCCAGCTTGGGGCCAGGACCCTGCTCATTGAAAAAGAACCCAGTCTTGGCGGGGATTGTCTCCATTTCGGTTGTGTCCCTTCCAAGACCCTGATCCACTCGGCCAAGCTCTACCATGCCATGAAACAGGGACCGCAATTCGGCCTGCCCGAGATACAGCTGCCTCCCGTGGATTTTCAGCAAATAGCAAAACGCATTCAATCGGTCATCAGTGTCATCCAGAGACATGATTCCGTAGAACGTTTCTGCAAACTCGGCGTTGAGGTAAAATTCGGAGCCCCCTGCTTTGCAGATGAGCACGTGATAGAACTGGATGGCAAACGTATCTCTGCCAAGGCCTGGGTTATTGCCACAGGCTCATCACCTGCTCCTCCCCGCCTGGAGGCCCTGAAGAAAATTCCTTATATCACCAATAAGGAAATCTTTTCCCTGCCTCGCCTGCCGCAGTCTCTGATCATCCTCGGGGCAGGCCCCATTGCCATTGAAATGGCTCAGGCCTTCTGCCGCCTGGGCGCACAAGTCACGATTATCCAGCGTTCTGCCCAGATCCTGACCAAGGAAGACAAGGATATGGCCGACGAGGTCATGCAGATTCTGCAAGAAGAAGGGATTACCATTCTCCTCAATTGCACAGTGACTGAGGCAAGAGACACAGGACACAGCCGGGAGTTAACCATTCAACAGGGTGAAGAGACTATTCATCTGGCAGCTGAGACTGTCCTTCTGGCCCAGGGACGAAGTCCTAATGTGGATGGACTTGGGCTTGATAAAATCAATCTGGAGTACAGCCAGCGGGGCATTGTCGTGGACCCGCGGATGCGTACCTCGCATAAGCACATCTATGCACCCGGTGACATCAACGGGGCCTTCCAGTTTACCCATGCTGCCGGTTACGAAGGGGGAATTGTCGTGACCAATGCCATTTTCCACCTGCCGCGCAAGGTCAACAGCCAATGGATGCCCTGGTGCACCTATACCGAACCAGAGCTGGCCTCCATCGGTATGAATGAAAAAAGAGCCCGGGATGCAGGCATCCGCTACACCGTGTGGACAGAGCACTTTCGTGAAAACGACCGGGCATTGGCCGAAGGGACAGGAAGGGGAAAACTCAAGATGATTCTTGATGAGAAAGAGCTTCCCATCGGTGTCCAGATCCTGGGACCGCGGGCTGGCGACCTTCTCGGAGAATGGGCTGCAGTTCTGGGTGGCGGCATAAAGCTTTCCTCCCTGGCCGGAATCATCCATCCCTATCCCAGCCTTGCTGAAATTAACAAACGGGTGGCCGGTTCCTACATCTCACCCAAGATCTTTTCACCCACAGTGAAAAAGGGATTAAAACTCTTTTTCCAACTCAAAGGTGCCAGCTGCACTCCCAGCTCAGAGATTACGTAACCGACAAGGAGAGCAAGCAGCATTTGCTCCTCTCCTTACATAATTTTGGTCCACGTCCTACCGACTGATACTCTTCCTGACCAGTCATGTTGAGTGTATACAAAGCACTTCCAAGGCTTCTTTCAGCGCTAATTTTCAGGATGCCTCTGGTCTTCATCTCTCTTGTAAGGATAATAAAGTCTACTGCGCCCCGCACTTATCCTTTGGCATCTTCTGATTGTCCACACTGCCTTTTTTTTCGTCTACAGAGAATACTTCAATTATTATCAGGTGTTCCGGCAACTTGCTGTACACAAAAAAAATACGCCTATATTTCCCTTTTCATATGCCCTTGTGATACACTGTTTTTAAACGATCCTCTATCCGGAATCGTTGTAACTGGCTTACCCCTGAAAATACGCTGTTACAACATCTGACAATTGTCTTTTTCTGCACCTTGAGATATGAACTTGCTAAATACCTTATCGTTAAAAATTAAAATAATGGGCATGATTGGTCTGCCTATCCTTCTCCTTCTCCCGGTCTTTTTTTCCATATACAGCCAGGGAACCGGAGCATTAAAGCAGGATCGCAACAGGACCATGCACATCGCCGACACCATCGCCCTGAACGGTGCCATCTCCAGCCAGCAACCACTTATTGAAAAGGCATTGACCAATGTCTTGAATACTGACGAGTTGGTCAGTTACATACAGAATCCACAAGACAGCACCTCAAAAATGGTTCTTGACGGCCTCTTTCTCTCTTTACGGGAACAACAGGTTGTCCGCTTCATTATCTATGACGTCAACTATAAAATTCTTCTCCAACAAACCAAGAACCTTCCCCCGTACCCCAGCCTGTTACCACAGAATACTCAAGCACTCTTTCAACAGGCTGCAGAAGACTTCGAATTCCACTTTTTCTTCCGCGGCCCCGGCCAATCCACGGAATCTTTTCCTGTTGCCTACAGTGTGGCCACAGTGATCACCGATGATAACGATAATATCATCGGCTACGTTGAACTCGCCCTTGATTCAGCCCTCTGGATAAATCAGATCGCAGAACTGACCACCAATACGGTAATGCTCTACGATTCCAAGCGTCGAGTCATCAGCTTTTCGACCAACGAAGAGCTGACCAACAGATTACTGCCGGCCTTACCCGAAGATATTCACAACAGCTCTTTTATTCAGACCACAGCTCAGTCCACTGATTTTCTGGCCGACATCCTTCCTCTGCTTGGCCCCAGCGAAGAACCTATTGGTCTGCTCCTGGTTATCAGCGACGCCACGAAATTTGTTCAAGCTGAACAAAAACGATGGATTTACGGTTTGGCTATCACCTTGGCCATTGTTCTCTTTTCACAAATATTTGCTCTTCTTGCGATAAGCAAGGGTATCACGACCCCCATCAGAAAGGTGATAACTTTTGCATCAGCACTTGCCGCCGGCGACAGCTCCTCCTCTCTCCAGGTACGGGCAAGCAGAGAACTCAATGAAATGAGTGCTGCCCTCAACACCATGGGCACTCATATTCAGGAACGGGCCCGACAGGCAAAAGCCATTGCAGAAGGGAATCTTGCAGTACCGATCGATATCTATTCGGATCAGGATGTTCTGGGAAAATCCCTTGCTTCCATCACTGACAACATTGGTTCCATCATCCGTAATATCAGTGATAACGCAGACAATCTCCTCAAGACCTCCCGTCAGGTCTCTGAACTCTCAGATGACTTGGGTATCTCCTCAAATATTATCGAATCCAGGACCCAGGAACTGGGAGCATCCTTTGCTTCCGTAACCGACAATCTCCAGATCGTTGCCAGTGCCACAGAAGAGATGTCGGCATCGATAAAAGAGATCAGTGACAACACAGAGACAAGCAGCAAAACAACTAACGAGGCAAAACACATCTCACAAAAGTCCTCCCAAGTCATTCAGCAACTGAGTAACGTCGTTATCAGTATAGGAAAAGCCAACCAAGCCATCACCGAATTTGCCGACCAAACCAACCTACTTGCTTTGAATGCAACCATTGAAGCAGCACGGGCCGGTGATGCCGGTAAAGGTTTTGCCGTAGTAGCTTCCGAAGTAAAAGTTCTGGCCGGCCAAAGCATGAACACGGCTCATGCCATTCACACAGATATTGAAAATATCCAAAAATATACAGCAGAGGCGGTTGCTGGTGCCAAAAGTATCTCCACCGTTATCGAATCGGTGAGTGAATCATCTCTTGTCATTTCAACAGCAGTCAACGAACAGGCCTCTGTAGCCAATGATATTTCCAACAATATCTCCAGCGCCTATCAAACAACCACTGGATTCTCAAAAAACATTGCAGATATCAGCAACTCGGCAACCATTACCAGTGAGACGATGGTTGCCCTCAACGAATCGGCACAGCAACTCGAGTCCATAGCCACGACTCTTCGCAACCAGGTAAAGTCATTTACCCTGAAAAGCTGATTTCTTTTACCCCAGCCCTTAAACTTATCCCAAGGAGAAAAACATGTCTAACATCCTGTTCAAATCCATGTATCTATCCGTTTTGACTTTATTTTGCCTCTGCCTGTCTGCTCCACTCATGGCCCAGGAAGTGGACAAGGGGAAAATCCCAGAGGATCAGCTGGCAAAATCCTATAAGAAACTCGCCTGTGGGGCGAATATATGGGATGTTGATGAGGCCGTTACGAAGCTGCAAGAGGGTGAAAATATCCTCTGGGTGGATACTCGCCCGGAAAGCTTTTTCAAGAAAGGTACGGTACAGGATGCTGTCCTGCTCATTTACAACAAAAAAGGCATGCCGGAAAACACCCTGACTCAGGAGTCACTGGATAAGGCCCTGGCCGACAAAGGAATTGCCAAAGACAAAGCTACCATTGCCTTCTTCTGCCAAGGACCAAAATGTCATCGCAGCTATAATGCCAGTTTTGCCGCGGTCACCGATTGGGGATATGCCCCGGAGCAGATCGTCTGGTTCCGTGAAGGCTACCCCTTCCTCTTCAAAAAGATTCAGTCTGATGCCAAGCTGAAACGGAAAGCCAAACGTTACATCAGTGAAGATGGTGTCAAGCAGCTGTAATTCCGCCCTATTCAGGACATCAAGCCCATCCAGCAACGGCGCAGTCGGCAACAAGCCACTGTGCCGTTGCTGTTTCCGCACGTTGTACTCTCTTTCGCCTGGAACAGACTGCGAACCCTTCGGACAGGGTTCAAAGAGCAAAACAAACCGGAATAGAGTATAGTTTCACAGTAGATAAAAGGTGTCCGGGATACCGGATTAATTGTTGTACCGCAGCACGCAACTATTCAGGTGGTTAGAAGGTAGACTGAAAGCAAAGAAATATCGGCTTTCGAGACAAACGCCTTGTCAATTTTTACCTGGAAAGGCCGCAATGATTCCTGTTACATTGTTTTGCCTTCGGGGTACCTTGAAAAATTAGATTTTTTGTTCAAGATCGAGGAACAGACGAAAAAATAAGTGCAGCATAGAGTGATATGTGAGCATTATTTTTTTGACTGTGACGAAGAGCTTGGGCAAAAAGGCAAGTTTCGAGCTGGCTTCCAGCCTTCACGCCTCACTCTCTTACCTGAAGAATAATGTACTGCAAATGTTGCATCGGATAAACTCTGTGGCAGATATTCCATATAAAAATAATTTTGACCTCCTCCGTCTTGTCCTGGCCTTTAGTGTCTGTCTGGCCCACCTGGGAGAGATCAGTGGTGTCTCTGCCTTTATCCCTTTAAGTCATTATTTTTATTCAGGAGTGGCTGTCGACTGCTTTTTCGTGGTCAGCGGATTTCTTATTTTCAGAAGTCATGAACGCTCTTCCAGCCTTTTTTCCTATCTGAACAAACGGCTTCGGCGTATCTACCCTGCCTACGTGACAGTGGTTCTGCTTGCCGCCATTGTCATGCCCTTGCTTGCCACTGCAGAGACATCTCTTTTTTTCTCCCCGGAATGGTTTCGCTACCTCTTTGCCAACCTCTTCTTTCTCAACTTTCTGCAGCCGGATCTTCCCGGAGTGTTTACTGCCAATCCCTTGCAGGTCATCAATGCCCCGCTCTGGACCATCAAAGTCGAGGTCATGTTCTACCTTTCACTTCCCCTCATCTTTCTTCTCTTCAGAAACAGAAAAAAATGGCTTGTCCTTGGCCTTCTTTATGCGGCATCAATCGCATACTCCTCTCTCCTGCTCCATCTCCACCACACGAGCGGACTGGAAAGCTACCTCAGACTGGAAAAACAGCTGCCAGGTCAACTGGCTTTTTTCCTAGGCGGGGGGGGGATTTATCTCTATTTTTCCTTTTTCAAAAGACATTGGTGGAAATTTTTCCTGATCAGCCTGCTTTTTCTGATCTTGAAAGGCTATAGTTTTTTCCCGGCCCTGTATCCCTTGGCCCTGGCCATTGGAGTCATTTCCTTTGCTGTCTGTCTCCCCTATGCCGGCAACTGGGGAAAATACGGAGATATCTCCTACGGCGTCTATATCTTTCACTTTCCACTTATCCAACTCTTTACCTATTTTGGCATCTTTCAGCCACACCCATGGCTGGCTTTCACCTTGCTGATCCTCTCCATTCTTCTCACAGCAGCCTGCTCCTATCATCTGATTGAGCGTCCATTCCTCCAGAAAAGCTCACACTACCGTCAGGCAGCAGAACAGGACCCCTCTTGCCCATGACAGTCCCGACGCCACCTCAGGAAATCCTTATCCGTTACTGCTCCTCCCCCTCCGTCGCCAAGGTGACAGTTCTAGGTCAGGGAAACATCAACGATACCTTCCTGGTCCGCACAGAAAAACAAGTCTTTGTCCTGCAACGCATTAACGATCAGGTCTTTCCTTCGCCGCAGCTTCTGATCGACAACCTGCAACAGCTGACCCGTCACCTGGCATCCCGACCGGATACTGCCAGGCAACGCTGGGAAGAAGCCGTGCTCGTTCCTGCCTTAGACGGTTCACTCTCAGTACTCGACAGCCGCGGCTCGATGTGGCGCGCACTTTCCTATATCAAAGACAGTATCACTGTTTCCCGGGTGGACAGTCCCCTCCTCGCTGAACAATGCGGCTGGGCCCTTGGCCATTTTCACAAAAGACTCATTGGCCTGGATGTACAAAAGATGCACCTGCCGCTACCAGGATTTCACCAGCTCACTGGCTATCTCCGTCATTATGATCAACTGACCACACATGACCTGCCTCAGCACTCAACAGATATTCGATTTTGCCTGGAAGCTATCAGAAATAAACGGGAAAGTGCACTCTCCCTGGAGAGGATGCTTGCCAGGGGCGATATCCAACAAAGAATCATCCACGGAGATCCAAAGGTCGCCAACGTCCTCTTTGACCGGGACAGCCACCTGGCAGTATGCCTCATCGACCTGGATACGGTAGGACCCGGCCTGCTGCACCACGACCTTGGCGACTGTTTGCGTTCTGCCTGCAACACTGCAGGAGAAGACAGTGACCAGACCCAGATAAAATTTGATCTCGACCTCTGCCGGATCGTATTGAAAGGTTATTTCCAGGAGGCAGACAAGCTGCTCACTCCCATAGATAGACGATTGATCTATGACGGATTGAAGGCGATCACCTTTGAATTAGGACTACGTTTTTTTGCAGACTATCTGCAAGGCGGCATCTACTTCAAATGTCAAACCCCTGAAGAAACCCTGCACAGGGCCGTAGTACAGTTTTCCCTGTTACAGGACATAGTAAAACGGAAAAATGCCTTCCTCGCCATTATCCCGCTTGGAGCTGTGTAACCTCAACTGGAAGCCCCCTTTTACTCAAAGTACAGCAGACATCTCAAAAAGAAGACAGTTTGAGAAAATCAGATTTTAGGCGTGGCAATATTACCGGGGAACTACACGGTTTATCCTGGGGTTTTTAGGTTAAATTAGAAGCCATATGGCATACAACAACCAGCAAAAACAAAAAGCAGACTTGCCTCTCGTCTTTTTTACACTTCCTATCTTGCTGAATTATTAGGGGTAACCAGCTTTACCCGCTGGTTCTCTTGCAATTGCGTATAAAATGCGTTACCTTCGTGTCAGTATACTTCGTACACGAAACATTCTAACACGAACGATTCAACATGAGCACTAAAAATAACAATACTTACGAACACCGGATTCTAAGCGCTTTACGTCGTGTTATTCGGGCGGTGGATATCTATTCCAGAAAATTAAACACAGAGCTGGGGCTTACAACCCCTCAGCTTTTGTGTCTGCATGTTTTAGCTAAATCTGAGACTATGACCACCCTTAGTGATTTGGCAAAAGCAGTGAATCTCGGTGTAAGCACAGTAAATGGGATAATTGATCGTCTTGAAGCAAAACAATATCTGACCAGAAAAAGGTCTTCAGACGATCGTCGAAAGGTGTTTATAGAAATTTCCCTTACCGGAAAGGAAATTGTATCGAAAGCTCCCTCTTTACTTCAGGACAAACTATCCATGTCGTTATCACAATTACCTGAATCTGAGCAGATAGCCATAACAGAATCACTTGAATTGGTTGTGGCACTCATGGAAGTCGAAAAAGTGGATGCCTCCCCAAACCTATTCCCCAGGGAGAAAGTTGCCAACAACGATATCACCTGATCATATGCGATACCTAACAAGTTTCTTCAGAAGAAGAAATATTTACTAACTTACTCTAAAAACAACAGAAATTACTTAAGGAGATCAAAAACAAAGCATGTGTGAATTGAGCACCAAAGAGCCATTCGAGAAACTGGACACCATTGATTTTCGCAAATTGGCATGGAACACCGAACTCGCTAACAACGTTAATTCTCTGGAAAATCTCAAACAGTATTTCTCTCTGACTGAAGAGGAGGAGCACTCTATGCAGGAGGTACTGGATAATCATCCCATGAATATCCCGCGCTACTACCTCAGCCTCATTAACTCCGACGATATCCACGACTCCATCCGCAAACTGGCCATTCCCACCGCCAAGGAATTGGTTGTGGCCGGTCAGATGGGCGAAACCACTGGGGATCCTTACGGTGACGACAAACATAATAAGGGCAATGGGATTCTGCACAAGTACCCTTACTCCGCCTTGGTCGTGACCACCGAATACTGCTCCATGTACTGCCGCCATTGCTTCCGCAAGCGTCTGGTGGGACTGCCCAACGACAAGACCGTCGAGAACTTCCAGAATGCCGCTAAGTATATTGCCGAACACAAGGAAATCACCAATGTCATCATTTCAGGTGGTGACCCTATGATGTTGCCCACCAAAGTCATTGCCAAGATGCTGGAAGCCTTGAAAGACATTGATCATGTAAACTATGTCCGCATCGGAACCCGCACCCCTGTAGTGTACCCCCTACGCTATTTCGATGATGAGCTCATCGAAGTATTGCGTAATTTCAACAAACAGAAGACTCTCTACATCCCTACCCACTTCAATCACGCCAACGAAATAACCGATTTGTCCAAAGAAGCTGTGATGCGCATCCGTAATGCTGGAATCACCGTCAACAATCAAGCTGTGTTCCTCAAGGGCGTCAACGACACCGTCCAGGATCTTGAAGACCTGATGAACGGACTGACCCGCATCGGAGTGAACCCCTACTACCTATATCAGTGCATGCCCGTTTCGCGCGTGCGTCATCACTTCCAAGTGCCTCTAAAGCACGGCGTGGACATTGTGTCCAAAGCCAAGCGCTCTCTGGATGGCTACGCCAAGCGCTTTAAGTTCATCATGGGCCATGACATCGGGAAAATCGAGATTTGCGGGCGCAAGGACGACATTCTGGTGATGAACCAGATCCACGCTCGCCCCGAACATCCCGAAGAAGCCTCGCGCATTCTCATGGGCCATCTGACTGAAAACGCCGGTTGGCTTGAAGATCTAGACCTGATACAATGACGGTTGAGTTTATTGTTTTAAGATGTAAATTGGCAGGGGTAAGGTCAATTTTTTCCAGACATTCAGTACGTTCACATGCTTCCTGACAAGATCTCGAGCAAAGAGGTTGAGACGGGTGGTCACGGAATTTCAAATCGAAGGTTTGAAGAAACGCATCGCTTGTTTGTCGAGCTCCTTATAGCAAGATCAATTTACATGATCGGCTTCTGAGTATTCGTTTAAACCAGCTGCTCTCACCCGCCCGAAAGTCTACTGTAAAACGTTCAACGTTTAGTCGGCTCGTTCGTAACGGGGAGAGGCGCATTCTCTTAAATCACAAAGTAATCATTTTATATTTTCCTCTCTTTGGAACAACTATAAGTAAGGTCAACTTGAAGCATAAGTAAAATATTCAGTCCTTCGCAATGGCAATATCAGCGGCACGGACACTAGCTAGCCCGTGCCCGGCTGGATGCCTTGGTTGGCCGGTATCTTTACACCAATAGATCTAAGTTCGTAACTGCTTTTGGTTCTGAGCCGGCCGTTGCGTTTCTCCTGTTTCTTACCGAGAGTTAGATTTTGTTGTGAGTTCGCCGTATTTTTCACCCATCAAAACGTGTTTATATGTTCTTTTACTGTCTTGAGGGACGGTCAGCTTAAAGTCAACCTTGCTTTGAAACAGCATGACAAAATCCGAACCGCCAAACAGGAAATAGCCAAGCATATCCCCCTTCTTGACGGTATTACCTGCTTTGACGGTATCTTCAAAGTTAACGGAGGATATCTGCGACATGCCAATCGGCAACAACGCAACCAGGCCGTATTCTTTGGTTTCGATAATTACGCAACCACGTGTCTCAATCATTTGCCAACCGGGTGTATTTGCGTCAAGAAGATATCTCTTGATTTTGGCATCCCAGGTCGTAATGCCACCCGCCGCATCATCGCTCTGAATGATTCGAACTTCTTTTATGGTTCCGCCAATCGGAAAATGATAGCGGTGATAATCGTTCACATCGAGAAACGTATGGGTCAGCGTGCCACTGGCGAAGGCATCCGTGTAAGCGCTCCCTTCGCCAATAAGTGCAGCTATGGACTTAAACACTTTAGATTTGATTGCAACGCCTTCCCCATGAACAATGCTAGAGTCTTTATCTATTTTCCATACGCCTTGGGGCGTTGAATCAGCGGGGGAGGATACGATGGATAGGTCATTGGGAGATGCAATCGGGCGTTGAGCGGGAGATTTCAGATACCTCGCAAAAAAATCATTGAAGGTTTTCCATTTTGACGGATCTTCATACCACCCTTTATCCAATCCGAACCGGTCATCTTCTAAGGCTTTCTTGTAATACTCATCAGTCCACGATCCTTCTTTGCTTAAATATAGACCCCAATCTTTTACAAAAAGGATCATCCATGTACGGTACGGTTCATGGTATTGCAGTGAATTATTGTAATAGCCTTTATCTTTTAATTCAGGGAGCGGTTGATCGTTAATGAAATAGAAGTAATCCAAACTCTGATCGATTTGATCGTACAATGTTGAATACGGAGCATCCGGTAGGATCGACCAGGGCAATGCCTTTGCTGCCCAATCTATAAAAGCATAATACTCTTCCAAGGTCTGAGCCGGATTTGTTGCCTTATCCGGATTAATCTTCTTTGCTTTTTCAATTGATTCGATAAGCATTCCTTTTAATTCCGGATTATGCTCGACCATGGTCATCAAATGCTGTGTGGTAAGTGAATGCTCTGCTTGTGCCGACTTGTCGTCCTGTCCAAAAGCGTTGAAGCTCAATAAAAAACATATGGCAAGAACCGACAATGCCCAGGCTAAAGAATTCTTTGTTTTCATAAAGTGTCCCCCTTTGTTTTCACTTCTTTTTCAAGCCAGTCAGGGGCTGTCCCCCCAGTAATCCATTATTCCTCTATTTCATTGGCCAACGTAAAAATCACCGGTTCAACCGGTGTGTTTTTGGGTTAGAGTGCTGTTTATGCCACTAAAAAGGTGCTCTTAAGCACCAAGATGGGCCATTTTAATGAATTTATTCAATAGAACCAGCATGTTGATATGGCCAGACCCTGTTGTTCTGACTGCCGCCTGCCATGGTTCTAACAATGGCTTAACTGAGTGTCCACTATTTCATAGCAGGATCAGAGTAAGGGCTGGCACAAGCGAATTATAGCAGACCATCTTGTTGCGAAGTAGATAGATGGTTTCCTGACTGAGTCCTAACCCCTGAGTCAGATAGGCATCCAATGACCCATATGAAACGGTCACTTGATCGAGCCCGGCTTGTAAAAATTCGGACTGAACCCCCAACATCACTGCAAACGTCGCCCTTTCCTCGGCCGGGACTTTATCCAGTATATCGTTAATGGCCGCAGCCATATAGCTGTTGGAGGCCAGATAGTCGTCCATGATAGTCGACGGCGATACACCAGCTATGCTCTGCAGGAGCATAGCTGTCCATCCGGTACGGTCCTTACCGCCTGAACAGTGAAATACTGCAGCATCGGCTTCAGAGGCCAAGGCTAGCAAGACCTCGTGAAACTTTGCTCGCTGGAACGGATCAGTAACAAAGTTTTGGTATGTGCTCTTCATATAGTCGACCGCTGTCTCCGGGCTATTCACTGACCCAGTCGACGGCGGATCAACAGTGCCATAGATATTGACATTGAGATAATCGGTTCCATTCGGTAGCCAATCTATCCCTGCATTTGGATCAAGAAGACTGGGCGTACCAATGATCTCACGGGGTGTTCGCAAATCGATATCCAGGCCGATATGCAACGTTGAGAGGCTTTCCTTATCTGCGCTGGTAAGAGTACTCAGGGCCTGGGAACGGTAAAAAATTCCGGTTCGCATCACTCCGTTGTTGCTGGTCGTGTTGACGAATCCGGTTCCCCCGTTACTCGCCGAGATCCCCGCAAGGTCTCTGAAATTTGCGTCTGATGCCAGGATTGGCGTTAAGATCTGTTGTTGAGCAGATGCAGGTGTGAAAAACAAACAAAACACCACCGCAGTGGTGCAAAACAAAAAGTTTCTCATTGAGGTCACTTCCGGTAAAAGGAAATATTTGGCTGAATATTTTAGGCTGACGGTAACCGGGCCGGACCTTGCGGGGAAATCCTCCGCTGCCAAGCACGTCGACAACCTGTCCTAATGACTGAGGCCACCTCTATACGACAAGAGTGATCTTATTAAAATAAAGTGTATAAGAATCTACAATTCATTACAAGCTTTGGAAAAAAAAGAAATAGTCGCTGATTTCAGTGGAGGAACCATCAATTCCGAGTATCTATCATTGCAGATTCAGAATTTTAATTTTGACATGAAAATTCTGACCATTCGTGATGGCAAGGGACAAAAAGATCGTACCGTCCCTATTCCTGAATCACTTATAGATGAATTACGGAAGCAACTCGACAGAGTCATTACCCTGCATGAACATGACTGTCATGCGGGGTATGATGGCGTTTTTTCTATATGGACAATTGGAAAAGAAATATAAAAACGCAGCCAGTGAAATTACCTGGCAATGTTTTTTTCCAGTCAAAGAACTTACTGTCGTATCCAAGAGCGGGGAACGTAGACGATACCATATCCAAGAGACATCACACAGAAGGCACTGCGAAAGGCAGTAAAAAAGGCTAAGATCCCCAACTGGGTGACTTGGCATACTTTTCGCCATAGATGACCAACAACACTTCACAATCAGTCAAATCATCAAGTGCACAGAACATAACAGCAATTACAACATGTTGCCCACTACCACGCTGAAAAAGGTTTCATACTGAGACAGGAGTTATAATAGCGCAGATCGTCAGTCACCTCCTCTCCAAGCCAGGGAGGTTTTTCAACCTGCTGTTCCGGTGAGGAAAGTTCTATCTCCGCAACAACAAGTCCTTTGTTTGCTCCTCGAAACTCATCCACCTCCCACATCATTTCTCCATACGGGACCAGATAACGAATCTTTTCGATCAGGGGTTGTTCACAGAGATTGTCCAGGAGTTCCTGCCCGTCCTGCACCGGAATTTCATACTCATATTCCAGACGGGAAGGACCGTCGTTTACCCCCTTCACCGTGAGAAAGGCCTTATCTTCCACCCTGCGCACCCGCACAGTCCGCTCTTTTTCCCTGCTCAGATACCCTTGGCAGTATAATTTCCCCTCTATTCCCTGCCTCCAGGAGCTGTCTTTCACCAGAAATTTTCTTTCTATCTCTATAGCCATGACCATCTCCTACTTTTTTTGGGGAGGCAGAACATTTTCTGCATATCTGTTTCGATAGTTGCCGGGAGGGTTATACTGACAGACGCAGACATCACTGTACCCCCCAGGACAATCGGACCTGCAGGCACAGCCAACCTCAGCGGTAGCCTTCCACACAATCTGAGCAAAATGTCCGATCCCAGAAGAAAACCGAGGATTTTCATAGTCGTACTCAGGCTCCTCACTATACCAGCGAGCGACTACATTTTCCGGGATCTGCACATAGGTGGCCCAAGCAATATTTTCTCCGTATTCCGATGAAGAGTGGCCTCTGGGACAGGTGGCAGCATACGCCCGAGCGCTCTCAGCTAAGGTATCGGACCACTGCAGAGGTTTACTTTTATGCAGGCTGCGATACCTGTTGTGGCTGGCCAGCCATTCCTCGCTTTCAGACTGTGTCATGCCCCCTGCAGCTTGTAACAACACCGCAGAAAACAGACAAAGACACAGGACTAACCGCTGTCCATCAGACCTTCTCTTCTTTTTCATAGACATATCCCTTCCTTCAAAAACTCAACAAAACCTCTTCCGATTCTCAGATAAATTTTATCCTACCTGGGCTCACTATATCCAACCCCTAGTGAATCCGTTAAATTCCGCAAGGACTCTCCTGTTGTTTCGTCAGCCCTGTAAACTTTGCAGTCTCTGTTTTTCTTACTTTTCATCGGCTCTTTCTTTTTTTATTACAGGACAAGAAGCAGGATGTTTCCGGGAGGAAAAAGATCTATACTGCTCTCATGGAAAGCGATACCAGAGCCCCCTGCTGCAACGCCGAAATCCCCATATCCTTTCCTCAACTCTTCCACGGATCGAACGACTGATTTCCGTTTGAAGTTAAGAAAAATCACGACGACAAAAGAATAACAGCCATGCCGAGAAAAGTCAGTGAGGAAAAATACTGGATTGCAGTGGTTGAAAAAAATAAGGCAACTGACGGATCTTTTGTCTATGCAGTGAAAAGCACAGGGATCTATTGCAGGCCAGGTTGCGCCTCCAGGCTGCCAAATCGCGAAAATGTCCTTTTCTTCGACTATCCGGAAGCAGCGGCAGCGGCTGGATTTCGCCCCTGCAAGCGATGTCTCCCCGACACGGCAAGTCCCACAAATAAACACAACACTGCTGTCCTCCATGCCTGCCAGCTCCTTTCCCGGGAAGAACAGGAACCGTCTTTGCAAGAACTGGCGTCGGCCTCTGGCTTCAGTCCACACTATTTCCAGCGCCTGTTCAAAAAAGAAGTGGGCATCACTCCTAAACAATACGCAAAAGCACAGCGCATGAAACGCCTCCTTCACTCTCTCAAAAAAGAAGCAACCGTCACCGATGCCATCTATGCTGCCGGCTTTCACTCCAGTAGCCGTGCCTATGCCCAGAGCACAGAGGACCTTGGCATGTCCCCTTCCACCTATCGCAACGGTGGAAAAGGACTCTCCATCCAGCAGGCTTCCGCCCCCTGCAACCTTGGCTGGGTCTTGGTCGGAACAACACAGAAGGGCATCTGTTTCATTGCTCTGGGCGATGAGCCTGGGCCACTTCTTATTGCCCTGACGGATCGATTTCCACAGGCTCACATCTCTCCTGCTCAAGCGGAATTTTCCATCAATCTAAAAAAAATCGTGGCCTTCATAGACGGTCGAACAAAGGATTGCGGACTTCCTCTGGATATCCAGGGCACAGCCTTCCAACAGCTGGTGTGGAACGCCCTGACTGCAATTCCTTCAGGGACCACCCTCACCTACAGTGAACTGGCAGAACGCATTGGCCGGCCCAAGAGTGTTCGTGCAGTGGCAAACGCCTGCGGGGCAAATCCTGTGGCTGTGGTCATCCCCTGTCACAGGATCATCCGCCGCGATGGCTCTCTTGGAGGGTATCGTTGGGATATCAAGAGAAAAAAGGTATTGCTGGAACGTGAAAAGACTGGAGAAAAAAAGTAACTGTCCAGGACCAAGACTGACTCCTTCCTGACAATTCAGCCCATTTTCTCATTTCCTCAGCCGATCCGGCAAACCCAAGCTTGAAAAGCCGCGAGCCAGAGGGTAGAGTAGCGCTCTTTGCTCTAATCAGGAGAACAACTTATGAATACAAATAAAAATTCCCCATTCACCCTCCATTGCGAATCCTCGGACTGTGCAGCCCGCAGGGGTGAGATCCGGACCCTGCACGGCACCGTCCAGACCCCGATTTTCATGCCGGTGGGTACCCAGGCCACAGTCAAATCCGTGACGCCGGAAAATCTCAAAGAGATGGGCGCCCAGATCATCCTCGGCAATACCTATCATCTTTTTATCCGGCCCGGACACGAGCTGATCCGCACCTTCGGAGGCCTGCACGGCTTCATGAACTGGGACAGACCCATCCTTACCGACTCAGGCGGGTTCCAGATTTTCAGTCTCAAGGAACTCACAAAAATCACAGAAGAAGGGGCAAGTTTCCGCTCTCATCTTGACGGCTCCAAACTCTTTCTCAGTCCGGAAGATGCGGTTCACGTCCAGGAAGCCCTGGGATCGGATATTATGATGTGCCTGGATACCTGCATCCCCTATCCGGCAACGCGGGAAGAAACAGTCAAGGCCACTGACCTCACCAGCCGCTGGGCCAAACGCTGCCGTGATGCCCAGAGCGAAACAGGTCAGCTCCTCTTCGGAATTATCCAGGGCGGCATGTTCCCTGAACTCAGGCAGGCGCATGCCGAAACCCTCATCGATATCGGCTTTGACGGCTATGCGCTTGGCGGCCTCAGTGTCGGAGAAGATAAAGCCATGATGCAGGAGATGACCGAGGCCACGGTGCCCCATCTCCCAAAAGATCATGCCCGTTATCTCATGGGGGTGGGGACCCCGGAAGATCTGGTGGAAGGAGTC
The DNA here is from genome assembly GCA_018820855.1 of Pseudomonadota bacterium. GTDB lineage: Bacteria > Desulfobacterota > Desulfobulbia > Desulfobulbales > Desulfocapsaceae > Desulfocapsa. The sequence continues at coordinate 9,939 of JAHJNL010000040.1, read as the reverse complement.
TACCGGGGCGTTGACATGTTCGACTGCGTTATGCCCACGAGAAATGCCCGGAACGGTACCCTGTTCACTTCCAGCGGCAAGCTGGTAATCAAAAATGCCAGGTATCGCGATGACAAGGAACCGCTTGATCCCGACTGCAACTGTTACACGTGTCGCAACTACTCGCGGGCCTACCTCCGCCACCTCTTTCAGTGCCGGGAGATCCTCAGTTATCAACTCAATACCATCCACAACCTCCATTTCTACCTGAATCTCATGACGGAGATGCGTGAAGCCATTGAAAAAGACCGCTTTTCCGATTTTCGTAACGATTTTTATGGCAGGCTTGAAGCAGAGTGATTACAAATATCTGATTATGATAGTACAATACTATACATTAAAACATTCAAATTTTGTTCTTTTATTGGAGGAAACACCATGACAGGAGTCGCATACGCAGCAGGCCCGGCAGCAGGAATGGGAGGAGCAGGAGGCATTGCTTCTTTTGTCCCCCTTATTCTCATCTTTGCCGTCTTTTACTTCATGCTCATCAGACCTCAGCAGAAACAGGCGAAACAACTGCAACAGTTCCTGAATGACCTCAAAACAGGCAATAAAGTAGTAACCAAAGGTGGAATTCATGGAACTATCACCCGTCTCACCGACAGTGTAGTGACCCTGGAGATTGCTGAAAATGTCCGTATCAAGGTCTCCCGATCATCCATTGCCGGACCGCTTACCAAGGAAGGATTACCAGCACCTCCCAAGCCCGTGGGCGGTTGAGGCATCGGAGGATGCTGATCTTCTACAGGCTGTAGAACCAGATACGCAGGCAGGATTTCCAGTAGAAATCCTGCCTTTTTTTTGGCCCTTGGCCCCCTTGAGATGAAGCTACCAGCCATTACAATAACCTCGCTTAAAAACATTCGAGCATTGTTATGCGGCGCAAAGAGAGGATTGAGTACACTGCGCCTGCCACGCTCATTACACCTCCAGCAAAGATGACCAAGGACTACAGAAAAGGATACCAGCGAAGGACACCTATGGCCAATCCGCAGACAAGAAATATGCCACTGGCCGAGCTGCTCTCTGATGCACTCCCGGCACTGATCATATGTCACGGAACCCACCTTGCTTGAACCGCAACAACCGTCAAAGAGAAACATATTTTCAACGACTGACAGCGGTTCTCTCTGCCGTCAATCAGAGTGCCAGGTGACAGACGACAAGAAGCCAAAAACAGCAGTTTCTTTTTCCCCCATGAAAGAAAAAAGTTACAGGAAGCCTTATTATGGACGAATTAATCATCCTCCTGTTTTGGATCATCCTGGGTATCAGTTTTCTGCTCAGGGTACTTTTTGCACTGTTCTTTCCCGACCAGTTTGCCGAAGGCGCCCGTAAAAACCTCTTTATCAAGGAGCGGGAAAAGGCCCTCTTTCCCGCCAGCAAGAGAGAAGCAAATGAGGAAGACGACAATTCCTTTACTTTAGACGATCTCTAAAACTGCAGAAAAAACACCTTCCAGACAATGCGATGCACGACGAAACCCATTGACTTTTTTACAAAATTGAAAGACAATAGCGTAATCATTCTTCCTGTGGTAACAGCACATTCCGGAAAGCTCACGGGTGCATGACCACGAGTTGGTTATTACCAGTAACCGGAATACCAAAAAAAGAATGACCGTAATTGATCTCCAACGCATACCCACTTTCTAGAAATGAAATGGGCGTTTTCCTTTTGCCAAGGTGAGCTGAACAGGTTCTATCAAGTTCATCACCCTCTAATTGCAGGTGCGCAATGGAAGAAAAAAAGGTACTGCTGGTCGACAACAATCCGGTTATTTTAAAGCTCCTAACCAAAATCCTGGAAAAGATGGGCCATAGCGTCAAAACTGCCATTGACGGTCTCTCCGCCCTTGAAAGCCTCAAATCCTATCATCCTGACATTCTGATCACAGACCTCATCATGCCCAACATCGATGGGGAACAGCTCTGCCGTATCATCCGCAATAAAAAAGAATTCAACGACACACTTATTATCATCCTCTCAGCCATCGCTTCCGAGGAGGACTATAACTTTCGTGAAGTAGGAGCCAACGCCTGCATTGCCAAGGGCCCTGCTAAAGATATGAAAAAACATATCCAGACAGTTCTTTCTTCTGTCGGCCAAAAAACCATCAATGAGGTGCTGGGGATCGAAACAGTTTATAAACGACAGATCACCACCGAACTCCTTTCCATAAAAAAACACTTTGAAGTAACACTGGAATCCATGGGTGACGGATTTCTCGAACTGACCCCAGACAAAAAAGTCACTTACTGCAATTCAAAAGCTACAGAGTTTCTTAACTGTCCTGAGCCACACCTCCTCTCCTCAAGCTTTTATGACCTTTTCTCTCAGGAACACCGAAAGCTCATAGAACGAAACTTCAACAGATTGGAGGACAGTCCTCTGGTCATTGGTGATCAGTACCCCATCAGGATCAACAATCGGCTCCTTCGCTTCAAGATCATCCCTGTAAACAGCGAAAATGAACATTGCCTCATTATCCTGATCAGGGATATCACCAGGCAGAAGCAATATGAGGAAAAGATTCAGCACTACATGGATCACCTGGAAGAGATGGTGGAAAAAAGGACGGCAGAAAAAGACCTTATCAACAAGGCCCTGAAACAGAAAATAGCTGAACGAGAAAGGATGAACGAAGAACTGGAATTTATTGCCAGACAGTGGTCCACGACCTTTGACACCATCCCTGATTTTATATCTGTCCTTAACAAAGAGATGCGCTTTGTCCGGGTCAACAAATCTCTGGCAAACTTTCTCGGCAAGGACCCTGAAGAACTACTAGGACAACACTGCTACCAGGCCATTTACAAGAGAGACCGCCCTTTCCCCGACTGTCCGCATTTACAGGCCATTGCCGAAAACAGACCGGTCAGCGTGGAGATTCACGAATCCCATCTGGGATTTCCCCTGCTGGTCACCTGCTCTCCCTGCTTTCATGATGACGGCACTCTGCTCGGCTCCATCAATGTCGGACGGAACATCTCGCAACAGAAAAAAGTGGAGAAAGAACGGGAAGATATGATCAACAAGCTCCAGGAGGCCCTGGCCAAGGTCAAGCTCCTGAGCGGGATCATTCCCATCTGCGCCTCCTGCAAGAAGATACGGGACGACAAGGGCTACTGGAACCAGGTGGAAGCCTATATCAGAGACCATTCGGATGCGCAATTCAGCCACGGCATCTGCCCTGACTGCGCCCGTGAGCTCTACCCCGAGCTCTTTGAGGATAACGAAAAATAGTCACCTCCCAAGGTGCCCTGACCGTGAGCTTTCGGGCACAAAGACAGACAGCTGTTCCTCAGAACCTCTCCCCTCTGCCTCCCGTGACCAGACTGCATTCGCCCTCTCTGCCTGCCAGCGAGGAAAAGAGGGCGAACAACTCCAGCAGGAAGGCTCAGCCAACTGCAGCCTTTGCCGCGGCAAGGGCCGCATCGTAATCTGGTTCTTCGCTGATTTCCTTCACATACTGAGCGTAGGTTACATTGCCTTCACGATTCACCACAAATACAGCTCGGCTGAGCAACCGTAGTTCCTTGATCAGTGTCCCGTAGGCCGGGCCCATGGACGCATCCCTGTGATCTGACAAGGTCTGAACCGCATCCACCCCTGCCGCCCCGCACCAACGCGCCTGGGCAAAGGGAAGGTCCATGCTGACGGCAAGAATATTGACATCCGCTCCCAGAGCTGCGGCTTCTGTATTAAAACGCCGAGTTTCCGTATCACAGACAGGGGTGTCCAGAGACGGTACCATGGTTATGATCAAGACCTTGCCCGCAAAATCTGCCATGGATGTAGGTGACAGATCGTTCTTGAGGACTGTAAACCCAGGGGCCTTATCACCCACTTTGACCTCATCCCCTACCAGTGTCAGCGGGTTTCCCAAAAATGTTGCAGCTCCGTTTCGTTCACTCATAATGTCTCCTTTTTTGTCTCTATTAACTTATTTCTTTCCTCTTTCCGACATGAATGAAAGAGTCCGATAATGATACCTCTCCTGAGAGGCACAACTGAATCCAATTCCTCTGGGTCCGAATATTTTATCCGTAGCCAATCCATCTTCCCAAAAAACTCTATTCCTCCTGGCTGTTCCTCACAGCCCAAGAAGATTTCTTGCATTTTTCGTAGTCTGCAAGGCAATTTCCTCTTTCGCCTCCCCTCGCAGCTCCGCCAAGGCTGACAAAATCTCTGTAAGGTACTCAGGGCTGTTCCGTTGCCGCCAGTGGCTGACGGGCGGAATATCCGGTGCATCAGTTTCCAGGACCATGTGCTGCAGCGGAATTTCTGCGGCAATGGCCCGAATCCGTGTAGCCCTGTCATAAGTGACAGTCCCGCAGATGCTGATGTGAAATCCAAGTTTCAGGTATTGCTCCGCCTGTTGCAGGCTGCCGCTGAAAGCATGAACAATACCACCTCCACTGAAACGCAAACGGCGGAGCGTAGCCTGAACCTGGTCATGCGCTTTGCGCACATGGAGAAGCACGGGAAGCCGAGCTTCTGCGGCAATAGCTAGTTGGGCCTCAAACAGTTCCTGCTGAGCTGCCCGATTCGTATCTTCTATAAAATAATCGAGGCCGATTTCGCCAATGGCAACCAATTTTCCGCGTCCTGCATGCATACGGAGTGCATCCAGATCCTGCCGTCCGTGATATTGAAGATACATGGGATGCAGGCCTATGGCCGGATACAGATCATTTTCTTTGGAACAGAGCAAGAGAAGGCGCTCCCAGCCTGCCCGATACACTCCAGGCAGGACCTGACCTATTACCCCTACGCCTCTGGCCCGGCAAAGGACTTCCTGCCAGTCATCAAAGAAAACGTCCACGTCAATATGACTGTGGGTATCGATCAGCTCCATAATTAACTCGTCACAAAAAATACTTTTCTTGGCATGCGATGGAGAATGGATATATAATTATATCATTTCAGTCCATTGCCACACAAAGAAAAAAACAGTTACAAGGAGTTGACACTCCTCAGTTCCCTCGGCAAAGAACACGTCCCGCAGCAAAATCTGAATATTCCCTTGGCTGAATTACGGGACAAGACAATAAATGAGAATAGTTATCGATAGCAACAAAGTCAAATAAATAAAACCAGATCCTTCACAAAGAGAAATTCAGGCAGCGCTTGAAGAATGAAAGATATCATCTCAACAACGAGTTAGTTCCGGAAAATAAATTTCTCGAATTGTGCATCATCTGGGTCCGCACCCATCTATTTTCACTGATCCTCCAGCTCTGCCAGCAGAGCGATGATCTCATCATATCGAGTCATCTCCTGCAGCCACTCTCCCGGTATGGCATCAAGTCCGAGAGATGCTCCCAGAATCATGCCGGTAACCATACCTCTGGCGGCAGAATCGCCACCTGCCATAACATTCTCAATCAGTGCTGTTCGCAAATCATCACCATAAGTCAGTACCAGATGCACAACACCAGGCAGGGCCGAGACGATGGTGCACATCTGCCCAAAACGGGCAATCGTCTGACGGCTATCCTTCCCTGCTGAATCAAGAGCCACAGCCAAACGCATATCCAGTGCCATATCTGCCACCCCTGCACCCAAGGCCTCTTCTATGGCCTCCTGGGGAGACGCCCCTTGCAGTATGAAAAAAAGGGTGCGACTGAGAAAATCAGCACCGGCCAGTGAGGCAGAAGCCGCATGGGTCATGGCCGTCTGGGCGTGGACTGCAGTCAACATCCCATCAGAATCATCCCGGTAGCGATACGCCAGTGCAGCTATCCGAGCCACACCGCCGAGATCCGAGGAATTTGCACCGCTGTTCTGCGGCCCAGCCCCTTTGGCGAAGTTCTCCAGGGTTTCCTTGGTCGCAGAATCAACATACCCGTCATAATCGGCAAAAAAATCCTGCCAGCGACGACTGAAGTCATCAAGAACAAAGCCCCTGTTGGCTGCCACTGACTTCATGAGTACCAAGGCTTGATCTCCGTAATGGGTAAAATCGCCCTTTCCCTTGCCAGGGTGATACGAATCAGCCAGTGGCGAACAAAGATTCTCCACTCTGCCGAACTCTTTTTCGATCCTATCCGTTTCATAGATCCAGTGGGGCCCTAATGCCAATGCATCACCCACAAAAGAGGCCAGAACCATGGCCCTTGCCTTATCCTTCATCATCGCGCCTCCGCTTAGTCTAACCCCTTGTTAAGGTGAAAGATTATCATTGCCGACACACCTCCGCACTGACATTTCCTGACAAATATGGTATATTTTGCATACTACTAACAGAATCGATTGCTGTGAATGAAAAATATAACGATCGGAGAAAATCATGACCCCTGAAGAGATGAGAGAAAAGGCCATTGAGCTATTTAACAAACGTTTCCACTGAAGCCAGGCCATTCTGGCCGTGGGCCTGGATAAAGTAGCGCGAACAGATGAAGAGGTTATCAAAGCCGTTGGTGCCTTTGGCGGTGGCATAGCCGGCTCAGGATCTGTCTGCGGTACCCTGCTCGGTGCAGTGGCAGTTGTCTCTACACTGTACAGCAGAGGAAATCTGGAGGACCGGGAAAATCCCCGCGTCTGGGGACTCAGCCATAACCTGGTGAACAAATTCGAAAAACTGACCGAATGCCACGGAGGCTCCAACTGCCGCGATATTGCCCGCCTTGACTGGCACGACAGGAATGCAGTGAAAGACTACTATTCCGACCCAAACAGCCGTCGAAAATACTGCATTGAGCTGGTTGGTGATTTCACACTTTTCCTTGGTGAGCTTCTCGAAAAAGAGATGCGGAGGCAGAACAAGCCATGAGTTCCATTAAAGTCATCCGGGCTGACATTACCACCCTTGCAGTAGATGCTATTGTCAACGCCGCCAACAACTCTCTCCTCGGAGGTGGCGGTGTGGACGGTGCCATCCACACCGCTGCAGGCCCTGGCCTGCTTGACGAATGCCGAAAGATCGGCGGCTGCCTGACCGGAGAGGCCAGGATCACTGGAGGGCACAAGCTCCCGGCCCGCCACGTAATTCACACGGTGGGCCCTATCTGGCGGGGAGGCCATAACGGGGAACCCGAACTCCTTGCCTCCTGCTACCGGCAATGCTTTCTCTTGGCGGACCAAAACAATCTCAAGTCCATCGCTTTTCCAGCCATCAGCTGCGGTGCTTACGGCTTTCCCCCGAACAAAGCCTGCAAAATTGCCATGGCAGAAACAGTCGCCTTTCTCTCTAAAACTGACACTCTGCAGCAAGTCATTTTTGCCTGCATCGATAACACCGTCGAAACGGAACTGCAAAAACTCCTGCCTGCGCTGTCAGACTGAGGCACAGGCCAAAAAAACCCCTGAAAAAGGAAGGTAACGAGCAAACAACAGCATATCTTCAATTTATATTTTTTAACGTGCAATCAGGAAGAACGACCTTAAAAACATTAATATTCCTCCTCCGGATATTGTCTTCGGCTTCCACTCCTCTTTTTATTCACCAACTCCGGCAATGCCTACCCAGCAAGCCCAACTGTTGTACCAGACTGTAATCACTCTATATCAAGGCACACGCCCTGCCTATCTTATTGCTCCCTTTAAAAATATATACGATATTAATCGCTAAACATGCAATTACCACTTTGTACTTTGCATATTTTGTGATTCAATAAATCAGAGGTGAAAGGCTGTTTCCGCGTGGAGTCCAACACTCGCACCAAACAGCCACGGTTCACACAACCATCTGTTTTAATATACATATTCAAGAGACATGGGAGGAGAATATGCTGAACAAGATGAGCATCAAATGGCGAATGTTTCTGATACTGATCGGAATCGTCATCCTTTTTGGGGTAATGTCCTTTTTTACCTTGAATATCTCAGGGAAGATTCGTGATCTCGGACTTGAGGAAACCGGCACGGTAATGCTGGAGGACCAGAAAGCAAAGGTCCAGGTGGCAAGCCATTCCATGGCACTCGCCATCCAACAGGCCATTGAAAAGGCAGGCTATACCGAACAGGAGGACATGGCCGAACTGATCCGTGCCATGGTGGACCCTATCCGTTTCGAAGAAGACAGCTCAGGGTATTTTTTCGTCTACCAGAACACCACCAATGTGGCATTTCCTGTCAAAAAAGACAATCAGGGCAAAGACCTGGGGCAAACCAAAGACAAGAATGGTGTATATGTCATCCAGGAACTGGATAAACAAGCCAGGGCCGGAGGCGGTTTTGTCTCCTACATATGGCCCAAGCCGGGAAAAGGAGAGACTCCGAAAATCAGCTATGCGGAAATGATTCCGGGGCTGGACATGTGGATCGGTACCGGTGTCTATATCGATAATATCGATAGCACCAAGGCAGCACTGGATGACAAAATGGGCAAACTGACCCGCAGCAAAACCATCAATATGCTGTTGATTGCGGGCCTGATCTTCTTAACCATTATCGCCCTCAACATTATTATCGTATTCGGCATCACCTCCGGACTCAAACAACTGATCACGAGCCTCAGAGACGTAACCGAAGGAGATGGAGACCTGACCAGACGTATCGACATACGATCCAGCGACGAGCTTGGTGAATTGGCAACATTGTTCAATAATTTTTTAGCAGAACTGCAGGGAATAATCAAGAGACTTGCGGAGAGTGCCTTAAACGTTAGAGCCAGATCCACCGAGCTTTCCAACATCTCCCTGGAGTTACTCTCTAACGCAACAGATACTTCACAACGGGCAGAAAATGTTGCCAGCTCCTCTGAAGAAATGAGTGCAAATCTCAACAATGTCGCCGCTGCAATGGAAGAGTCATCAACAAACACCAACATGGTGGCAGCGGCCGCTGAAGAAATGAGTGCGACCATCAATGAAATTGCCGAAAATGCAGAAAGAGGCAGAGAGGTTTCTGCCAAGGCTGTAGACCAGGCAACCAGTGCTTCGGAAAAAATGACCGAACTGGGCCAGGCCGCAGACAAAATAGGCAAAGTAACAGAAACAATTACCGAGATTTCCGAACAAACCAATCTACTGGCCCTGAATGCAACCATCGAGGCCGCGCGAGCAGGTGAAGCAGGCAAGGGGTTTGCTGTCGTTGCCAATGAAATAAAGGAACTGGCAAAACAGACAGCAGAAGCTACACTCAACATCAAAGCACTGATTGACGATGTCCAAGTCACGAGCAGAACGACCAGAGAAGAAATCAGCCAAATCTCGTCAGTTATCGGTGGCGTCAATAATATTGTTGCCACCATTGCAACTGCAGTAGAAGAACAAACTGCTGCAACCCGCGAGATTGCAAATAATATTTCCCAGGCCAGCGAGGGTATTCAGGAAGTTAATGAAAATGTGAATCAAAGTTCTACTGTGGCAATTGACATCACCCGTGACATTACAGAGGTATCCTCATCGGCACAAAGGATATCCAAAAACAGCAACGAGGTTAAAAACAGCGCAGAGGATCTCCTTGCCCGCTCTACTGAGCTGAGTGATATCGTAGGAAGATTTAAAATTTAGTTCTTTCAACTCGTACCAGGACGAATAAGCAGCAAGAAATTTTCCTGATCTCATAAACCTGAGCACCTGGGACCCTCTCCCCAGGTGCTCAGGTTTGCAGTTCAAAAAGACTTCCTCTCCATATCTCTCAGCATTTCCATCCTCAGCTCTTGTCTGCCAACCTGTTTACCTACTTCCCACATTGTCGGTTACCAACATACCCTTCCCTGAATCGGTACAATTTGAGCCGACATCCACACTCCCCCAAAAGAAATACCGGGGAAGATATCCGGTTTCTTACGATGGAAGTTGATAGTTTCTTTCTTTGAGACAAACGAATAGCACTATAAAAAAAACCCGCTAACCTTATCGGCTTGCGGGTTAAAGAAACTTTCTTGCAGGGCAGGAAGTCAGCCTTGAAGAACAGGTGTTATCTGAGTTTAAGATACTCACTTGT
>JAHJNL010000039.1 GCA_018820855.1 Pseudomonadota bacterium | reverse complement strand
TATCTACAGCGAAGGGTTCTCTATAGTTGGTATGAAGAAACTCTATCTCAGCAAGCTGGAAGCAGAGGGTTTCTATTATGTACACCGGGAACGTCCTTTTTTTGGTGAGTTGACTGATTTTATGTCCAGTGGGGCCTGTGTGGTGATGGTTCTTGAGGCTGAAGGTGCTATTAAAAAATGGCGCGATTTAATGGGGGCGACAAACCCTGCAGATGCCGCAGAGGGGACCCTGCGAAAAGAGTTCGGAGATTCTCTTGAGGCCAATGCCACCCACGGGTCAGACGCAGCAGAGACCGCAGCCTTTGAAATAGGGTATTTTTTCTCTGGTTTGGAGTTGCTGGTATAGCCGACGGTTTGTCATCTGGTTTTTCGCCTGAAGGTGGCCTGCGGGCCACCTTCAGGTTGTTGATAATACACGCATTCTGAATACATGCTAGTCGCCACCCTGTATCTCGCAGGTCGATTAACTCTACTAAAGGTGGTTTCGCGCTATTCCGGCAGTAAGTCGTAATAGTAGGTGAGGATATCGGTCCGCGTTACAATGCCTATCACTTTGCTGTCTTCGACCACTGGAAGATAACCGACATTTTTTTCAATCATTATCCTGGCAGCTACCGATATGGAGGCATCTGGCTCGATGGTAATGATATCTCTGACCATGAAAGCCTTGACCGGGCTGTCCCAATGCTGTTCTTTTTTCAATCGTTTGAAGTCCCAGAGAACAATAATACCATGAATCTTGTCATCCTCCATGACCATGATGCCTCTGATCTTTTCTGTGGCCATCAAGGTCTGGACGTCCCGCATGGGCGTTGCAGGCGTTACGGAGATGACGGGAAAGGACATGACATCCGAGATACGGGCGCTCTCCGTTCTGTTTGAAACCAGCCCGGCAACAATCTGTTCCTTGATCTGCTGAGGGGACATCTCGCTGCTTTTTATTGTTGCTGATCCTGCCCCCGCATGTCCTCCACCACCGATAATGGCCATTGCCTGGCCTATATGGATGTTCTCCACACCGCTGCGGCCAATGACAGTATTTTTGTCATCACTGGTAAAAATGACAAAAAGGGCATCGACATTGACAATCTTCCTGTACATGTTAACGATTGCCGCCAGATTGAGTACTTTTTTTTCAAGATTGATGCAGTTGAAGCCGATGGTGTTCTCGTTGATGGCGATTTTTTCTGTCTCCTTCATCATTTCAAAGAGAATTTCCTTCTGATTTTCTTCGTAGGGTGGGTTGAGGAAAAATCCGGCAACATTCAGGTCCGCCCGGTTATCGAGGAGATAGGCGGCAGCCCTGGCATCTTCGGCGGTGGTTGAAGGGTAGGAGAGATGACCGGTATCCTCATAGAGGCCTATCAGCATGACGGTGGAGTCGAGAGATGTGAGTTGCATCTGTCGTTTTTGCATCTCGCGAACAAGAAGTGTTACTGTTGAACCGATCTGCTCCCTGCAGGACCAGGTGGGCAGGATGTCGCCGGTTCCCAGCATATGGTGATCCCAGAGATCAATCTCCAGGTCCTGCCGACCGGCCAGCTTTTCCAGACGATCCAAACGTTGCCACTGGTCGGTATCCAGGACGATCAGCTTTCTTACTTTGTCGTGCGGCACCTCATGGGGCAGAATGAGATTAAAAGCCGTCTTATGGGTTGAGAGAAACTGTCCGACATTCTTGTTGGTCATTTTCGGGATAACCCCGACGCAGCCGGGGTAGAGGAGAGTAGCTGCAATAACCGAAGCCAGTCCGTCGAAGTCGGTGTTTTTGTGGGTCGTTGCTATAAGCATTACACAGGGTACCGAATAGTAAAAAAAATCTGCAGGTGCTGCTACTGCAGTTGATAGACCGGGCGCTTGGATGTATCAAGATAATAACCCATCATCTCTTTGGCGAGAATTTCCAGTTTTTCCTGACGATTGACCGGAGAGGGATGGGTGCTGAGGAATTGGGGCGGACCATCGCCTCCCACCTTGGCCATTTTCTCCCAAAGTGTTGCAGCCGAGCGGGGATCATAGCCAGCGCGTGCGGCAAGTTCAATACCCATCAGATCTGCTTCGGTTTCGGCAGTTCTGCTGTTAGGCAGGGTTATGGCTGTTGCCGCAGCCAGTGAGCTGCCGACCAGAATGGCTCCTTTATACTTATTATTGCTTGCGGCAACGGCAACACCGGACAGACCGAGTTGCGTGGCAAGTGCTATGGACATTCGTTCCGCAGTATGATTGGCCAGAGCGTGGGAGATTTCGTGTCCCATGACCTGGGCTATCTCATCATCTGTGGCTGCAAGTTTGTTGATCAGTCCGGTATAGATGGCCATTTTCCCTCCTGCCATACACCAGGCATTGACCATCTCCGGATCATCAATAACCTTAACACTCCATTCCCAGTCCCTGGTATGCGGGTAGAGGAGTATTGCCTGGGCAATGATGCGGCCGGTGATGAGTCTGATGCGTTTGGAAGTTATAGCATCGGAGTCGATTTTTCCCTCTTTTTGCAGGGGGAGAAGGGTTTGCACATATGCCTCGCGGGAAGAGTTGATGGCCTCCTCGGGAGAAACGAGCATGAACTGTGACCGTCCGGTGGGGCTGGTGGCACAGGCCGAGAGGGTAAACAGGATAAAGAGTATGAGCAGTTTTTTCATTGCGGAACTTTAGGTAGATAGCTGGTTTGGTTGATGTGGAATGTCAGGAAGCGAATCAGTTCGATGGGATAGTGTATGAGCCCTGATTCCGATAAGCAGGAAAAAAATTTCTAACATCATATTATACAAGCGATAAGGGTAATAGCAAGGCAAGAGTATACGAGGACAAAAGGAGTATCCGGGAAGAGTGTCCGGGTACCTGGAATTGTTTATCTGCCCGGAAAATAATGAATGAAACTTGAATGGCTCGATTGCGGTGTGGAACAATGGTTGAGGAAAAGTTTTGATTTCCTGCAGGGGTGTCTGATGACATCGGATTTTTATCACCATGAATAAAAAAGGCAGGGCCATTGAAGACCCTGCCTTTGGAACTATCTGACATGTAAAAGGTTAATTTTTGTGGAGCGGTACCGTTACCTCAGCGCTGGCAGCAGCGGTATTGCCAGAGCTGTCAATGGCCATGTAAGTCATGGTATAGGTCCGGCCGTCTCCTTCCTCATCTCTTTCCGCCCTGAGGAAGATTTCATAGTCTTCAGTCCCTATAGCGGCATCCTGAATGTCATTTATGGTGTTGCCGTCTTTTCCGCCAATAGCTTCATCAGGCTCGTCGCTTACAACCGAGGTGAGGAGAACTTCAGGTGCCGGATCACAAGAGTCTTGGACTGTTACCGCCATGGAGATGGAGTGCATCTTGTGGTTTGGCGGCCATAACCTGTCCGGAGTTGCTGTGACGCTTATACTCGGTGCTGTGCTGTCAATCACGGTTATGATAACAGTATCGGGCTCAGAATCCATAGTTCCATTATTGACCACCAGGGTTATGGTGTGAACACCCAGCGGCAATTCAATGGTTGGATTTACGCCGGAAGCGGACTGTGGCACTCCAAGCACAGACCCGGTCCAGTAGTAAGACAATAGCTGGTCTCCGTCAGGGTCAGAGGATGCGGAGCCGTCAAGTTCAACCGATGCCAGGCAGGCTGGGCCGACAGGTACGGTTTGGTCGGGTCCGGCATCTGCCTCCGGCGGACAGGGGCCAAAGTCGCAGAACTTGTATTCGGTGGTTGTGTAGGCCTCATGCAGGTATGCCGGCTGCATCGGGTCGCCTGTATGATAGACATAGACATCCCGCAGGAAATATGGTCCGTCTGTGCCATTGTCATAGATGGCTTCGCCGTCGAAATCCAGCTGAATGGTTCCCGCGCCGGCAGAGGTGAATGAGACTATCTTTTCGGCCCAGACGATCTCTTCCTGCTCAGTATCCGTCAGCCTTGCCTTGGCAACGCAATAGCCGGGATTGGCCAGGAAAACACCTATCTCAACGCTCAAGCTGCCGAATTTGCCATCTGTATCGACGTCTGAACCAAAATCGTCATAGATCCCGGTCAGACCGACTAACGGTCTCTGGAAATCGGTATAGGTGTATGGACCGGTTGTGTAGGCATTATTGATAGTATCCATGAGTGTTCCTGAATTGTTGTACAGGGTCAGGTACTTCACATAATACGGTCCGTCGACTCCATTGAGATAAATACTGGTTCCTGTAAAATCCAACTCCATGGTTTGAGGCCCGGTTGCCAGTGCCGCGGATGAACTTACCTGGACAATCTTGCCGCTGGAGTCGTAAAGCCAGCCGGTCAGGCTGTAGTTGCCGGCCACCTCAACATCAAGGTCGACTGCGACGGTGAGGTAGTTGTAGTAGGTGTCCGAATCTGTGTCTTTCCCCCAGTCTGAATAGGTGCCGGTAAACATGGCATCTGTCGGCTCAAACTGAGTGGCGTTGTATGGATTGGTGGTATAGGCATCAAGGGCAAAGTCAATTTGCGGGCTGCCGCTGAGACTTAAATACTTGAGAAAATACGGACCATCAACGCGGTTTCTTCTGATTTTCTGTCCATCAAAGTCAAGGTTGATTGTCTGCAGACCTGCACTTAAAGCCATGGACGTATTGACCATTTCTATGGCGTTGCCAAGGCTGTCATAGAGTCCGGCTTCGACGGTGTAAGTCTTTGCAGTGTTTACCTGTACATTCGCACCTATTCTCAGGGTATCGAATGTGCCATTGGCATTGTCATCTATTCCACTGTCGGTGTAAGTGCTTGCAAAATGGGCATCTTTGGTTTCGAACTCCTCATATCCGTAGGCTGCAGTGTCGTATGCAGCAAACATATCATCGACATCCATACCTTCGTCATCATTGACAACGATAAGGATTTTGTACGGACCGTTAACACCTGCTTCACGGATGGCCTCTCCGTCAAAATCAAGATCGAGGAGATGGGTTCCGGGATAGAGAATAAAATCTTTTCTTACCCAGCTGATCTCGTTTGAACTTTGATCCATAAGACGTGAATAAACTTTAAAAATAACCCCCACGGTTACATTGAGTTCAGCTTTGACACGAAGTGAATCATATAATCCGTCTCCATCCTCGTCGACGCCGATATCTGTAACATATCCTGTGAGTTCAGCATTGACAGGACCGAAATCGCCCAGTGAATGGCAGCCGTAAGGGGGGTCTGACTGCTTGCCGGGGTTGGCCCAGTCTCTGATAGCAATGCCCCGGGAACCGTCTCCGGCCCTCATGGCCATGTATTCATTGTCTCCGTATTTCTCGTAATCCGGGTGTTTCAGGTGTTCCAGATCATAGGTGTCTGTCATGTCGTCAGGATCTGTGTGTGACGTGTTTTCTTCGTAGTCATCAGGCAGATTGTCATCGCAGGTATCGCATGGGACGCCCTCGTCGGAATCATCCTCGCCATAGAATTCGCCGCCGCTTTGCCATTGATCCCTGACCCACAGATGGTACATTTCATGGCCTATTACCTCTGCTGCACTGTCCACTCCTTTAACAGTGGGGCCGCCGAAGCTTTCTGTGCCCCAGAAGGTACCTGTCAGGACAATTGCACTGCCATAGTGTTGATCTGCAGCACTGCTGCCAAGATACAGTTTTCCGGAACAGTAGCAGCCGTACCAGGTTGCAGTGGGATCATATAAAAAATGACCTATATTGGGCACGGCCTCATCAGTCGTCCAGTACTCAAACCAGTTAGGCTCGCTATCCCCGTCATCGTTTCCTGTTTTTGGGAAAAAGAGTTTGAAATTGCGGCCCCTGGTGTCTGTCCAGGTCTCAGACGTCGCGTCGTCTTCGTAGGTGATGGCGCACATGACATACTTCATGCCGTGACTGCCAGCTGGGGAGATGTACTCGTAGGGATTGCCATTCCCGGCTACAATATCGCCGGACCAGCTTATATTGGTTACGGTATATCCCTCTGCTTCATTTATTACAGCCTCCAGTTCCACTTTCTCTGCACCTGCCACAGAAGTATCACTGGTCATCGGATTTAAGGCCTCCGGAATTCCGGTAACGATTATTTGGCTGATATTCGGTACAGAGATCCGTGGCGAGACAACCTTATCAACGATATCACCCCACATCCAGGATTCTGTACAGGGATCATTGGGGTCATAATCCCAGCCAAGGTTTACCCGCATATAGGTCATGTCAACGGCATCTTCCGGAACGCTTACGATGGTGCTGGTAGACATGGTTCCATAGTAATTGATGCCAAGATAACCGGTAAGAGCAACATCCAGGACCCTTTCACTTTCTGCAAAGACCCCGTCGCCGTTCCAGTCTATCCAGGCGTTGATATATTCCGGACTGTTGTCATACTGTGGACACGGCTCTCCTGAGACGCAGGCATCCGGATTGGCAATGTAGATTTCAACTGTTATCGAAATCGTATCGTCAGTCATCTGGGTATAATACGCATCCTCGATGTATTCATATGCATGACTACCACCGCTAGATGGGCAATAGCCTGGTGCTGATGACACGGACAACAGGTTTACTTGCGGGGCCACAGAAGGCAGTTTTCTCACAGATTGAACGATGCCGGTGTCTTCTGCCATGGCAGTTGAGCAGGGTGATTCAAATAAAAATCCCAGACATAATGTGAACATTATGCATATGAACATGTTTTTCATTTTTTCCTCCCTGAGTTTAGTGTGAATGTGTTGCTTGCAACAGATTGCCATTTGCTTTTCCGGTAATCTTCATAAGAGATTGCCAGGCGGTATACCCCAGGATCCGGCAAAACAGCTGTCGTTGTGCCGTCCGTAAACACCAACGGTTTCCACTCCAGTGTTTCACTTTCTCCTGGTTTAATTTCTCCCGGTGCATCTATTTCATAGTTACAGTCGGGAAAGCGGCATTGAGCATAGAGCCTTTGCCAATGTTCGTCCGTGTTTTTTTTCTCAATGTATTTGATGCAGAATACAGGGGTCAGGCTGCGGATATGAGAGAAGACGCTTTCATGTGAGTTGTTTGTGAAAACGATCCGTATTACTTCCCCTGAGTGATACTCAAGCTTGTCTGTGGCAGCGGTGACAATACCATTGGAGGAAATTTCAGAACAGACAGAGAATAGTGGAATATTTCCAATGAGAAAGGTTGCTGTCACGATGAAGACAAAAATCCTTGCCAAGGCCAACATAATTTTATTCCCGAAGCTGACTTGTCAAAAACAATCCAGATCTTTTGATAACGACGAAGACCTGCAGGTTTCTTACTCAGTTGAACGAAGAGTTTGAACTTTTTATGTAAATAAGGCACATTCGAATAAATCTTTCGACGGGCCTGAAAAGACAAAGGCCTCTTCAGGGACTACGGTCCCTGAAGAGGCCTTCAATTGGCGTCTTTAGAATAACCTCTTTCATGGGAGTGAACTCCTTGCTTGAGGTATATAAATGTGTAACGCCCACCGGTTCAAGAGAGTGGGGTGAAATACCGGACTGAAAGGAGGGAAGCGACTCATAGAGTCCCGTCTTACTCCTGGCCCTGCATAAAAAAAGAGCCGAGCTACCTCACATTCAAGGCAGCCCGGCTATCTCTTAAAGATCCGTGGCTTTCTGCCCCCATCTCACGATGGGTTTAGCGCTACAGTATATTATTATAACTTACTAATATAAGAAGACATTCATTTTGTAAATATGGCAAATCGTCGCACCTGCTGAGAGGGAAGCCCGGCAAGGGATTGGCCTTGGTAACTTATAGCTGAGATGCTTTTCGCCCCATATAAATACTATTTATTAAAAACTAGCGTAGGTGGCAGGCGTCACAATCACGTTCCGCAAATGTTGTTGTCTCGTGATGTATATTGAAGCTGCCAGGACTTCCTTCAATTGTTGATACAGCATGACATTTAAGGCAATCGGTCGTATAAAAGAAAACATATTTTTCAAGATCTTCATCCCAGATAGAATGGCAGGTAACGCAGGTGGTAGGGTCAGAAGGCAATGGATGATGCTTTTCCACGTTTGTCACCAGCAGCATGGGGAAATTAGTGAGATCATCGTGACATACGCGGCATTCTGCTTCAGTGGGGACTCCATCATAAATGGACATTCCTCCGTTTTGAGGAGCATTACCGTTTCTGGCGTTTGCCAAAGAAGTGAGCCCCCAAAAAGCAAAAAGACACACAACAAATACAGTCAAAATTTTACTACGCATCATTATCCCTCCCTTTATGGTTTCTTATTTCGGTAGATGAAGCGTATGGTTGCTCCACTCACATTCATCAACCCGATCAAAGTTGCTGCATGGTTGTTATCGGTCCGCAATCAGGACGCAAAAAGTTTATAATTTTTCAGAGTGAAAGGCAGCTAGTGAAGCCTAATCAGGCAATCAAAATGTTTTCACCATACTGCTGGGTTGTATATTTTACGCTCTACGTATTTATCAACAAATTAAATATATGTCAAATTGGAAAGTTATAAGTACCCATGTTGGCGTGGAAAAATTGTCAATTTTTGCGACTCAGTTGTCGTGTGATCAGGCAGTTCTGTGAACAGCCAGGAGGGGTAACTTCTTTTCTTTGTGTGCCCAAAGAAAGGAAGCAAAAGAAAGGGCACCCCTGTCACAAGGTCCTTCGGACTGCCTGGAGTTTATAGCCCCTTGCGGGGTGCTCCTCGAATCTGCCGACAAGGAGTTTGAAAACTCGCTTCGCTCAGACAGTTCAAACTCCTTGTCGGCAGATTCTGCGGTGCTCAGCTTGTGCCAATGGGGGAAGGGCAAAACCATCCCACTCCCGGCCAGCCCCTGAACAGCGATCTGCAGGCACATGGAATAATGTCGAAGTGTATGAGATGAGAAATGTGGGAGCGGTTTCAACCGCGAATTGGAGGGAGGGGCGAAGACACCAGAGTTCGCTATCACATAAGGGGAGTTTGTCAGCCCTCATTTCTTCTTTTTTTGTGTGCCTAAAACCAGTTCCGCTGTTAGAAGCAGCATGGATTAACAAACCTGACGAAAGTCAGGCGGTTCTGCTTTGAGTTACGATTAATGGTGTCTCATTTTCATTGACATACTCCGCCATAGTCCTACAGAATCCCCATTCAACGCTAAAGGCCCAGGTCTTGAAATAGTATCTTTTTCCTGTCTTCTTTTTCACCACGTTGCTCACAGTTGCATGATGGGCAGGTGGTCGGCACTCTCTTTGCGAGTATGCCAGGAAAAGTACGGGCCTGTTGAATCGCTTTATTTCGCTCCTCTTTGTCGGTAACTTGCCGGAAATCTCCTCCTGCCATTAACTTGTTCTCTCACGCCCGGTCCGGGGCTGTTTCCGTATTTTTGGCATAGACAAACGGAGCCGTACGCGAAAACGGCTCTACCAGGATCTGATCCTGGTTCTCAAGGTTGTGTGAATTTCCTGCATTGCATTTCAACATATTGTATTGTAAGATAAAATTTTTGATATTGATTGGAGAATCACTTGCGTGATTGGTGGAGGCCATGTAAGGCGGTGTTGATTTCATCCGGTAAAGCAACAAAGAATTGGTCGAGCCTGATTACAGTGCGGAATAGCATCTGAAATCAGGCTTTTTTGCTTTCTAACACTTCTAAAGGAGGAGAATATGAAAAAACTGATTTTGACAGGGATGTTGGTGCTGGGAATGGCTGCGACATGCTCAGCGGCAAACCTTATGGGGGACGCCGCTGACATATTCAGGCCTGTCCCTTACGGAATCCCAGAGATAGCAGGGAATTCTGTCACCTACCAGAAAATTGAGCTTGGCAAGGCCCTTTATTTTGATCCGCGTCTCTCCAAAAGTGGCTTGATCAGCTGTAACACGTGTCACAATGTCGGTATGGGAGGTGATGATTTCCAGGAGACATCAACGGGACATGGCTGGCAGCAGGGGCCGCGGAATTCACCGACAGTACTGAATGCCGTATTTAACCTGGCCCAGTTCTGGGATGGCAGGGCAAAAGATTTGAAAGAGCAGGCAAAAGGGCCGGTTCAGGCTTCTGTGGAGATGAATAATACACCGGAAGGGGTCCTGAAAACAATTAATAGCATGCCCCAGTATATTGAGCTGTTCAAGCAAGCCTTTCCTGATGACAAGGAGCCGGTGAGCTTTGACAATATGGCCGCAGCTATTGAGGTCTTTGAGGCTACCCTGACGACTCCTGATTCTCGGTTTGACAAGTTTCTTCGTGGCGAGGCAAGTGCCCTCTCCGCTGCAGAACAGGAAGGACTGAAGTTTTTTATGGAAAAGGGATGTGTCGACTGCCATGGTGGCATGAATATGGGCGGTGAAGATTATTTTTCTTTTGGGGTGGTCGAGCGGCCCGCAACGTCTGTGATGGGCAATGACAAGGGGCGTTTTGAGGTAACAAAATCCACCGATGATGAATATGTTTTTAAATCACCTTCCTTAAGAAATATCGAACTGACTGCTCCCTATTTTCACTCCGGCAAGGTCTGGTCCCTAAAAGAGGCCGTGCAGATTATGGGTTCAGCCCAGCTCGGCATTTCCTTAACCGGCTCCGAAGTGGATGCTATTTATACTTTCCTGCTGACTACCACGGGCACGCAGCCGAACGTGGTGTATCCTGTATTGCCTGCAGCCACTGAGACTACTCCCCACCCTGTGTTGAAGTAGGTGGCTTGGCCTCTTTGTTCAGCTGTTGGAATGGCGAATCAGTCTCTTCGGCAACTCTGTTACGTGGCACCCACATCTCCATGTCATTGTTGCCGTCGCTCTGATTCACCTAACTATCTGTCTTCGTATCAGAAACGAACCGTAGAGAGTTTTGGTGTTTGTCCGATGTGGGTGGCGACCTGCCCCAGTATCCATTCTGGTGAGACAACACCATCATTTTTCTGTTAACAAAGTTATCTCTTATCCAGAGGTAGTTACCTGTTTGTGGTTTTTAGAAGTTATCATTACATGCAGCCAAAATTGATGTTTTCCAGAAACAACTCATAAAGGAGGGAGAATGAAAAAGAGATTGATAATTACAGCGATATTTTTGATGGGGTTTTCCACTCTTGCACTTTCTCAGAGCAATGTTGTTGTTGTTCCGTTGAACACTAACAGGGTTGCTGGTACTGATGGCCAACTTCAGTATAACGATAACGGTAAAAATGGAGGTGCAGAGGTTTATTATGATGATTCTTCAGCGTATGTTGGTATTGGTACGGCGGCTCCCGCAGAGACTCTGCATGTTATAGGAGGACAAATTCGTATTGATTCAACCGCAAGTAGTGCTACCAGCAACGGTGGTATCGAATTACGGCGCAGTTCGAATTTAAGTAATACCAATATGCCCATTTTCGATATTCATAATCTTGATGGAACTCTGAAAGCGAATATGTTTTATGGATATAACAGTGATAGATTGTATGTAACAAATAATGGTTTCAACAATTTAACAGGGGTATATCTTGCTTACGGAGGTACTGCCTGGACCACGACTTCAGACGAACGTCTTAAGGAAGATATTCAGGATGTATCTTATGGATTAAGTGAGATTCTAGCTCTTCGCCCACGTGATTTCACCTGGAAGGAAAACGGTATGGCAGATACAGGTTTCATTGCTCAAGAGGTTTATGGGGTATTTCCTCAGGCGGTAGAGGCCACAGCGAATAATGAAGTTGGGTGGGGGGTTAATTATTCTAAACTTACCCCCCTTGTTGTTGCAAGTATTCAGGAACTTGCTACTCAAGTCGCTGAGTTGAAATCACTTGTCTGTCTCGACCATCCTGAAGCGGAAGCATGTAATTGATTTTTTGAATGTAACGCTAAGCCTGATGGGATGTCTCCCGTCAGGTTTCTTTGTATGTTGCCAGATTCTGGATTTCCACAGAGAACCCCTTGATAAATCCCAGACAATAATCATCTCCCCTTAAAAAAAGTCATATAAAATCTTCTGACTATCTCTTCTCTTTTGTGTTGCAGATTTCATTGGACATCGAAAATCATTTGCATTTTGCAATGCAGTCAAGTTGCCCCTGTTTTTGTAACCATTTGCTGTTACTTAAGAAGTGAAAATGGAATGGTTATTACTTACCAAACCTCCTCGGAAACAATAAGCGGTCGCAAACCGACTGGATTGCGATACCATCAACAAAGAACGGGGAGAGAATATGAGTGACAATGTACTCGCAGCGAAAGCCAAGGGGCTTTATCAAATTCTTTGCCAGGACAACTGGGGAAAAAATACCGATGCTATCCTGGTTGCAACTGTTTCGCCAGCCTGTCTGCCTCCGCTGCGAGATGTTCGGCATCATCGACAACTTGAGGGAGTTGATGTCTGGCCGGTATGTTCGCCTTTTGCTGATGCGGGTCTATATGTAAAGAGGGGTCGTTCTTGATGTATAGCCTTTTCATAACCCCTGATAAGAACCTGTGAATAGATATGTAAAATAATTACTTCTGTCTTACAGGTAGAAGTAATTCTAACTACTGAAACGTATGACGATATGTTTGAGGCGATGGAGCACATTCTGTATTTTCCTGGATTTCAATTGAAAGAAACTGTGGAAAACAGTGGGTTATGGGTGAACTATGAGGTGCGCGTTTTTCAATCTTGTCTTTTAACTACTTGTATTGTAGGGTTAAAATGTAAGGTTCGGGTGGGGGACGGTGTGCTTTACAAGGGGCTGGTTCGGAGGCAGTCCCTTTTTTTTCCGGAATAGCAACAGACAGAGATGGTCAGGATTGATTACGGTTTGGAATAGAGGGTCGGGGCGAGTTGCTACTGATGTTCAACATGGTAAACTGGACCAAAGGAGATGGTATGAAAAAAATCTACGCACAAGGTTGTGTGTTCTGTATGGGCATAGGTTGTTTGGTATTTACAGCTACTCAACTTTTTGCTGCTGATAATAAACAAGAGTCCTTTATTGCCGGTCAGATTGTTATGGCAGGAAAGCCTCAGGATATTCCTTCAGGATATCGAGTTGTTAAGTACTATCCCCGAGCTGATTTGACAGTCGTCAGTGTCATGCGCGGAAAAGAAGCCGAGCATGTCAGGTCCTTACGTTCGCAAGGACGGAGAGCCGGGTTGAATATGCGATATGAAGCCTTTGAGGTGTCAGTTGATGACACCTTGTATGGCCGGCAATGGAATTTTCCCATGGTCCAGAGTGGGTTAGCCTGGGAATTGTCGACCGGTCAGGATGTCTCAGTGGCAGTTCTCGATACCGGGTTGAGAAGGGAAGGTGCTGTTGATGGTATTACCTGTGTTGATATCTTGCCCGGCAGTAATATCATTGATAACAATGATGAACCCGTTGACGGTGACGGGCATGGCACCCATGTTTCCGGGACGATCGCCCAGAGTACCGATAATGGTACCGGTGTTGCCGGATTGGCCCATGATGCCTGTATCATGCCGGTGAAGGTACTTGATGATGATGGCGGCGGTTCCACGGCAACCATAGCAGAAGGACTTTACTTTGCGGTAAATGAAGGAGCCAAGGTCATCAATATGAGTCTCGGTTTAAAGGCAACGTCGAAGATAACGTCTGACCCTCTTTTGGACCCGGCTTTAGAGTATGTCTATAATAACGATGTGACGGTTGTCTGCGCTTCAGGGAATGACAGCTGGCTAAAAAATGTTTCTTACCCGGCAATTTATCCAACAACAATTGCAGTGGGTGCTGTGGGTGATGATGAAACGATAGCCTCCTATTCAAATGGTGGCACCGGCCTTGATCTTGTGGCACCAGGGGGAGGGAATGATGACAGCGGGATACTGCAGGAAACCTATTCCGAGACCACAGGCTGGGGGTATTACAGCTACAGGGGTACATCCATGGCAACGCCACATGTCGCTTCTGTTGCGGCTCTACTCTATGCCCAGGATGAAAGTATCACTCCGGACATGGTACGGGCAGTCCTTACCGGTTCGGCCAAGGATCTCGGCATAGCGGGATATGACCCTACGTATGGCAGTGGTCTTGTGCAGGCCTTTGCTGCCCTGAACTATTCCGGTTCCTGTGAAACTGATGTTGATGGAGATGGCTGGACAGTATGCGAAAATGACTGCAATGACGATGATGCAACCATTAATCCGGGAAGCAGCGAAATCTGCGATGACGGTATAGATAACAATTGTGACGGCGTTGTGGATGAAGGGTGCAGCAGTCAATGTCTTGATTATGAAATCTGTTATGATGGTATAGATAACAATTGTGACGGGTTCATTGATGAGGCTTGTACTCCTGGCTGTGAGGAGAATGATCTTGATGGAGACGGCTGGTCTGAGTGTGATGGCGACTGTGACAATAGCAATGGTCTTGTCTACCCTGGTCATCCTGATAACAGAAGAGGACGATGGGCTGATGGATTGGACAATGATTGTGATGGTGAGATAGACAACTGATTTGTTCCTTGGGCAGGAACCCTGTCTGTTTTTACCGGGAGACGGGGAGGGGGCCATTTTCAGAGGACCCACTCCTCGATTATCTGTTGCTGAACACTAAACGAACCTGTTGTCGCCGGAATAGACGACAGGATCCGGAGGACTCAAACAGGCGGGAGGATATTGCTCTTTGCTGTGACCTCTACAAAGCTGTTCTGTTTTTTGTTATGCGGACTCCCTGTCATCTAACTTCTAAAAATGCTTTCTGCTCTTCCTGGTTACCGTCAATGTCGGCTAAGGATAGGGTGATCAGGTAGCGTCCTGTACCTAATTTCGGAATTTTGGCATCAATAACGTAGTCGGCGTTTTCATCACCCTCTGGTAGTCGCATGAATGATTTTATGCGATCTGTGATATTTAACGTGAAGATTCCGCGCTTTCCTTTGACGGTTAATGTCTCAATATTAATTGGTGCCAGTCGACTCTTCAGATAGATAAGGAGTCGTAACGGAATGGATGACTTATAGATATCGCCTTCTGATTCCGGATCAACGATGTGTACAATTGGCCCCGGAATATTTTCCTCTGGGGAAGAAGTTCCGTCACTGTAGGCTTGAATGTCTCGTATAGCATCCAGGTCTTTTTGATGGAGAGTCACTTCAAGTACCCATTCGTCTTCCGGATAATTGAGTTTTTCTGATTCATCCTCATTGAAAAGGGCTATTGGCTCTGCAGCGGCCAAGCTGCAGAATAAGTGTAAGTGAGTTATTGCAAAAAGCAGAAGTGCTTTTCCGAGGAGCATATGTTCAAACTTGTTAGTTGGTAACATAATAATTCATCCTTAGCGGATTGGAGGCAATTTTCTCTTTAATTGCTTTGCAATAGCCTTCTAGAAAAAATATTAATACTTTTCTTTCTTCCTTTACTTACCAGTTTAGCGTAAATCCGTTTCGAAATCCAGACTTTTACAGAAGTAATATCTAAAATAAATTACTTCATAAATCAGACAATGCCGGTACTGTTTTTTCTGTAAGAAATACTATAAAATTTCTTACGTCCGGATGTTTTCCTTACGTTATTGAAATCAGTAGGCTTTTGTGAGAATGATTCTTCTGTCGTGGGTATGTCTGAAATCATTTCTGTATTTTTTATATTATCCCGTGGATGAGGTCATCGCTATCTTCACTCAATATTTTTCTGAAGAGATCGGTTGGTTGGTATTTTTTTGTCAAAGTCATACTTCAGACGACAGAGAACTCTGCTTAGTGAAGATAATTGGCAGAGACCAATTGAGAGAAAAGGTGGGAGCGGTTTCAATCGCGAACAGAGGGTGGCAAGAACTACAACTACAGCTTCAGGCCAGGGATTTTTCGCGGATGAATCCGCTCCCACAGGCCACTGTCACATGCAGTACCTTGGAAGCAGAAAACATATAATCCATGGTCTGTGTTCGGCTAAGTCACAACTGCACGAAATAGAGAAGGACACTATATTTGTGGCAGCTCAAAGGCAACGATTTTTCAATGTTGTCTTTTAATTTGTCGTATTGTAGGGTTAACATATATTTTGGTCGGAGGGTTGCTGGTGTGACTGGGGATGGTCGTGTGTGATGGCGCCGCTTTTTTCCGGGATGAGTAACAAAGAGACCTGGTCGGGATTGCTTGTAATGTTAAGCATTGGCTGAGAGTACGTTTTTTGACTTTCTGCAGGCTAGCCCGACAAAGAGATTTCCTGTCACTTAACTCTCATTTTGTTCTCATAATGCATCGTTCTATATCGCTTATAATTCCCACTGACAAAGTAGATACACCTTTTCAGCAATGTCTTGAAAGTATTGGGAAGTGTGCACCTCCTCCATTGGAAATCATCATAGTTGTTGATGGTGATACGGGGCAGGTACTGCCACATGTTGAAGGCATAGACCTTAAAACAATTCGCCTTCCGGTCTGTGGGGGGCCTGGCCGTGCCAGAAATGCAGGGGTTGCAGAGGCATCCGGGGACATTCTTCTGTTTGTGGATGCCGACGTACTTCTTCCTGAAGACATTTGCTTAAGTGTCGGTAGAGCTTTTTCAGTAACACCGTCACCGGATGCTGTATTTGGTTCTTATGATGATAAGCCGCCGGCTCAGAATACTGTTTCGCAGTATAAGAACCTGCTGCACCATTACACCCATCAGCATTCCAGAAGCGAAGCTTTTACATTCTGGACTGGCTGCGGAGCTATATTAAGACGCCGGTTTATTGAACTGAAGGGCTTTAACGAAGAGTATCTGAAACCTTCAATTGAAGATATCGAACTGGGTTATCGCTTGAAACAGGCAGGTGGCACCATTCTCCTCGATAAAACCATTAAGGTTACCCATTTGAAAACATGGTCTCTGTTTTCCATGCTCCATACTGATTTCTTTCTACGAGCTATTCCCTGGAGCAGACTTATCTACCAGTATGGCACAATGCACAATGACATGAACATCAACCGCAAGAGCAGGCTCTCTGTTGTTCTGTGCTGTCTGACACTGCTCTGTTTTTCTTTCATTCTCGTCAACGCACTCTTTTTGCCGGCAGCGTTCCTGTTCTTCTTATCGTTTCTCGCAGTAAACAGAGATATCTTCCTTTTTTTCTATAAAAAAAAGGGGTTGTTCTTTTTTTTGAAGACAATTCCTCTGCATTTTCTCTATTCTTTTTTGAGCTCTCTTGCCTTTTGCGTTGTTTCATTTCAGTATCTAGTGAAGAAAATGGCTGGAACAGTAAAAAAAGGCATTTTTGCCTGAATAATCAGTGCGATATTAATATGTCTTTATATGATGCCTCCCCTCTTCTGACTATCGGTATGCCCGTCTATAACGGCGCAAATTTTATCGATAATGCAATAGAGTCTATTCTCTGCCAATCTTTTACGGATTTTGAGCTCATCATCTGTGATAATGCATCAAGCGATGGGACACCTGCAATCTGCCGAAAATTTACTGAAAGAGATAATCGTGTACAGTATCTCAGTAACCAGGAAAACATTGGAGCTGCGGCAAATTTCAACAGGGTTTTTCATGCTGGAAAGGGTAAATACTTCAAATGGGCAGCCCATGATGATGAACTCGGTCCGGAATATCTGAAAAAATGTGTCGAACTTCTTGAAAAGAACAACGATACAGTGCTCTGCCATTCTCAGGTTAATGTGATCAACGAGACAGGAAAAGTCATCCGGCATGATTCCATAAATCCTTACCCTCTTGCTTCTGATAGCGCCCCAGAACGATTCAATGCTCTTATCCGCACAGATCTGGATATCTATGAGGTGTTTGGAGTGATACGCAGGAATGTCCTCGAAAAAACACCTCTTATCGGAAGTTATATCGCTTCTGATCGGCCGCTGCGGGCAGAACTTGGCCTGCACGGAAAATTTGCCTTTCTGGCCGAGCCGCTGTTTCTCTGTCGGGATCATCCGCAACGATCTATCTGTGCCATGCCCGCCCACCACATGCGTGGACAATGGTTTGATCCGAAACTCAAAGGCAGGTTTGTTTTTCCTCACTGGCGAATTTTAGCAGAATACTTTAAATGTATCGGTCGGATAAAAGAACTTACTGTTCAAGAAAAATTTTCCTGCCAGACAGCTGTGTTGAAATGGTTGGGTATACATCAAAACTGGGCCAGGCTTCTTGCTGATCCGGTGCTTGTCTTTTTTCCCGGAATGGAGAGTGTGCTCATCCGTTTCGGGAAGCACATGGCCCATAGAGGAAATGGGGACTAACCAATGAAAACAAAGAATTTTGTTTGTCTGGATAGAGAATGAAAGCTGTGATCCTGGCCGGGGGAAAAGGTCGTCGTATGTGCGCTGAAAGCACAAATATGCCCAAACCGCTGGTTGCCATTGGCGGGATCCCCATTATTTGTCATATCATACATTATTTTCAGGTGTATGGAATTGACGAGATTGTGATAGCCGTCGGCTATCAGTCAAAACAGGTTGTTGCGGCGCTGCAGGAGTACCTGGAGCCTATTGCTAAAACTGTTCAAATAGTAAAATCAGCACAGAGCATAAGCCTTTGTTCTCAAAACGCATCCCTCTGTGTTCAGTTAGTTGATACCGGCCCGGATACACGTACGGGAGGACGGTTGAGACGTATTCGTCCTTTTCTTGATGAACAGCCTTTTTTTCTTGCCTGGTGTGACGGGCTCTCCGACTTGCAACTTGATAGGATGATGGATTTTCATAAAAGCCACGGACGCTTGGCAACTGTTGCCGCCGTACATCCAAAGTCACGTTTCGGCATTATGGAACTGACTGGCGCTGAGGTTACCGGTTTCCAGGAAAAACCACGTATGACAGACCGATGGGTCAACAGTGGTTATGCCATTCTTGAGCCGGAAGCGCTCAATTACATCCATAGTGACGACGAACAGTGGGAGGCAGAACCCATCAACCGGTTGATAACCGATCATCAGCTTATGGCCTGGCAGCATGAAGGGGAGTGGCAATGTATGGATACGGTGGGTGACTGGGAATATCTGAAGAAGCTCTGGAACTCCGGTTCAGCCTTCTGGATACCGGAGCTGCAATCATGAAAATCCTTGTCACTGGACATAATGGATATATAGGTTCTCTTTTGATTCCCATGCTCACGGCACACGGCTACCAGGTCCAAGGGATTGACAGCGACCTCTATGAATCGTCTCTCTTTGGCCAAGCACCGGTGCCGGTACCTTCGCTTCACAAGGATATTCGGGATGTCACTGCCGGGGATGTGGCAGGTTGTGACGCAGTAATTCATCTGGCTGGGCTTTCCAACGACCCACTTGGCGACCTCGATCCGCAGCTGACCATGGAGATAAACTACCTGGCCACGGTACGGCTGGCGGAACTGGCCAAAAAAGCAGGGGTAAAATACTTTCTTTTCGCTTCCTCTTGCAGTATCTACGGGGCTTCCGGTCCAGATATGATCGATGAAAATTCCCCAATGAACCCGGTCACCCCATATGCCCATTCGAAGATTCTGGCAGAACAACGTCTCTCGAAAATGGGGGATAACCATTTCAGTCCCATTTTTTTCAGGTGTGCCACCGCTCATGGCTATTCCCCCCGGATTCGTTTTGACCTGGTCGTCAATAATCTTGTCGCCTGGGCATATACCACAGGGAAAGTCTTGATCAAAAGTGATGGTAGTCCCTGGCGTCCTTTTGTCCACATCGCGGACATCTGTCGGGCTTTTATCGCGGTCCTGAATGTGCCGGTTGCATTGGTACATAATCAGGTCTTCAATGTTGGAGATACGGCTGAAAATTATCAGATTCGCCAGGTCGCCGAATCCGTCAGTCAGATTGTCCCAAACTGCGAGGTGGAATATGCTCCGGATGCAGGACCGGACAAACGTTGTTACAAGGTGTCCTCTGAGAAGATAGCTGCCATAGTGCCATCATTTGTTCCTGAATGGACCGTTGATCGGTCTATCCGGGATCTGCTGAACTTTTATACCTCTCTTGGTTTGAAACAGGGAGAATTCGAAGGACCGAAATATAACCGTATTGCTCATCTTCGAGAACTTATGCGGAGCGGACAGCTCGATAAAAACCTGCGTTGGATAAAATAATCATTCTTTCTCTATGAGATCATGAGCGAAAACGGGTACATCATTGAAACAGCCTGCCGCTCTTGCAGGAACCAGCAGCTGCAAACGATTTTCTCCCTTGGTACTCCCCCCATTGCTGATCGTCTTCTGAACGAAAAACAGCTGAGTGAACCGGAACTGCTTGTGCCGCTGAACCTTGTCTGGTGTTCCGATTGCAATCTCCTGCAGATACGCGAAACAGTTTCTCCTGAAATACTTTTTCAGCAGGATTACCCCTATTATTCCTCGGTGTCAGAGGCATATATCCGTCATGCAGCCAACTATGCCTGTGAAATAGGAAAGCGCAAGTTGCTTGATTCTTCGAGCATGGTTCTTGAAATAGCCTGTAACGATGGCTATATGCTCATAAATTTTGTCCGTGAGAATATACCCGTTCTTGGTGTTGACCCGGCAAAAGGACCAGCTGGTGAAGCGGAGAAAAAAAACATTCCGGTCATCAAAGAGTTCTTTACCGTGCAGTTGGCCGAGAAACTTGCTGCGGAAAACAGGTATGCCGATGTTATTATTGCAAACAACGTTATTGCCCACGTCCCGGAACCGAATGAAATCATACGGGCATCTGCTCATCTCCTCAAGCACGACGGGTTGATGACCGTTGAGGTTCCCTGGGTTGGTGATCTTCTCGGTCAAGGAGAATTTGATACCATTTACCACCAACATTATTGCTACTTTTCCCTCAAAGCCCTTGATACTCTGTTTCGCCGTCATGGGCTTTTCATCAATGATGTGCAGCACCAGGATGTCCAGGGTGGCTCGCTGCGTCTGTTCATCAATAAAGATGAAAACTGTTCCCCTGCGGTTATGGATCTTTTGCAAGTCGAAGAAGAGAGGGGACTGTCAGATATTGACTCCTATCTTGATTTTGTCGACAAGATAAAAAAGCTCTGTGCTGCCCTGAAAATATTGTTGGCGGATTTGAGAAAGAAGGGGAAATCTGTTGCTGCCTACGGAGCTGCCGCCAAGGCAGCAACCTTGCTTCATCTCTGTGGAATTGGGCGCGATGATCTCCTCTGGATAGTGGATAAAAATCCTGTCAAGCATGGCAGGTTCATGGGCGAGAATCGTCTGCCCATTTTTCCTGTGGAGAAACTCCTTGCCGAGCAGCCGGACTATGTACTCCTGCTTTCCTGGAACCTGGCCGATGAGATCCTGCGGCAGCAGCAGAGCTATCGTGATAGGGGCGGTCGGTTTATTATCCCGGTACCATTCCCGAAGGTTGTTTGATATGCTGAGCGGGAGAACCCTCCTATGCTGTTGTGTTGCCTGCCTTGTTTTCCTTATTTGTTTTTCAATTCCTGAGACTCAGGCAACGGAAGCCATCCAGTTATGGTACGGAGAAGAACAGCAATTCGGTTTTCCCGGTCTGGCCCAGCCACGGGTGAATATTTTTGGTCGTATCAACAACCACGATCAGGTGTCTTCCTTGTCTTTCAGTGTAAATGAGGGAGGGGAGCAACCTCTGCATATCGGCCCGGATTCCAGGCGGTTATCTGCTCCCGGAGATTTTAACGTTGAAATTGATGCCCATGCGTTGCAGTTCGGAAACAACAGCATTAACATTACCAGGATCCTGAAAGACAAGAGCAGGGATGTCCGGCATGTGACCGTTGACTATCAGAGTGGGCCATGGCCTCTGCCGTACAGGGTGGAATGGGCAGAGGTGGACAGCATCCAGAATGCTGTCCAGGTGGTTGACGGAATGTGGGAAATGACCAAATTCGGTATCCGCACAGCACCGGATTCTGTTGGCTATGACCGCGCTCTGGCCCTCGGTGATGAGGCCTGGTCAAGTTATGAGATTCTTGTTCCTGTTACCCTGAACGGTGTAGATTCTTCTGCCTATGATTCCCCGGAAAGTGTCAGACCCGGTCTCGGCTTGATCCTGCACTGGAACGGACATACCGATTCACCGATAGATTGCGGTCAGCCTCATTGTGGCTGGTTTCCGGTTGGAGCCATCCACTGGTATACTTTCCCCAAAAGCGGGCCGGGTGGTTTTGCCATCAACACAAGGCCCAGCAACGATCTTTCCGTTGCCCTGCCATATGTATTGGAAGTCGGCAAAACCTATCTGTTTCGCTCCCGGGTGAAGACCTTCCCCCTTAAGACCCACTATTATATGAAAGTGTGGCCGCAGGGAGAAGAAGAACCGGCTGAATGGTCGTTGCAGCAGACTGCGGATCGGAAAAACCCTGATCACGGTGGGGTGCTGATAGTCGCTCATCATGTCGATCTGACGCTTGGTAATATTGCAGTACAGCCGATTTTTTCCGCCAAGAGTGTGCCGTTCAGGGAGTATCTCACCATTCTGCCGCAGGTCTTGAGTATGGCCGCAGCTTTTCTGTTTCTTTGTGTCGCTGCATTAAATAAAAAATTCAGAGACAGCAATAAAGTTTCCAGTGTTGCTATTTTACTTATTGCAACCGTCCTCTTGATATACCTGGAACCGCTGCTGCCTGGAGTGCTGCAACAGTATCCTGTTACAGCAGCAATGAGTGCTGCGCTCTATCTCGGTTATGATGTCAGCTCTGTTTTCTTACAGTTCATGATCTGGATAATAATTTTTTCAAATTATTTTAAGATGTTCCGTGAGAAATACCAGGAGTCTATGGCATGAACGGTTTAGCCGTTACCTGCCCCTCGTGCGGGCAAGCAGTGGGAAACGAACCTTTTTACTGCTGTGCAGCACAGCCTGCCAACAGCGTTATTCTCTGTCAAACCCTTGAGGAAGCCACAAGCATCAGCAGGGGAGATGTCTCACTGGTCCACTGTTCAGCCTGCGGGTTTATTTTTAACGCTGCATACGATCCGCAGATTTGCATCTACAACCGGAAGTACGAAGAAACTCAGACGCACTCTGACGTTTTCAATACATTCAATCACGAACTTGCATCCACTCTGCTCAATAGTTACAGGCTTCGCAACAAGACCATCCTTGAGATCGGCTGTGGCAAGGGCGATTTCCTGAATCTCTTGTGCAGCATGGGAAATAACAGGGGCATCGGCTATGACCCTTCCTATGTCGCGGAAAGGTCACAGGCGGTACTCTCTGAGAATGTGACCTTTTATAAGCAGTTGTTTCCTGAGAAGTATGAGGGGGAGCAAGCGGACTGTATTATCTGTAAAATGACCCTTGAACACCTCCCCGATGTGCATCATTTTCTCGGGCTGGTCCGTAAATCGATCGCTCCTGGCAACAGACCGACTGTCTTTTTCCAGGTTCCGGATGTCAGGCCGATTCTTGAGGAATCGAGATTCTGGGATATATACTATGAACACTGCTCATATTTCACCCGTGAATCGCTCGTTACTCTTTTTCAGCAAAGCGGTTTTAAGGTCCTTTCCGTCACAAATGGATATGATCACCAATATCTGATGATTGAGGCCCTGCCGAAAGATACCCCGGCGACAGAGTCCATTGAAACCGATCAGGGCCATCATGTTGACAGCCTTGTTGACTCGTTTTCCGTAGCCGTCAGGCAGCATATAGACAGATGGCAACAGTTACTACAGTCATGGCATGCACAGAACAAGAAAGTGGTTCTCTGGGGAGGGGGCTCAAAAGCGGTCGCCTTTCTGGCAACACTGAAATGTCCGGCAACCGTTAATTCGGTGGTGGATATCAATCCCCATAAACAGGGCAGGTACCTTCCTGGTAGTGGGCATCGAGTGGTTGCACCCGAAAGTCTTGTGAACGTTCAACCGGATATCATCCTTGCCATGAACCCCGTCTATCTGGAAGAAATTCGAAATTGCTTAACGTCATTGGCTATAGAGTGTGAACTTTTTCCCATGTCCAATGAACACCAAGAGTTTTGATAACAATTGTACACATATGACGAATCTGCAATCACATATGCCCTGTCCGGTTTGCGATGGTATAGAGAGCGCGTCTCTTGTCCGGATGCCAAATGTGCCGGTATTCTGCAACGTTCTTCGTCGATCTGTTGAGGAGGCTCAAGCTGTCACCAGAGGGGGGATTGAACTGGTTCTTTGTGACCGCTGCTCTCATATCTACAATCGTCAATTTAATCCGGCCATTATCAGCTATCAGCCGGGATATGAGAATTCCCTGCATTTCTCAAAACGATACCGGACCTATGCTGCCCAGCAGGTGGAAAGACTGCTGGACACCTGCAATCTCTACGGGCAGGGGATAATCGATATCGGCTGCGGCACAGGAGAGTTTCTGCGGCTTTTCAGCCGTATGGGAAACTGCACGGGCACCGGATTTGAACCAACTGCTGATCCTCTTGAAGAAGATGGTGTCTCGGGTATCCATATCGTTTCCCATACCTTTACCGAGCACTATTTTGATATTCCGGCAAAGTGCTATATCTCTCGGCATGTACTGGAACATCTGCCGGACCCTGTCCATTTTCTGAAAACCATACGTCAGGCCATGACTGATGAAGATGCACTCCTTTTTCTGGAAATTCCAAATGGAGCGTATATGCTGGAACAGTGTTCGATATGGGATGTTATCTATGAACATTATTCATATTTTACTCCATTATCCCTCCAATATATTCTTGGACGTACCGGTTTTCGTTTTACAGAGATACAATCCGGATTTGGTGAACAGTATCTGTTCGTCGATGCATTTCCCCGGGCAGAGAAGAACATGACCATTTTTTCCCGGAAAGGGATGGCTGAAGATGCTCTTTTCAGGCTGACGGAGGAGTTTGCTCTCTGTGGAAGGAAGAGACATGAAAAAGTTGAGGAACTGATAGCGACAGAATTGCACCTCGGGAGAAAAATGGTGTTGTGGGGGGCTGGATCAAAGGGGGTGACACTCCTCAATCAATTAGCTGATGCGGACAGCATTGAATATGTTGTCGATATTAATCCCGGCAAACAAGGGAAATACATACCCGGTTCCGGACAGTTGGTTGTGTCTCCGGAGTTTCTGACCACCATTCAAGCCGATACGGTATTTATCATGAATGATATGTACAGGCAGGAAATTCAAAGCGTTCTGGATTCGCTTAACCTTTCTGCCCGGATACACAGCCTGTGAATACGAACGGAATGCAACAGAGCGGAATGGCTGCAGGCCGTCCACGAATCATCTTCCTGGTTTGTTCTCTTCTTGCCATCCTGGTTACAGTGGTTTTTCTGCAGGTGACAAGTTTCGAGTTCGTTAATTTCGACGATCCGATCTACATTACGGAAAATAAACATATCCAACAGGGCGTGACTCTGGAAACCATGCGCTGGGCGTTTACCACCCATCTGCATGGCCACTTTCATCCGTTAACATGGCTGAGCCATGCCGCTGATTATCAGTTTTTCGGACTTGATCCCGCCGGGCACCATTTCAGCAGTTTTCTTCTTCATCTCCTAAACACGCTGCTCCTCTTTCTCGTCCTCAGGAAAATAACCGGAGCGATATGGGCAAGTGGATTTGCCGCTGCTCTTTTTGCTGTGCATCCCCTACATGTCGAGTCTGTGGCCTGGGTGGCTGACCGAAAGGATCTGCTGTGCGGGTTTTTCTGGATACTTTCTCTCTGGGTGTACACGAAGGCGGTTGAAAGGCAGTGGTCCTGGTATCTTCTTCTGCTCATCTTGGTCTATTTCCTGGGGCTACTCTCCAAAACCATGATGATCACTCTGCCTCTGGTCTTGCTGCTCCTCGATTTCTGGCCTTTGCAGCGGTTAAGCACTGCTGGTCGTGTTGCTGAGCGGGCGGAAATTGCGAGTATATCGCTGGGTCGTATCCTTTTCGAAAAATCAGGACTGTTGTTGATAGCTGCTCTCTTTGTTCTGATCAGCACCGGCGCTATGCAGGATCTGCACATAGAATCAAAGACTCTTTCTCCGTATTGGCAGTATGACTTTCTCATGTTTTTCCAGCATTACCTGGAAAAATTCTTCTGCCCGGTTGGCCTGACCGTTCTCTATCCATATAACGAAACTCCCGAAGTTACATTCCTTGTTGTCGCAGCCCTGTTTGTGGGTTGCATCACCCTCTTTGCCTTTCTCTTTCGAAAACGTTTCCCCTTTCTGCTCATGGGTTGGTTGTGGTTTGTCATTACCTTGCTGCCTGTCATGGGGATGATTCATGACGGACCGCATCGGGTGGCGGACCGTTATAGCTATATTCCCCTCATCGGGTTGATCATTGCTCTGACCTGGATCGGGGCGACAGTGAGCCGACGCAGCAAGCTGTGGCGATGGTTGATAGCGATTGCCGCCTGCACATTGCTGGCTGTCTTTTCCTTTCTCAGTTACAACCAGGCAGCTCGCTGGCGATCAAGCAGCACCCTTTTTACACATGCAGTCACTGTCTATCCGAACAACTGGATTGCTCATAACAATCTTGGTGACGCCCTGGATCGCAGCGGCAGGAAAAATGAGGCAATAGAGCACTACCTGACTGCCTTGCGGCTTAAACCCGATTCTGCCGAGGCCAACTATAACCTGGGGAATAGTCTTGCTTCACTGGGCAGGCGGGATGAAGCCTTGCATCATTATCTGGTGGCTCTTGAACTCTACCCGAATTATGCCGAGGCGCACAGTAATGCAGGGGTGTTACTGGCTCAGGATAGACGGTATCTTGAGGCAAAGGAGCACTTCGTCAAGGCCCTGGGGATTGAGCCGGAATATGAGGATGCAAAGAAAAACATGCATGATCTGTCTCCTCTGATCCGGGGGCTTGAAGAGAGAATAGCCACTTTGCAGAAGCAGCTTACAGACAGTCCGAATGATGCCGGGCTGCAGAACAATCTGGGGTTGCTTTACCGAGAGGGTGGGGATACTGAGAAGGCCAGATATTACTTCCTGGCGGCCCTGCGCAGTAACCCGGCCTTTGCCGGTGCTCACAACAACCTGGGCATCCTTTATGCAGAACGTGGTGAGTATGATCAGGCAGCTATACACTGTCAACAGGCGGTTGAACTCGATCCCGGTTTTCCCGGAGCTGGAATTAATCTAGAGCGAATCAAATCGCTTCTCGAACAAAAAAACAAAAAATAGGTAACGAGTGAATGCTCATTCATGAAATTTTTTTTTAAAAACGTAATGTGAATGATGAATTGAACAGCCGATATCTGCTTGATATCTGAGGAGTAACTTCTTATAGCAACGAAAAATCTTGAGGAAATGGTGCGCTGTGGGCAATTACTAACTGCTTGTTGATATGGCGGTGTCGTGATATAAGTAAATTGGGAAATTGAAAAAATAATTTACAGTGTAAGTTGATATCTTACTATTTTGTTGAGTTAGAAATGGGGGGAAACAATGTCGAGTCGCAAAGGATTAACTGTACCATTCATAAGTCTTGTCATTCTGTTGATTACCTGCTCGTCTGTCTGTGCTGCAACCGACTGGGGCACCAAAGGCGTCTCAGATACCTCCAAGGTAACTAATGTAGTACAGCTGACAACCGATGCTACTGCCACAGGTCTTGGGAAAAGTTATCTTATGGGAGGCACCTGGCCTGAGGGGAACAATGATAATATTCAGCCGTGGCGTAAGGATGGGGAATGGATTGCTTTTACCGCCGAAGTTGGTGGAACAGGAGAATCTTATCAGGAAGTGTGCAAAATCAAGCCGGATGGAAGCTCCTTTACACAACTGACGACCAACGCGGTCAAAGACAGTAACGCCAGTTTCTCAACTGACAGTAAGGTGTATTATAATGTTTATACTTCGGATTTAATTGCTCCGAATTATTCAGATCGAGTCTGGCGGATGAATGAGAATGGTTTGGGCCAAACAGATCTGAGTGCAGTACACTCTGCTTCGGACAGTGATAAGGCCGTAGTGGTCAGTCCAGACGGATCCATGATTGCATACCAGGTAAACAGTCTGTTGATGGTTGCCAACAGTGACGGCACAGTCCCAGTCCAGGTCTCCGGCACCTATAATGCAGGTGCCAGCAATATAAGTGTAGCTGCCGGACAGTATTCCTGGAGTCCGGATTCACAGTGGTTGGTCTACTCTGGGTATGACACTACCGGATATTTTCTCTATAAGGTGAAGCCAGACAGCACCTCACATACCCAGCTTACCTCAGTGGGCGCTGACCTGGGTAACCTTTCTCATTTATGGCCAGTCTGGAGTCCGGATGGCAGTAAGATTGCCTATCTGTGGCGACAGTATACCAGCACTGTTATCGTGCCCAATTATAAATATTTTTACGAACTGAGGACCATAAGTTCCTCCGACGGCACTGCCCTGAAGACCCTTGACACGGCAAATAGTAACATGACAGTCGGTTGGAGCGAGTTAATTGCCCCGGCTTCTTGGAGTCCGGATTCAATATGGCTTGCCTACTCGAAAAAGTGGGCCGATACCGTTTCCTATAAAGGGATTTTTATCATTAATACTGAAGACACCACGCCGACATCAGCCCAGCTGACGACAGGATTCAATGACTTCTTCCCCATCTGGGCTCCTGACGGCTCCCAGCTTCTTTTCCAGTCTGGCTACTACCAGCTTTCCCGGGAAGATGATACCTGTTCACCCAGTTGTACTGACCGGGGAGATATTCTCCTGTTGAATCTGATCGGGGATTATGGAAATAACACAACCTCATCTTTTCCCTGGCCTATGTTCATACCTTCCATTCAGAAAAACGGTCAGCAGTAAGCCAACACCACCGAATTATGCCCTCCATGGGAAAACTCCCCCATGGAGGGCATCTCTCTTTTCCACCTTTTCTGTCACCGAACCAAAAGCGTTTGCTGCATATCCCCATGAGCATTGCTGGCCATTGCCTTATATAAGATAAAGCAATGGGTTGATCTCATATGGGAACGTAGTGGAAAACAGTGTGGAACTCTGCGACCTCACTGTTCTTGATTACGTAGGTAACGTTTAGGAAATATGGCTATTCCGCACAAGAACAAGAAATCATGACAAAGAAAATCGCAGTCATTATCGGTGCCGGACCTGCCGGACTCACTGCAGCATATGAACTTCTTGAGAAGACGGACATTCAGCCGCTCATTTTTGAGATGTCGGAAGATATCGGTGGTATTTCAAAAACAGTTACCTATAAAGGCAATCGCATGGATATTGGTGGCCACAGGTTCTTCACCAAGTCGGACAGGGTGATGCGCTGGTGGCTGAATATATTACCGTTACAGGGAAAACCATCTTCCGATGATCGGATCTTGCACCGGGAAGTGTTGGTGTCAGAAGAGGGCGGGGCACCGGACCCGGAACAGACAAACATTGTCATGCTGGTTCGGCGACGACTCTCAAGAATGTTATTTTTACGCACATTTTTCGACTATCCGATTTCTCTCAGGTGGCATACCTTTAAAATCCTGGGTCTGATGAGAATTATAAGAATCGGGATGAGTTATGCTGTGAGTAAATCATTTCCGATCAGAAATGAAAAATCACTCAAAGATTTTTTCATTAACAGGTTTGGCAAGGAACTCTATCTGACCTTTTTTAAAGATTATACGGAAAAAGTATGGGGTGTTCCGTGTGAAAGCATCAAGTCTGAATGGGGCGCTCAACGTATAAAAGGGTTAACTGTTAGGAAAACTCTCATTCATGCTGTGAAAAACATTTTCGGCAAGGATAGTACAGTTGAACAGGAAAAGAGCGAAACGTCTCTGATTGAACAGTTCCTGTATCCTAAACTGGGAGCAGGTCAACTCTGGGAGGAAGTTGCCAAAAGAGTAGCTGAAAAGGGCGGCGAGATTCATTTGAACTCCAACGTCGTGGGAATAGAGGTATCAGAAGGGCTGGTGTCGGAGGTTAGAGTACAGAACACTAAAACAAATACCATTACTGATTATACATGTGATTTTGCCTTTTCGACTATGCCGGTAAAAGAGCTTATTCAGACGATGTTTCCTGCTCCGCCGGATAAAGTCAAAAAAGTTGCTGATGGCCTGGTCTATCGTGATTTCATGACGGTCGGAGTACTTTTACGAAAGATGAAAATAGTAAATGAAACAACAATTCCGACAATGAATAATATTGTGCCGGATACTTGGATATATATCCAGGAAAGAGATATTAAGATCGGCAGAATACAGATATTCAATAACTGGAGTCCATATATGGTGGAAAATCCTGATACTGTATGGATTGGTTTGGAGTATTTCTGTACAGAGGGGGATGCGTTGTGGAATCAAACAGATGCAGAACTCTCAAGTTTTGCCATTAATGAATTAGCAGAGCTTGACATCATTGAGAAGGAAGATGTGCTGGATTCAACCATTGTCAGGATGAAGAAAGCCTATCCCGCATATTTCGGTACCTATGATGATTTTCACATTATCAGGGGGTATACCGATACCATAGAAAATCTGTTTCTCATCGGCAGAAATGGAATGCACAAATATAATAATACAGATCATTCAATGCTGACAGCAATGATTGCAGTTGAAAATATCATGAATGGCACTACAGCAAAGGAAAATATATGGCAGGCCGATAGGTAATCCTCCCTTCTACTTTTGCTTTTTCTTACGTGGACGTAGCTTTGAACTGAATCATGTTATCTCCTGGAGACTATTTTGTGAAAGTTGAATGGTACTCGCTATCAGGCAGGAAATGATAGATTGAGGAAACAGGTGCGAAAATGTTGGATCGGCTTTCGCGTGCCGTCTAAAGTTTTTCAAAGAGTCCTTTACTTTCCTTCTGGGTTTGAATATATCTGTGACATAAGTTAGCTGGGGGTGTCCGGAAGTGTTTCCGGACTGAGACGGATCGAGATAGATCCAACCCTTTGAACCTGACGCAGTTTGTACTGCCGTAGGGAAGCTGTGAAATAGATATTTTTCGCAATTCAGCTTGCCTTCGGGCGAGCTTTTTTTTTGTCCGAAGTTCTATTTTCCATCCTCCTTTTTAATGCCCTGTTGCCTGGGTTTCTCCCATCAGTCGCTGTAACGAAGGGCCGTTCTTTCGTCCTGGCAGCAGCTTTTTGTAGAGTTTGAGGCGATTATCACGAGCAACTGAAAAAAAGACAAAAATCCGTTCAACTCCATCATTGCTGGAATTCCACGGAGAAAGCTCGATTTTGATTCTGTGGTCATCAAGCGCCCCGCGCAGTGCAATTATTACCAGCGAAGAATGTGAACAAACTGTACTCGAGGAGAACGATACCCTTGAAGTGCTCAAAGTTGTAAGAGGAGGATGAAGAAAATGGACAAATCAAATATGGAAGATTTTTTGGTCATTGGCGGCGTTAGCCTTACGAGCCGTCTTTTCACGGGAACCGGAAAATACTCCTCGGATGCCATGATTCCCGAGATCATAGAACGTTCCGGATCGCAGGTGGTCACCGTGGCCCTGCGGAGAGTGGATTTATCCTCAGGAACAGAGAACGTCATGGACTATATCCCCAAATCGGTCCAGCTGCTGCCAAACACCTCTGGTGCCCGGACAGCCGACGAGGCAGTGCGCATCGCTCGCCTGGCCAAGGCCGCCGGCTGTGGGAACTGGATTAAGATCGAGGTGATCTCCGACAACCGCTACCTGCTTCCGGATGGCTATGAGACAGTTAAGGCCACCGAGATTCTGGCGAAGGAGGGCTTTGTGGTGTTACCTTACGTCAATGCGGATCTGATGGTGGCGCGCAGTCTGGTGGACGCGGGCGCTGCCGCTGTCATGCCCCTGGGGGCACCCATCGGCTCCAACCGCGGCCTCCGCACAGAGGAGATGATCCGAATCCTTATCGAAGAAATTGATCTGCCAATTATTGTTGACGCCGGCATCGGTAAACCCTCCGAGGCCTGCGCGGCCATGGAGATGGGGGCTGCCGCCTGTCTGGTCAACACCGCCATTGCCAGCGCCGGTGAACCGGCTATCATGGCTGAGGCGTTTGGTTGGGCCGTCCGTGCCGGCAGAGCCGCATTCCTGTCAGGCACCGGGGCAACTTGTATGACGGCAGCGGCCTCGTCGCCTCTTACCGGCTTTCTTGAAGGGGACCGCTGATGACGGACTTTTATGAATATTACAAAACCTGGCGGGATTTTCCGATCGCGGAGCATTTCCGATCTGTCACCGAAAGCATGGTGGCGGCAATCCTACAAAAACAGCGGTTGAGCGTAAAAGACTTTTTTGCTCTGCTTTCCCCTGCTGCGGAGGGTTTTCTGGAGGAGATGGCGCAGAGATCCCATGATTTGACAATCCGTAATTTCGGTCGGTCAGTGCTCCTGTTTACTCCTATGTATCTCTCTAATTACTGCTCGAATCGGTGCGTTTATTGTGGCTTCAACGTTGATAACACCATCACGCGCCACCATCTTTCTTTTTCCGAGGTGGAGACGGAGGCGCAGGAGATTGCCAAGAGCGGGCTGAAACATATTCTGCTGCTCACAGGGGAGGACAAGCGCCGTGCCTCCATCGAATACCTTAGCCAATGCGTTCGCATCATCGAAAAATACTTCACGGCTGTCGGCATCGAGATTTATCCTCTGGAAACCGAAGGGTACAGGACGCTTGTGGAAAATGGGGTGGATTCTCTTACCCTTTTTCAGGAGACCTACAACGAGACCCTCTACGAAAAGCTGCATCCCGGAGGTCCCAAGCGGAACTATCGCTTCCGCTTGGCCGGTCCGGAAAGGGGATGTGCCGCCGGTATGCGGGCGGTCAACGTGGGTGGCCTGCTAGGGTTGGATGACTGGCGGCGTGAGGCGTTCTTTACCGGGCTTCACGCGGACTGGTTGCAGAGCCGCTGGCCGGAGGTGGCGGTGGGTGTTTCACTGCCGCGAATGCGTCCGCATGCCGGGAAGTTCCAGCCGGATTTCCCAATTTCCGATCGGCATCTGGTGCAAGTGATGACGGCGCTTCGCCTGTTCATGCCTCGAGCCGGGGTTACCATCTCCACGCGGGAGGGAGCTCAGTTTCGGGACAATATTCTGCCGCTGGGGGTAACGACGATGTCTGCGGGTGCCAGCACGGCAGTGGGAGGCCACTCTCGGCAGGATGCTGACTCCACCAGCCAGTTCGACATCTCTGATGAAAGGAACGTACCGGAGATGGTTGAGGCCCTCAAGGGATTGGGATATCAGCCAGTCTACAAGGACTGGCAGCCCATCGGGGCCTCCCTTCCATGAGAACACATGCGAACGGGGTGAGGTCGCTCAAATAACAGGTTGAGAGTTTCCACGAGATCGACAAAGAAAGGAATCCTGAGACTGCGGTTATTTCTTACTGGCTGTTTTTACTCACTGGAGTGATATCGGGAGGAATTTATTCCCTTACTTAATCTCTCTTATGGCAAAACAGGCAGCGGTATTTGGGCGGATGGTCTTTGGGCAGGGGATAGATCCCTTTGTCAATATGGCAATCTTTACAGAAAACTTCCGCCTCTTTTTTCTTCATGTCTGTAAAGCGGCTGTGATCTTCATCATGGGGGAGTTTAGCCGTGGTTTCTTCCGGGGCGTTGAAAAGGAAGGTGAGAATACCGGCAGATACTACAAGAAACCCGATATTTATAAGAATAGCCTTGGTTTTTTGTGGGGCGAAGAGAGCCATGAATATACCGTTATTTCAGATTGTGAGGTGCTGTAAGGGGGATACCTGAGCACTACAGGGTCATGTTGCTGAGATGCTTGGGTGATTATAAATTATTCGTCTTTAAAGCGCTTGCGTTTATACCGCCATTTCAAGTTTGTTGAACTTGACCATACCTGATCGCAGGCCAAGTGTCACCAGTTCTGCCAGCAGGGAGTTGAGAAATCCGTTTTTTGCGCTCAGTTTTACCATCCGGCTGTGTTGGTCATGTTTTCCTATGAGTCTGTCCATAATGTTCCTGTTGTGGTTTTGGTCAACAATGGTCAAAGCAGCCTGTTCGCCGGAGACAATGGCCGGGTAAATACCCTCACCGGTGAGACCGGAAGCCAGACCTGCCGCATCACCAATGAGAAAGGTGTGGCCAAAGTTCCAGCCCTGAAAATCATAATTGATGTATTCCGCCCGTGCCCGGTGATTGTCCAGCTCAAATCCCTGACTGGCAGCCCAACTCAGGAGACTTGTCTTTAATTCGGTTGGCCCCCTGGTTTCCTTGTCAGCGTAAGCGCCGATGGAGACAGTGTCGGAGTGGGGGAAGATCCATGCGTATCCGTTGCCGAAGAGGCGAT
Source organism: Pseudomonadota bacterium (assembly GCA_018820855.1). GTDB lineage: Bacteria > Desulfobacterota > Desulfobulbia > Desulfobulbales > Desulfocapsaceae > Desulfocapsa. The sequence goes on along the minus strand of JAHJNL010000039.1, from coordinate 6,641 downwards.
TGTTCAGGTGCCACTCCATCTGTTTTAGATTGCCGGGAATCTGGTAGTTAATGCCGATGCCCAGGCGTCTGCTGGGCAAGCCCAGGTGTCTTCGAACAAGGGAGCTTGAACCGTCTGCCCCCACCAGATAATCAAAAGAGATCTCCTCATTTTTGCCGCTGGTTCTGTCCTGAACAAGCACTGCCCGCTTTTTGATTGTGCGCACGATGACTCCGGTCCGTATGATTGCTCCTGCCTCCATTGCCTGGCGGGCCATCTGTTGACCCAGCTTCTCTCGATTTACGGTGGCGATGATGGGAGTCTGTTCTGCAATGCGCACTTTCTGCCAGGGCGTACGGATATGCTGTATCGGAAACGATTTCTCGGCAAGTTCTTCAGGAACACGGCTGATCAGGCCGCTCCAGGTGATCCCTCCGGCACAGACTTTAGGGCCGATGATTTTTTTGCGTTCCAGGACTAGAGTGCTTATTTTTTTTTCAGCAAGAGTTCGGGCACAGGCAAGGCCTCCTGGTCCGGCCCCGATTATAAGCGTGTGAACGTGCATATGATTTTTGCTTTTGTTGTATCCGTGCTATACTGAGATGAAGAGGTGACGTGGAAAAAATGTTTCGATGTCTATCGGATAACGTTTTTGTTCCGGGCCACCCGAATGCGACTGGTTAAGCATCTTTCAAGGATTGGCGCCAATAATGACCTGGATGACTAAAGGGAGCATGACTTGAATACAGGTTCACTCTTTGATTACGGAGCAGCCGTGGGCAGGCAGCCACAGTTGATTACCGATGATTTCGTCGAGTCCCTGGTGGAGATCAGCTCGTTTTTTATGCCTCCAGATATTATTGTTACACCTGTGGCTTATGTCAATGACTGCTGTAAGGCCATGGCGCTGCAAACCAACATTCTCTTGGCTGAAATATCTTCTCAGCAGATTTTGGAATGTGGAGACAGGTTGTCAATCAGTCTCAGTGGATTGATTGTTGAAGGATTTAAGAAACCACGGGAGTTTACTTTTGTTATCTCGCACAGTTATTTACGGGCAAAAATTTTTCCCGGCAGCAATAACCTGCAGACGTTTGAACTCAGTGAATTTCTTCGCCTGGAATACCCCGAAATTGCACTGGTTATCACTGATACCTTATTCAGCCTGCACTTTAGCGATCACAGCACAAACAACAGGTTAAACTCTTTCTTCAATGGTGACGGTTATCTGCTTTTTGGTGATGAACATCACTAAGTTTCTGTATGCCACCTGCCACTTTCAAGCTGATTGTTTCTATCCGATAAATGAAGGCTTATGCCGATAAGGATATCCGCAAAGGATCTTTAGCCTCAGTTGGTCTGGTTCAGACAGTATAGTTTAATTTGAAAATTATTGTTACAACATGTTGAAATGGCATTGAAAGGTTGCTTCTGTTGTAGTCCTTTGATCGAGATGATTGCTGATCCTTCACGTATTAAAACAAGATACCATATTCAAATAAGAAGCAAACATTAATTTTTTACGTGGCAGAAAACTATTCCTTGTGGGGATGCAGACCTGATCCTGTCAGGAAGTGGATTTTCTATACCTGATCAGTTGGGAATTATTGTTTCAAGGGATTGTCTCATAAAGGTAAGCCAATGATAAAGTGTGTTCCTTTGCCTGGTACTGTCTCAAAATCAATACTTCCGTTGTGTTTTTCAACAATTACATCGTGGCTGATAGCTAGGCCCTGACCGCTTCCTTTGCCGACTTTTTTAGTGGTGTAAAAAGGATCGAATATCCTATCCTGTATTGTTTCAGGGATACCGTTGCCAGTGTCACTGATGCGAATCTCTATTCTGTTGTCTATCTGTTTCGTTTGGATGGTGATGGTTCCTTTTGCACCATCCGGATTGTCAGTGAGTTTCTCACCGATGGCATGACTTGCATTGACGAGTATATTGAGAATGACCTGGCCTATCTCATCAGCCAAGAGGGGGATGTCAGGAAGATTTGGATCTAGATCCAGTGTCATGTCTGATACGTATTTCCACTCGTTACGTGCTATTGTTACTGTGGTGTTGATGATCTGGTTGAGGTTGCGTGGTTCCTTTTCTTTGCTGCCTGGGTGAGAGAACTCCTTCATTGCCAGGACCAGAGAACTGACTCGATTGATTCCGTTTCGGGATTGAGAGATCGCTTGTGGCAATTCTTCGGACAAGTATTCCCAGTCTGCCTTCTCAAAGGATTTGTGTATGGCATCCATGATTTCCTTGGGTGCTGTTTTGCTGATTTCCTGTATAGTATTCATTAACTCATTGATTTCCTGTGTGGCTTCGTCTATGAAGTCATTGTTGGTACCGATATACTGAATGGGGGTGTTGATTTCGTGGGCGATACCTGCTGCCAGTCGACCAACAGATTCCAATTTCTGGGCATGAAATAATTGTGCCTGTAACTGTTCTTTGTCCTTTTCGGCTTTTTTACGTTCACTGATGTCTCGAAAGGATTCAATGACGCCGACGATTTTTCCTTCTATCAAGAGTGGCGTGGCGATCATCTCAACTGGGATTGATTCCCCGGTTGTGGTCTGTTTAATTGTTTCGCCCTGAACTCGTTTTTTGCCATTGAGCACTTGTTGGAGGGTGCAAGTTTCAGAATGGCAGTGTTCACTGCTGAACTGATCATAACATTTCATACCTCTGTTTTCAGCAAGTGGGATGACGCAAAAATTTGCCATTTCATTATTTACCTGAAGAACGGTAAAATTTTTATCAATGACCCGCATAGCATCTCCTGATCCTTGAAAAATGGAGTTCATCCGTTCGTAGGTGATTGTCAGTTCCTGGAGCATATTATTAAAGGATTGGCCCAGTTCGCCAAATTCGTCTGTATTGCTCAGCTCTACCCTGGACGAAAGGTTGCCCTCACCGATTGACCTGGTAACGTTAAGGAGGTGATTTACCGGCTTGATGATGCTTTGATAAAGATAGAAGCTTAAAAAAAGACCGGTCAGGAGGATAATGCTTTCTAGTATCTGAAGTTTTACGTACAACAAGTGCTCTCTTCCTGAGAGAGCATTGAGATTTTGATATAAGAGATTAATGAAAAAATTATTTTCAGTGGTAATTTTATCTTTAAGTTCCTGACCGTATAAATCTATTTCTTCCAGTAATCTCACGCTAATCTGACCTATCTGAGGTTGTTTGATTGCAAAAACATTTGCAACAAGCTGTTCAAAATTCAAAATTTCTTTTTCAAGTGTATTAAATCGTGGATGACTGGCTGCTAAGGATTTAAAAATATCAGAGCTATGCTTTTCTGAATGAGAGAGTGCCAGCCGGCTGATTTCCTGGATATCCTGTTTGAGGCTATAAAATAATTTAGAAAAATTTTCTTTTTCCTCTTGATTTTCGTGAATAATGTAATCGTGTGGTATCATTATAGCATTTTCAATGCTATTTTTGATGTTATTGCACTTTTCCTGTAAAAGAACAACTGCTGCCATCTCTTCATGGAATCTTTGGATGAACTGATGATTTTTAAAAGCGGTAAAGATTCCAATGCTGAGAAGAAACAAAAATGTGGTAGCGAAAAGCAGAATTTTCTTTTTCAGTGACACGTCGTTTTCTTCCTTATGGCTCGAATTGTTTTTGACATATGTTTTCATTGTCGTGCATAACGTGCAGGAGGTCAAATTTATTTTGATCCGGTATCTTAATATCAGAATTAACTGTATCGACAACAGGGATTGCAACACCTGTTATTTGTTCGACCTGTTCGTGTACTTGAGGTTGAAACGCCTCATGCTGGTTGAAGAGTCATGAAAAGGGATTTAAGAGAGTATGCCTTGACATGAACTTCATATCAAGTTGGTATGGTCGATCAGTTCTTGTGATGATTTTCGCTCAGTTAAAGAAGTTCGGTATTGCAGTAAAGAATACCTGAACATATTGAAAACACTAATAATGTCTAGCGGAATGAGGCGCAAAGAGATTTGCTGGGTACATGCAGTGGCAGGAAGTTTTTTAGGCAGCTTGAAGATCGAGAGTTTTTGCTCAAATTATGCAGCACGAGAAGAATTCAAGAATGATGTCCCTCATTATATTGAGGTATGCTGCAACAGTCATACGGGGCATTCCTATCTGGGCGATGTCAGCTTGAAAGGATTTGAGAAATTTTTGATTCCTGAAAAAACCGTTCTGTAAAAGTGTTCATTTTGGCTAGGGCAGGCCAGTTACAAGTCTTTCAGAAATGAGGCCTTCATAAATTCCCGGTTCATCCTGGCAATATTCCTGATGGATATGCCTTTGGGACAGACTGCCTCGCATTCCCGTTCATTGGTACAGTTGCCGAATCCTTCACTGTCCATGGCTGCCACCATGTTAAGCGCCCGTTCCCTGCGTTCCGGCTGCCCCTGGGGGAGGAGGCTGAGCTGGGATATTTTTGCACCGGTGAAGAGCATGGCTGCACCGTTGGGACAGCTGGCAACACAGGCACCGCAGCCGATGCAGGCGGCAGCATCCATGGCCAGTTCGGCAGTGGCTGAGGGAATAGGCGTACTGTTCCCGTCAGGTGCTCCTCCGGTATTGACTGAGACGTAGCCGCCTGCCTGGATGATTCGATCCAGAGCACTGCGGTCGACAATGAGGTCTTTACGGATAGGAAAGGCCCGGGAGCGGAAAGGCTCGATAACCAGGGTGTCGCCGCTGGCAAAATGGCGCATGTGCAGCTGGCAGAGAGTGGTCTCGGGCTCGGGACCATGGGCGATGCCGTTGACCACAGCGCCGCACATACCGCAGATTCCTTCCCGGCAGTCATGGTCAAAGGCCACCGGATCTTTTCCTTCTCTTGTCAGATTTTCGTTGAGGACATCAAGCATTTCCAAAAAAGACATGTCAGTGGAAATGTTATTCAGGGTGTAGGTCTCAAATTCACCTGAAGTATTGTTGTTTTTCTGGCGCCAGATTTCAAGTTCAAGGTCAATGGTCTTCATGAGTTTCTGTAGTGTTCTATGATAGTCTCTGCCGGGGCTAACAGGCATAAATTAGTCAGCAGGGGACAGAATGCAGCTCATTGCCGGCTGCGATTCTGTCCCGCTGGAAAGAGTGACTGTTACTTATAACTACGCTGGCTTGGTGTCACATTTTCAAAGGTCAGCGGTTCTTTGTGGAGTTGCGGCTGCTTGCCTTCTCCCTGATGTTCCCAGACGGAGACATAGCTGTAGTTGGCATCGTCTCGTTTTGCTTCGTGTTCCTCCGTCTGACTCTCTTCCCGCAGATGACAGCCACATGATTCTTCCCGGGCCAAGGCGTCGCGGATCATGATCTCGGCAAATTCGAGAAAATCGGCCACCCTTCCAGCTCGTTCCAGGGACTGGTTCAGTTCGCTCCCGGATCCGGGAATATAGACATCCTTCCAGAATTTTTCCTGTATGGCGGGCAGTGCAGCCAGGGCTTTTTCCAGTCCCTCTTTGTTTCTTGCCATTCCGCAGTGGTCCCAGAGCAGCAGTCCCAGCTCCTTGTGAATTTCGTCTACGGTCAGTTTGCCCTTGGGGCCGCCTTCACTGCTGCGCAGAAGTCTGAGGATACGGTCATGCACCTTTTTCTGTGACTCTAAAAACTGGGGATGATCGGTACCCACACTCTTGAGGCTGGAAGAGCCAAGGTAATTGGCAATGGTGTTGCCGATGATGAAGTAGCCGTCGGCCAGCCCCTGCATCAGGGCGCTGGCTCCAAGGCGGTTTGCGCCGTGATCGGAAAAGTTGCATTCACCAAGGGCAAAGAGTCCGGGGATTGTGGTCATGAGGTTGTAATCCACCCAGAGTCCGCCCATGGTGTAATGAACGGCCGGATAGATCATCATCGGTTCGTGCAGCGGGTTTGAGTCGGTAATTTTTTCATACATCTGGAAAAGATTACCGTATTTCTTGAGAATGGTTGCCTCGCCGTCACGGCGGATGGCTTCTGCAAAATCGAGATAGACGGCAAGGTTGGTGGACCCAACACCCTTGCCGGCATCGCACTGCTCTTTGGCATTGCGTGAGGCCACATCCCGCGGCACCAGATTGCCGAAACTGGGGTACTTGTTTTCCAGATAGTAATCGCGCTCTTCTTCCGGGATGGAGGCGGGACTGCGTTTGTCACCGGGATTCTTCGGTACCCAGACCCGACCGTCATTGCGCAGGGACTCGCTCATCAGCGTCAGTTTGGACTGGTAATCGCCGTGCACCGGAATACAGGTGGGATGGATCTGCACATAACAGGGGTTGGCGAAACCGGCACCCAGTTTGTGGGCCCGCCAGGCTGCCGTGACATTGGAGGCCATGGCATTGGTGGAGAGAAAGTAGGCATTGCCGTAGCCCCCGGTGGCCAGGATCACTGCGTCGGCTGCAAGGGTATCGAGCTTTCCGTTGATGATGTCGCGGGTGATAATGCCCCTGGCCTGACCGTCGATCAGAACCAGTTCCATCATCTCCCTGCGTGGCAGCAGGGTGACCTTGCCGGCCTTGATCTGGCGGGAAAGGGCGGAGTAGGCACCGAAGAGGAGCTGCTGACCGGTCTGGCCCCTGGCGTAAAAGGTTCGGGAAACCTGAGCCCCGCCAAAGGAACGGTTGGCCAGAGTGCCGCCGTATTCTCTGGCAAAGGGTACACCCTGGGCAACGCACTGGTCGATGATG
>JAHJNL010000038.1 GCA_018820855.1 Pseudomonadota bacterium | reverse complement strand
CGCAGAAATGGCTACAGGGGATAATCCCCAGAATATTTCGGGTATCTTCGATATCTTTGATGACTCCAGCAAGGGCGGCGTGGACTATGTGCCATGGCTGGATACGGAACACAACCTGGTTTCTACTTCTGTCTCCTGGATAATTGATCCTGTGGATGGTCTCATTACTAAGACGGATCAGTTCAGCATCATGGGAATAGCCTCTTCCCTTGCAGAAATTGAGCGGGTGGAAGTGAGCACGGATAACGGACAGACCTGGGCGGTGGCAAGTGGCACCAGTTTATGGAGTTATGATTGGACAGTCCCGGCAGACGGCACCTATATCCTCCAGTCTCGTATTGTCACAACAACTGGAGAGGTGGAAAGCCCAATCAACCACCATACGGTGACCATAGATTCCACTCTGCCCACCACCTCCGGTAGCCTGACGGAAGACGAAACCTGGACAGGAGACGTCACTCTGACCGGTGATGTCACGATCCCTGCCGGAATGAAGCTCACCATTGAACCGGGAACCACTATCCGCTTTCAGAGTTTGAGTGATGACCAATCCGCTGGCGGCGATGCTTCAAGGAGTGAGCTGATAGTCAATGGGGAACTCACCGCCATCGGGACAGAAGCATTTCCCATAACCTTCACCTCCACGGCTGCTTCTCCTGCTCGGGGTAACTGGGGTGGCATCTCTGCAAGCACAGGTGCGCCTCTTACTCTGTCTCACTGTGTTGTTGAATATGGTAATCACGGTGTTTCATATCGGAGTTCGGAAGGTCATTCTCCTGTCCTGATCACTGATTCTATCATTCGTCACTCCAATGGTGCTGGGATTCTTGTTGTCTTGGATTCCGGAACAGCCAGAAATATCAGCATAGCCAACAACCGGATCTACCAGCATGGCGGCAGAGGAATCCAGATAAACGGCACTGGCACGGATACGGCTCTGACCAGTTCGATCTCCGGCAATGAGATTTTTGAAACTGGTGGCTGGGGTGTGTATCTCTATAATGCCAGTGGGGGACGGCTTGATCTGTCCTTTACCGGCAATAAAATTTTCTCCACCTTCCAGTATGGGCTCCATATCTATTCCCGTGACAATACAACACGCATAGATTCAACCATTGCAGATAATGAAATCTACAATACAGGATATGGTCTTTACCTTTACTCATATTACTATGTTAATCTTTCTGTGCACCGGATACAAAACAACATTATTCATGACATTAGTAAAACCGGCCTCTATCTGTATGATTATATAGCCACATCTTCGCAGTATGATGTGGAAAACAACACCATCTATAACTGTGTCGATGGTATTTATCATTATCGGCGTGGAACCTCCGCTGGCTCTGTGCTCTATGAAGGTAACCACCTTCATGACAACTCAGCTTCCGGATTCTATGTTTATGGTTATAGTTCTTCCTTTATACCTAAAATTCGCAACAATCAGATCCACAACAATACCACAGGAATCTACATCAAACAGGTTGCCGGTAGCATCAACCCGGAAATTCTCCTCAACACCATCACTGAAAACACAAATCGTGGGATAGATTTACAAACTGATAACAGGTCCCTCATTGTCAACAACGACATACGCAACAATGGAGGGATCGAAATCTATCACTCCAAAATCAGTGGCAGTCGCATTCATTACAATAATATCGTCGATGGAGATTCCTATCTGCTCTACAATGATTCTGCCGCTGTTATCGATTCCCGTTACAACTATTGGGGAGCTGTTGCCACCAGTCAATTTAACAGTGGCGACAATCCCAAAAATATCCCGCTGATTTTTGATATCTATGATGACGTGACAAAAGGAGGGGTCGATTACAGCCAATGGCTGACTGCGGAGCACAGTCTGGTAAGCTCTCCGACTTCCTGGATCATCTCACCACAGGACCAACTTCTTACCAAGAGCAGTCAACATCGGATCAGCGGCGTGGCTTCGTCTCTTGCGGAAATCGACCGAGTGGAAGTGAGCACCGATAATGGACAGACCTGGCAGGTCGCTGTCGGCACAAGTCAGTGGTATTATGACTGGACAGCACCTGGAAACGGCAAATATGTCTTGAAATCACGCGTTATCACTAAAGATGAAACCATCGAATTACCCACAGTCGACCATACCATCACCATTGATTTAGATTTGCCCACCACCTCCGGTACCTTGACTGAAGATGAAAACTGGCATGGAGAGGTCTGGGTAACCGGCGACATTGTGGTTCCGGAAGGTATCACTTTGTCCATTATGCCGGGTACTGTGATCCGTTTTCAAGATCTGGAAGATGACAACGCTTCGGGTAATGATGTCTCCAGAAGTGAAATTTTGATAGGTGGTGATCTGGTAGCTATCGGCATTGCTGAACAGCCAATTACCTTCACCTCTGCTGCTCAATACCCTGCAAAAGGTGATTGGGGAGGGATTTTTGTTACCAACGGAGGCAAGCTGGCACTTGCTCACTGTCTTGTTGAATACAGTCGGCAAGGCATTCATTACCGTGCCGAAAACGGTAACAACACAGTTCAGGTCAGTGATTCTATCATTCGTTATTCCAATGGTGATGCCCTGACCATCTCTCTCGGCAGTGAGGCAGTCCGTTCTGTCTCCATACACCACAATCAACTCTATGATCATGACGGCATGGGAATTCGGGTTGAAGCTGCTGGAAGCGGTGCCTCCGTCAGTGCCACAATCTCGGAAAACAGGATATATGACACCGCCGGCAGAGGAATTTTCTGCCAAAACAGTTCCGCCTCATATGGTGAAGTCACACTTGATGCCAACACCCTGTTTAATAATCATGAGTATGGTATAGCCTGTTCAGCCACCACTGATGCCTCTTTCTCTGCCTTGATCAGGAATAACGAAATCAAAAGTGGTACGACCACCACCGGATTGAACCTCTACTCACATTCGACTAAGCAATTCGATCTTGAAGTGATAGGCAATACGATTGCTGATAACACCATTGGCATCAATGCCCTGTTTTATTGGGACCAATCCCATACGCCCATTTTTCGTGGAAACACCATTCAAAATAACTCCAACTCAGGAATAAATATTCTTGCTTCCAGCAATAGCGAGCTGCAGCCTCTTGTTCAGCAGAATTTCCTGTCCGCCAACGGCACCGGAGTCGTTATTCGTTATAAAAACAGTCGTCTCGTCTTCCCGACCATCGTACAAAATTCAATCTCAGGTAACACCAATCGCGGCCTGGATATCCAATGCAACGGCAGGGCGCTGATTCTCAATAATGATATTCATGATAATGGCCAGCAAGAGATTTATCTGGACAGTACACAGAGTGTCTTTCTCCATTACAACAATATCGTCGATGGTGACTCTTCTCTTGTCTATAATGGTGCTGCCACCATTGTGGATGGGGGCTATAACTACTGGGGCGAAAATTGTCTCAGCCAGATAAGAGAAGGGGAAAACCCCAAGAACCTGAGCCTCCTGTATGATATTCATGATAACAGTGAGAAGGGTGTGGTTAATTATGGACAGTGGCTTGATTCGCAGCAGGAGATAGTTGCTACTCCCACTTCCTGGTTCATTTCTCCTGCTCATGGGAGTGAAACCAGCGAAGTCGATCTTCATCTCACCGGTGTTGCGGTGGCATCTGACGAAATTGACCGCATTGAGATCAGTACGGACAATGGAGAGACCTGGCAAACGGCCGACGGTACAAGCCTGTGGAGTCTTGACTGGTCCGCACCCGATGACGGTGTTTATACATTCCTCTCCAGAGTCGTTGTCAAGAACGGCGAAACAGGTTTGCCCTCCGCTCCCCATAGCGTGACCATTGATCACAAGGCCATGATTGTTTCAGGAACCTTGGAAAGTGATGAAACCTGGAGTGGCACTGTCTATCTTGAAGGTGATGTCATAGTTCCTTCCGGTATCACTCTCACGGTACAGCCGGGAACCAGGGTCTATTTCCCTCAACTCCTTGATCGCACCTTCTCCGGAAACAACAGTTCTAAAACGGAACTGATTATTCATGGAACACTTATTGCCGAAGGGACAGAGGTCGAGCCCGTAGCCTTTGTCCCACCACTGTATGCCTCACGACAGCCTGGTGACTGGTACGGGATTCTGGTGACAGGTTCCCTGTTCATGGATTACGCCCATGTCAAATATGCTGAATCCGGGATTCGTTTCCTTCCGGCAGGAACCAGTTCGACTTTTTCCGTGAGCCACACCACCATAAGCCACAACTCCCTGCACGGCATAAGCATCTCAGTAGCCGATGGCATCAGCGCGAATGTCGAACTAGAAGACAATACAATCATTTATAATCAGGCGGACGGTATTTACTGTTATGTCAAAAACAATACCAGTGCGCTGGACCTCAACATCAACCGCAATATTATCAGTAATAACGGTGCCGCTGCAATATATTGCCAGACGGCTTCGGACTATGCCCAGAAAGTCATATCAGGGCGGATACAAGATAACATTATTTTTGATCATCTCGCATACGGCATTTATTTCAATATTAACAGACAAACCGCCGCGAATCTGACTCTGGAAAATAACTCTATATACCAGTCCGCCACAGGACTCTTTGCGGGATTTTATTCTTCCTCTTCAAACTCTGCCATCACGATCCAGAACAACAGGATCTATTCCGGATCCCTCGGTATCTTGCTACGTGCAAACAATGCTGTTATTGCACCGGAAATCCATAATAATGCAATCTATGACCATGTGAATGACGGTATTCGCCTGGAACGCGACAGCAGTGCGGCAAATTCCCTGCTCCCCAATATAAGTGGCAATGAGATCTATGAAAACAAGCGCAGCGGTCTTGTCCTGCAGGTTACTGGTGCCATAGCTCTGCACAACAACAGTTTCTTCGGCAATTATGATTATGACCTTTATAACGACAGTCCCTATGCCATCGATGCCTCGGTAAACTGGTGGGGAGTTGAGACTACCAATCTGATCTACAGTTCCAGCAACCCGAGAGATCTCTCTGCCATATACGATGCTTTTGATAACGCCAATAAGGGTGAAGTGGACTACTCCGACTGGCTGACACTTTTTGATCCCCCAGCTCAGCCCACCCTGGACACTGTCAGTTCTCCGACCGGTCTCGATTTTCAGACCCTGTCCGGAACAAAGGAAGGTGATACGGGTATCCTGATAAATGGCCACCTTGGTGTGGCAGTAGATCAGGAGATCAGCTGGAATTACGATTATCCCCTTGTCGAAGGGAAGAACAGCTTGACCCTCCAAGCCACCAACGGCAGTGGCATGCTCAGCCGACCGCTTTACAGCGGCATCATCAAAGACACCACCGCACCGCTACTCTATTCCTCATTCCCGGCAAACGGTTCGATTCTGGCAAGACCGGTGTATGAGATCGAAATGGTCCTTTTGGAAGAAACAACAGGTGTTGATGCAACGGCCACGGCCCAGGGCGTGGTCGTTGATGCTTTCTCCAATCCCATTGCAGGGGAGTGGATTCTGGAACAGAATACCTTGCGTTTCACTCCATCGGCACCTTTCGGCGACGGTCAATACACAGTCACACTTACTCCCACTGACCAGCCTCTCGGTAATAGCAGCACGGCAGAGTTTCATTTCACCATTGATCTTGGAGCTCCGGCTGTGCCAACCCTTGAGCCGGTTGAAAGTCCTACCCGAAATGAGCAGGTGACGATCAGGGGCAGCAAGGAGTCCGGAACATCACTCTGGCTCAACAGCACTGAAATAATCGGCCTGAATGATTCCACTGACTGGTCCTATAGCCTGACCCTGAAGGATGTAGTCAATGTTTTCAGCCTCTCTAGTCGTGACAGGGCAGGAAATAGGAGTGACTCAGTAACCTTTTCCATTGTCCTGGACCAGAATCCGCCCATACTCACCAAAACGGAGCCAATCAATAACAGTTTTTTCAACCAGCGTCCGGAATCGGTTACCTTGACATTCAGCGATTTGGAAACAGGCGTTGATGCCGGGACAACCCTGGCAACAGCCGAGATTTTCAGCAAGGGTGGATTGGATGTCCCGGGAAGCTGGAGCATGGAGCAGTCCGGACGTGTACAATTTATTCCCGGCAGTCCATTTGTTGAAGAGAGTTATTTTGTAAGAGTCACTGCCAGAGATGAAGTCGGCAACGGGCGCGAGACAAAACTTTCCTACACCTATGATGCAACTCCTCCCTCAGTACCGGTACTCAACCCGGTAACAAGCCCCACCAAGTTACAAACCCAGATTCTCAGCGGAACAAAGGAGGCAAACAGCTCTCTGCGCATCAATTCCCGGGAAGTGATCGAGGTCAATGAGGCGACTACATGGTCCTATGCACTGGTCCTGGAGGAAGGGAAGAACGCCTTTTATATCGATTCTGCAGATGCTGCCGGAAATATCTCCGGTATCGTTGAGGCAGTCATCCAGTATGATGAAACTTCTCCGCTCACCGTTGACACCCTGAAGGTATCCGGAGATGGACCAGGAGACACCGCCTATCTTGACTGGAATGGCTATAATGAAGTCGGACAGGGAGACATCGCCTACTATCGCATTTATACCGGCAGTGCGCTGTTTACTCAGGTTGCAGAGCGTTCTCCCTATGGGACTGTCCCGGCAGGGAAATTCACCTCTACGGTTACAGGACTGAGTAAAGACAGTGTGTACTATTTTGCTGTTGTGGCCGTTGACAACAAAGGAAACGCGCACACATCTGTGACTCCTGTTTCTGCCAGGATACAGGATGTACAGGCCCCGGAACCGGTAACCGGTCTCAGCTCCACATGTAGCGAAAATTCCATAACCTTCACCTGGCAGGAATCTCTGAACAGTGGTGCTGACCTGAAAAATTACCGCTATGTTTTTCAGAACGGAGATCCAACTGATCTGCAGTCCGGTACCACCATAACCTTCAGCGAGCTTGCAACTGCAAGCGGCTACTCTTTTGCCATCACAGCGGTGGACGAGGATAATAATGAATCAGGAGCGGCGACAACCATTGGCGCTACCCTGCTGCCTAATCCGGAGAAGGTAGAAATCATCCCCCATTCAGGTTACGTCTCCCTGTCATGGTCAGCTGTCGCGCCGACACAATACGTCAAGCACTATGCTGTCTACGTATCAACATCAGAATTTCATTCCATTGTTGGTATGGAACCAAACCGTATCAGCGATACCCCATCCGCAAGAGTTGCCCGACTGGAAAACGGGACTGCCTATTATTTTGCCGTGGCAACCATCAATCTCTCTAATGGTTCCCTGGATACGGTAACATCTTTTACGGCAACCCCGAATGAAGATACTGAAGGGCCTCTGTTTGGTGCCATCACAGTCAACGGAGAGACTCTTGTAGATGGTATGACCTTTGGCAAGACTGCCGTGATTGCCGTGGAGGCAAGCGATCCCGCCTCTGTGAGCCGGGTCGAATTTTTCATCGATTCAGAGAGCGAGGCAAAAATCTATGCAGGCACACCTTACTATTCATGGAGCTGGAATGTTGTCAGCCATGAGGATGGGCCGCATAATTTGACCATACAGGCCTATGACAGCCTCGGCAATGTCAGTGAAAAGACTTTTCAAGTCAACACCCTGCTGGTTGTGCCTGAGCCACCGGAAATTACAGAGCCTAAAACAGCTACAATCACCAATAAGGAGCAGCAGTATATTCGAGGGATAGCAGAAGTTGAGACAACTGTTCGAGTCATAAATAACGGTGTAACCGTTGCAGAAAGTGGTACTGATCATAAGGGTGTGTTCAGTGGTGAACTTATTCTTACAGAAGGCGAAAATATCCTTGAGGCCGTGGCTGCAAACCGGGTCGGCGACAGTGAGGTAAGCAGCAGTGTCATAGTCTTTCTTGATACCACTCTTCCCAGTAAGCCACGCAATGTGACGGCCGTTCCGAAATCGGGCGGGCAGGTGAAGTTGAGCTGGCAAGCTCCTGTGGATGAAAGCGTCGCCGGTTATACTCTTTATCGCTCTGCATCGCCATTTGACGGACATGCTCAGGCCACAAAGCTGAACACTGAAATGCTCACTGTCACCGCTTATACCGATCTCACACCGGAAGATCATGTCTGGTACTATCGTGTCAGCTGTATCGATCAGGCGGGAAATGAGGGATTGTTGTCCGATCCTGTGACGGTACTTACAGACCGGGTCGCTCCCAGGGCGCTTGATGTCTCCGTTATCTCCCATGGAAAAACAGATGGAAATCGCTTGGCTCCCGGTCTGCTCGAAGTTGTTGTAAGGGTCAGTGAATCACTGCTGACAACACCCTTTGTTTCCATCGTACCCAACGGAGGAACTCCCTATGCCTTGAGGATGGAGAAGAAGGATGATTTCACCTACAGCGGTGAATACACACTCCAAGAGACAACTCCGTCCGGTACGGCCTATGTCCTTTTTTCCGCACGGGATATAGCCGAGAATCGGGGCACGGAAATTGATAATGGTGAAACGCTTCTCTTTGATACGGATGGCCCGCTTATTCATCGTTTTGCCATTTCTCCTGCAGCACCGATACAGAATGACGAACTGACCAGAATAACCGTTGTTTTCGGACTGACGGAGAAAAGCAGAGCAGGGGACTCACCCGTTCTTTCATATCGTTTGTCCGGTTCCGGCCGTGAGGTCACAGCAATCGATTCTCCTGTACAGATTGCCACCCAGGAGGGAGACGTCCAGACATGGCGGGCAACGTTTCTCCTGCCCGTAGATGGGGGCAGTACGGAACCCGAAACACTCTCTTTTGCTTTTACAGCTTTCGACGATCTGGATAATCCGGGTACGAAGATTTTGGTGCCCAATCAGTTTCAGATTTACCAGGGAGATCTTCCTCCCCTGGCCACACCGCTTGGTTTGACCGCCACTGCCCTTCCCGGTGGTCAGGTTAATCTTGCCTGGCAGGCAGTGGAGGAAGTTTCAGGGTACCAGGTTTTCAGGCGTAATGTCGGTGACGATGCGTTGCAGCCGCTGGCTCGCATAGAGCCGCAAACAAGCTTTGCAGATACGCCGCCCGAAGACGGTATCTGGGTATACGCGGTGGCTTCTATCCGTACAGTGGATGAGCTTGAGTCACAAAGCGGACCGTCTGCCGAAGTGTCTGTGAAAACAGATGCCACCTCTCCCCAGCCGCCTCAAAATCTGACCATTGAGCTGACGCCCCAGGGGATCATGCTCAACTGGCAGCCTCCCGAGGGAGCAGGGCAGGAGAAAATTACTTACGGTCTTTATCGTTCAGCAGAGCCTGAGATTGTCACCGTTGCCGGGCTGACCGCCCTGGCCCGTGGAATTGATCAGCTCATGGTCATTGATCCGACGCCATCGGCCAGCGAACATTGTTATGCCATCACAGCAATTGATGAAACAGGAAATGAATCCGCTCCCTCTCACTCAGTGTATCAGAATTTCGGGCTGCTGCCGGTATCTGCAATAAAGGTACAACAGGAACGTCTCGACTATCCGCTTCTCTCCTGGAAGCATCCGAAAACGAATACTCTGTCCGGCTATAAGATAACAGTGCAAAACAAGGCAACAGAGTCGGATTTTCAGACAATTGCCACAGTTAGCGAACAAACCTATACAGACAGTGGATATGCAGGAGAGGAACGGCATTACTCTCTGACGGCCATAGATGAAAACTCCTATGAAAGCATACCACGCAAACTTATGCTGCCCGCGCTCAGTACAGAACTCCTGCCCGATTCGGTTATGGAACGCGGTGTGATGAATCGTCTCACCTATCGGGTCAAAAATCTTGGTAAAACAGCCCTGAGCAATATATGGCTGGAAACGGAACTGGATGGGCGTAATCATATTTCCGAAAAGTTCGACCTCTCCGGTGGTGAATTCTTCCTGGTACCGGTGACCGTAGGCGGCTACGATACCCTTCCCGACCAGGCGGAGGCCACGGTGAGTACCCTCTTGGCTCCCAACCAGGGAGAAGAGGTCAGGATTATCCGCAAGGATGAGGTGGAGGTCCGGGAAGGTATGCTGGTGCTGCAGCTCAGCAACGAGGAATTTACCCGCGGGGTTACCGGCAAGGTCTGGTTCCGCCTGGAAAACAGCGGTCAGGAAGAGATTGAGATCATAACCGCCAGCCGTGCCGGTAATGGCGATTCTTCATCTGTTCGCTTTCAACTCGTTGATGCAGATGATAATATCCTGGCCACTGCACCCTATCGCCAGATCACCGGTGAAGGCCTGGTCAACCTCTCGAACAACAATGTAGTGGCCCGCATTCCTGCAGGAAAGGCCTTCACCTCGGAGCCGACAATCGTCACTATTCCATATGGCGCACCCGATGAGCTTCGGGTCCGCCTCCTTATCGATACGGTTTCCTGGCACCAGACAAGGGATGATGCGGTGGTCATGCAGGGGTTGAGCGGCGAGCGGCTCGTGAAACTGGTAGATACCAGCTATTATGGTGAGATAACGGGGATAAGCCCCAAAGCCTCCTTTGGCGATGAAGATATTCACATCAGGGGCAGGGCAGTAGAACGGGAAAGCGAGGAACCCCTTGCCAATGCTGTTCTTAATCTCGTTATCAGCGTCAGCGGCTATGAACGGATCATGGAAGTGGAAACCGACGAGAATGGTGAATTTGTCCATAGCTTTGTTCCCCTTGAAGGTGAATCGGGCCGCTATCAGGTCTGTGTCGTGCATCCGGATCTGCTCGACAGGCCGATACAGGACGAATTCACTATCGGCCGTGTCCTTGTCAGTCCCGCTTCCGTCCGCTTGACCACACCGAGGAACTATGAAGAGACCTTCCAGGCCACTATCAGCACTGGTGCCGGAACAGAACTGAATAATCTGCGTCTTGTTTATAACGAGGCGGATCAGTCGGGAGGAGTGTTCCCCGAGGGCGTCACCTGCAGCCTGACAGAAGCAATTTCTCTTGTCGCAGAGCAGAAAAAGGTTCAGCTTCCGGTAACGATCTGGGCCAATAATCTGGCGAAAGAGGAAAGCGGGCTGGTCCTCAGAGTTATCAGCGATGAAGCGCCTCCAGAAGGCTGGGCAAGCATAAGCATCGATACGCTCTTTACCACAGCCGAACCAACCCTTTTCTTTGCTCCGAACAGGATTGAAGCAGGTGTGGTCCAGGGAGATGTTTCCACGGAAACAATGGTCCTGAGCAATAAGGGCCTGGCTGCCATGGAGAATGTACGGCTGAGCCTGCTCACCCTCGATGGAAAACCGGCGCCCGACTGGGTAACCCTCAGTATCAGCAGCGATCTTGGCGACATTGAGGTTGGCGAGGAGCGTGATGTTCCCATCACCTTCACCCCAGGTACCAGTGTCGAGGAAGGAGCGCACCAGTTTATCCTCCAGGTGGAGGCGGATAACCACCCCGTGAGGAATATCTATGTCTTTGTCATCGTCAATCTTGATGGGGAAGGAGGAGTACTCTTCAAGGTGGCCGATCTCTATACGGGTACCACAGATGAACAGAACAATCTGATCCATGGATTGCAGGGTGCCACCATCACCCTGCAGAATGAGAAAACACTTGTCACTGAGCCTAAGGTGAGGACAGATGTTTTGGGAGAGGCAGGATTTGCCGATATCCCGGCAGGGCACTATAAGTGCAGGATAACTGCGCCCAATCATCAGGAACATATCGGCAGGGTAACAATAAAACCGGGTCTCACTGCAACCCAGGAGGTCTTCCTGGAGTATAATCTGGTCACGGTATTCTGGGAGGTCAAGGAAATCATCATTGAAGACCGGTATGAAATCGTCCTGACGGCAATCTATGAAACCGATGTCCCGGCTGCAGTGGTGGTGGCGGAACCCACAGCCCTTTCCATTCCGGCGATGACAAAGGGGATGGTCTTTAACGGCGAGTTTACCCTGACCAATCATGGCCTGATTCGGGCCGACAATGTTGGTTTTCAGATTCCCCAATCAGATGACACCTTCAGGTTCGAACTGCTGGAAGGGATTCCCGATAGTCTGGAGGCAAAAGAGAAGGTGATCATCCCCTACCGTATTACCTGTCTGAAGACTCTCGATCAGGAAGACGGTTCCGGTGGTGGTTCCTGCAGTACCTACAAGGCCTGCATGGTGATCCCCTATACCTATACATGTGCCAATGAAGTGACATCCAAGAGCAGTACCTTCTACTGCTGGAGTCGTGTCTATGGCAGCTGTGGCGGTGGCGGCGGTACAGCCTCAGGTGGCGGCATTGGTGGTGGCGGTGGTGGTGGCGGTTCTGTCAGTGTCGGCGGCAGTTCGAGCGGCGGGGGCTCCGTCTCTTATCCTGCACCGGCTCCGCAACCCATCAGCGGCGTCAAATGCCTGCCCAAGCCGAACAAGGATTGCCCGCCCTGTCAGCAGAATAAACCGGGCGGGGATGAGGACAACAGTGTGCCGGTTGGCTCCACGGTCAATACCATCCTGCGCGAGTATAATCGGGATAAGGAAGATATCTCCATCAGGATTCCCGGCGGCCGTATTGCCGAGCATCGCTATTACGAAAATAATCGCTGGAACTGGTCCTTTGACCGCCACAATCTGGAATTTACCTATAATGGCGGCGGCGACATCGTTGCGATCATTATGGGAGGCGTCAGTTACGCTGTCTCCACCTCTGACAGCGACTCCTACACTTATCGTTCATCCCGAATCCAAAGGACGGAAACGGGCTATATTTGGAAGGACAGCAGGGGCAAATGGAGAGACTTTGACGAGCATGGCAGGCTCCTCTCTTACGGAAACCGTGGCCGCACCAGTGCCAGAGCCCTGTACGAGGACGGTCTTTTCACCGGCTGGGCTGATAAAGACGGTAATCAGTTCCTCTGGTATGAATACAGTGGCAGCCATATCAGTACCATCTCCGATATCAACGGACGAAGCGTCAGCTACACCTACAGCAACGATCTGCTCTCCACCTTCACCGACCTGGGGGGGCATACCACCACCTATAACTACAGCGGCGGACGCCTGAGCCGTGTCGAGGAGCCTGGCGGCAAGGTCCGTAATATCAGTTATGGTCCCTACGGTGATGTGAGCCGTGTTGTGGATGAGAACGGGACCGGTCATCTCTTTGAGTTTGATTATAACAAGAGTACACGGGAGTACTACGCCTATGTTAAATATCCCTCGGGCAAGGTCAAAGAGGTCTGGTACGATTACGACGGCGATACCATACGGGTGGATATCAATGGCGTCACAGTCAAGAAGATACAAAAACCGAGTGACCGCGTGCGCTGGGTCACCGACGGACGCGGGGTGACCACCAGGAAATATTTTGACGAGTGGGAAAACCTGATTCGCCTGGAGTATACAGATGACACCTGGGAAACCATCAGCTACCTGAAACCCTGGAACCAGATCAGTGCACGGGACCGGATGGGTGTCATCACCAGATATGAGTATAATGACCTGGGTGACCGTATTGCCCAGATTGAAGCGGCAGGGAGCGGAGAAGAGCGGAGGACCGAATATACCTATAACGAAGCGGGCCAGTTGCAGGAATCGATCATCAGGGGAGAAGCCGGTGACGCCGATGCCATAACCCGCTTCAGCTATGATGATTATGGAAATATCAGCACAATCACGGACCCGGAGCGCAACAGCAATTCCTTCTTTGACTATACCGCAACCGGAAACCCGCAGCGGGTGGCAGACGGCCGCGGCTACAACAGGTATTTCAGCTACGATGCATCAGGCAACCTCCTCACCATCCATAACCATGAAAAGGAGCTGGTCCGCGAATTCCGTTACGATGAGGCCGGTAACCGCAGCTCGGTTATTGATGCCTACCTGAAGGAATACACCTTCACTTTTGACAATAACAAAAACCTGCTCACCATGACCGATCCGCTGGGTCAGACGGCACAGCGAAGCTATACCGCGGCCAACAAGGCGGAACAGATCACAGATCCCTCCGGCCATAAGACCACACTCCAGTATGACCTCTTTGAGCGGCTCACCCAGAGCACAGACGGTGAGGGCAACGTGACCTTCTACCAGTACGAGAACAGTGACGGCTGTTCCTCCTGCTCCGGCAACAGCGACCTGGTCAGCCGCATCATCTATCCCACCTTTACCAGGGAATTTGTCTACGACAGCAGGAAGCGGATCATTAAACAGACGGATATCCTGGAAACAGAGGAACGGACAACGCATTACAGCTATGATATCCACGGCAACCTCACAACCGTGACCGATGCCATTGGCAGGGAACACTTCTATGAGTACGACTTCCTCGGCCGCAAGATCCTGGAACGCAATCCCTTGGGCGAAGAAACCCGCTACAGCTACGATGTCCGGGATAATCTCGTCAGCCTCGAAGATCCCAACCAGGGTTTTACCTACTTTGATTATGATCTGAATAACAGACTGATAAAAGAGATCAAGCCGCTGCAGCAGGAGACCCAATACAGCTACGACAAGGCAGGAAACCTCATGCAGGTTATTACTGCCAACAACTCCAAGACGGTCTACTCCTACGACAGTGAAAACCGTCCCACCATGGCTCAGATGTATGCCACACTGCAAGACACCACTCCTGCCAAGACCATCAGCTACAGCTACAATCTGGCAGGCAGCCTCACCGAATATGATGACGGCACCACCTCCGCCACCTATTCCTATGACGAACTGCAACGCAGGATAGCTGAAACGGTGGATTACGGCCCCTTCAGCCTGAGCCATTCCTATACCTACTATGCCAATGGTCAGAAAAAGAGCTATACCGATCCATCGGGGAAAACACGGACCTGGAGCTATGACCAGGCCAATCGACCCGTAGGCCTGCAGCTTGCAAATAACAAGGAGGTGACTATCCCTGAGTACTCCTGGAGCAGACCCACAAAAATCTTACTCCCCGGCGGAACGAACCTGCAGTATGCCTACAATGGGCTTCTGCAGGTCACCGATTCTGTTGCTGCTGATCCGGGCGGGAATTCCCTCAGCGAAAACAACTACAGCTATTCCCCGGTCGGTCAGGTTCAGTCGAAAGCGACCTTGCACGGCAGTTACACCTATGACTACGACCAGGCAGACCGTCTTGTCGAGGCACAGACCCCGGAGGAGGATGAGGCCTATAGCTACGATGGCCTGGGCAATCGCCTCAGCTCCGCGGATTACCCCCTGTGGGACTACAACGCCAACAACCAGCTGACCGGTTTTGATGAAACGAGTTATCGCTATGATAACCATGGCAATATGACGGCCAAAACCGTAGGCGGAAACACCACCACCTTTACCTATACGGTTGACAATCGTCTGGAAAAGATGGAAAAAGATACAGGAGAGGAGATCTGCAGCTACGTATATGATCCCTTCGGCCGCAGATTGTGGAAAGAGGTGGACGGTACTCGGACCTATTTCCATTATAACGATGAGGGGCTGGCTGGTGAATATGCGGCCGATGGGAGCGAGTTGAAAAGCTATGGGTATCATCCCGGTTCATCCTGGACCACGAATCCGCTCTTTCTTCGTTTGGGGGAGGAGTATTACTGGTATGTGAATGACCACCTGGGGACTCCGCAGCAGCTTGTCGCAGAAAACGGCAGGGTGGTGTGGGAGGCAAGGTATGATACCTTTGGTAGGGCTGAGGTAGTGGTTGCGGTTGTGGAGAATAATTTGAGGTTTCCGGGACAGTATTTTGATGGGCAGAGTGGGTTGCATTATAACTGGCACAGGTTTTATGATCCAGCTACCGGGCGTTACATCTCAGATGATCCTATTGGGCTTGCTGGTGGGATGAATCTGTATGGGTATGTTGGGGGGGATCCGGTTAATTTTGTTGATCCATCAGGTTTATTTTCAGATGGAATACTAACCGGAAGAAAACCTGGACTTTTTGATATTTTAACAGGAGGTGGACGAAAAAGCGCTGGTCATAGTGACTTTTACGGAGGACAACGGTTCGATTATACAATAGAAGATCATGGAGTTACAAATCCATATTTGCAGTCATGGTTGCATTTTAGATCAAAAGGTGCCGTAGAGGAGGATCTTGCAAAAGCCATTTTAGAATGTAAAAGAGAATTGTTTGAACGATTGATGCATCAAGGTCAAGATTTCTTTTCTCATTACAGTAAAGGCTATCGTTGGTATCGAGGAGGTCACTTAACAGATGGCAGGACCC
The DNA here is from genome assembly GCA_018820855.1 of Pseudomonadota bacterium. Lineage (GTDB taxonomy): Bacteria > Desulfobacterota > Desulfobulbia > Desulfobulbales > Desulfocapsaceae > Desulfocapsa. The sequence goes on along the minus strand of JAHJNL010000038.1, from coordinate 84,774 downwards.
CAGATGGAGATGCTAGAGCATGGTATAAAGCCAATGAATGGACTAAAAAGTGGATTAACAAGTGGGATTTAATGTGCGAGTGCCCGCCAACCATCTAATTTGTCGAGCCAAACTAACTTCTTGGTATGGACCTGTAACTATGAGAAACAATACAATTATTGTAGGGGTTTTAGAAAACTTCACTTTCCTGGTAGTGTGCTCATTGATCTATAATTTTTTCTTGATTGAGCTTGTTCAGTCTGGAAATAAATTTTTTGGTAGCTTTTTCTTTTTCTTAATTCAAGTATTTTTAATACCAGCTATTAATTTCCTGCTGAAAAAGAATAAAGCTCTTATTGGTAATATTATTGGGGTTCTGTGTTATTTTTTATTTTTTATCCCATTCTCGATGTTACTAGGTTAAGAAAAGGGGAGTATTTGTTTTTTTGTTCGTGCACAAAAAGGGGACAGAACTATTTTCGAGTTTTTTCACCGGGTTCTAGGATCTAGAACAGCTACAAACCTACCGTGAGCTATGAACTCGGGAGACAGAATGATTTTCGTAAAAGGCACGAAAAAAAATTCAGTCCCCTACCTTCATGGAAAAATTCAATCAGTCTCCCGTGTTGATAACCTTCCTAAAATTAAACAGTAAAGTTACTCTATGCCTCGCTCTGCACGAATAATTCTTCCCAATACTCCTCATCATATTGTCCAGCGGGGTCATAATCGTCAAACTGTTTTTGTCTCCGATGACGATTACAATTATTACCGGGTAAATCTCGTAGATTTTAAAAACGAATTCCAGTGTAAGATTTACGCATACTGCCTGATGACCAACCATATCCATTTGGTGGTAGATCCTGGTGACAAGCCGGAGTCTCTTTCCATGCTCATGAAACGGGTTGCGGGAAGGCAGACACGATATGTCAACAGGCTTGAAAAGCGTTCTGGAAGTTTGTGGGAAGGTCGTTTTAAGTCCTCAATTGTATCCACGATTGATTATTTGCCTGCTTGCTGCAGGTACATTGAGCTCAATCCATTGAGAGCCGGGATGGTGACAGATCCCTTGGAGTATAAGTGGTCAAGTTATGGCTGCAAGACAACATCCAGGAATGATCCTGTCGTAGACTATCATCCCACGTACCTAGCCTTGGGGAGTAACAAGAAAGAGCGCAGGGAAATGTATGCTGAGTATGTACTCGACACCATCCCTGACTATGAAATTAAATTGATCAAAGAAGCCTTGCAGCGTGGCCAGTTGACTGGAGGAGAACGATTTCGTGAGGAAATTGCCAGGAGAACCGGTATCCGCTTTTCTAGCAGGGGACCTGGTCGTCCTAGAACTCGGGAGACAGAATGGTTTTCGTAAAAGGCACGAAAAAAAAATTCAGTCCCCTACCTTCAGTGTGTAACGACGATCCTTTTAAAGAAGCTGTGAGCTTAGAAGTTAAGTTCCACCCGTCGATTTTTTTGCCGTCCTTCACTTGTGGTATTCAGAGCTGCAGGTCTACTCTCACCAAATCCTTTGGCTGTTAATCTTTCAGGGGCAACTCCTTTTCCGATCAGGTAATTGATCACAGCCTGGGCCCGTTTTTCTGAGAGTTTCTGGTTGTATGTGGTTGGACCTGTGCTGTCAGTATGACCAGCTATTATAGCCGTTACCTGTGGATTGTTTTGAAAATAATCAACCCATTGGTCTAATTCAGGGAGAAAGTCATCTTTGATGACCCACTTGTCAAATGCAAACAGTATGTCAGAAGCCACCAGGACAATAGATAAATCGGATACTTGTTCTTCGTAGTTAGCGTTGACATTCTTTGGTTGGTTGGCTTGTAATACTTGGAATTGGGGCTCTGGGCAACTGCCCTGTCTGAGTGTATACTGTGCTGTTGCGTCATCATATTGACCGACTGTGTAGATCTTTGCCTTTGCGTTCTGACCTAAGGTATAATGCGCTGTTGCATCGTCATGCTGGCCGACTGTGTATTTTTTCGAGCAGTCATGCCGTATTTCTGCGCAACCGGTGATGAGAAAAGAGAAAAGAAGGAAAGCTGGCCCTAGTCGATAAAAGGTAGGAATGAGACATGGTTTGTTCATGACAATCCTCATTTGATTTTTCTTCGATGGTAATTCTAGTAAAATAAATACGTTATGTTGTTGTGCGCTTTCTTTTGAAATAATCTCAATCTGTACTTTTTCCCCTCTTAAAAGATTACTTCTTTATTGTTTCCCTACATTACTTATCCAGGAATGTCAATGGGTTTTGAATGGTTCGAGGCTGGCGGAATGACAGGTCTTGAATTTATAAAAAAGAAAAAAGGGGATAGGTTGAACCTCCTCCCTTGGCGTGGATACTTTTCAGGAAATCGGGGGCAAGCCTTGGCAGGCCAGGTGCACTGGGTGGTAATGTCGTAATGTGCTCTTCAGTATTTCCTATCTTCTGGTGCGAGGATCAAACATTGGCCAGGAAAACCTTTTTGTTGCATAAAAAGATGTTTGGTTTCCATAAGCGGTTCCTGTGCTATTGCTGGCATAGGCCTTGGCGTAATACGTTGTTCTGTTGAGGAGGCCTGTCGGGGAGCTTGTATAGATACCAGTCCCGGTACCATTGTTCGAGCAACTGTCTGCCAGGGTGGGATTGGGAGATGTACTCCAGCACACTCCCCTGGCCGTGATCGCTGTATCTCCTTCAACGTCTTGCAAGGATAGAGGGTCAGGCTTGACAAGCGGGCATTCACCTCAAACATCCTGCAAACAACTAAATACCCACCTGTCAAGTCTGGCCCCGGACTCAAAATTCTTGACAGGAACAAAATGGAGGTGTAGCCTGTTTTCTGAGTAAACGTGTTTATTAAAAAAACAGAAACTGTTAATGGGTGCGAAATGAGTAGAAGAGACGATTCAAAGATAGAAACCAGGGAGTTAATACTGGTGGCCGCGCAGAGTATGTTTTGGGAAAAGGGTGCGGATCGTTGCACCATACGTGATATTGCCGTTGAAGCAGGGGTGTCGCCGGCAACTATCATTGTTCACTTTAAAAATAAAACGGCCCTCCTGGAGGCATCGCTTCATGAGGATATCGAAAAAGCATTTTCCAAGGCGCAGGCAACTATGCCAGTAGAAGATGGACTCCATGCCGTTCTCGTGCATATGGTGTCATCCATGTTTTCTTTCTATGACCGAAACCGTGAACTTTATCGAATCCTGATTCGGGATACGTTCTATGAGCCGGACCATGAAAATCCTACCATGATGAAGATGCTTGAAGAGAAACTGCAACTCATAGCTATCATGATAGAGCAAGAAAAAAGCAAAGGCACAGTCCGAAACGATGCCGAATCATCTTTGGCGGCCTCTTCATTCTTTTTTCTTTATATCGGGGTGCTGGGGGATTTACTGCGCGACCCTGAGCTGAGTGTAACCGCTGCAACAGGACGATTTTCAGTAATTCTTGACCAGCATCTTACGGGCATTTTGACTCTTGGAGCAGGATCGTGAAAAACATCTATAAAAAATGTGAAACCCTGTTTATGGGAATGACAACATTTATCTATGCCAAAAAATATATAGTCTTGGTCTTCATGCTTCTGTTCACAGCAGGGCTGGCCAGTCAGCTTGCTAATATTACTATTGATACCCGCGACGAAGGCTTTTTTCATGATGATGATCCTGCCCTTATCGGCTACAACGATTTCAGAAAGCGCTTTGGCCAAGATGAAATTTTCATCATCGCTCTGCAGCCGGAAAAAGGCCTGGATAAAGCTTTTTTTAATACTCTTCACCAAATCCATCAAGAGCTGGAAGAATCTGTCCCCTATATTGACGACATAAAAAGTTTGATTAACGGCAGAGTTGTCCGGGCTGAACAGGATACCCTCTATGTTGAGGATCTTGTTGAAACACCGCCTCAGACCGATGAGGAACTCGCAAAAATCAAAGAACTTATTGATCATTTTCCCCTCTATGAAAACCTGCTGGTTTCCCGTGATCGATCAACGGTTTCAATCATTATTAAGGCGCTGGCCATAAAAGAGTCGCAGTCTGATGACATCCTGGCCGGATTTGACCAAGGGGCTCCCCAGGCTGGAAATGACGCGGACAAGTACCTGAGTAATTCGGAAAGCCTTGAGATTACCAAGGCAATTCAGGTTGTGATTGACAAATATCAATCCCCCGACCTGAAAGTCTTTTTTACTGGAACTCCGGCGGTAGTGGCTGAGCTGCAGATGAGTATTGAACGGGATCTGTCTCTCATCATGCCTCTTTCCATGTTGCTGATTATCTTCTTTTTGACCCTGCTCTACAGGAGAATATCCGGAGTTGTTTATCCCTTGCTTGTGGTTATCCTCTCCCTCCTTGCCACTTTTGGTTTTATGGCCCTGGTTGGTATACCCATAACCCTGGTCAGTCAGATACTGCCCTCTTTTTTACTCATTGTTGGTATTGGTGACACGGTTCATATCCTCACCATTTTTTATCGGAATTATAATCAACATGGTGATAAAAGACAGGCCATCATCGATGCCGTTGGATTTGCCGGCTTACCGGTTCTGATGACCAGTGTCACTACGGCCTGTGGCCTTTTGTCTTTTGCCTGGGCGGATGTTGCCACGGTTGCTCAACTCGGTTATGTGGCACCGGTGGGGGTCATGCTTGCCTTTGTCTATACCATAGTGCTTTTGCCCATCTTCATTGCGATCTTTCCAGTAAAACAGAAAAGGAGCAAAACAGCGGCTATCAACTCTTCTGTCGAGATGTTTTTTGACTGGATCGCACGTATAACAACACAACGCCCCCTGATAGTGACTCTGGTTTTCGGGATTATTGTTACGATTGCTTTTTGCAGCGCCTTAACTGTACGTTTTTCACATAATATATCCACTTGGTTCCCTGAAGATTCCGCCATCCGTATGGCAACAAATTTGCTGGATTCCGTCAATGGTGGCTCGGTCATGCTGGAGGTATTGATAGATACCGGAGAGAAAAATGGACTTCATTCCCCCGAGTTTCAACAGCGTCTGGAGAAGGCCGTTGCAGTCATTAGCGAATTAGAGGTTTCCGGAATTAAAGCCGGCAAAGTCTGGGCACTCCCCGATGTACTCAAAGAAACGAATCGAGCTTTGAATGAAGATAAACAAAGCGCCTACATCATTCCGGATAGTCGTGAACTCATTGCTCAGGAGCTTATTCTTTTTGAGTCAAGCGGCAGTGATGACCTGGAGGATTTTACAGACAGCAGCTACCGGACCGCCCGAATTTCAATCGTTGCTCCTTTTGCCGATGCCATTCTTTATGCCGATTATACGGAAAAGGTACTGGAGTATTTGAAACAGCAGTTTCCGGATAACTCAGTGATCCTAACGGGTAAAATCCAGCTTTTTGTGCACATCATCACCAACTCCCTTACAACAATGGCCAAAAGTTATACCTTTGCCATTGTTGTCATTACCCTGTTAATGATTGTCTTGGTGGGCCGTGTTCGTATAGGTCTGATGAGCATGGCAGCCAATGTGACGCCCATTATCTGTATCCTGGGTGTGATGGGTGTGCTCCGCATCCCTCTTGATTTGAGTACGATGCTTGTGGGGAGCCTGATTTTAGGAGTTGTGGTTGATGACACCATTCATTTTCTCCATCACTTTCGGAGAGCCTTTGAGAAAACAGCCGATGTGGAAATGGCAGTTCGTGAAACACTTTATACCACCGGTAGGGCCTTGTTCATAACCAGCATGGTCCTGTGCGGTGGATTTTACATCTACACCGTGGCCTATCTCGCCAATAATGTTCGTTTCGGTATCATAAGCGGAACGGCTGTGCTCTTTGCCCTGGCTGCAGATTTCTTTCTGGTACCGGCATTGCTCACTCTTGTGTATAGACGCAAGTAACGTGTTTGAGGAGAAATAGACATGAAAATACAGTTGGTTAAAAAAACCTGTCTCAGGTGGCAGCAATCGGTTTTGGAAAATAACAGAAGGCAAATACTTCTGTTACTATTCGTCGGCCTGATTCTGGTTATGCCCACTACCTCTGCTCATGGTGTCGAATATAGTGCCAGAGAAATTATGGAAATGGTAGATGGTCGTGATGATGGGGACAGGTCTATTGCCGATATGCAAATGGTTCTTTTTGACAGGCATAACAGTCAACGTCACCGTTCTATTCGTTCCTTCGGTATTGATAAAGGTGAAGACCGCTACAACCTTATGTTTTTTCATTCCCCTGCAGATGTGAAAGGAACTGGTTTTATGACCTACGATTATGAAGCGGATGGGAAAGATGATGATCAGTGGCTTTACCTGCCTGCTCTCAGGAAGACAAAGAGAATTGCCTCCAGTGATAAAAGCGGTAGTTTTATGGGCTCTGATTTCAGTTATTCTGATTTAACCAAGAAGAGGCTCAATGATTACACATACACCTTTCATAAAAAACAGGCCGAGGCTTTGGTCTATGGCATGCAATGCTGGGTCATTGAGAGTGTTCCTAAAAACGCAAAGATTATAAAAGAGACCGGCTATACCCGCTCTATTCTCTTTGTTCGTCAGGATAATATGATGGTGGTTCGAGCAATATATTATGTCAAAGATGGCGGTGATCTCAAATATTTTGATGTCAAAAAGATGGAGAAAATTGATGACATCTGGACTGCTCTTGAAATACATATGACCCGAAAGAAGGGGTCGCAGACAGTCCATCGCACCATCCTCACTCTTACTAATGTCAAATATAATCAGGATTCGGTTGATGAGACGCTCTTTACGACCCGTCGTCTTGAAAAAGGCTTGTAGGGAAGTTCTCATTGCCTTTGGGATTGTCTGCTTTCCTCTATGGGGACTCGCTGTTGCGGAAACGGATGATCTTTTTGCAGGATTTGAGAAACCTGACGCGCTCTCGGAGCCGATTGAGGCGCCCACTGAGTCCATTCTGCGTTATATCAGTGGCTATGCCAAGGTGCTAACTGTATATAATACTACCCATTTTTCTCCTGGCCAGGTTTGTGCAGACTGGCATGGACTTTCGAAGCTACGCCTGGAAAGCCTGGTAGAAGTGGATTTCCGCATTGATGATTGGAAAGTCTTTGCAGGTATAAAAGGGTTTTATGATTTTGCATATGATCTGAACGGGCGTGATAGCTATAGCAAAGAGGTACTTGATGCCTACGAGAAAGAGATAGAATTACGGGAAGCATACCTCCAGGGCAGCCTCACCGCTTTTGCTGATCTGAAAATCGGCAGACAGATCGTTATCTGGGGGCGTTCTGATAATTTCCGGGTGACGGATATTCTTAATCCGCTGGATAACAGAGATATAGGTCTGGTTGATATTGAAGATCTGCGATTGCCTCTGGTAATGGTCAAAGTTGACTTTTTTTCAGGAGATTGGAACGTTGACCTGATTAGCGTCCATGAACATCGATATGATGAAAATCCGGTGTTTGGCCATTTCTTTTATCCTTCCAATGTTCCGCTCCCCAGTGAAGTCGAACCAGCCTATACCCTGGAAAACAGTGAGATTGGTGCTGCACTCAACGGAAACTTTGCCGGCTGGGATCTCTCTTTTTATGCTGCACGAACTTTTCAGGACCAGGCAAATTTTGTCCCTATGCCTTTGATTACCAGGGAGCATCAAAAAATAACCATGCTTGGTTCGGCATTGAGTCTTGCAAGGGGAAACATGCTCTACATTGCTGAAGCGGCCCATCTGCGAGGGCTGCATTTTTTAGAGGATTATCAAACAAATTATAATCGAAGTGAATTGCTGGCGGGCATTGAATATAGTGGTCTGTCTGAAACAGTTATCAGCCTTGATTTTGTTACCCGTTATCTTCATAATTATAATCCTGATCTCGATACCTCGCCTGAAGGTCCACGAAGAACGGACAATGATATTGCCTGCAGAGTGACCAGCAATTTTATGAATGAGACATTGGAGTTGGAAGGGGTGGTTGTTTTGAATGGTATCCGGGGACAGTATGGCGCCTTGCAGCGTTTTACCGCTACCTATGACATTATGGATGACTGGAGTGTGAATGGAGGGCTGATGTTGTTTCAGGCAAGAAAGGGAGCACTGGCTCCTGTTGGTGACAATGGGAGGATTTTTTGCGAGTTGCGGTATGATTTCTAGCGGAAAAAACGTTGTGAAATTTTACTTGGATAGTGTTTTATTTCCGGTTCACTCCTGTTAGTTTCCTGATTTCAGGTCGTTGATTTGCTGATATAAAAGATTCTTTTTTGTTTTTCCTGCATCATTTTCTATCTCTTGGGGCGGGGAACAAACATTGGCCAGGAAAACCTTTTTTTTGCATAAAAAGATGTCTGGGTTCCATAGGTGGTCCCTGCGCTATTGCTTGCATAGGCCCTGACGTAATAGGTCGTTCTATTGAGGAGCCCTGCCAGGGCGCTTGGGTATATCCCTGTTCCAGTGCCGTCGTTTGTGCAATTGTCTTCCAGAGTGGGATTGGGAGATGTGTCCCAGCATACTCCCCTGAGAGTGACCGCTGTATCTCCTTCACCGATGACGTTTCCTCCTCCTGTTGCCGTTGGGGCGTCAATATCGGTAATCGGACTGGTGATAAGGGTTGGGTAACTTGTGGGGGTGAAGCGTTGTTCTTCCCCAAAAGAGGTGCCTGCGCTATTGGTCGCATAGGCCCTGACATAATATCTGGTATCCATGGTTAAGCCCGTCAGGGAGCTGACAAATGCTCCGGATCCGCTTCCGTTGTCTGTGCAACTGTCTGCCAGGGTGGGAACAGGAAAGGTGCTCCAACAGATGCCTCTAGTTGTAACGGCCTGATATCCTCCATTACAGATATTTCCTCCACTTGTAGCCGTAGTTGAGGTGATATCGGTAACTGCTGTGGTGGACACAGTGGGAGATCGGTAATATTCATCGGCTCCCATATCGGGAAGGCTGATTCCATTGCAGTCTCCGTCCACCGAACGGGGATCTCCCTCAATGTCCTGGGTGGAGAGCCAGGGGGCATCGGGACTACCCGCATCCAGACAGGGTGAACTGGGGCTCAGGTAAAAGTCTGCTGAGAGCAGAGGGTCCAGGCTGATGTTGTCTGAGAGGGTGAGATTGGTGCCAAGATTCCAGTCCAGTTGTCTGTAATCATTGTTGGCCATGATGACGGTAGCGGCTTTTTCGGGGTCATACTCGGCATCGTCGATGTAGAGATCCCCGTCGCCATGGGCGTAACTGTTTCCCCATAAAATATTATTGTAGAGATGGGCAGTTACGTTGTCAAAAAAAAGGCGCAGGTAGATTCCGCCGCCACCTTCTACTACGCTGGTCTTATTGTGATTATCGACAACGGTGTTGTTCGCAAAGGTCAGCGTGCCATCGATTAAACCGAGGTAGAGCCCGCCGCCCTGTCCCTTGGCACTGTTACCGGCAATGACACAGTTGCGGATGGACACATTCGAACCTAAGCCGGCGGTTATGTATGCGCCGCCGCCATGGTTGGTCCCATAAAAGGCACCGGCAAAACAGTCTGTAATATGACAGTTTTCCAGGGTCAGGTTGCTGCCTGCAATGTTAATAAAGAGACCCGCCCCATTACTATACTCCGGCGCATAGCCATTGGTCAGAGTGATGTCGCGAATTGTTATGTCACTATTATGGCCGGAGGTTCCCATAAAAAGAATCCGTTGATTTATACCTCCTCCGTCAAGAACAACCTCTCCTCCAACCCCTTGTAGAGAAATATCCTTGTCCTCACTGGAGTTGGAAGCGCCATAACTCAAGGGGGCGGAGAGGTTGTAGGTCCCTGCACTGATATTGATTATGTCATCTTCACCATTGTTCTCCGCGGTTGCCAGGGCATTTTCCAACTGGGAAACCGTACCCACAGAGAAGGTAGCGGCCTGGAGAACTGACGGGAGCAGCAGAAAAGACAGGATTGATACAATAATAAAATTAATGGGCATGGTTTATTATAGCTGGCAGAAATAATGGAAGCCATGGGAAGGATTTCTTGAAAGTAGCTGTGCAGCTTCTTGCAGAATCCAAAGTCACATTGGCATCTGAGCAGTCAGGGTCCCCACTCCAGCCCGTAAAGGTGGAACCTGCATCAGGGATAGCGATGAGAGTGACTGTGGTGCTATTGGTATACAATGCAGAACAGTTGAGGCCACAGTCAATTCCTGCGGGGTCGCTGCTGATGGCGCCTGAACCGGTTCCTGTCTTGGTAATAGCGAGGGTGTTGGTGTCACTGTCTTCATTTGTGACGGGTACATCGTTTGAATTCATGTCGGAATAGTTTGGGTCTGCACTTGATGCCGGCGTGGTGATAATGGCATATCCGACGTCCCCGTCCATCAAGGGGTCGTTCACTCCCGAGACGGTAACTGTCTGGGCAGTGTTCCAGTTGCTTTCCGTAAAAGTCAGCGATGAGGGCGATACTGTTCCTTCGCTGGTATCGTCACTGCTCAGGCCAATGATAACATCGTAAAAAGGACGACTGTTCAGGATAACGGTAAATGTTGCTGTGGCCCCGTCTTCTGTTGTATTGTTGCTGATGCTGCCGACAAATATGCCGGCTGTATCATCATCATAAAGCGTTCCAGTACCGGTTCCGTCGGAAATGTCGGTACCCGGTGAATTGTTGCTCAAGGTAGCAAAGAAGGTTTCGTTGGCTTCGTCATAGTAATCGCCGCTGACCGTTACAGAGAAGGATTTGCTTGTTTCCGTTGCCGTAAATGAAAGTTGGCCGCTTGCCGGCGTGTAGTCATTTCCGGCAGTTGCCGTTCCATCTGAAGTGGCATAGTCTATCGTAACCATCTCTCCGGGCGGTTCTGATAAGGTGATCGTGAACTGCAGGGTGGCGGTTCCGGAATTCCCTTCAGTCATGCTGGGGTCATTGATGGAGAATGACGGTGTCGAGCTGTTTTCCTTAAATGCAATTGCTATGTTCTGAGTGCTTCTGGCAACTGTGGAGGCATCTCCGGCAGTAAAAGCCTCATTGGCAAACTGAACCATGATGTCCTGCATGGAATCTTCGATGTCATGGTTGGTGGCATTGCCGGTGAGTCTGAAGGTGACCTGTGACGACGAGGTTCGGATAACCTGGGCAGTTAAGCCATCCGGAACGTTGGCCACCGTGACATATCCACCGCTCACGGCAGTTGCGGTAAAGGTGTCCCCGCTGAGGGTACTTGTTATGGTGTTTACTATTGATCCGTCATCACTGCTCGATTCGGTAAATGTGCCAGAACTGTAAACAAGGGTTTTGCTGGATTCGGAGATGGTGAGCCTGTCAAGGGCCATATCGCTGGTAAAGCTGCTGCCTGTAAGGCCGATGAGCTGAAGAGTTATTGCCTTGCCGGCCAAGGGAGAGAGATCCACATTGACAGCGTTCCACACATCTCCCTGGTCGCCGCTCCGGCTGAAGAGTGTTGTCCAGTTTTTCTGATCAGAACTCGCCCGAACCTGTAACTCTCCCATGGCTGTCCCATGCATGTGGTTGAAAAAGGTCATGATCGGCGCGGTTGCGGAGCGCAGATCGATATAGGTTTTGAGGGCGGCCATTTTCTCGGGATTGTTGGGAGTTGTGGATTCCGTGAAAATATACCATGCACCATCTGCTGCAGAGCTGGGTCCTGTCGATGATGAAGGTGTGGAACCGGAGTTCCTGCTCCAGTCGAAATCGTCGCCGGTTATCTGCAGCCAGTCCCCAAAACCGTTCTCAAAACTTTCGCTGTAGGGAATGGTGACAAGTGAAGGGAGAGCTGTAATTGAAAAGGCGGTGAAACTTTCTACGGCAAGCTGAGGGGCATTTATGCTTGTAATGCGGATTGCATAGTCGTCTCCGATGGTCTGGTAGTCTGGTATCATGAAACTGTAAAAACCGTCGTTCTCTGTACTGGCAGCAAGGGTGGTCTGCAGTGTTCCTGCCTTGTAAAGATCGATTTGTACATTGCCGGTGATGTTTCCATCGGTCAGCCATCTGACAGTATGCAGATTCCCCCTCCAGAGTGTTTCTCCGCCATTGGGATCTGTGAGGATAATATTTCCGGTTACTGTGAGAGTTACATTGATGGCTTGCGGACCATTCGTTGCGTTGCTGCTGTCTATTAAAATCGTAGTGCTGTAGGTACCGTCAAAAAGGTGCGAGGCGTCAAAACTCACTATGATTTCATCCTCCTCGGCTGCAACTGTGCCGGAGATTTTGGAAAGCTGCAGCCAATCAGCAGATTCGGAAAGGGTGTAGAAGAGGGTGCCGCCGCCGCTGTTGGAGATGGTAAAGGATGCAGTGCTCTCTTGCCCTGCCTGCAGTGTCTGGGTTAACTCGGAAAGGTTTACGTTGATACCTGCCTGGGAATTAACGGTCAGGGTAACAGGGAGGGTCTGGGGGGAATTTGTTGCCCCCCCATCGCTGATGGTGATTGCTGCATTGTAGGTTCCGGGGTCGAGTTCGCTGGTTGTGTAGGTGACAGTTATCCGGTCTGCCTCTGTTGTTGCAGTTCCGTCAACCGGGCTTACGGCCAACCATGTTGCATTGTCACTGATGGTGTAGTTGAGCGTATTTCCTCCGGAGTTAAATACGGCAAATGTCTGGACTGTTGCATTGTTGCCAAAGTCACTGGTGGGGAGAAGGGCTGCTGACGTCAGACCAATTGTTGGAGAGCCTGTTACCGCACCACTTCCCAGGGTAAAGGTTATCGTCTCTCCCTGGGTACTTATCGAGTGGATAAACATGTCTGATGCGGTTGTGCGACCGCTGGAGGTGTTCCAGAATCTCAGTGCAGGTGTTGTGAAATCAGTTGCCGTGTCTATGTCTGCGCTGTGGTAGGCATCGTTTGTACCTGGTGATGGATCATTGTACCAGGGAGTTGTGGATGAACTTGGATTGGCCTCAAGCACCATGAGTTCATAGGGAGCAGAATAATCAGTGGGACTGTCTGCTGAAAAAATAGATGAATAGGTGTTGGATCCATCCTCCAGTGCATGCCAGATAACAAGGCCGTTGGTGGGATTGGCAGCATATTCGGCTCCGCCGTATATCCCCTCGTAGCCGGAATCTGTTCGAAGCGAGAGGAGAAAGTATTCTTTGGCTTCGCTGGGGTTTCGGTATCGATAAAAGGTGTTCTGGTCCACCTCAACAGCCCCGCGCAGATGAGTGGCGGAATCTATGTCGATGACCGTGGACCAGCCGGCATGTATTTTCAGGTATGCATCCACGTTCACTGGGTGGGTGCTGCCGCTGCTGCTCATCAGGCTGTAGGAACCGATTTCGGCAGCATTGCCACTGTAGGAATAGAGGTCGGGGAACTTGCAGATCATGTGCCCGTTTTCATGGCAGAAAGTTCCAAGGGTGAGGCTTACGTCCATGTTGGTGATCTGGTATTGAAAAAAGGGGCTTACCCCTGTTCCCACCAGTCCTGCCCAATAGGAACTCCACTTATGAGGCCAAAGCCCTTCGGACCAGTTATTTACCCGGGAACCGGCATAAAAGAGGTTGACTCCGTCCAGTACTCCATCGCTGTTGCCGTCTGCCTTGGTGAAGTCAAAGCCGTCTGCTTTTAAAACGGTAAGCCCCTCGTTGATCAGTTCTTTGGCCCTGGTTCCGAATGCAATGGAGTTGTCGGTGTAGTAGGAGCGAGTGTTGGCAGCGGTGAAGTAGGTGGTAACGATACAGTTATAGGCTAATTTCCCGTTGGACTGGATGTTGAAATAACCGTAGACCGAGGTGGCATTGTTGAATTCTGTATAGGAAGGATCATTGGCGTAGGCATCGACTTGTGCCTGGGAAATGGTTACATCACCTGGTCGATCGGGAAAACGGGCCAATAGGACCAGGCCTATTCTTGTTTCCGTTGTTGTCGTCGTTGGTGGCACTGGCTGAGCAGCCCGTGGTAAAGCTTCAAGGGTCTGGGCCTCCTGCTCAAGCTCAGGGAGCCAACGTTCATAACCAAAGTCCTGGGGGTGAAAACGCAGATGCTGGGCAGGATTAAGCCTTCCTTTGCTGTCAACTCCCATTTTTTCGCGAGCGGCATCACTTTTCTGTTTCACCGCATGACGGGACAGGCGTATGTTTTTTTCCAGCTGCATCCCGCGGGGTAGGGCCTCACCAACCTTGATGCCTGTCGAGATAAAGGACATGCCATCCGGTGCCGGACTCGCATAACAATAGAATCCGGTGGTCATGTCTTTGGTGAGCGTGTAGCCGTCTGAGGTTTCAATGACAACATAATATTCATCACCGAATAGACGAACAGAAATTTCCTGCCCATCAGGTTGGTAAAATGTGAACATATCTCCATCGTATGGACGGGAGTGCGCGGGCTTTATCGTCAGCAGGCACAAGGTGAGAAAGAATAATGATATGATTTGTTTCAGCATTTCTGTTAGTTCGTGAATTGTTGCTGGTCTTGCTTCAATGCGTTGAGACCTTTACTCCCTTCCAGGGTATCATTTTTTAGGAAGAGAATATATGCGAAAAAATATGTAAGAGATAGAGAATGGAAATACATAACTGTCTGGTGGTGCGTATGAAAGTAAGAAATGCGTCAGCTTTGTTGAGTGGTTTGGCGAGATTGTGTGCTTCAGGGAGGGGGAGAAGCCTGTCCCGCAGGGATTAGTCTGTTTTTAATCCGTTACCCTTCCCTTGTATTTCTCTTATCATTGTCATACACCTCTTTGTAAGAGCTTTTTGAAAATTTTGACTAACAATCAGGTGGGGTATGAAAACGGATGACAAATCGAAGAGATGTTTTTACCAAACTCAATGCTACAAAAAAACTGCCGACTCCATCAAGAACCGCTCTTGAGGTTATGCGCCTCTGTCATAGTGAGACCGCTTCGCTCAATGAGGTTGCCCAAGTAATACAAACAGATCCGGCATTGTCCGCAGAAATGTTGAAATTTGCCAACTCAGCTTTTCTGGCCACAGGGTTGCAGGTCGCATCTATTCAGAAGGCCACCGTCAAACTTGGCATGAAAACCGTGGTGAATCTGGCTCTCTGTTTTTCCCTGATTTCCGGTAACAAGAACGGCAAGAGCGAGGAGTTTAATTATGGTAATTTCTGGTCAACGTCACTTGCCCAGGCCATAGCGGCAAAGACCATTGCCGGCTTTGGTAAAGAATATGATCCGGATGAGGTTTTTGTCTGTGCCTTACTCTCTCACATGGGACAATTGGCTCTGGCAAGCCTTTTTCCGCATGAATATGACGGCATCCTTGTCAATCATCCATCCGTGAAGGTTAGGGAAAATCTGGAAAAGGCCCAGTTCGGTATTGACAGCGGTGAACTGACCACAGAGCTTTTTTTGGATTGGGGACTTCCTGCCTCCTATGCCCTTGCTGCTGGATTTTACGAGGAATTGGATAGCGTTGAGCTGGGTGAGTCTACGACCAAAAGAGTCGCTGAGTTGCTCTACCTCTCATACCGGATTGCCCGGCTGTGTCACGGTGTTAAGCCGTCACCAGAGCATCTTGATCTGATAGAGAATATGGCGCATGGATTTGACGTGGTCAAAGGAGACTTCAGCTCTATCTTTGATGCCATTGTCAGCCGCTGGCAGGAGTGGGGCCAGACGTTCAATATTCCAACCAAGCAGTGTCCTCAATATAATGAAATAAAGGCCAGTGTCAGTGAGACTGATTGAGTACTTGAAACTTGAAGTTGCCCCCAAGAAAAGCAGGAAGTTCAATCTGGATTATTCTTTTGTGGGATGTTAATGACGAGACAGCAGGGAGATAACACGTATTCTTGAAAAGAAGGTGGAACCGGGAAGAACGAATGTTCTCCCGATTCCGGAGAGGGGAAAGGAAGGAGGGAAGGTGGAGGGAATTACTCTATTGAATCTTCCATAACAGTGAACAGATCGGTGTTATCCATGGCGCGGCCCAACTCATGGCTGCCAGGTCCCTGGCTCCAGACCACAGTGTCAGTGGCAGTGTGGTCTGTTCCGGTCCAGGCGGCTTCAATCAGCTCATCCTCGTTGCTCAGGGTGCCGTAGGGACCATTGATGGCATGGCCGCCAGTTTCGTGGTCTGCGGCAACGATGAGCAGGGTGTTGTGACGGCGATCTGGCTCGGCGTCGATCCAGGCCAGAACCTCTTGTACGGACTCGTCAAAGGCTATCATCTCGCCGAGTTGATAGTCCGGGTCATTTGCATGGCTTGCCCAATCTATCTGGGAGCCTTCGACCATAAGGAAGAAACCGGCCTGATTATCTTCTAAGATATCGAGAGCGGTTTTGGTCATCTCCGGCAGTCTCGGTTCGGTGATACCGTCGGCGCGGAGATACTCGGGGGTGAGGCCGCCTGCGTTAAAAAGGCCGAGGACCTTGAGTCCTGCATCGTCTGTTGCAATACTGTTCATTTCGTCAGCTGTTGTTACGTAGGTATAACCCTGGGCCTGGGCATTGGTGATAACCGCATCTCTGTCCTGCCCCGGATACTGCGCACAGTTGTACGAGGAACTGGTGCTGTTTGAGCCAATCCCTCCGCCCAGCAGGACGTCAATGGAGTTTTCCTCAATATACTGGCGGCCGATCTCGGTTTCGCATTTGCGGGAGTTGACATGGGCACCAAAGGATGCCGGGGTGGCATGGGTGATGGTGGAGGTGGCCACCAGGCCGGTTGCTTTCCCCGCCTGCTTGGCCAGTTCCAGAATGGTTGCCGGGGACTCGATACAGAAGGTGTCCTCAGAGTGACAGGATATTTCGCCGTTGTTGAATTTCTCACCGGCAGCCCAGGCGCTGGCAGCGGCGGCAGAATCGGTCACCGTGCTGTCGGCGGAGTGGGTGGACTGGTAGCCGATGGTCGGCAGTTTTTCAAAGCTCAAGCGGTCTCCGTTCGGACCGTTGAGGAATATTCTGGTCGCGGTGACATTGGAAAGTCCCATGCCGTCCGGTACCATGAAAATAACGTTTTTGGCACTGCGTTCATTTATGTGTTCGTCATGGTGTCGGCCACCTTTTTCGGCCATGGCCTGGCCGCAGGACAGGATTACAGCAGTTGCCACGATGCTCAAATAAATCTTCTTCATTGTACGTCTCCCTTGAAAATTAAAATGGATGTAATGCTCCCGGTTGTAGGTAATCTCTTGTTCTGTTGTTGCTGAACTTAATGGGTCTTTGTTAGGACGGGATTACAAAGAAGTTATATCTTCTTTAGAAGATATGTATTTCCGGCAGTGCTTGTTTGGAACCTTGCCTCTGATGATATTTTAAAAAATGGAATGCCTGCCTCATCATTGCCTGTTTGCATGGCTGAGAGAAGCGGGCTATAGTGTGAGAAAGATTTATTCCAAGCTTTACAGCATGGCATGGACACTTTCGCTCTGTCAGGTCCTTGTTCCGGTAAACATGTATACAACCCATTGCCCCCATTGTTCCCATGTTCTATCTCCATCTCTCCAACAGGACTGAAAATCTGATACGTCATCTGGCCGAGGTCCTGGGTCTTGATGAGGGACGTGATCCCGTCAACAGGGAGTATTTTCTGATCCAGAGTCAGGGGATGGAGCGTATGCTCTCCCAATGTCTGGCCGAGGCATTCACCTCCTGGTGTAATTACGAGTATATGCTGCCCACCCGGTTTTTTGCCATGATCGGCGGCCGTCTTGATGTGGCTGCGGGTCCTGAAGACTATGAGCGTGAGAGGGTCTGCTGGCACCTGGAAAATATCCTGCGGCGGGTGGATGATGATCGTTTTGCACCACTGCAGCGTTATGTTGCCGACGACAGCAACGGGATGAAGCGATACCAGCTGGCCCAGCAGTTGGCTTATGTCTTTGACCAGTATCAGATCATGAGGCTTGGTATGATCGATGGCTGGGAGGAGGGGAAGTTGTCTACCCGCAACCCTGCCGAGATCTATCAGATGGAACTCTGGAATCTACTGCGCCAGGAGATTGGTCATTCCCGGCATCGCGGCGTCTTTCTTCGCGACTTGATCGGGCTTTTAGGCGGTGCTGAGGATTTTTCCTCTCTTCTGCCGACAAGGCTTTCTGTATTTGGCCTGCACAGCATCCCTCCATTGCTGCTGAATTGTCTGCAGGCCTTGGCCCATCACTGTGAAGTGCATTTCTATCTTCTGTCGCCCTGCGAAAATTACTGGGTCGAGCAGGTGACACCACGAGGGCAGCTGCGCCAAAACATTTCCTCTCTGCAACAGGGGCAGCAGGTGACGGAAGTGAAGACAATGGGCCATCCCTTGCTGGGATCTCTCGGCCAGCAGGGAAGGGAGTTTCAGGAGATGCTCCTGGAAGATATCGATTTCTCCATGGAGTTCAGGAGTTTTGCAGATCCGTTGGATGAGGCAGCCCCCTGTCTGCTGCACAGGCTGCAGTCTGATCTGCTCAGGGGGGATGTGCTCCCTGAAAAGATGCCCTTGCCTAAAGATGATTCCCTTATTGTTACCTCTGCTCATTCTCCTTATCGGGAGATGATGATCCTGAAAGATCGTATTCTGCACTGGCTCGATCGGGAGCCGGAACTGGAGTTGCGAGATATCGTGGTTATGGCCCCCGATATCCAGGAGTACAGCGGTCTGGTCCCTGCCGTTTTTCACGACATTCCCCACTCCATTGCCGACAGGAATCCGGCATTGAATAATAGCTTCATAGCGGTGTTTCTCCAGTTTCTAAAACTGTGCAGCAGCCGGTTCGGCTGGAGTGAGGTGCTCGACCTCCTGGAGCGGGAAAATGTATATCCGCGTTTCGAGATTCGGGAGGCTGATCTCGAAATGATCCGTCACTGGGCTGTCTCTTCCGGGGTGCGCTGGGGACTCTCCGGGAAGCAGCGCCGGGAAATGGGGTTGCCTGACAGAGAGGAATGCACCTGGCAGAGTGGTCTGGAACGGTTGATGATGGGCTATGCCGTCACTGCTTCCGAGACTGTGGCCGGTATCCTGCCATATGAAGATATAGAAGGGAGCATGGGGGCTCCTCTGGGAGGTCTTTCACTTTTTCTGGAGATCCTGGAAGAGGCAAGAGATGAGTTTGCAACATCTCATAGTCTCGAAGAGTGGGCTCGCATTCTAGCATTGTATGCGGACAGGCTCTTTGTTGCAGATGGGAACGATAATCTTGTTGAACTGTACGGGATACTGGTAGAGCTGGGCCAGGAATACGGAACCCTTCATCATCATCCTCTGACTCTCGAAGTCATCCGATCCTGGGTGGAAGGCGCTGCCACGGGGAAAAAGAGCAGTTCCGGATTCCTGCGCGGACAGCTTACCTTCTGTTCCATGCTGCCCATGCGCTCCATTCCTTTTAAGAAGGTCTGTCTGGTAGGCTTAAACGATACTGTCTTTCCCAAGAATGATCGCCACCCGCCATTTGATCTGCTCGGTGATCAATTCCTGCCGGGCGATCGTTCCCGGCGCAGTGATGATCGCTACCAGTTTCTCGAAGCAATTCTTTCCGCAAGGAGTTCTCTTTATCTTAGTTACGTGGGGCAGTCCATTCGCAATAATGAAAAAATACCTCCCTCAGTGGTGGTGTCTGAATTGATAGAATTGGTTGAATCGTCTCATGTTGACGGCCTGGTTGATTCGCATCCGCTACATGGTTTTTCCAGTAAATACTTTTCAGAAAACAGTTCTTTTTTCAGTTATGATCATTCCTTGAGTGAAGTTACAACATCTCTGCAGAAGCCCTGTGCTGACTCTGTTCCCTGGTGGAACGGCAGTCTTGATGTGGTACAGGAGGAGGAACTTGCTGTTTCTGATTTCTTCTCATTTTTTCGTCATCCGCAACGATATTTCGTACGCAATGTTCTGGGTGTCAGACTGGATTACGGTGCAGCTACTCTTGAAGAACGTGAACCCTTTGCACTTGATCCTCTGCAGAATTATCTGGTGGAGCAGGAGCTGGTGCATGGCGGGCTGCAGGGGAAAGAGGGTGGTCATCTTCTTCATTTGCTGCAGGTAAAAGGGCAATGGCCCCTGGGCAGACCGGGAGAGGTCAGTTTTCTGAAAAAGGAAGATGAACTGCAAGATTTTGTGGCACGGATTAAAGAACAGGAGGAAGTGGGGCGGGAAGTTGACTGTCTGGTGGATCTGCAGTTGGATGGCCTGCATCTGTTGGGCAAACTCACTTCCTTGTATGCAAACGGTTCTTTTCTTTCCCGGTATGCCAGGCTGAAGGGTAAAGATATACTCAGTGCCTGGATTCACCATTGTCTGGCTGCTGCCTGTCTTGGCAAGGCGACAGAGACACGGCTGGTAGCAAAGGATAAGGAAGTTCTCTTTCCGGCAGGAAGCGGAGGAAAGGAAGATCTGAACATGCTGGCCACCCTTTTTCTGGAAGGGCAGCGCGCCCCCTCGCCCCTTCTCCTCGAACCTGCCTGGGCCTACGTGGAACAGCTGGAGAAAACGAGCAGGAGCGGCAAAGGCAGCCCCATGGCAAAGGCTGCAGGGAGCTACGTTTACTCTCTGGAGCAGGGGATGGAGCCGGAGTGGGGCCTTCTCTATCAGGGGCAGAGCCCGGAGACGGTGTTGGGGCAGGAGTTTGTCGATTTGTGTGACTGGTTTTTCCAATCTATCTGGAGCAGGGCGAATGTTACTGAACTTTGAGATGTTCGATGCTGCGGCGCACCCCCTGCACAGGGGCGTGAATGTGGTGGAGGCCAGTGCCGGTACGGGAAAAACCTTTGCCATCGCCATGCTTGTGTTGCGTTTTGTGGCGGAGTTCGGTGTTCCTGTGGAAGAGCTGCTGGTGGTCAGTTATACCCGGGCAGCCACCGAGGAGTTGCGGGCAAGGATCCGCAAACGGCTGGTGCAGGCCCGCGATTTTTTGCGCAGTGGAGAAAAGGAAACAGGGGACGAGGTTCTCTCCCGGACCCTTAGCCAACTTCCGGACAGGCGACTGGCTTTGGAGCGTCTTGATTTGGCCCTGCTCGATATGGATCGGGCCGCGGTTTTTACCATTCACGGTTTTTGCCAGCGAATGCTCCAGGAACAGGCCCTGGAGAGCGGTCAGCTTTTTGATATGGAGCTGACTGCTGATATAGGCCAGGTCAAAGAAGAGCTTGTCGATGATTACTGGCGCTGCCAACTCTATGAACTTGAACCTTTTCACTGCTCCCTCTTTCTCAGCCATTTTGAGACCCCGGAGGCCTTGTATAAAAGTGTCAGGGATGTCGGTTCAGAGGATATTCTTGAACCGGCTGACAGAATCAGCCCTGAGCAGGCATTGCAGGAGGTGGATGAGACTCGTGCTGCCTTGGCCGACTGGTGGCATGGCGCATCTTCTTCCCTTCAACACTGTTTTCACCAGGCCCTTGGTCAGGGGATGTTCAAAAAGGGTTTTGCTGAAGGATTTGCTTCCTGGTGGCAGCAGTGTTGTGCTTTTTTTGCCGGAGTCTCCATGCATCTTCCGCCTGGCCTTGAGTATCTTGGCTTTGAAGGACTGATGGGGGAGCTGAACGGCAATAAATTGCGGGGTGATGCCAAGAAGATGGCCTTCCTGCAGGAATGGCCGCTGGCCGGAGAAAACGTTGAGCGCTTTCTTGAGAGCTGCGGGCGTGCAGTTGTTGCCCTGCGTATTGCCCTGGCCCGGGAACTGCAGAGTGGACTCAGGGAACGTTTGAACAAACAGGGACGGTTGTCTTTTGATGATCTCATTATCCTGCTGGCCCAGGCCCTGGAAAAAGAACAGGGACAGGAACTGAGGGGGCTGTTGGCAGGTCGTTTTCAGGTGGCACTGATCGATGAGTTTCAGGACACCGATTCCGCCCAGTATCGAATTTTCTCCACACTGTTCGGGGCTGGCCAGCACTTCCTCTATCTCATCGGTGATCCGAAACAGGCCATATATAAGTTTCGCGGGGCAGACATCTATGCCTATTTTCAGGCCCGCCAGTCGGCAGATCACACCCTTAGTCTTGACAGAAATTATCGATCCAGTCCTCTGCTTGTACAGGCCGTAAATACTTTGTTTAAAAAGAAAGAGAAGTCTTTTGTCGCCGACCAGCTTCCCTATCATGAGGTGTCCGCGGCCCAGCTCCCTGAACACTGGAGGTTATGGCAGGATGAGAAGGCACAGGCGGGTATGGTGTACTGCAGTCTCGAATCTCCTGATGAAAATGGTGTGAAGGCGTGGACATCGGGCAACTGCCAGCAGCGTATCCATGCCTATGTGGTGGCAGAGATAAAAGAACTGCTGCGGACAGGATCAATGGTACCCGGTACTGGTCCGGAAATGAAGAGACGGGTGACCGGTGGTGATATTGCGGTGCTGGTCCGCAGCAACAGACAGGCAGAGGCCTTTCAGGAGACTCTTGCTCGGGCCAATATTCCGGCAGTCATGTCCAGTCGCAAGACAGTGTTTGCCACACAGGAATGTCGGGATCTGAAGCTGGTGAGCATGGCCGTGGCCGCACCCTCTGATATCGGACTGCTGCGCACGGCCATGAGCTGCAAGTGGTTCGGTCTGAATGGGCGTGGCCTGTATGAGCAGGTGCAGGACGAGAAGCGCATGGAGGAGTGGATGGGCCGTTTCCACGACTACCATCGAATCTGGCGGGAAAAGGGTTTTCTGACCATGATGAACAGTCTCTTTGTCCGGGAGTCAGTTTTTCAGACATTGGCCGGTCTCTCTCTGGCAGAGCGGCAGATCTCTAATCTTATGCACCTTGTCGAACTGGTTCAGGAGGCGGAAAGTCGTGAGAATCTAGCCATTGCCCATACCTTGCAATATCTCTCTTCAGTGATGGAAGGCGGCGAGAGTTCTGAACATGCAGAGTTGCGGCTGGAAAGTGATGAGCTTGCAGTCAAGGTGGTGACCATGCATGCGGTGAAGGGGCTGGAATATCCCATCGTCTTCTGTCCCTATCTCTGGTATCGCTCGGCACGCTTGCAAAAAGAAGAGTACTGTCTCAGCTATCATGATGAGCAGGGACGGATGGTAACGGATCTTGGCTCTCCGCAATTTCGGGAAAAACGAAACGACGCCCTGGACGAAGAGCTGGCCGAGGAAGTGAGGCTGCTCTATGTGGCGCTGACCCGGGCCGCCTGCCGCTGCTATGTCTTCTGGGCCGATGTTGCTAAGACGGGATTTACTGCATCCTCAAGGGAGTCAGCCTTGTCCTGGGTGTTGTCCCTGGCGGATTGTGAGGATATCAGCGGACATACAGAGCGGTTTGCAGGACTCTGTGATAATGAGATGGCTGAATTGAGGAAGCTACCTCCGCTGGCTCCGGCAGGTGTGTCGCTGGAAGCGGAAACTTCTGAGGTCGCGCCGTTACAGTGCAGGACGTTTTCCCGTTCCTCTCTGCCGGGAGAGTGGCTGATGAGCAGTTATTCAGCCTTGGCCGGACAAGGGCATTCTCCGGGCGGAGTGATCGGGCCGCCGGTGATAACATCGGAGAATGAAGCGTCGCCGCGAGTTGTTGAGCTGCCGCTGGGGGCCGGGCTCGGCAATGTGGTGCACGGCCTGCTGGAAGAACTTCCCTTTTCTCTGCTGGCTGAGGGGGCAGGATATGAGGAAGAGACAGTTGCCCAGTGCCGACGTTACGGAGTGGAGGCCGATACAAAACAGCTTGTATTCCTGTTGCAGGCTGTTACGCGTTCTCCCTTAGCTCATGAAGGGAGAGAAAAACCGTTCTGTCTGGCGGAGCTTGAAGAAAAAGATGTGCTCAAAGAGATGCCTTTCTACTTTCATCTGCGTGAGGGATCCACGGAACGAATTAATGAACTGCTTAGCTTTTCAGAGGTGGTGGCACCCATTCAGGAACGCAGGTTAAAGGGTTATCTCACAGGATTTGTTGATCTGGTCTGCCGTGTAGGCTGCAGATATTATATCATGGACTATAAGACCAATTATCTTGGTGATCGTTTG
Organism: Pseudomonadota bacterium; assembly: GCA_018820855.1. GTDB lineage: Bacteria > Desulfobacterota > Desulfobulbia > Desulfobulbales > Desulfocapsaceae > Desulfocapsa. Next base: position 61,000 of record JAHJNL010000038.1, on the reverse strand, counting down.
ATTGATTATGGCCCAGACAATCTTACTGCAGCCATGCGGGATCACAACTACGGCCTGCAATACTGGATTTATACTCTGGTCCTGCATCGCTTCCTGCGCAATACCCTTGGCGCCTACGAGTATGAAGAGAATTTTGGTGGCGTTTTTTACCTGTTTGCCAGGGGGATGGATCCCGGGCAACCGGGAAATGGCCTCTTTTATGATCGGCCGCAATTGGCAGTGCTGAATGAACTGCACACCAGTCTGGGAGCAGGGTGATGGAAGAACAGAAACCACGTCTCCTGGACAGCCAGTTTGCAAAATTTCTGGCAAAACGCTCAACGATTTCCGGGAAGTTCCGGGAACAGTTTGCCCAGTTGGTCTGTAAACTCTCCATGAGTCTGGCCGCAGGGGACAGCTGTATTGCGCTGACGGAAGAGGAAGAAGGGCTGGTGAGGAGTTCGGGACTGGCAGGTACAGAGGCAAATCCTCTGGTTGTCTGGCAGGGGCGCCTGTACCTCCAGAAAATATTTGCCCATGAAAGACGCCTGGCGGAAAATCTCAAGCGCCTGACAGCAGATTCAAGTTCCCTTGTCAGGGATGAGGCCCTGCTCGATACACTGTTCGGGGGAGTTGACTCCGGAGAAGTCAACTGGCAAAGGATCTCTGCCGAACGAGCTTTGGAACAAAAATTTCTTATTATTTCAGGAGGACCGGGAACAGGAAAAACTTCCACCGTGGTCAAGATCCTGGCTCTGCTGGTATCTGCTATGGGGCCGGAGTTGCGTGTTGGTCTGGCAGCTCCCACGGGTAAGGCTGCTATGCGGTTGCAGGAGTCCATCGGTCACAGCATCAGTCAGTTACCCATCCATGATCTAATAAAGGCGGCTATTCCTGGTCAGGCCCATACCCTGCACCGTCTCCTTGGTGTCCGCCGTTTTTCACCTTACTTTTTCCACCATGGAGATAATCCACTTTCATATGATGTGGTGGTCGTTGATGAGGCCTCCATGGTGGACCTGGCTCTAATGAGTAAGCTTGTGGATGCCCTGCGTCCGGGAAGCCGTCTCATCCTTCTCGGCGATAGGAATCAGCTGGCCTCAGTGGAGTCAGGGGCCGTACTGGCTGACCTGATTGCCGCTCTTCCGGATAATACCGTGGAGCTGCAGAAAAGTTATCGTTTCGATGGAGGGATAAAAGGTTTTGCCGAGGCCGTCAATTCAGGTGACAGTTCACGTGCCTGGGCCATCATGACTGGGAAGGAACCGGGAAATATCTCCCTGCTGCAGGAAGAGGTGGCGGACTATGGTGGAGAAAAGTACTGCAGGTATATGGAGGCTGTTTGTCAGGCCAGGACGCTTCATGATTACGGGAAGTTGTTTTCGTTTCTGCATTCCTTTAAAATCCTCTGTGCCCTGCGCAACGGCAAGGCTGGAGTGACCGGTGTCAATGCACAGGTGGAGCGCTATTTAACGGCCAGGGGATATGACTGTTTTGGCTCACCGTGGTACCCGGGGCGACCTGTCATGGTCACCAGGAATGATTATGCACTTGACCTCTACAACGGAGATATCGGCATCTGTATGCCTGATCCCGAGCAGCCTGATATTATGAAGGTCTGGTTCGAGCGGTCCGCAACCATACTGCAGGGAATGCTTCCGGGGCGGCTCAGTGCCTGTGAGACTGTCTATGCGCTCACCATTCACAAGAGTCAAGGGGCTGAAATTGATGAAGTTCTGGTGGTGCTGCCAGAGCATGATTCTGCTCTTGTTACCCGTGAGCTTCTTTATACGGCTGTTACCAGGGCAGCCAAGTGCGTAAGAATACGAGGGAGACAGGCTGTTTTCGACACTGCGGTGAGCAGGAAGATAGAACGCTTCAGCGGATTGGCTCTTCGCTTCAGGAAAAATGAGTTGTCGACCGATGTGCGTGCATCGGCCGACAAGGAATAAGGAGTGGTGGAATTGTTTCTGACAGTTGAAGTGTCAGGGCATTCTTAATCCCCTTTCCGGTCTGCTGAAGCCATGGCACCAGGAACAGTCATACCGTTTGTCGTTCACATGTTTGTCGTGAATCCATAGGTACTCCGCTCCGCCTTTATTATCCTCCTGCCCATGACACTGGGTGCAGACCACCTGACGGCTGTTTTTGAGACCATAGCCGAGAGAATTCAGATCCATCCTTGCGGTGTTGTCGTGACAGGCGTTGCAGCTTAGGGCCTGGGATGCGGGCGGCACTTCGTGGGTGATGAGCTGCATGGTATCGGTCTCCACCCATTTATAGAGATCTCCCTCGGGGTAGCCCATGTTTTTCAGGCCGGAACGGACGGCTGCAACGGGATCGCCGCCACTGAAATAGACGCTGGTATCCAGTGCTATGAGCTGATTTGCTGTGGTTGCCAGAGGTTGCAGGGCTGTTTTGTACTTGAAGGGATACAGCTTTGCGTTCTGGTCATTAACACCTCCCTGTGGTCTGGATGTCGGGATTCTCCCGGTCTGTGCATCGACTTCCGCCTGGTCAAAGAGGAGATAGCTTGAACTGAAACCGTTCCACCAGCCATAGCGCGGGGTCAGGTTACCGGCCATGGTCGGAGTTGGGTGAATGGCACCACTGGCAGTGAGGTGCGGCTTCAGCCAGTCTCTGTGGACCTCGGTCTTCTCGTCGGCAACGGTATCAGCGGCATTCTTGGCATAGGTCGGGATATGGCAGGTCTGGCAGGCGACTCTGGCCAGATGACGGTTAATCGTCTTATTGTCATGGTTGCCGCTGCCCTGGCCTTCTTCATGGCAGCTGCTGCATTCCATTGCCACATCAAGGTCGGTCGGTCGCAGGTCTGATCCCCTCCCGGCCATCCTGTGTTTTTCCGTGGTATGGCAAGACTGACAGGAAAGGTCTCCTCCGTTTTTTGCCATGTGGACGTCAAAGTTCTTATCCTGGGTATTCGCATGGGCCAAGGCCATGTCTCCACGTTTGAAATTGTCACCGCCACCGCCCTTGGCATGGCATGGGAGACAGGTTGCTCTGGTGGGCAGATGAACGGTTCGGGCCGCCTGCAGCATGCTGATGCTCATGTTGGCTGTATCCGGGACGAATATGCCATCTACTTTTTTTCGTCTATACTCCTGCTGGTGACAGACCAGGCAATCGATGTTTGCCAGCTGACTAGCTGTCTGAGTTGTTTCCGGACGAAGGCCGAGGCCAATGTGACATGCCCCGCAACCGTTCCAGTTTCCAGTGATGTTAATGCAGTAGGAATTCACTCCAAGATCGAGTTTTCCCTGAAGGTCGGGACCATTGGTCATATAAGGGGTCTCACCCAGCCACTGGTAATGGCTGGAAGAAAAGACCTGTCTGGCCTCTTCTATGTGACAGGCCAAGCATGTCTCCGTTCCCTTCCATTGCAGAATTGTTCCGTGAACACCCTCTCCGGAAGGAGGAGGGAGAGGAACGTCAGCATGGCTTTTTTTGAGGATGGCAGGGAGTGCCAGGAAGAGAATATTTGTTGTTTTTGCAGGGGCCAGGGTTGGAACGGCTGCGCCCAGAAGAAAAAAGCATAGATATATAACAAAATACGACCGTCCGGATAAGTACTGCATGTGTTCCTCCTCTAAAGACAAGATGTTGTCAGGTAGCACTACTATAAAAGTACCACAAAGTGGTAAAAAAACAAGGGTTGAACTGCTACAAAAATTCATTTTTCCTTGACAGGATTGTGTGGTGGTCACCTATCTTATAGAAAGGAAAGCCTTTCTTCTTTGCTGGTCGTGACTTTTGTGGTACGCTTTTTTTGAGGTCGGCTGAAAAGAGTGCATGGGAATTAAAAAAAACTGAATCTTTGCTGCAGAAAATCAGGGGAATAGTGAAAAGAAAGAACGAGACGACGATGGCTGGGGAAAGAATTGTCTTTAACGGAAGAATAGCGTTTCTTTTTATGCTTGTGTTGCTGCTCTTTTCAGGGGTGTGCCAGGGAAAGGAACCTGATCGGAAAAAGGGGGAGCCGGCTTTAAAAGAACGCATCGCCTTGGGGCGACAGGTCTATCGCCAGGGGATTCTTGGCAACGGGGAACCTGTCGAGGCCTATGTCATGGGTGATGTCAAGGTGCTGGGCACCCAGTTTACCTGTCTGAATTGTCATGGGAGAAGTGGCATGGGAGGGGCTGAGGGAAAAACCTTTACCCTGGCAATCAATCCTGCGGCACTCTTTACCCCGCGAAAGGATGTTTACCTGGAACGATCCGCCTATGACGAGAGAACTCTGGAAATTGCAATTCGACAGGGTGAGACACCTGAGGGAACGGCATTAACACCGGCAATGCCAGTCTATCATCTTCCGGACACGGAGCTGGCTGCTCTCATCACCTATCTGAAAACATTGTCGAAGGAATTCTCACCGGGCTTGACAGATACGGGAGTCCATATTGCTACCGTGATCAGTGATCACGTGGACCCCATGGCTGAGAAGGCAATGCTGGCAGTCATGGAAGGTTTCTTTAAAGATAAAAATGCTCAAACTCGCTACGAAAAAAAACGGGTTAAACATGGGCCCTTTTACCAGCATTACAGACTCAAGGCCTACCGCGACTGGATCCTCCATGTCTGGGAGTTGCATGGACCTCCTGAGACCTGGTCTGTGCAGCTTGAAAAATACTATGAACAGCAACCGGTATTTGCCATGCTGGGGGGTATGGTGCAGGGCCCCTGGCAGCCTGTTCATACATTTTGTGAAAAAAATGAGATACCCTCTCTGCTCCCCAATACGGATGAACCGGGGGGGGTAGGGACGGATGATTTTTATACACTCTATTTTTCCGAAGGTCTGCAACTTGAATCACGGGTCATTGCCGCGGACCTTGCAGGACTGAAGCGGCCTGTTCGGGTTCTCCAGGTTTATCGTCCTGAAGAGAACGGGGCGTTTGCCGGTCATTCTTTCAGGGATGCTGCAGCCCGGATTGATGGTGTAACCGTCACAGACTGGGTCCTGGAGGGAGAAGCGTCTTTTAACCGTTCAGAACTTTTGAACAGGGTAAAGGAGGCGGGAGCGGAAACGGTAATCCTCTGGTTGCCTCCCGGGGAATTGGCAGGGGAGAGCCTTGCAGGGACGGAAGAGGTGATCGCAGGCAATGTCTTTCTTTCTTCCTCGATGCTGGGAGGTCTTTTCGTGCCAGTTCCCTCAAGCCTGGGGACAGGGGTGAAAGTGGTACATCCCTTTGTCTTGCCGCAGGATCAGAAGGTTGTGTTTAAACGTGTTCAGGTCTGGCTCGAACAGAGAAATATCCCGGTCAACAATTACAGAATTCTGGGACAGACCTATTATGCGTGTATGATACTCGGGGAAGGATTCATGCATATCAAGAGGCATTTTTATCGGGACTATCTCTTGGATGCCGTGGACCACGGGAATGCCAAGTCCATCTATTCCGTCAACTATCCCCGCCTGAGCTATGGGCCAGGACAGAGATATCTGGCCAAGGGGGCATATATTATAGAATACACTGAAGCCGGATTGGAAAAAACACCTGCCCGGGCAACCTGGATAGTCCCCCATCTGTAGGGGTAAGCTTGGTTGAAATGGTATTGAAGATCAGAAGGATATTATCAATAATAAAAAAAGTTGGAGCAGATCTGTAAGAAAGCATTGCCACCAGTGTAGCGGCATGTGTGAATAATATAGCGTATCTGGTATCGGCAGGCATTGCAGGCAGGGTTGTAGACAGGGATTTTTACAGAATGCAAGCCTGTGCCAAGAGTTTCTTCAAAAAGAAGTTGTTTCCTGGCGCAGGCTTGGAGCTTGATTGTATCTGTTGTGCCGGTTCGGCGTTTGATGCCCTATTTCTTCTGTTTCTGAGCTCGTTGCATGAGTATGACCAGACTTGACTGCATCCGTTTAAATGCTGCGGCCAGCTGCCCTGTTTCATCCTTGCTTGTTATGTCTATTTTACGACTGAGATTGCCGCGGGAAATTTCATCGGCAGCCTGAGTCAATTGTATGATAGGACTGGTGATTTTGTCGGAAACGATGACTGCCACGAGCAGAATCATGACCGCGACTATCCCGCCGATAATGCCACCCCAGGTTACCATTTTGGTGATAGAGCTCTGCATTTTGAATTTGGCTTCTTTGAAGTCGTCCTCATAGGCACCGGCACCAACGATCCAGTCCCATGGCTCAAAGTAGGTGATGGCGGCAACCTTCATTTTGGCATCGGTTTCTGCTGTGTCGGTCATTCTGTATCTTTCGTAGGCTACCTCGCCCGGTTTGAGCTTGAGAGCGTTTTTGATGATGGACTGGATATAGTAGTTACCGTCGCTGTCCTTTGAATCCCAGACATTTTCACCGTCCTGCTGTTTATTCTTGGAGATGATGTAGTTTCCATCTCGGTCAAGGACATAGAGATATCCGTTTTTACCCAAAACGATGTTTGATATTCCTTTTCGCAGAGCTTCGGTTTTTTCCTGCATAATGCCAAAGTAGAGTGCGCCGATTATCTGTCTGTTGGTATCGTAAATAGGTTCATAGGTTGTCAGGTACCAGGCATTGACCACATAGGCTCTGCCGTTAAAGGTTTGTCCTGCCATCAGTGTTTTGACTACAGGATTCTCGGAATCATCCGGATTTATGGCGGGGATATAGGTTCCAATAGCCCGGCTGTTATCGAGCTGTTCCACATTGGTGCACACCCTGAGCATATCACCTCGCTCGTTGATGCGCTGAAAGATAGTGGTCGTTCCCCCAACCAGCCGTTTGGTCTTATCAACAAAGGGTGAAGACACCGACAGCGATCTGTTCTGGCCGAGCCACTCACCCCCGACCATCATCTTGGGGATGTTCACTTTGGTGGTTTCTTTGGTGTACTGATTCACTGCATTCCAGTTCGCTGTTTCCAGGTCGCTGAGTGTGACATTTCCCTTCCTGTTCAATACATCCCAGGAAACTTTCAGTCCGTTTTTTACTTCAGATTGGAGAACATCGTTGAGGGCTTCCAGTTGGGATCCAACATTCTGGACAACGTTTTTGGTGTTACTGAGCATCAGGGCATCGAGTTCCTGGTCAACCTGTGCACTGACGATCTTCTCCTGGTAGAAGATGTTGGCCATGAGTGCGCCCAGCAGGAGGATGCATGAAAAGGCGGTGAGGGAGATAACTTTCAGTTTGATACTCATGGGCTGTTCCTCGCTTTGGAAAATAAAGGTTTTTTCGGGGAAAATATTTTCCCGAATGGGTTTTTTCATTCAGTATTGAGTTTTTGAATATTATAGATGTTAAGCTGAATTATGAAGAGATTGAAAGGGAAAATAATAATCATAATTAATTGCTGAAATGTGATTTTCTTCGCTCGGAAATAGAAGTATGACTCCGTAGCCCCTTACAGGTGTATTGTATTTATACTATGAAAAGGAAAAGCCCTGCTAACGTGAAAAGAAAGCTAAACGGAATAATCAGGGCACTGGAATTGAAAACACTTTCTGCCAGAGTACGCTCAATAACCCTGTAAGTTGCGTACAGCGATGCCAGTAATCCGCCCAGCACAGTGAGTGTTTTCAAGACATAGGTGCTGTCTGAACTTATCAGTCGAATATTTTCGTATGAATATTGCCATCCCAGCAATTCTTGAATATTAGGGACAATACGTCCTGCTCCGCTGACAAAAAATTCCAGATGGACAGCAAGATAGCCAGCGAGGATGAGTGGAATGAAGCCGTAACCCAAAAGTGGGAGCACCTCCCTTTTTTTCATTTTGGCATAACAGCATTGAAAGGTGACCATTAAATAGTAAGCAAGCTGAAAAACAAGGATAAATGCAAAGAAAATAAAACTGCCTGCTAGAAAATCTGGAATAGTCATCCCAAGTTTTGCTATTGCCTTTACCAACAGCTCAACCAGCTGTGAAAACCTTGTTTGCAGGGCGAAAGGGAAAAAAATTGCTCCCATGGAAATTATCAGGAAACTGTCGGCATTTCTTGGGTTTTTCTGTGCCCATAATTCCTCCGGGGATAGCCTGACGTTCAACTGGATCGAGCTGTTGTTGCAGGTTTTTATGCACTTCGCACACATGATACAGTCTCGATTATTGTCTACCAGATAGGGATGTCTGAACATCGGACAGCCGGGGGCTGCACTATCTCCAGCAAAACAGGAGTGTTCCTGGCAACTATTCAGGCAGACATGACGATTTGATCGTAATTCGACAATCGAAGGCATGGCAAAAATCGCATTTACCGCACCCAGTGGGCAGAGATAGCGGCACCAGGATCTTCTCGCATAGAGAACACTGAAAATAACGGAACCAATTGTGATTATCAAAATAATCCCGCCGGTGAGATAGGGGGCGTTGTAGGCGTCCCAGACAATTTCTACCCAGAAGACAATGATGCAGAAGACAGCCATTATCCAGCCTGAGTTATTTTTTATAAAGGGTGGTGTCTTTCTTTGCGGCTTAATCAGGTTCTGTAGGAGAGTTCCAGGAACAGCAAGTGTGCAGACACTACACCAGATCCTGGCCAGAAAGAAAAAGGAGAAAAACATCAGGGGCCAGCCGATGTACCAGGCCATGGTCAATCCTGCATTGGCGACAGGATTGTGTGGTCCGAAAAAAAGGGTGAGAACGGTAATGAGTAAAAAGAATCCGACGATTATTTGGGGGACACGCGGAAAAATCCAATTGCTGAGTAGTTTTCGTATCCAGGAAATTCGCAGGATATTGTATTCCCATTTTCCTTCACTTTTGGGTAAGCCGAGTAGAATCTGTTCCGGAAGAATTTCATCATTTTTGGTGAGCATCACTGCTCGACGAATAACACTGGACAATTCAGTTAGATTGCCAGGCCAGTCGTAACTCATCAAAATGCCGAGTGTTTCAGACGATAGGTCGTGTATCTTTTTCCCGTATTCTTTGCTGTAACGATCGAGATAATGTGAAATAAGTCGTGGGAGATCTTCTTTATGCCTGCGTAAAGGAGGTACGGTGAAATTCTGTTTTTCAAAAAGATTCAGCAAGTCAGGAAGTATTTTCTCTGTTTTTTTGAGGTGGTCAAGAGTGAAGGTGGAAATGAAAACAATTCTTGACTGTACATCCAGTGTCTGATCGCTGTCCACATGGGTAAAGGTGCTGCTTGCCATTGCCTGGAGCAGGCATTTCTGTAACGCTTTGCTCATCAGATGAACATGGGTGAAAACTACTGTTCCGCCAGAGGCCTGTTCGAGGACACCGGTCTGTCGTGTCTGGGTGAAGGGGTAGGCACTTTGCTCAGTTCCAAAGAGTTTTCTTTCCAGAGAACTTGATTCATATTCTCTCAGATCAATCTCACGGTATGGGTTGTCTGCCCGATCGGACTGGAAATGAATTTGTTGGGCAATAATTGATTTACCGGTTCCTGCCTCAGCGGTCAGAATATAGGGAGCACTGTTTGCGGCAAACCTGTTTATCGCGGCTTGAGTTTTTTGAGCCGTTCTGGATTGTCGAATGGCATCATTTTGACTTTTAATTACCCGGGGTATTCGGTACTTAGGGACGGATTTATTCTTCAGGAGAATTACGTCATTGGCTTCTGATTTCTTTCTGTTGGGTTGTTGCTCATTGGTCGTGTGGGCCTGGTCCAGAAAGGCCACTCGCAACCGTTCTGCCAGGGCAGCATCAAGGCGGCTGTGAATCCTGTTGTTGGCAAGAAGAGATGACTTGAAATATCGTTTGTCAAAACAGATAACGACAAGGTTACAAAGTGCCCGTACCGCTACCGAACGGGGCTTTGCGCTGAGAATGCCGGTTTCTCCGAAATGACCACCCATACCAATTCGACCAACAATAGTGTTGGTTCCGTCATCCCGCGTTAAAATGATTTCTGCCTTTCCCATGGCAATGATATAGAATATCTCGCTGGGATCATCTTTCCTGTACACATACTGTCCCTGAGGAATAACCATCACCCGGGCAAGCTCTGCATGGGAAGAAAGCTCTGATGCACTGGCATCCTGAAAGAGGACGGAGCGTTTCAGATTCTTGGCAATTAATTCTCGTTTCATGTTCATGTCTATCGACGAGCCAGCTTCGAGAGAATATATACGCAGCAAGCTTTAAAAGTTCCGTGGCAAAGAGAGGTCCTGGCGTGATCAGAGGACAGTCGGCCGGCACTGAGGTGTCGCTGTTTGAATAGTGTTTACTGGTGGTAGTGGGGAAAGGTGAAAATTCTGCGTCCGGGGAAGTCGGCCTGCCAGACGTCCGTGTTCGTGGAACCTGTTTTTATTTTAAGACAGGTGAAGGCCGGATAGCTCTAGCTGAAAACCTTTCCACAGGTTCTCGTTTTGCTGTTGATACTGATGTGTATAAAATTCTCAGGTCAAAAGAATGGGCCAATAATCTGGGGTTGGCTTGAGAATCTTTATTTCTCACGTGATCAAGTTCTACTGACTGAACAGGTTCAGATCTGTATCTGTTAATCACGTGAGAAATACACACAAAGTTTAGAAACGGTAGGCGATACCCATTCCGAAAAGCCACGGATCGATATCCACATCAGTCTCTACTGTTGTTCCCAGAGCATGGACAGTGACATCTGTACTCAGCCATATCTTTTTAACGTCGAAGTTCAAGGCCCAATTCTCATCGAGTCCAATGTCAAAACCGGCCTGCAGGGCAAAGCCGAATCCGTTGTCATACTCTATGTCATTGGCAACGCCGGCGTCCTCATTAAAGAACACGGTGTAATTAACACCTGCGCCGACATAGGGACGGAAACGACTGTCAGGAGTAAAGTGATACTGCGCTGTCAGGGTTGGGGGTAACAGATACACATGTCCGAGATCGAGATTGCCAACAGCAGTGTTGACTGCACTGACATCATTTTTGGCTACAGCCAGAGTCAGTTCCGCTGCAAAGTGATTGGTGAAAAAGTAAGTGAAATCAAGATCGGCTGTAATACTGTCATCGACTTCAGCCTTTCCGCCGATTACGGTAATGTCGGAACTGCTGTCATCGGGCACTACTCCTAACAGACGAGCCCTTACTAACCAGGGACTCTTGCCTTCCTCGGCCATTGCGGTCAGGGGGGCAATGGTGGTTGTAAGGAAAGCAGACATAACCATAATCAATAATACCTTTGTGCAACTTAAAAAATTCATCTCGACGTCTCCCTGTTAAAGGTGTTGTAAAGCACCCGGTTGATGCCATATCCAGGCCCCATAGCGCTTCGGCAAGTTGTGACAATAATAATCATCACACAAATAATTATCTTAATCAAATGCTAAAATACAATATCGCGGTACCGTTTTTTCAAAGGTCTTTGCTGGATTGAGAGTCAGCATTGGAATAACAACAAGTTATGGCTATAAGATGACTTTTTATACTGTGTAGACTGCAACAATTAATCGTGCTGCGGTCCGTCATCCCCGGCCTTCTATTCAAGTTCAACGCTCATCAGCATCAGGTCATTGCTGGAGTCACGCCTAATCACAAGGTCCATGTCTCTGGTAGAAACATTCTGTTTTATGAGCGCATTCAAGCCACAGTTAAATGAATCGACCACGATTCCGGCGTTGCTTCCCACGCAAATCTCTGCCTTGCGGATTTTGACCGCCTGATGTCTTACTGCAAGTCCGAGTAACTGAGCATGCAGTCCTTGGGCGAGGGAAAATTCACGCATGGCTGACACACTTCATGTTCAGGTCACTGCTCAATGGAAAATCCGTTTTGTTCTTGTCACTCATCATGGTATTATTGTTATATTTGAAGTACGAGGAACATATGCCCTCATCTGCGATCATGCAGGGACCAATCGGGTTTTGCGTAGTACAAGCCATGCCGAAAGCCGGACAATCGGGAGGCAAACCCCGTCCGGAAATAATGGCGTTACACTGACAAAAGCCCTCTTCCTGGCCTTCGGAAAAGCGGATGCTAAACCTTTTTGTCGCATCATAGAGGGAGAGTTCATCCCGGATGACAAAGCCACTGTTTTTGATGCTTCCCAGTCCTCGCCATAGGGTGTCGACAGCAAAAAACACTTCTGAAACCATTTCTCTGGCCTGCATTGTTTCCTTGGATGAATAAACAAAGGCAGAGGTGTTATCAAAAAATGATTGGCCATTTTTTATCTGCTTAACAAGGCTGACAATACCTTCGAGAATTTCCGTCACTTCAAACCCTGCAAGACAGCAGGGGATATGATGTTTTTGGGCAATAACTGTGTAGGCTTCTGTGTCGGAAATGGTATTGAAGTGATCAGAACTGAGCAAACCTTGAATATTGAGCTCTGGGTCGCGCATGAGTAAATCAATGGTTGGTGGTAAAAGTCTGATGGATGGAATAACACAGAAGTTTTCGAGGCCACGTTGTGCAGCAACAAGAATAGTTTCAGCAACACTTGGTGCTGTTGCCTCAAAGCCTACCGCCGGATAAACCACTATCTTGTCTGGTTCACGACTGGCAATATCAAGGGCATCCATAGGGGAGGATATAATCTCCACACGGGCTCCCTTTTTCATGACAGACTCCAGTGATTCATTGCTGCCCGGAACTTTGATCAGATCACTACAGGCCGCTGTGATGACGTCGGACTGAACAGCAATTTTGATAAAGGCGTCGACATGCCCGGCTGGCATAACACAGACACTGCAGCCGGGACCGGAAACGATGTCTATTTCCTCAGGCAGCTGGTTCAGAAAACCATGTTGCAGAATGGTGCGATGCTGTGTCCCACAGGCAACCATTAATCGTATGGGGCGATCTACGATATCATGTAACTCTTTGAGGAGTTTTTTCTGACGATTATTGTCAGTTGTCACCTTGGCGATATCCATTCTGTTTCCCTTTCAATTCAGGTTGAGATTTAATAATTTCAGCTGGCGGCATAATTTATATTTTTAACAGCTGAAAAGACAAATTTAACAGGAAATCTTCCTGTTAAGATTCTACTCAGGCGCTTCAGCCTCGGTTTTCATGGCTTTGTAGCTTTCAGATTCGGTGATTTTCTTTTCTTCTATTTTCTCGATTTCAGCCCGAGTCAGGTGAAATTGACCGCAAGCCGGACAGGTTCCATCAAATTCATCTCCCACGGCCCTGGCCTTGAGCTCTTCAACAGTCATATGATCCAGTTTGCCACATGCTCCACTGGGATTCTCTGCACGTACCAGAGATCTTTTTTTGTCTGACATTACCGCCTCCTGTGTGATACTGTTTTTTTAAAATGGTGGAAAAATGTTCACAAAACAAGCGCCTTGCGCATTAATTGAAGCTAAGAATGGCGGGTCAGACAGTTCTCTTACCCGCCATTCTTTTCACTTTCGTGGTTTTTGCTCACACTTGCTTAGCTGTTGTAACTGATATCTAATTGACAATTCTGTCGATCTCAGTTCCTTCAGGATTGACAATACTAATTGCTACAGGGATACCGCCATCCAGGCGGTGAGTTGCACAGGACATTCAGGGGTCGTAGGCCCTGACAGCCATTTCCACCTGATTCAGTAATCCTTCGTTATACACACCATCTTTTATGAGAGTGGTTGCTGCCTGTTTCACACTCATATTCATTGGTGCAATATTATGAGTCGTTCCGACAATAAGATTTGCACTGGTAATACAGCCGTTATCATCGGTTGTATAATCATGGATGAGTGTACCTCTTGGTGCTTCAACGATCCCCACTCCTCTTCCAGCTTTCGGCTCAGCCTTTGCTCTTACGTTCGGATCGGTAATGCCTTCCCACTCGAGTAATTCAATGGTACGCTCGCAGGCATAAATAAGTTCAATCAGCCTGGCGTAGTGATAGAGCAGAGTTTGCTGTGCAGGACGACCAAAGGAACTTCGGAAGGCCTCCAGTGCCGCCTGGGCCTTTGGGGTGGATATTTTATCGCAGACATTAATTCTGGCCAGAGTGTTGGAACGGTAGATACCTTTTGGCTGGGCCAGGTCCATATCAAACCCTTCGTTCCAGGATTTTGCATAGGGCATTTTTGAGTAACCCCATGGCTCCACGTGTTCACCGATATAGCTGGCATAGTCTTCACCTTCGAAGTCAACATAACTGCCATCATTTCTCATCAATCTCTGTATTCCGTCGTAAAGCCGAAGAGAACCATCCTCACGGTCTACCGTTCCCAGAAAACCGGTATTGATCACACCAAGTTCTCCGATGACATCCATGTATTTTGCAAAGACATTGTTGATGGCAAAATCCAGGGCAAAAGTGGAAAAGTCGAGCAGCGTTCGGGTTCCTGCAAGAAGTTCTTTTCGTTCCGATTCAACCATCGGCTTGGCAAAGCCGCCGACAACTCCGGCAACAGGGTGAATTGCTTTGCCGGCAAACTTATCAAGCATCATCTGCCCGAGTTGGCGCATCTTAACAACTTGAGTGGCAAGCTCCGGAGCAGCCTTGACGACTCCTATTACGTTGCGAACAGAGTAATCCGCATCAGGACCCAGGACAAAATCCGGAGATGCAAGAAAAAAGAAGTGCAGAATTTTGTCATTGATATGCGCCATGACCTGACACATTTCCCGGAGTTTATAGCCGGTAGGAGTCGGGGTGACACCAAAGGCACCATCAACAGCCTTGTTTGAGGCAAGATGATGCATCCACGGACAAATGCCGCAGATACGGTTGACGATACGAGGGACCTCTTCCGCAGGTCTTCCTTCGATAAATTTTTCAAACCCGCGAAGAGACTGAATGTGAAGATACGCGTTCTCCACATTACCGTCATCATTCAGATGAATGGCTATTTTTGCGTGCCCTTCAATGCGGGAAACTGGTGCTATGTTTAATACTTTTCCCATTTCAACCTTCCTCCTTCTCAACTTGCTTTTTCACGGGACGCAGTCTGCCGTGTGCTCCTGAGAACCTTAGAATTGAACGACGATCAATAACTGATTTATAATCAATGCCGTTACTTGCCAGGGCATTCATCATGTCAAGCAGTTGGTTGCCGTCTTTGCGTACAGGGCCAAAACAGCCACGGCACGGAACTCTGGCGCTGATACAGCTGGGCGCTCCACGCTTGGCACAACCAGCTGCGGTTACGGGACCCATGCACAGATACCCCTGCTCCAGCAGGCAGCGCATTTCGTCAATGGGGGCACCTGGCTCAAACGCAGCATTTTCCAGAAAACGCTTCACCATATCCACAGCCCCTTTGCCTTCTCTTTTGGTAGGGCAGGTGTCGCAGACGCTTTTACCCGGCAGGACCGGATCCCTTCCCTCGACGAGGGACATGATTACCTCTGCGATAAGTTCAGGATTCGGGGGACAGCCCGGCAGCTGCAGGTCAATCTTCACCTTTTCATCGCAGGCATAGACGCGATCAAGGGGTGCCGGAACTTCCACAGTGGGAATTTCCGCACCCGGGTCGGTGGTTATGGTATTAAAAATCCCTTTCCAGCTGTCAGCCCGATCCTGACCGTTCATCAAAGCAGGAATGCCCCCGTGGGTTGCACAGCTGCCCAAGGCAATGAGCACCGTGCACTTTCTGCGCATCTCTTCCAGGACTTCAAGGTGTTCGTGATTACTGACGCCGCCTGTGACGATACCAACGACAGCATTCGGAATCGTCAGGGTAAGCCCTTCGCCGCACTGGCCATAATATTTGTGATCCATGAGAACTGGAGCGTGCACAATATCCAGAACTTCAGTTATAATTGGAACGAGATCTTCACCGATGTTCAGGATTGCGATTTCACACCCCGAACAGGATCCCAACCACTCCAAAGCAGTAGTTACTCCCATCTCTCTCTCCCTTTATGTGGTCTGGGCTTCTTGACTGTTTACAGGGCCTAACTTCTTGATACTTGAAGTCATCTCAGTTACGGCTGCAACAAATTTATCCGGTTCGGCAGAAGAGACCCAGGTCAACTTGACCCTCTCCGGTTCGTAGCCAAAATCTTCCAACAATTCGCTTACCATCTCAGAACGATCCAACGCTTTATAATTACCATCCAGGTAATGACATTCGCCGAGGTGTCAGCCAAGTATCATGACCCCGTCAGCCCCTTGAGATAATGCATTCATAACAAACTCAGGGTGGACCATGCCCGAGCACATTACCCGTACAATCCGTACGTTATGTGGGTACTGCATCCTGGCAGTCCCTGCGAGATCAGCTGCGGCATAGGAGCACCAGTTGCAACAGAATGCAACGATTTTAGGCTCAAAGTTCATGTGATCTACTCCTTTCATGTGAGTGTAGCTTTATAGTTCATGCCTGGAAGACCTTCTGTCGCCTATGCGATACTGGCAAGGCTGGCCGAAGGTCTTCCGGGTTGTCCGTTTTTAAATTCAGGCTGCCAGAGCCGCCCGAATCTGAGCATTGATCTGATTCATTGTGAAGCCGGCAACATATACGCCTCTTTTGGGACAGGTACCCTGACAGAGTCCGCAACCTTTACACTGGGCTTTGTTTACCAGGATTATTTTACCTGCATCAGCACCATCATCTGTTTTCTTCTCCACAAGGGTGATTGCATGGTATGGACAGACATCAACACAGAGGGCGCAGCCGTCACAATGTGTTTCATCCACAGTTGCCTTGATGGCATCCAGAGAGACTTCCTTTTTGGATAACAGGGTGACTGCTCTTGCGGATGCAGCCAGAGCCTGGGCAACGGATTCTTCGATCGGTTTTGGATAATGAGCCAATCCGGCAACAAACATTCCGTCAGTTGAAAAATCAACCGGTCTGAGCTTGGCATGTGCTTCCTGAAAAAAACCGTCTCCATCCACAGGAACTTTATAGAGTGCACCCAGTTTCGAGGCATCTCCCATGGGGCGGATAGCTGTGGCCAGAATGACCATATCTGCGTTCAGTATCAATGGTCGGTGCAGGACATGATCCCATACCTCGACATCGATTACCTGGCCATTCTCGCGAACATTTGGTTTTCCATGGAGTTCGTAATTTATGAAAATCACGCCAAGTTTTCTTGCCTCCCTATATAAGGCTTCCCGCTGGCCATAGGTGCGCATATCTCTGTAGAGAATATAGATATTGCGTCCTGGGTTATCCTTTTTCAGAGCAATGGCCGATTGAACCGAGTGGGTACAGCAGACCTTTGAACAATACATGTTGTCTTCTTCGCGAGAACCCACACACTGGATAAAGACGAAGTTCTTCGCCTTCTTCACATGAACTTCATTTAATTCATAAAGCTTGTCAAACTGGACTGAAGTTACAACCCTGGTGATAGAGTCATAATTGTACTCAGTGGGAATATACGGTTCAGCACCGGTGGCCACAATCCCGGCACCATGCTCTATAATTTTTTTGGAGCCGTCCTTGCCGGTGATGGTGGATTTGAAGTTGCCGACAAAACCTTCGACATGAGTTACCTCAAATTCTTTGTGGATAATAACCTTATCATGTAAGACAACCTTATCGATAAGTTTGGCAACTGCAGTTGGAACGTGTTCTCCGGACCAGGTATGCTTCAGGTGCAGAGCATTGCCGCCGAGGGTGTCGGTTCTTTCCACCAGATGCGCCTCGAATCCCTGCTCAGCCATGTTCAGGGCGGCAGTCATACCGGATACACCACCGCCAATAATCAGTCCCTTCTGGGAAATTGGTACGGAAATAGGTCTCAGGGAGTTACTGTAGGCAACCTTTGCCACTGCCATGCGTACCAGGTCATTGGCTTTTGAAGTGGCCGCCTTTGGTTCTGCGCTATGGACCCAGGCATTATGATTCCTGATATTGGCCATCTCAACGAGATATTCGTTTAAACCGGCGGATTTCAGGGTTTCGCGAAAGAGTGGTTCGTGGGTTCTCGGGGTACAGGCTGCAATAACTATCCGGTTCAGATTCTGTTCCTGAATCCTTTTGGTAATCATATCCTGTGTATCCTGGGAACAGGAGAAAAGGTTCCGCTCTACGTAAACAACATCAGGGAGTGTGGCGGCGTATTCTTCCACCGCTTTTACATCGACGACACCGGCAATATTGGAACCGCAGTGACAGACGAAAACACCGATCCTTGGTTCATCTGCTGACACATCTTTTTCAAGCGGAAAACTAGCCTCTGTAGACAACTCAAAACGGGCCGGTGCCAGCAGATCGGCAACCGCAGCAGCAGCTGCAGAACCTTCCACAACAGACTGGGGAATATCTTTTGGTCCTGCAAAAGCGCCACAGGTAAAGATACCTTGCCGTGAAGTCTGCACCGGTGCAAAATCTGAGGTAGCTGCAAAATTGTCAGCAGTCAGTTTGATGTCTGCCTTGTCAGCAAGTTCCAAGACATGTTTCGGCGTCTGCAGGCCAACGGAGAGAACAACCAGGTCGTAGAATTCTTCAACCTGGCGGCCTGCTTCATTCACGTAGCTCAAACGCAGGTCATCGCTGTCTCCATCTGTCTCCACACCGTTGACACGACATCGGACAAAACGAACACCTGCATCCTCTTTGGCTCGTTCCATGTACTGGTCAAATTCCTTTCCATGGGTCCGCATATCCATATAGAAGATAGAGGCTCCCAGACCGGGAACATGGTCTTTAGCAATGACTGCTTCCTTGATGGCATACATACAGCAAACCGAGGAACAGTATCCGTTGCCGCACAGGTTTTCGTCCCGTGAACCAATACACTGGAGGAAGGCAACCTTGTTGACAGGCTTTCCGTCTGAAGGCCGTACCAGATGTCCTTCGGTCGGACCTGAGGCAGAGAGATATCTTTCGAGCTGCAGAGAGGTTATTACATTTGGAAAAGTACCGTATCCCCAGACTCCTGCATCTTTGGGGTCATACACTTCAAAGCCGGGAGCCAGAACAATGGCTCCGACATTTATCTCGTGTATCTTCTCAGTGTCATCAAAATTGATAGCCCCGGCATCGCACACTGTTTCACAGAAACCGCAGGCGCCGGGTTTTTTTAATCTGATACATGAGTTCGGGTCAATCTGGTACTTCAGAGGCACTGCCTGGGCATATTTGACATAGATGGCCTTGCGTTTGCCGGTTGCAGCGTCATATTCACTGTCTACCTTTTTCGGACATTTCTCCGTACAGGCACCGCAGGCAATACATTTGTTCACGTCCACATACCGTGGAGCTTCTTTCACAGTTACAGTAAAATCCCCAGCACTGCCGGCAATGCCGGCCACTTCGCTGAGAGTCATCAATTTTATATTTAAGTGCCGACCGCACTCAACCAGTTTTGGCGCGATAATTCACATCGAGCAATCATTGGTGGGGAAGGTCTTGTCCAACTGAGCCATGGCACCGCCAATGGCACCGGACTTCTCCACCAAATACACGTAGTATCCTGAATCAGCGAGATCCAAAGCGGTCTGCATCCCTGTGACTCCACCTCCTACAATCATTACCGACCCAACTTTTTTTGTGTCAAGCATGATAGGCCTCTCCTCTCTGTTTTTGAAAAAAACGTAACATCCAAGCCAGTTATCAATAGTAGGGTATCTACTGTTTGATCTTCGCCTTAATTTCTTCGGCGATAACGGCTAATCTTCTCTATTCTAATGTTTCTCAGGTATAATCAGTGAATCAGCAACAAGTTGCCAAATGTACTTTACCTTTATGCCCAGATCATACTCATGGTTAATGGATTTCATTATCTGATCACGGCAATTGTGACATGGCGCAATAACCAGTTCAGCTCCTGATTCCGTGATTTGTCGTGCCTTGATGCGAGCGTAGAATACCCTTTCGTCGGAGTAAGGCATGGCCCAGGCACCGCCACCGGCCCCACAACAGTAGGCACCGTTTCTGTTGGGATTCAGTTCTCTTACATCATCACAACAGGCTTTGGTCACTGCGCGGCCTTCTTCAAAGTAGGCCTGTCCAAATGCCTTTAAGGACTTTCGACCGTAATTGCATGGGTCGTGATAGGCAGTCGCAATGTTGTGAATTGATTTGTCGAGTTGTATTTTCCCGTCAGTTATATATTCAAGGAGAAGGTCGAATACTGTTACGATTTTGAATTCTTTGAGTGCTTCGGGGTACCATTTGTTCAACCCAGACCGGGTTGCAAAGTAGGCATGGCCTCACTCGGGAAGGAGGAGGACCTGACAGTTCAGCCTCCTCATGTTGTCAACAATTCTGCCGACAATTGTTTTCATTGCTTCATCGTCACCGGAAAATAATCCCCAGTTCACGCCTTCCCAGTATTCAGATGATATGGTCCACGATTCACCGGCGGCGTAGAAGATCTTCCACCACCATTTCATGTCGTCAGGTTCCCCAAACGGCTCTTTGGAATTCACGGTGACAAGGACTCTTGCTCCATGCACATCAATGGGAGTTACAAACCCCGGACATTCGTCAGCAGCCAGTTCTTCGCCCAGTTCTTCGCAGAGAAACACAAAGTCGTCTTTGGGGATTCCCAGGTTGTTGCCACGCTCAAGGCACATGGCGACACCTTTGTGAATTGGCCCAGGAACCTTGGCGCGATCACGGGTTCCGCGTATTTTTCTCATCAGAGCTATGATCTGAATATTAGCAGGGCATGCTTCTTCGCACTTCGCGCACATGGTGCATTTCCATGGCCAGGACGATTCAATCAGTTCTTTGTCCATGCCCAGGGCTGCCATGCGGACAATCTTTCGAGGATCGAGTCCGTCCACGCCGGAAATAGGGCAGGCACTTGCACAGGTTCCACAAGTCAAACATGCATTCGCCCATGAAGAGTCCTGCACCAGCTGGCTCTTCATGCCTGTAATATTCAAGGGCTCAACATCGGCTTTTTCCAATGCGCCTAAAGCATCCGGGTTGACATGGTTTCCGGGGTGAACATGTGGTTCACGCCCAAATTTTTCACAGAGAATCTGGTATTCATGAAACTCCATAAGGTACTTGCGGCCGGGACCTTCCTTGGCAGGAAGAGTGCCGGCATTAATCCAGTTCCTAATGGTGTTTCGATGTACCCCAAACTCTTCTGCCATTTCGCTGACTTTAAATTCGTAGATCATAAAAGGTCACCTCAATTAACGTTATCGTTTAGAATTCTTGATATATGTTCACATGCTTCAGTTACGGCGAGAGACATCGCGGACGAGAGACCCGGCTCAATTTCTTCCGGGATATATTTGACCTGGGCAGCAAGGATGAGAATCTTGATTCCGGTATGTTGCTCAAGTTCCTGCAGTAAATTTACGGTGGGAAATTGGTGAAGGGAAAAATCGTGAATTTTTTTTGCTGGGATGGTGTCTGGGAAAATTTGAAATACGTCACCAGGCTTGTGATCTGGAAAATCAACTGCATCGAGAATGATGATCTGATCAGGTCTGCCTTCTTCTGTCAGAAGATAATCAAAAAGATACTCACGGACGCATGTGCCTACATCTATGGCCTGAACACTATCCGGAAGATTGTAGTAAGCATTTAGCTTATCTACAACAGCCGGTCCATAGCCATCGTCACCCATGATTACGTTTCCACAGCCAAAAATCATTGTTGTATGTTTTGTCGATTGCATTGTGCGAACAGTGCCTCCATGTTGAGTTATGGTAAGAAATATCATTCCGCTAAGGAAAAATCAACTATATTTTTTGGTTAAAACATCGATTTTTTCTATTGTGCTGAATTTGTTGGCACAATACGCACATGGTATTTTTGCGTATTGCACAGGAGGGTGTGCACTGCTCCATGGGGCAGTGAGCTACTTCTTGCTCTCCGTCTCTTTGCTGCAGATACTACTTGTGGAAAGGCGTGTGTGAAGGGGAATGTTTGTGTTTCAGAGAGGTTATTGGGAGGTGCAGGGGGGTGTGTACTTAAAAAAAAAGATCTTTTTTTTTGATATTTTTGCTGAAAAACAGAAAAGGTGATCCGACTGTCTCGACATCCTGCGTATTCTGCCACGCAGCCTCTGAAGAAGTCTGAAAGCTATCGACCTCTTATTTCTTGAGCCGAAGATATTCATCTTTCAGCTCTTTTCCGCTCATCAGGCCATCGATGCGAACCCATGTGTTTTCTTTTGGCGAGTGGAGAAAAATGAGGGGCCGGTGTCCCATCTTATCAGAGACATATGCGTCGAATGCCCGCATGGTCTGGTTGATATCGCTGATACTTCCTGTGAGAAAATCCCATCCAGGCTGGGCTTCATAGCGCTGCAGATAGGATTTCATGACCTCGGGGGTGTCGTGTTCAGGATCAATGGAGATGGAGACCAGGCGAAGATTGGCTGCTTCCGGACCCAATTTCTCCTGCAGATTGGTAAAACCGATGGAAAGAATCGGGCAGATGGTGGTGCAGGTAGCAAAGATGAATTCAAGGATGACAGGTTTTCCCGTGTCCAGGTATTCCACCAGTCGAACTTTTTCTCCATCCTGATTGATCAGAG
This sequence comes from Pseudomonadota bacterium, assembly GCA_018820855.1. Classification (GTDB taxonomy): domain Bacteria; phylum Desulfobacterota; class Desulfobulbia; order Desulfobulbales; family Desulfocapsaceae; genus Desulfocapsa. The sequence goes on along the minus strand of JAHJNL010000038.1, from coordinate 38,756 downwards.
TGATGTCTGGAATTTTGTACTCCTCCACTGTCCTGTTATAACGCGGTTTGGCCAGAGTCGTGCTCGCACCAAGGGTGAGGAGGAGGAAAAATGAAATGAAGGGGAGAAAGACGGAGCGTGTCATGGTTGTCACGGAGGACCTCTTGGTTGAAAAAATGTTTTTCTGTGTATGGGGCATACGTCAGTAGGCGAAGAGCTGAAACTTGCCGAAGAGTATGGGCCAGGTGGATATGGTCAGGAAAATGGAAAAAAAGAGGAACGCCTGGATGAGCCAACGTTTTTCCCTTTTTTCGATTTCCCGGTTCAGGCTTGCTGTGTTGCGCAACAACAGACAGAGACCGGGGACAAGTCCAAACAGAATACCTCCAAACAGACCCATATACAGGGGATATCCGATAAAGTAGTAATTTTTTTGGATCATGTCAAAGGGGCAATGGTGGGACGGCATCTGGTATATATAGAGAGAAATAAAAGAAATGACAGAGGTCAGAGAAATAGGCAAGAGCAACAGGGATTCAATGAGCAGGAGAATGCGAAGCAACCAGGAGTGACTGATCAGGCAGAGGAGGATAGAGAGCAGGTAGCAGCATGCCGCACCATAAAAGATCCACATGGTTCTGCCCGGAGGAAAAGCTGCAAGTTCGCCGGCAACAGTTGCGGAACCGGATCCGAACAGAGAGCCGCAGCAGGAGGTGATTTTTTCCGGATGCAGGCCGGAAAAAAAGTAGCTCTGAAGTACCAGGTCGGCACCGAGTAGCAGAGCCAGTATCAGTAAGGCACCATATTTGTATCTGACCAAGGGGGCATCTTCACAGTGCTGGTCGAGGTGGTTGAAAATCACCCACAGGGAAGCACAAAAAAAGATGATCCCTTTGGACAGCAGAACCAGCCAGCCGATGGGGTTGGCATTCAGGGTCCCGGTACCGCACATGGCTCCGACAAACAGGGAGTGGATGTCGTCGATTGTATAGAGAAAGAGCAGGCCGGAAAAGAGGGTGAAGCCCAAAACCATGCCGACAATGGTTGAGATGAGGTATGTCTTGCGCTCGAGGAGCAGCTGTCCTTCGGAACTGGAGGTAAAGTCCCAGTGCGTCATTATTATCAGGCCGAGGATAGAGGCGTAGAAAACCAGAAAGAAGGAGATTGCCGAGCCGAGCAGCAGGGCAAGGATTCCCGGGTGCAGCATCATGGTTCTGATCCGCCTATGATGCGACCGTCCCGCATGCGGATGATCCGGTCGATTAGTCTGTGCCTGGAAACATAGGGGTCGTGAGTGGCAATCACCACTGTCTTTCCGCCCCTGTTAAGCTCGGAGAGAATTTCAAGCAGTTCTGCGGCAAGGGAACTGTCCAGATGAGCTGTGGGTTCATCGGCAATAATGATTTGCGGTTGGTTGATCAGGGCCCTGGCAATGGCTACGCGTTGTTGCTCTCCTCCGGATAAGGCAGACACTTTCATTCGTGCCTTGTTGAGGATGTTGAGTCGTGTCAGGATCTCTATTGCCCGCCTGTTCATCTCTCTCATAGGGATTGCGCTTGGATAAAGCGGAAGCTGGATGTTCTCCATCACACTGATATTTCTGATCAGATTGAGCTGCTGAAAGATGAAACCAAAGGTCTGCCTGCGGATGTCGGTAAGGAATCTCTCCGGTAATTTGGAGACCTCTTTGTCCTGGATGGAGACACTTCCGGAAGTAGGACGAGCCATGCACCCTATCAGGCTGAGGAGGGTTGTTTTTCCGGACCCGCTGGCACCATTGAGAACAAGGGCTTCCCCTTGGGCTATTGTCAGAGATACGTCATCCAAAGCCCTCACTTCGTCAGGTTTGTGTCGATTGTAATATTTGCTGACATGCTCAGTCTTAATGATCAGTGGCATTCTTCATCACCCTCTCATGATACTTTCCGGATCGGTGATCGCACTTTTCCATGATGGAATAACAGTGCTGGCCATATAGGGAACAATTGTCAAAAAGCCCAGAGTGAAAATTTGATACATATTAACGTAGGGGACAAGATGGAGAGGGGGAAAGAGGACTGACCAGCCTTTGAGTACCGGCACAAGGAGTGGGGCACCCAGGAGAAATACATGGATATAGGCAAAAAATATTCCGAGCAGGAAGGCGGTGACGGAGATAACGGATCCTTCGCTGAATTTCAGGGCAAGGATGTCGCCGGTGTCCCAGCCAATGGCCTTGAGAATGCCGATTTCCTGTTTCTCCTCACCGCTGATGCCGGTGGCCTTGTCCCAGGCCAGGATGGAGAAGGCGATCAGGGATGAGGCGAAAATGGTGAGCATCATACCGCTTCGCCAGTTGAAAACCGACTCGTAGGTGTGCAGGATTTCATTAATTGTAACTGGCCGAGTGTCGGGGAACAATTGTCTTATCTTCTGGGCGACAACTGGTATTTCCTTCGGATTGAAGACCTCCACCGTTATATCCGTTGCCAGTCCTGCGGGCGTGGCGAAAAAGCGCTGCAGGTCATCCTTGGTGAAGAGGATGAGGTCGTTGGTCCATAAATTTGAGCGGGCCTTGAACATTCCCGTTATCTCACAGGTAGATCCGATGCCGGCGCTGTTTATCAGTAAGAGCTCGTTGCCGATTTCAGCGTTCTGGGCTGTTGCCACTCCCTGGCCAACGGTACATTCACCATCTGCTACAACCATTCTTCCCTCGACCATTTCAAGTTGCGGCATGTCTTGCTGCACACCAAGCATGGTGTAGTTGGTCTGGTAGAGGCTGTCATAGTAATATCCCCATATTCTTGGAGTGACGCGGCCCACGCCAGCCAGTTGTTCAATGCCTTGTGTATAGTTTGCCGGGATCAGATCGTGGCGCCCGCCTGTAAGTCGTTGCACGACTATATCTGGACCATCGGCCAGAACATTTACTGCAATCTCTTTTAAAGAGTGGGTTAAGAGAAGAATGGAGGCAAGGGCTGCAATGGTAAATGAATAGATGGCAATGATTGAGAAGTTTTTGAATTTTCTCCTGGCAAGTGAGGACAGGCCATATTCAAGTATCTTTAACAAACGGGTCATTGCGGTGAACCGTCAGTGATGCGGCGAACCCGAAGGGTGGTGGACACGGCGGGCAGATGAGGGGCAATAATGGATCCTGCCGGAAAGTGTTCAAAGGAGGCAGGGAAATCCTGGAAAGGGGCGAAAAAATCAGCCAGGGCCGGATGCCGGGTGTAACGGGCCTCGGTCCAGAGGGCAAGGTCGGTGAGGGCCAGATGCGCGACAAGTTCCCGGTTTGGTGTCAGCTCCTGTGTTATCCAGACCTGTTTTCCATGCCGACTGTGCAGGGAGAGAAGGGCCAGGCTGATGAGGAGGAGTGCGATGCAGCTGAGGAAAAAGCGTGTCCGTATCATTGGTAAGAGGCTCGTAACCCTCAAGGGCTTTGGGGGATTAATCTAGGTGTAACTGTTCAGAGTAAATAGACTGAATATTGAAGGCTAAGCAACGCAACTGATGTCATGTTGATCTGCCCGGCTCAAGACCAACAATTATGTCAGCTGGGTCCTGGTATCTTTTTTCTTCAGCCGTTAGCCTCTCGTCGCTGAATATGAGGTATGCCGCAGTGAGGCAGGTGAAGAGTTTATAAAGTCTTTGTTTGCTGATCTGCGCTGCCATCAATCGTTGTCAGAGAGCATGTCACGAGTGACCTGGTCAAAGGTGACTACGGCGTTGGCCCTGTGGTCGCGTTTAAAGGTTTCGGCTGCCTCCCTGGTGTGGATGGGAATCAGTTCTTTTCCCATGGGGCCATAGACATCGCTATCGATTACAAAGAACAGCTTATCTGCTTGCATCATTTTTGTCGAATAATATTCGGTGACATAAATGGCGGCAATGTCTTCTCTGCTGCGTATGGAATTGTTTTCGGGGAGTAGCAGAAAGAAGCGGAACATGTCCTTGGGACCGTCAAAGAACTCGCGGGAGCCGTCTTTGAACTCGATTTGAGCCAACCAGTCGGGATAGGGGGCGACAAACATCCCGCAGATCGGACAGCGGTCTCGATTGCCAGGTGTTACCGGTTCTGCCGCCAGAGGGGAGGACAGGGAAAGGCAAAGAAGAACGGTGGAGAGCAACAGAAATCCAGGTGTCCCGGAGCAGTGGCGGGTAGCGGTGTTCCCTGCGCTCCTGTTATTGTGTTGAAGGCTTTTTAGAATAATCATGATTAATGGTCATGCATCTGACCCATGTTCTGGTGTTCCATCATCTTCATTTTTTTGTTCTGCCGTTTTTTGCGAATGTTCTTGGTGTCGTTATACATATGTGTATAGGTGACCTCCATCGCCTCGTCAAAGGTGGCAATGTTGCCGCCATGTGCCGCGACAAAGGCAGCTGCTGCCTCATGACTGCCAAATGCCCACTTTCCCTGTAATGACATGACACCATCTATGTCACCACCCAGGACCCAGATGGCAGTCTCGGCATCTATCAGTTCTTTTGTGTTGTAGTCCCCAACCTTGATGGAGGCAGGAGCTGTATTGATCTTCAGGGCAAGATCAATGGCAGCGCAGTGGATGGAGCAAGTGGGGATGGTGTTGCCGTCATCATATTCAATCAGCATCCTGCTGTGAGCAAATTTATGACGATACATTCCGCAGTACTGGCAGGCAGGATGTGCAGCAATGTCCGATGGCTCTTCGGCAGACAGTGGACTGGAGAAAAAAAGGGCGGATATAAAGAATAGGAGAAAAAATGGTTTCATAGGGGCTCCTTGACATAAAATATAAGATATAGCCTAGCGTAATTCAATGAACAGGTCAAGGCCCTCTGTTTTTTATGATTGCCGGAAGAAACATGGCCCAGGAGAAAGGTGGGGGCGGTTCCGGGGCAAAGGTTGCTGTGATTGAGTGAGGTGCTGTCACATTGGGAAAGGTATAGGAGGCAGCTGTCCCCACTGAACCGCTGTCGACCACCACATCCTTCACTACATATCCCGCATTTGGGGTAATGGTGAATACCTGGCTGTTACCCTCTACTACCTCTGTCACACCTGATGGAGAGATAGTCCCGTTGGGGCCGGAGGTGGCAGTGATCGTGTAGACCGCTTTATCGAGAAATTCGGCATGAATCGTATGCGTGACTATTACATTGGTAAAGGAGAAAGTGAATGGAGATGCAAATGATCCGCCCACTGTTACTCCATCTACCAGGACATCTTTGATGAAAAAATCTGCATCTGCTGTGATGGTCACGTCCAGGTTGGCACCGGAGACTGGCAAGGTGGTGCCCGGGGGAGCGATTGTGCCGTTGGCACCGGCAGAGGCGATGATGGCAGGAACCGCAGGTGCAATGGTAATGGTATAATCTTCCGCTTCTCCGCCGGAATCATTGGTAGCAATATCACCGGAACTGACGGCGGATTCGAAATAGCGGAGGACAACCCGCATTCTCGTGGTTCCCAGGGTGGCGTCGATTGGTACTGTGATTGTGGCCAAATGGGGACCTGCAGCAGGGGAGCGGGTGGCCACTACGGTTTCTTCGCCAGGGTCAAAGATATTGTCCTGATTCCAGTCAATGAAGACACTGATGTTCTCATCTGCCTGAGCCAGGACAGTGATGGCAATGGGGTATGCACCGCCCTGCTGCACTTCAGTACTCAGATCCAGGAAAGAGCCATAACCTTCAGCATTAGAGCTGTTATTGATGGTGCCAAAGGTCACATTGGTGATCCATTCTGTGCTGAAATCAGTGGAGCTGATGAGCGGATATCCATCTGCGGAGAAACTGGCCGCAATGGTGTGGTCTGCTGTAATGTTGGTGAGGGTATGGGAGGATACTGCTCCCACACTTCCCCCGTCAACCAGGACATCGGCCACCTGGTATCCGGACGCTGCCAGGATGGAAAAGGTCTTGCTACCGCCATCATTGACCCTCACCGCACCGGCAGGAGTGATATTGCCGTTGAGACCGGCTGTGGCTGTGATGGTATGACTGAGGGTGGATGAAAAGATGGCATGGATGGTATGATTGGCCACAACATTGGTAAAATCGTAGCTGGTCACCGCACCTACAGAGATTCCGTCCACCAGCACGTCATCGATAAAAAAGCCTGTATTCGGGGCGATGGTGAAAGATTGATTCGCACCACTGACGATATCGACGGCTCCTGCAGGGGTAATGGTGCCGTTGATATCGCCTGTCGTAGCAGTAATGATCGGGCCGGTGCTGCCATTATCGATGGTAATTCTATAGTCTTCCGCCTCTCCGTATGTCAGAATTCCTGAGCTCTGGACCGGGTCACTGTCCAGAAGAAAGCCGCTCAAAACTACTCGCATCCTGATGTCTCCCAGAGTGGCATTGGCAGGGATGTTAACTGCTACGGTGACAGAATAGGTGGTTTCAATGGTCTGGATGATAGTCGGCGTCATCACTACCTCTTCGCCAGCGTCAACGATACCATCCTGATTCCAGTCAAAGAAGGCACTGATTTTGTCACCGGTATCGGGAACGATGGTGACAGTGAGGGGATAGGTGGAGCCAGGGGCAACTGTAGTCGTAGTTGTACCCGTAGGCGTAGTGTAGTAGTCGCCATAGCCGCCGGCATCACCAATTGTGGTGTTGTTAATGTCATTGAAGGTGACATTGGTGATGTACTCATAGGTATTATCGGCGCTACTTATTGCAGGATACGCCAGGGCAATTGTTGGAGTGACCAGGAAGAGAGAGACCGTAAGTCCAAGCCACAATAGGATGTGTTTTTTATATAGTGCTTTCATGATATCCCTCATGGGTGAAGATTGAATGTGTAAGTGGATTTTTCCCGGTCAAAGGTGACTGGGGGGAACCGTTGTTGCGTTCGTGCGGTGCTGTGGTAGTGCCTAAGAGCAGTTGGATGACTGGAAATATTCCTCCTCCTTCCTTAGGTGTTGTTTTACAACCGTCTATGCTGAAGTAGAGGTGGCCGTTCGTGCCTGTGCAGGTGTTATTCTCAAGCAGGTCGAGGGCCTGGGCCATGTTGACCAGGCCGTATCCTGAATCGTGGTCGGTGCCTGAAATTCCCAGATCCACTGCCGAGAGGGTCAGTACCAGCTGGAGATCCTCAGCCGTGAGCCAGGGGCGAACGTTTTTTAACAGGGCCATGGCGCCGGTGATGTGGGGAACTGCAAAACTGGTCCCGGAGACCACGGCGTAATTGTCTACAAAGAGTCCGCCAAAGGTAAGGTCCGAAGTGCGAATGTCGACTGCAGGTGCTGCCATTGCTGGATAAAGACCTCCATTGCAGGCAGAGGGGCCACGGCTGCTGAAATCGGCTACATTCAGATCACTGTCCACGCCGCCCACGGCAAAACTTTCGGGGTAGTTGGCCGGACTGATGCTTGAGGCCGGGTTGGGGCCGGTGTTGCCGGCAGAGAAATTGACGGCTATGCCGCTTGCCTGCAGTGCCTGGATATCCGCTTCAAACTCGGTGAAACACTGGTTGAGGAGTTCGTCCAGGCCCCAGGAATTGTTCACCAGGTGAGGCAGGTCATCGGTTTGCGGATCGTTGTCCGGGTCAAGCAGCCACTGGAACCCCAGATGGATGGCGGAGTAGGAAGCCACGCCGGAATCATTAAAAATTTTGACCCCTATCCAGCGGGCGCCGGGTGCCATACCAATGGCGGATCCTCCTGCATCACCGCCGAGGATGATACCTGTGGTACGGGTGCCGTGACCATCATGGTCATAGGGGGAGGGATGTTCTCCGTTGGGATCGTACCAGGAGTTGCTCCCTCCCCGCCAGCGCTCTTTCAGATCCTGGTGCTGAAGGTCAACCCCTGTGTCCATTATGGCCACAACAACGCCGCTTCCATCGTAGCCCTGTTGCCAGAGTTCCCAGGCATCAGTGATGTCAATGTTCCACGTGGGATTGCCAGTGAAGCTGGAAACAGTCGCTACCGGCAGGCTGACGGTGCCATCGAGAGTTACCCGAGCCACCCCAGGCTGCCGGGCTATCTCAGCAATGACTCCTGCCTGGAGTGTGACCGCCAGTCCGTTCACAATCCAGAATGGTTTGATGTTCCGACCATTGCTCTTCCGTAAAAACTGTTTGATTGTCTTTTGCGATTTTTCGGCTTTTTTCCTCAGGGTAGTGTTGATGCTGATCCGTTGGTCCTTTCTTTGCAATGATCTGAATTGCTTGAGATCAACCTGATCTGCCAGGAAAACGAGCACATCAATCTCCTCATCCGCCTGGAGCCGTTCAATCTTTGCCTCCAGTCGCGGGCTGATTTCTCCGGCAATCCCTGTCCCCGGCAACAGCCAGACAAGATTGCTGAGAAAAATCCCTGTGAGAATGACGATACCTTTCATAACCCGCTTCCTTTGCCTGTAAAATCCTGTTGCGTGAATCTTTCCTGATCCGCCTCTGGCGCTACACTGACTGCCGTCAGATAACAACCAGGTCTTCGGCTCGAAAATCTCCGATGACCACGGTCACCTTGTTGCCGGTTTTGATCAACCCTGAAATATTGTCGAAAAACATCCAGTAAATCTTCCCTTCCTTCGGCATATTTGAATTACGGAGGGGCCCGACTTTACCAATATTGGGAACGGCGACCACCTTTCCGCTTGCCTGGTCAATGAGGTAGGGTTTGTTTTGCCGACTAAACAGATCCTGCGCCTTCTTCGCATCCAAAACCCGGTAGCGGAAATCGACCATATATCCGTTTGCCGTGAGATGGAGTCGGGTGACTTCAATGCCCCAGTCTTTGTTGAGATTTGAGGCGGATTTGTCGGATGATCCAGTGTCTGCGCAGGAGCTTACCAGGAAAAGTAACCCGACAATCAGAAAGACGGTGGTAAATCGTCTACCGTGTTCTCTTATTTGATATGTTTTTTGTCTGGTCATGTTCGCTCCTCTGCCAGCTTGTATGAATGTCTGAGGCCTTTATTGTTTTTGATGCATGATTGCAGGGACGTATAAATACCATGGGAATCCAGGTACTTCAAGGCGATGGGCCATTCCTCCTCCTGCTCTTCCATTGGTGGTCATGGACAGGCGGCGGTCGTATAAAGGATAGAACTTGTGGGTTGCCGGACGCCACAAGGCATCAATGGTCTTTCCTGCAGGCAATAATACCGAATACTGCTCCCTCGGATAGGGGTAAGGGTTACCATCCTCGGCAAATATCTGCATATACGGTCCCTGCAGTGTCGGAACATGGGTCATGAGGCCCGCATTCAGAAAGCGAAGATGGAGAGTCTGTTCAGGTTTGCCGCCGAACGTTGCTGGTGCCGGGTATCCAGGGATTCCTGATTTGCCGTTGATGAGAAAGTACTTTGGCTTGTAGTTCAGGGGAGTGGCTGCCTCGGCACCGGCATGCAGGGCCGGGTCAATTTCACTGAAAAGCAACACAGCTTCATTGTCAGCATCTCCGTGCATCCCAACTACGAGGGCAGCGTAGAGCCCCATGTGTACCTGTTTGGCTGGATGACTACCACTCTGGATGAGGTACGTCCCGGCACGGAGATTCTTCCAGGTGTAAGTGACGACTGTTGCACCATTATCGGCCGGGACTTCCTTGGTGAAGGCGCGAACCCGGGTCCTGCCCTTGCTGTCAACAAATGTCTGGGGGGCGAGTGTGGACTCGAGTCCTGGGATGATCAGAGAAACCGGTTCGCTCAGACAGTTGCGGAGGGTGATGGAAAAGTTTCCGCCAACCGAACCTCTTTGGGCTTGGCCCGGAGACCAGAGAGCCGGGTCGGGAGGACAGAAGCCCCGGTCCCTGATAAATCCCCACATCTTGACTGCAGGGGCTCCGTTTGGAGGATTCCATTCGTTTTCAATGGCTGTCAATGCAACACCCAAAGAGACCATCGGTGTAAGGAAGAAGATGGAAAAAAGAAGGAGTCCGGCGCCTTTTGTGCTCAAAATTGTCATTCTATTCATAAGGATGTCTCCTTCATTAAGGTATTGGCGCTCCCTGCGGTACAATAACGAGCATGGTCATGAGGCCGCCTGGAAAGATATCAAAGTTTGTCAGTTCTTTTTCAGTGTGCGAATGCCACATGAAGGCATATCCGCCGAAGGGGTTCAGCCCACCCTCGCCAGGAGGCAGGGAACCGAGGTTGCCGAAGTAGGGGCTGCCGCTGTAGAAACCGCCAAAGGCCAGGTCAAGATTGTCCGGCAGGATCACTGGGAATTTCTTTCCGTGATCCGGGCAGTATTCGTAGGTGGTGTCATCATAATCATCAGCGTCCCCGTCAGTGCAGTCGTGGACAAACTGTGGGCCTGCTTCAGGAGTGCCGTAGATATCCCAGTTCAGTCCCTTGCCGGTCCATTGGAAGATGGCGTCAACGGTTTCACCGGGTACAGACTGAATGGTGTACACTTCATGGCTGAGGTCGGGTCCTGCTCCGGGAATGCTTTCAAGTAAGCGCCCGTCACGAGCTATAATCCTGGCATGGTTGCCATGGTGGTGGAAGGGGTGCAGGTCTTTGCCGCCGCCTATGACGCGCATCAGCAGTCTTTCGCCGGGATGCACCAGTGGTGCTGAGTTGTAGGGCTGATTCGGCAGACTGCCAGTTCCTGGCTGATCCAGGGTGTCCGGAGCATTGCGACCGTTGATGAACCAGACAACCGGAAAGGGATTGGAAAGATAATCCGTTGCCGCAAGACCTTCGGCACCGTCGAGTTCAACCACTTCATGAATACGTGGGTCCATCTCGCTGAGGAGAAAGAGGTATTCCCGGTCAAACTGAGTGTCCGGATGGTTGTAGGCGTAGCTGCTGCCGTCGCTGGGGCGGACGATGATCGCACCCAGCAATCCCATTTCCACCTGCAGCGCAGGGTCGGTTCCGCTGTAGTAGAGATAGGTGCCGGGATGGGTGGCAGTGAAGGTGTAGGTCACCGAATCGCCGGGCCTGGCTTCGTTGGCCAGTATTCCCGGGACCCCGGGATTGCTCAAGGAACTTGTCGCCTGATGTCCGGGAAAGACCATGGAGACGTTGGGCGCCGGACCTGTGCCGGTCACGGTCAGTTCATTGGAGAGTGTTATGGTGATGGTTTCACCCTGGTTGACAATCAGTGTCGGGCCCGGGTACTGGGCCGGGTCATTGCCGTTGGCGTAGCCCCAGAGGAGGAGACTGGCGCCGTCAGGGGTGTTAACCCTGCCGGTCTTGACCGTAAGGGCAAAAGTGGTTCCTGTGATACCGTCAATGCCTGCCTGGCTGTTCCCTGTCAGAAAAAACAGGAACAGTGCGGTACAGAACAAACAGTGCATGGTCGTTTTGAGTTCCCTTTTCATTGCATACTCCTCCCATGCGTCAGTTGATTCGTATCTCAGTCATCATGCCGCCAAACTGCTCGGCATCATTACTCAGATAGTTCAAGTTTTTTGTGTAGAGAAAATAGGTTGTTCCCGGAGTCGTGCCAGCAGGGATGTCGAGAATGGCATCTGTGCTTTCGCCTCCTCCAAGGGTGATGGAACTGGTCTTGTAGGAGAGATCCTTACCATCAGGTCCCCGCAGCAGTTTGGCGTCTTTGCCGACCACACGCATGGAGATACCCAGGGTACCCAGAGTGTAAAGCCGGGTAACGTTCAAGTTTGAGATGCGCAGCAGAACACTCTCGCCCGGTGAGGCGGTAATGAGTGTGCTTTCGTTCTGTGACGGTTTTTCACCATTTTCAACGGGTGGGGTCAACGGGTCAGGATTGACTGTGTCCGGGTAGCCCCGGCCGTTGAGCATGGGGTAGTTGTCAAACATGGTGGCAAAGGGCAGTGGTTGTACATCAATGCTGGCATCGTGAAAGGCGGAATCAAAAGAGCCGATCTGGATGGGGTATTCTTTATCGTAGCCCGTGGAGCCATCACCGTCATTGTAGGCGAACATGGTGAAGTTTTTTCCCTTATAGGTATGGGTCTCTCCATTCTGGCCGGCCCTGACATAGAGACTGCCCAGCATTCCCATCTGCATGTGTTCTGCTGCCTCCACATGGCAATGGTACATATAGGTTCCAGGGTCGTTTGGCTTGTAGTAGTAAGTCAGGCTGGAACCCATATTGATACTGACGCCGGAATCCGGAAGTCCGTCAAAGATTGCCGAGGACTGGGGAAAACCATGGAAGTGGACGGAGTGCGGATCGAAGAGATCCGGTCGATTCAGCATACCGATGTTGGTGAGCGTCAGATAGACATCATCCCCCTCGTCAAGGACGATAGGGGGCGCAGGGAAATTGGCGGCCAGAGAACCTGCTGCCAGAATATCTGCGGTTCCGGTCTCCACGTTGGCCGGGATGCCGGTCAGGTTGGAGAAACCGAATATGTACTGCAGCTTGCCGTCGGCCATGGTGACAAATCCGTCTCCTGAACTCAGATGCAGACATTTGGTATTGGCCGGCTGGGTTTCCCCGCCTGCCCAGTCAGCGGAGCCGTCCGCATCGCCGGGACATTGTACCAGGATCCCGCCATTGGCCGGAAGGCTCGCGAGACAGAGAAAAAGTCCTGTCACGACTGGTACTGATTTTATGTAGTTATATATGGTTGTCATATCGTTATCCTCTTTGGTATTCTGCCGTAGTGCGAGTCATGTGGCGTCATTAAAACTCATCGGCACCGATGTCGGGGATCACCCTGGTGTCACCATCAAAGTCATCGGTGATTCCACCGATGGCAGTCCCGCCGCCAACAGATGCGCTCAGGTGGAGATCGCCATACAGTTCACCTATGTTAGGATCGCTTGCAAAGACCCTGGTCTGGGTCAGAGGTCCGTAGCGGAGACGGATATAGTTGCCTGCTTCATCAAAGGCAGGTACCGCTCCAATGGCGGTTACTGTTGCCGGATCGTTGATAGTCGGTTCCCGGTTGCCGGTGACATATTCAAAGACAAAGCCTGGGTCCGGGTCGCCGGTCACGATGTTGTTTGTCGAAGTCAGGGTTCCGCTGCCTGTCGGCAGGACAGAAAAGTCACTATAAACAGGGGCCGTTCCGTTATTGCAGGCTAGACCGACAGTGGAGTTGATGTCCGGGCAGAGACCGGTAAGGACATTGGCGGGATCCGTATTATCGATGAGAAAATAGAACTGGCGGTTGTGCCAGAGAACATTGTTCTCAATCTGCGGGTCGGAGAAGAGAGCTTCTCCTGCGGGCAGGTAGGCGTTCAATTCGACGCTGTGCGTCCGGGACACAATACCGGCGCCCGGTTGTGGGTTCGATTCATTGGGGATACCGGGAGTAAAGGCATCGGCACCTGTGGCAGTAGTGTTGTTATTGACGATACTGTTGAATAGAATCCTGGTCCGCAGAGAGTCCTGAATGGATATGCCGCCTCCGGCAAGTGCTGCCATATTGTTGAAGATCATGTTGTTGATGATATCAACGGCATGCCAGGAAGCAGGGACCAGCGGGGCTGCAGCCACATCTTGGCCATTGACTCGACTTATGCGGATACCGCCGCCGTCGCCAACGCCGGCAGAGTTGCCCTGGATCAGGTTCCTCAGGATCTGCACCGAACCGGAGCCGGGGGTCAGCGCCTGATTAAGATTGGCCAGGCAGGCCGGATCGGCCAGGCCATTGCCGGGGTCTATGGGGCAGCCAGACGGGGCATTACCGGCAATGGAGATTCCTCCGCCATTGATGGTGACACCCTGGTTGAAGTTTTCATTGAAAATGATGGTGTTGTCAGAAATCTCACTGTTGTCACTGAGCCCAAGGTGCGCGATACCGGCTCCATCCTGCTGGGTGAAGTTTCCGCAGATGAAGTTGCCGCTTACCCGGTAATTGTCAGAACCGTTGCAGAGGGCAACACCTCCGCCTGCGCCGCCGAATCCGCCATTTTGGCTGATGTGATTATTGGCGATGTCGATGCTGTCATTGCTGGCATCGGAAAAGAGCACATTACCTCCTCCGTCAATATAGGTAAGTTCGGGATGACCGACTCGGATGCCGCCTGCGAAGGCGCCATTGTTGCCGATGATCCGGTTGTTGGAGATGTTGAGGAAATCGGCAAAGCCGTTGGCTACTATTCCTCCGCCATTATTAGCACCAGTGATAGTGAAACCGTCGATGCGAGCATCCTGGTTTCGTGCGTTCATGAAACTGTAGAGACTTGCGTCATTAGCCGTTGCCAGAACCAGAATACCTGCACCTTCTTCACTGAAAAACGCTCCTGGCTGAACGCCCCCTCCAAGAGCTGTTCCCTGGCCATCAACCAGGTTGTAGAAAGGGGCGACCGCTTCAATTTTCTGACGCCAGGCAATCAGTTTGTCAGCCGGGCTCTTGACGGCATTGATGATGGTCCCCTCGCCAGAACCCTGAAGTTGAACGGGTTTCCACATGATAAGCATTTCTGAAAAGGTACCGGGTCCTACCAGGATCAGGTCGTTGGGCCTGGCAGCATCAATGGCAGCCTGAATAGATTCTCCGGCACTGACGGTTCGGAGGGCGGCGCGGAAGCGGAGACCGATCTGGACAGTGACTCCCGTAATGGAGGCGGTGTTGTTGTCACCTCGAGTGACCACGAGCTGTCCCGTAGTTACACCACCGGGGACAGTTACCACAATTGTCTCATTGCTCCAGGAATCCACGGTCACAGGGGTTCCTCCCAGGGTTACTGTTCCCTCGGTGGGGCCGAATCCGTAATCACGGATGATGGTTTTGGGTTGCACTCCGCCAACACCGTCATAGACCGGGTTGGGAACGTTGACACTGCCCACTGCGTTCAGGGTCAGGGTGCCGCTGGCTGCAGCCAGGTATGGTCCTGGGGCATCGCTGCTGGTGACTACCTTTATGCGTGGGGTTCCTTCCGGAAACTCACAATCCAAGGGGAACTGTGCCTGACCTGCAAAGGCAGAAACAGGTACTACTGGTGTGTCCAGATAGGTGGTTGCGCCAGGCATAAAATTGAAGGTATAACAGAAGGTTGAGTATTGTTTATTGTAAAATCCGCCAACCGTGTCTGCCTCTGGATCGTTCATGCAGGTGATCAGCATGTTCGGGGAGATGCCGCTGGGTTGGGGCAGGTTTTCTGTATAGGTAGAGGGAACAAGGGCGTTGTATGCCCCGTATTCGTCAGAGTAGGTGGAGGTGATCATCCTTCCGGTCCAGTCACGAATAGCAACCGGCAGCCAGGGAGGGGCAAATTTTTCACCAAAAAGGGGTGATACAGGATTTAACTCGTTGGCTGTGTCATCAAGGATGGTACCGACAATATGACCGGCAATGGGAGTATTGGTAAACAGCATGAAATCGGCCGCTGCATTAGCACCACCGGTAAGGGAGACGAGCTTTCGGTCGCAGCTGGGTATGGTCTGGCCGGCAAGTGCTGCCGGGACACCCGGGAAGAGAGTGAGTTCAGCGGGGACGGTGTAGGGGGTTCCTACACACTCCGGCGGCAGCTGTTGGGGGCGAGGCAGGTAGGCCTCTCCAAAGTCGACGTTTTTATCCTGAGACTTGATTATCTTGTACCCTGCAGGCGGGACAACCTCAACAATATAGCGTCCTGGGGGAATTGGGCTTATCTGGCTCAGGGTCTGCGGATCAAAAATGGAATCAAAGGCATAACCGCCGTCAAAAACACCAGGGCGTACCTGATTCCAGTTGCGCATGCCGTCGAAACAGTCGGTTGCCACTCCTCGGAAAACAAAGGGGGCTTCCGCGGGATTTCCTGCATTGCTGCCGTACTGGCAATTTTCGGGCAGGCTGTCGTCCCAGCTGTCGGTAAGGGTGGTGTTGAGGAGAGCGCCTTTAAGATCACCCTTTTTCGGGTCATGGGCGTAGAGATTCACTTCGACCCGTGGAATACCGGGTTCCCACACCTCAGCAGCAGCCTGTTCCGGGTTGTCCTCGGCACGGGTTACGGCATAGAAAACAATACCGGAGATGCCGCCGTTCTCATTGGGGCCATAAGATTTTTTTCCCCATTGGAAGACGTGGGTCTGTCCTTGGAATGCCTGGAATCCCTGGGTAAGAACCGGGCCCAGCTCGGTACGGTATTTGTCTGTTACCGTAGTGGAGTCCGGATCAGTCGGTATACCCTGTGGCTGGGGGGTGAGAACTCCTTCCCAGGACCAGGGGTCAAGACTGTCGATGGGACCGCCGTCATCTACAGTGAGGGTCAGACCGGTTGCCTTGAAGCGGGCGAAGTCAACTTCGGCAATCTGCCAGGAGAAAAAAGGAAAGACCTGATCAAACGGAGCGAATCCTTCGCTGTCTGTCGGAAAGGACTGGTATATCGTTCCGTCACGCCAGCGAATGTTGACGGCCTGCTCGGGAATACCTTCTTCACCGGCATCGCGAAAACCGTTTTCATTGCTGTCTTTGTAGATCCAATGTTCAGTCCTGGCAAACCACTGGAAGACCGGAATCTCACCAAGGGCAACACTGGAGCCGCCGGTAACCGCAACGACATGAAAGGCAATAATAAGATCAAGGTTGTTGTCCCATACCACCAATTGATGGTTTCCATCCGGGACATTGGGAATCGTAAAGGTCCCGTCATCGTTTGCCTGGGCGGCATATACGCCGCGACCAAGGCCTGCTGCCCCGAGGTTTAGGCCCACCCATGGTGTGGTGTGGGCAAAGGGCACGCCGCTGTAGAGGGCAGTGTTGGGTGCCCGGGAGAGGTGCATATTTACAATCTGGCCACTTATGCTGGCGCTGCCGTTGAGTAATGCTGTGTCTATATAAGGATTAGTGGGGCTGGCAGGCACAAAACCGATGGAGACGTGGGCAGTGGGCACACCGAATTCCTGGAAAAAAGGTGGTTCGTTTGCCTTGACCCAGGCATCAATGACCTTTGTTCCTTCGATGGTAGTGGTCTGTACCCAGCTGCTTCCGACAAAGATGCCGGAGCCTGGGGGGGATTCGACTGCGTTTGGAGGAATCACAATGATGCCGTATTTGGCAGGTGCCAGATTTTTGATGGTCAAGCTGCCGTCAGGTCCGGTGAGCAAAGGTTCAACAATTGCTGCTCCGCTTCCGTCTACGGCAACAATCGGACTTCCTTCGGCGTCGAGACAACCGTAGGTGCCGCTACCAGGGGTCTGACCATATTCGTCGCAGGTCATAAGGTAAGTCGTACCCAAAATGTTGCCAAAGGCATCTGCTGACTGTTCCCCTGCTGAAGCACCGTATCGCCCTCCGGCATCTTCCAGTTTGACTCTGAACCCTTCCAGTCCGGGTTCCCCGGGATCATAGGCGTTGTTGATGGGATTGGTGTCCTGGTGGACAAATACTGAGAGCTGGGCCGTGGGTAAGGGGAGTTCATTGACATAAACCGTGATCAGACCATTGCCGACAAGGGAGCCACCGCCAATACTGTAAGTGCCAGGTATCTTCGGGATGACCGAAACGTGATATCGCTTACCCGGATCAAGGTCCGGCAGTGCTACATTGTCGTCTCCTTCTGCAACCACCGGCATGTAGCTGGAGTGGAAGCTAACAGCCAAGGTGTTTGCAACCGGATTACCAGGGATGACATGATAGGTCCTGTCTTCCTCGATAAGCCAGCGGTACGCGGGCAGGCGGCTGACTGTACCGTCTTTTTGCACGCCAAGTACCCTGAGGCTGGCGCCAAAAGCAGTGTCTGCAATCAGGATGGGGCTAAGAAGAAAAACCAATGCGCAGATAAGGGCTTTTAAAAAACCGAATTTCTGGTGCCTGCTTCTTTTAATTTGAGTGTGTCTATTCATTGTTTTTCCTCCGTATGCATCGTCGGGTGCTGTCTAACAAGCTGCTTGTCTTCTGTTAAAAAAAACTGCTGTCATGGTTGGGCGTTGCGAACCAGCAGTACTGGAAGGTTGCCGCTTTGGTCATTGCCGTGTGCATACCCGTCACTGAGATAGATATGCCAGGCAAAACCGGAATAGTTTGTGACTGAAGTTGCAGACCATACCGCCTTGTCAGTTCCTTTAGGGAAGAGGCCGGCGTAGAGGTCAGGGGATGCTTCGTTCAAAGAAATAATTCCTTTCAGTTCTGAAATGGTTGGCATACGCCAGTCCTGGTAGCCGCACCAGCCGTTGGTGTTGACCCTGGCTACATAGGCCTGGGTGTTGCAGTAGGTCGAGGGGTCTCCAGCAACATATCCGGAACAGGTTGCGCCACTGTTGTCGGCAAATCCTGTTTTGCCGATAGTGTTCGAGGTGTTGTACCAGGAGAAGGAATCCCTCTGGTCGTGGAGATCGCCATTGTTGGTCTTCATTTCCCAGATCAATCCGCTGAGATTATCTCTGATACAGGACCATCCTTCTGCATCTGCAGGGAGTTCCTGCCCAGATGGGCTGATTTTGGTCAGATTGAACAGGAGACCGTCAGCAGTCTGCACGAGTATTTCATTTGGTGTGGAACTGAGAACGGTTATGTCGAGGTTATTGGTGCTGTTATCACCATAATCGGCGGTGGAAACAGTACCTTGATCACCTTCGCGGGAAGCAGAGGATTTTGTTTTCAGCAGGAGAAATTCGGTGACAATTTCCCTGACGGCCAGGAGTTGTTGATCTGTCAGTACAAATTCATCACTCAAAGCCGGGGTGGCTCGAATTGTAGTGAATAGCATGAGGAGTGAAAAAAACAGGTAAATACTTTTCATATCATTAACCCCCTCTAGGTCATTCCAATTGATTGTACCTGCCATAGGGCATACGACAGGTAGGTGGAGAAGCCGTCACAGGTTATGATAAAAAATCAGACCGAAGGCAGCTCATCTTTCAATACTACATTGTACACTAATACTAATTTGAAAAATAGGAATGATAATATTTATTATTTCTCAAAAAATATATATTCACTAAAACAGTACATTAAGGGTGAGTCCTGACGGTTTCTTGGTTCTGATGCTGTAACTTGCTGTTGTTTGGGAATAAAGGTGAGAATAATTCTGAATGCTCTCGTTGCCGGTGGTATTTTTATGTACCACAAAGTGTGGATATTGATTTGTGTTACCAGTATTGGAGATAGAATGTCCAGGGAAATTTGTATCTCTTTGAAAGAAAAATAAGGCGTGGTGGCAATTGGTAGGAAAAAGAGGAGAATGCTGCTTGTGGGAGGAAAACGGCCCCCCCTGCAAGGAGGAGGGAGAAGCAGGGGCGGCCGAGGAGGAGCTTGTTAGTTGATGGTTTGAAAATCGTTATAGGCGTGAGTGCCGTGCTCTGTGATATCTACACCCATCAGTTCGTCTTCTTTGCTGATGCGCAGGCCGATGGTCATATCAATTATTTTGAAGAGGATAAGGGCTGCACCAAAAGACCAGATAAAAGCTGCACCGATACCGATTAGCTGGGTGGTTATAATTTTTGTCGTGAAACCGCCCATATTGAACAGTCCGGCAGCCAGGGTTCCCCATGCGCCGCAGACACCGTGGACAGAAACTGCACCGACCGGATCATCAATGTGCATGCGGTCGATCACCACAACTGAGATGACAACCAGTATCCCGGAGATTGCCCCGATGATGGTGGCACTCGTTGGGGAGACATTGGCACAGCCGGCAGTGATTCCAACCAGTCCGGCCAGGGCACCGTTGAGGGTCATGCCGATATCCGGCTTTTTAAACATGAGCCAGGAAGTGAACATTGCGAAAACTGCTCCACAGGCAGCCGAGAGGTTAGTGGTTACAAAAATCATGGCGATGGAACTGTCACCGGTGGTGGTGGAGCCGGGGTTGAAGCCGAACCAGCCAAGCCAGAGAATAAAGACACCAATGGCAGCCATGGGGATGTTGTGACCGGGGATGGCCCGGACCTCTCCTTTCTTTCCATATTTTCCCAGACGCGGGCCAAGAACGATGGCACCGGCGAGTGCTGCCCAGCCACCGATTGAGTGGACCACGGTGGAGCCGGCAAAATCGATAAATCCCATGCCTTCCAGCCAGCCGCTGCCGTTCAAAAGAGATCCCCAGGCCCAGGAGCCGAATACCGGATAGATGAAGGCACAGACTACAAAGGAATAGACCAGATAGCCGGTGAATTTTGTTCGCTCTGCCATGGCACCGGAGACGATAGTTGCAGCGGTGGCTGCAAAGACACACTGAAACATCCAGAAGGCAAGAACCCATGGGTCGCTGTCAGGTCCGCCCCAGCCGGAGAGAAAAAATCCGTCGGTACCGAACCAACCGGTCTTGCTGGTACCGAACATGAGGCCGAATCCTATGGCCCAGAATGCAACTGAACCCATAGAAAAATCCATGAGATTTTTCATCATGATGTTCACTGCGCTTTTGGCCCGGGTGAAGCCGGACTCGACCATGGCAAACCCTGCCTGCATGAAAAAGACCAGACAGGCAGCAACCAGGGTCCAGACGTAGTTCAGATTGGTCTGGAGAAGATCGATGGCCTCTTTGTTGGTGGTGACTGTGAGTTCGATCACTTCATCCCCGCCGAAGGCAATGGCGGGGATGGCCAGTAGAAGGGCGAGTGCCCACGCTGCTTTTTTCACGAGAAAATCCTCCTGTATGTGTTGTAAGTTGATCCTGATTTGTTTATCTGCGCTTAGATGGCATCGTTGTCGATTTCTCCGGTCCGTATCCTGCAGACCTTGTCGATCGGGGTAACAAAGATCTTACCGTCACCAATTGATCCTGTCCGCACTGAGGACATAATCTTTTCAATCACGATGTCGACCATGTCGCTGCTGACTACGGTTTCAATCTTGATTTTTGGTATAAAATCGACTACATATTCGGCGCCTCGATAGATCTCGGTGTGCCCTTTCTGGCGTCCGAATCCTTTGACCTCGCTGATAGTCATTCCGGTGATACCCAATTCGCCCAAGCCTTCTTTGAGGTCGTCCAGTTTGAATGGTTTGATGATTGCTTCTATCTTTTTCATGTTCTGCTCCTTGTAATACGGTTGATCCCGATTCTGTCTTGTCGGAAATGTTATTACAAGTTGCGTGCCAGAGTGCAGGAAATGCCTGTTGTTTTTTTTAACATGCTGTTTATGCAGATTATATTATTTTGTGGGTTTTATTGAATGTGATTATGTTTACAAAATTGTACATTAATATTATGTAAATTTTACAATAACGTGTGGTCGGCTCGCTGCGTTGCCTTTTTGCCGATGGTCGATCTGTGGTTTTTGCCGGATTGATGACAAAAGGTAGATGAAAAAAAATAATCCTTGAATTAAGCTTCATATAGCAGAGAATAAGAGGAGCAGTTGTGCGGGTGGGGGAAAGTTACTGTTCTGCCTTGTTGATTTAAAAAAACCGGTAACTTAGTTAGATAAACTCCGGAAGAGAAAAAAAGAGGTTGCGTGCTGATGAGTGATTTATTTGCAAAGATTATAGCCTGGTTCGAATCGACTCACGTCCAGGAACAGGTGAAAGATGTAGACGTAGTTGGCCTCTTTACCAATCCATGGTTCCTGGTACCTTTTATTCTTGTAGTTGCTTACCTTTTTTATAAACAGGGCTGGAAAGATCTCATTATTATATCTTTATTTATTGCTGTGTGGTGGGTAAGCGGTACGGAGTACATGGATACTCTGATTGTCAATGGCGAGCTGCAGATTAGCAAGATTTTACCTGTGCTCTTTGGCGGTGCGGCCTTGTTGGGTTTTGTCATTTATATGTTTTTTGGGCGGTCCGATTGAGACTGTCTGGGTGAGGGCTGTGGCTTCGGTGAAGACGGTTTGATCTGTTCGTATAGAAAACGAGAATATTATTTCTAAGGCACTCTATGCAGTTTCGTAACGGTGTGTTCATCATTACTGAGGAAAAATATTGTCCCCTGTACAATGTTGGGGAAATATTGCAGGTGGATGAGGGGGTCCTCAAACTGCCGGCGGCCAAACCGACATGTCTTACCCTGACCAAGGACCTTATTGAACTGGCTTTAGAGGATGTTGCTTTTGAGCAGTATCTCCAGGGCAGCAGGCAGAAAACCAAATTTGAATGCGGTGGCTGTACAGGTATCATCCGTTTTGAGTTTAAAAAGGAAAAGGAGTATGCCACTATTCAGATGAAGCTTCTCGCTGCTGCCGAGCGACGGGAGAAGCTGAAATCTACAGCCCGTTTTGCAGGACTCTTGCGAACCATTGAAATTTTTCAGCCGCTGTCAGACGATGACCTGCTCGATCTGGCTACCATGTTGAAACTCGAGGATTATAACTGGGGATTTCCTATTATCCAGAAAGGGGATCCGGCGTCTAACCTGTTTATCATTATTGCCGGTCGAGTGGAGGTGATGGATGAGGATGGAGTCACGCTTGCCGAGATGGGACGAGGGGATGTTTTCGGTGAGATGAGTTTGTTGTCCGGAGACCGTGTAACCACGACTATCATGGCCATGGAGCCGTGCAAGATTGCCAGCCTCAGCCAGAAAAATTTCCGGCATGTCCTTAATAGATTCCCCGCTCTTCAGGTCTTTTTTTACAAACTGCTGGTGGGCAGAATCACGGCGATTAATTTTCAGCGGGCGGAAGAGCTTACTTCGGGGATGGTTGGTCAGCTCGCCGATATCCCACCCATTGAACTGTGTCAGATGATAAATTCAAATCAGAAGACCGGTCGCCTGAAACTGGAATCAGGGCAGAAAAAGGCCCGGCTTCTCTTTAATGAAGGGGAACTGGTCTTTGCCTCCTGTAATGGTAAAGAGGGTAAGGAGGCTTTTTATGAGGCGCTTGCCGTCTCTGATGGTCGTTTTAAATTTGTCCATGGTCTG
This sequence comes from Pseudomonadota bacterium, assembly GCA_018820855.1. GTDB lineage: Bacteria > Desulfobacterota > Desulfobulbia > Desulfobulbales > Desulfocapsaceae > Desulfocapsa. The sequence goes on along the minus strand of JAHJNL010000038.1, from coordinate 16,166 downwards.
AGTTTGCAGGAGATGGGACTGGATATCGTCGGGGGGTTCATGGGCATGCTCATGGAAGGGATGCAACGTATAGACGATACTGCATGAAACCTTTGCCGGAAAACGGTATCCGCTTTGTTACCCCGGATTTTCGATCACTGCATTGGCCTCTCTCTGCTTCTTCTTTCTGTAACTCACCGTGCCTGTTCCGTGATGTCTATCTGTTCAGCCAATAGCCGAACCCGACTTTCTGTGAGCTTATCGTTACCTGAGGTAGTTTGCCAATGTCGTGTGCAGCCTGAAACCTGCCGGGCCTCTTCACATCACTTGACTTAAGCCTCTGGTGATGGTTTTCCCTTCCTGCAAGGTGACTGTCGTAAAAGAGTCGCCATTTTATTACCAGTATCCGTTTTTTTGGCCAGTCTGAGAGCCTCTCCTCTTTTGTTGAATTTTTTTTGACTCGCTCCTTTTCTTGCTTTCCTCTCCAGGGCTCTCCCGGTAATATGGTAATCTCCTGCAGTATGTGGGAATAATCAAATGAACAGCAGCTCTGTTGCCTGCTATCAGAATAAAATGAAAAACAAAGGAGTACATGGATGAAAAAGAAGATGGAGAAGGCCTTGAATAACCAAGTCAATGCAGAATTATATTCCAGTTATCTCTATTTGGCCATGGAGTCTTACTTCCAGTCTGTCAGTCTCTCCGGCTGTGCTACATGGATGCGTGGTCAGGTACAGGAAGAGATGTTTCACGGCATAAAGCTTTACGATTATGTCCATGAGCGTGGAGGGAGAGTGCAGTTTGAAGCTATTGCCAAACCAGAGACTCAGTGGGAATCACCTCTGGCTGCCTTTGAGCATATTCTGGCGCATGAACAAAAGGTGACGCAGTTGATCAATGACCTTATTGATGTGGCTCTTGATGTTCGTGATCATGCGGCAAAGGCCTTTCTCGACTGGTTTATCATGGAACAGGTTGAAGAAGAGGCAACTGTCGGCGAGATTGTCAATCGCCTTCGTCTCATCGGCAATGATTCCAGTGGACTGTTTCTTCTCGATTCTGAGTTGGGCAAACGGGTGTTTACCCTGCCTCCAAAGTAATGCTCTTTTGAAAAAACATCATCTGTTTCGTTGCCGTAAACTTTCAGTCCCTGCCATGTGTTTTATGTGCGCAGCATTCTTTTGAAATTGCACACTTCACAGATGAAGTTTTTCGAATCGATGTACTTAGTGACGTTGTTCTTTGACAACGTTGCCTGCTTCCACTTTCTCAACGCTATTCGGCTGCAGTCTTCTTTTCGGAGTATAACTCCTGAACCTTGTTTTCATATGGCGAGTGCTTATCATTCTTGTGATAAAAATCTCATTTAGGCAAGGGGTTATAAATGAATAGAAAGATAAAAAAACAGGTTCTTGCCGTCCTGGCAGGCAGCGATCTTGAGACTATTCGCCGGGAACTGGGCAGGTATGAAGAACATGGTCTGGTAAATCCTCTCTTTTCTGCTTTGCTCCGGCCGGAGGAGATGCTGCGCTGGCATACGGTGACCCTGTTTGGTGAAGTGGTGTCACGTCTTGCAGATAAAGATATGGAGGCAGCGCGCATTGTTATGCGTCGTTTTCTCTGGAGTCTTAATGATGAATCCGGTGGTATTGGCTGGGGGGCACCTGAGGCCATGGCTGAGACCATGTATCATCATGACAGATTGTGTGATGAATATCTTCACATGCTTATCTCCTATATGCTTCCCGATGGACCGCTGGAGCATCAGGACGGAAACTTCCTTGAGTTGCCTGAGCTGCAACGGGGACTGCTCTGGGGTATCGGCAGGCTGGCTGAGAAGCGTGCTGCTTTACTGGTAGAAAAACAGGTTGTTCCGAGTCTGCTCACGTACCTCTCATCTGCAGATGCAGCAGTGCGTGGGTTGGCTGCCCGGGCCTTGCGGCTGCTCAAAGCCGTTCAGGCAGTGGAGGAAATGAAACAGCTTGAAGGCGATGAACGGAAAGTGCGGTTTTATCATGAAGGGGAGATTATTGTCACCACGGTGGGAGAGCTGGCTGGCGACGCCTTGGTGGAGATTAAAAATAGCCAAGAGATCCACCACTGACAGCTCAGAGCAGGATAAAGCGTTGGCTCCGATTTACGGTATAGTTGCTGAACAACTGGTAGCTTTTCCAGTGTACTGCCTATAACTTATTATAAAAACAGACAGACTGTGAAATTAAAAACATGAGTTTAGTAGATTCTGAGCAAGATCCATTTTCCCAGGTTGGTTTTCTGCAGTTTGAGATCGTTCAGGCTGATATTCGCACGAATCTGAAGCAGGTTAAAGTTGGATTAAGCAGGCTTGAGCCTTCTCCCGGCAGTTTGATTGGACTCCCTGAAATGTGGGCTACGGGATTTGTCTATGAGCAGCTGGATGCCCTCAGTAAAGAGGTGCCGGAGCTCCTGGAAGAGTTGGAAGAGCTTGCCGTATCTCATGGTGTCGTGTTGGCCGGATCTCTTCCTGACAAAAAAGGAGAAGGAGAGAGTGCCGCACTCTACAATACGCTCTTCTTTTCAGGGGTCGGGGCAGCAGGCTCCCGTGGAATTTCAAAGCAGCATCTTTTTTCTTTCTGGAAAGAAGATGCCTGGTTTCAATCCGGAAGGAGACCGGCACCGGTGGGCATAAATGATAGAGGCCTGGCTGGAGGATTGATCTGCTATGATCTTCGCTTTCCTGAGACAGCACAACTCCAGTGCCGGCAGGGAGCAGATCTGCTTCTTATGTCTGCCCAGTGGCCCCTGGCCCGCATCGAGCAGTGGAAGATTCTGCTTCAGGCACGTGCCATCGAAAATCAGGTTTTTATCGTGGCCGCCAATGCCTGCGGCAGATGGGAGGGGCTGCAGATGGGCGGCCATTCCCTGGTGATTGCCCCTGACGGTGAAATTCTGGCAGAGGCAGGGGAAGAGACTGCATCAGCTGTGGTTTCTCTGAACTGGGAGGTGCTGCGGGAATTGCGGGGGCGTTTTAATACGGTTGCTCCAACACCCTGGTCCGGTGAAGATAGTGATAAAATTTTTGCACTGGATGCCCTGGTCAATGTCGTGGCCAAGCGGAAGAAGGTGGGGCAGAAGATTGTCTTTACCAATGGCTGTTTTGATATCCTTCATGCCGGCCACGTGGACTATCTGCAGAAGGCGCGTCGCCAGGGAGATTTTTTGATTCTCGGCCTGAATGATGATCAATCCATCCGCTCCATTAAAGGAGCGGACCGACCAATCAACGAAGAATCAAAAAGGGCCAGGGTTTTGGCAGCTCTTGGTTGCGTGGATGCCGTGGTCCTCTTTGGGGAAGATACCCCGATCAACCTGATTGCCAGGCTGACCCCCCATGTCTTGGTAAAAGGGGCCGACTGGGAGGAGCACGAGATCGTCGGCGCTGCCGAAGTCAAGGCGAGTGGTGGCCGGGTTGAGCGGATTGCCTTCACCAATCAGACGTCCACCACTGGAATTATCGAGCAGATCAAGTCCGGGAATTGATCTGGTGCTGCCTGAAAAGCAGTGAAAAAAACTCCCAGGCAGCCTGAAGAAGGCGCTGTTTACACCCTGTAGCGTTCGACCAGTTGTCGCAGCCTCGATGCCAGGCTGGAGAGGTCCTCGGCGCTGAGATTCACCTTGTTTCCATTTGTGGAGATTTCTCCCGCGATTCTGCTTACCTCTGCAATGTCTCTTGCCGTCTCGCCAGCCACAGCTGAACTCTGAGCCACGTTTTCGTTGACTTCCGCCATGCCCATTGAGGCCTCGGCGATATTGCCTGCAACTTCCCGGGTGGTGGCAGTTTGTTCATCCATGGAAATGGCAATCATGGAAACGATCTCATCCACCTCTTCAACCACGGATGCCACATCCTTGATCTCTTCCACCGTAATGCCGGTGGATTTCTGAATGTCGTCAATGTGTTGCTTGATTTCCTGGGTGGCGGCCGAGGTCTGTTTGGCCAGTTCCTTGATCTCGTTGGCGACCACGGCAAAACCCTTTCCGGCCTCCCCGGCCCGGGCTGCCTCTATGGTGGCATTCAGGGCCAGCAGGTTGGTCTGATCGGAAATTTCATTGATGGCCTCGGTGACTTTATTGATCTCCAGCATGTCACGGCCGAGCTTTTCGATCATTTGAGAGGAGTGCTTGATACGCTGTGCTGCACTGTGGGAAATTTCTTGTCCTTTTCCAGTTTGCTGAGAGATGGTATTGGCTGTGGCGTTCATCTCTTCAACGGCGGCAGCCATCATATTGACGCTGTTGGTCGCTGTTTCACTGGCCATGGTCACTGAGTTCATATTGACACTCATCTCCTCGGCTGCGGCAGCGACACTGTTAGCCTTCTGAGAGGAGAGGTCAGCGCCTTCTGACATCTGATGAGCAATGGAGGACAACTCACTGGATGAGGATGAGAGGTAGACGATACCGTCTGAGATCTCTTTGAACATCTCTCTGATTCCGGTAACCATACTGTTAAGAGCTTCTCCGAGGATCCCTATTTCGTCATGGCGCTGGATGTCGAGTGTGGTGGTGAAATCCCCTTGGGACATGGTCTTGGCAAAGTTGACGCCCCGTTTCAGTTCTGCGACGATGGAGCGGATGGTGAAAAAGGTAATAACCCCGGAGATAAAGACAACACACAGGCCGATAGCAATGGCAAGCATGCCTCTGTTTGTAGCAGTTGTTGTGGTGGCGGTGATTTGACTTTCCTTGGCCTGACTGCCTTGGGTCATGATCTCGCTGACCAGCGGTTCAACTTTGCCTGCCGCATCATTCATGACCTGAAGGGCGTTGTGGATTTTCTTGTCATTGGCCATCAGGGTGGCAAAGGTTTCGCTGTAGGCAGTAAGGTCCGTGTCAATGGATTCGATGTATTGAGGCGCTGCATTGGATTCATTAAAGGTGTCCTGAATGGTTTCGGCTGCAGCCAGGGTAGCGTTACCATATTTTTCAAGACGGGTAAGGATGTAATTTTTTTCAGTCAGTCTCAGGATCAGGAGCTGGATGCGGGCATTGGGGACGTAGAGCTGATTTAATGCCTTTTCCACCTCTACGGCGCTGTTTTGCATCTTCTGCAAAGCGGTTTCATCGGGGGAGGAAACGTATTCTTCTACGGCTTCCTGGTAAGAGCTGAGCTTATCTATCTGTTCATCATACAGGTCCTCATCATCTTCAAGTAAGTCCAGTGATGTTTCATAGGCATCAATGGCGGCCATCAGTTTTACTTTGTGGCGATCGGAATTGGTGCGGACATATTCCTTTTCAAAACGACGCATCTGGAGGAGGGCGAGATAGCAGTCACTGATCTGATGCTTCCTCAGGTTCTGAGAAACCTGCAGGGCCAGGGCTTTGAATTTTCCCTGCAGGCCAGAGTTGCTGTCCAGGCCGTTTTTGACCTCCGCGGCAACCAGGTCTGTAAAGGCCTGTTCGTAGATGGATACCTGGTCGAGAATTTCAGCGGCAAGGCCTGCGGTGTCACTCTTTGTTCCTTTGGCCAGTTCTGTAATGGCCCTTGCCTCGTTTTTTAATTCCTCAACGGCATCCAGCAGTTGCTTTTCAAAGGATCGGTCTTTGCTGAGCAGAAACTCCTTTTCCAGGCGTCTGGAGTGTTTCATGTCGCCGTCGATGGTTGAGGCATGAAAGGCGATGGCCACATCTGTGTCGATCAGGGTCTTGAAGGCTCCTGTCGTCTCGGTAACGGTCCGTTGGTAAAAAAGAAGAACAAGAATAAAAGCGGCAAAGGCTCCGCCGAAAATTAGGCCAAATTTTGCTGAAAGTTTCAGGTTGGACCAGATCATATGTCTTTTACCAATTGGTTGTTGGAGTTGTTGATGGCGGTTAACTATTCGCTTTCGTCCGGTACGATGTCAGTTACGAGAGGAGCCCCTAAGCCGTAACCCATGCGGACTTTCTGGTCGATCTCGTTACACATTTCCGGGTGATCTTTGAGGAATTTCTTCGCGTTTTCACGCCCCTGTCCGATTCGTTCGTCAAGGTATGAGTACCATGAACCACTTTTGTCCACTATGTCCTGTTCGACGGCAAGATCAAGCAGGTCCCCTTCCTTGGAGATGCCTTCGCCGTAAATAATATCAAATTCCGCTACCTTGAAAGGCGGTGCAACCTTGTTCTTGACCACCTTGACCTTGGTCCTGTTGCCGATTACTTCCTGGCCATCTTTGAGGGCGGCAATTCTGCGGATGTCCAGGCGCAGAGAAGAGTAAAATTTGAGGGCATTGCCGCCGGTGGTGGTTTCGGGATTTCCGAACATCACGCCGATTTTCATTCTGATCTGGTTGATGAAGATCAGTACTGTATTGCTGCGATTCAGAACCCCGGTAAATTTGCGCATGGCCTGGGACATCAGGCGGGCCTGCAGTCCCATATGGGAATCTCCCACATTCCCGTCTATCTCGGCTTTCGGAGTCAGAGCAGCCACGGAATCGATGACGATAACATCCACTCCACCCGAGCGAATGAGGATTTCGGCGATTTCCAAGGCTTGTTCGCCGTAATCTGGTTGGGAAACCAGGAGATTGTCGATGTCGACCCCCAGTCGTTTGGCATACGAGGTGTCCAGGGCGTGCTCGGCATCGATAAAAGCGGCGGTGCCCCCTTGTTTTTGTGCCTCGGCCACCACATGCAGGGCGAGAGTGGTCTTTCCCGAAGATTCAGGGCCGTAGATTTCTGCAACTCTTCCCTTGGGAAAGCCGCCGACGCCCAGAGCAATATCCAGACTCAGGGAGCCGGTGGAAATAACCGGAATCTTTTCTGCCGTATGGGCACCGAGGCGCATGATAGAGCCTTTACCAAACTGTCGCTGGATCTGGCTGATGGCATTATCCACACTGCCTGTTTTATCTTTTGCTGTTGCTGTTGCTGTTGCTGTTGCCATATCTGTGCTCCTTTGTGGTTTTAACTAATTGGCATATTCGATTGTTAGGCGATTGAATCCGGGGAAAATTAAGGAGAAACCCCTTATCCTAATCGATGGCTGTGGACTGAAGCCGTCTGGTCGGGTTGTCCTGTGGGAGTTATGCCTGATCGCCTTTACCCTGTTGCTTGGAGCACCTGATGTTACAGTATCTTTCAAAATAGTAAACTATCTTAGCAGATATCTGCGCAGAAGATCAAGTGCTGTTTGTGCTGTCAAACGTTGAATCTCATATCGAGTACCGGAGAAGAGGAAACGGTGTGTCTGGACCGCTTCTCCGGTGGCTATTCCCACAAAAACAGTTCCCACAGGTTTTTCCTGGCTGCCGCCGTCAGGACCTGCAATTCCGGTGACAGAAAGAGCAATATGCGCAGCGCTCCTTTTCCGCATTCCTGCAGCCATGGCCCCTGCCGCTTCCCGGCTCACTGCTCCGTACTCCTGAAGAAGTGAGTCAGGAACCCCGAGAAGGGAAGTTTTCATGGAGTTGGCATAAGAGACAACCCCTCCCAGATAGTAGGATGAGCTGCCGGCAACCGAGGTCAAGAGGTGACTGATCAGTCCTCCGGTGCAGGATTCGGCAACTGTCAGCTGTTGTCCCTGTTGCTGCAATAGGGTGCCAACAACTGACTCCATGTTTTCCTCGTCCTTTGCATAAATGAATTGGTTCATTTTTTCTTCTACGATGTCACAGGTTTCAGTGAAAATATTCTGCATTGCCACAGGGTCACTGCCGCGTACAGTTATGCTGAGATGGACATCGGGAAATACCGGATAGTAGCCGATTTCCACGACTTCACCAAGCTTGAGGCCTTTTGTCTCCTTGTTGATTTCCATCTCGCTCTTCCCGAAAATCTTATAAACTCGCTGAAAGACGGTCAGTAGTCGGTCTTTATACCAGTCAGCAAGGCGGGGAAGGACCTGCTCTATGAGCAGGGTCTGCATCTGATAGGGGACGCCGGGAAGAAAGAAAATGGGTTTGTCATCATGGATAAGTTGAAAGCCTGACATCTTTGAGTTCGGAGTCAGAGTTTCTGCTCCCTGAGGAAGCCAGGCAAGCTTTTCCAAAGGGCTGACAACTGGTCCTGAAACAGCTTGCAGGTGTGACCTGATCTGATAGAGGAGATCAAGGTTAGGCATGGTAGGCCGGTTAAGGGCCTCGGATACTGCTTCGGTGGTGAGATCGTCATCGGTGGGGCCAAGGCCGCCGGTGACCAGGACAAAGTCGACCCGGCCCAAGGCGCGTTTCAGGGCTTCGCCGATCAGTGTCGGGGTGTCGCCAATGGTATGCATGGCATAGATATCAAAGCCTGCTTCAAAGAGGTGATGGGCTGCAAAACCGCTGGTGGTATTGACTATTCTCCCTGATGTGAGTTCGTTCCCAATGGCGATGATTTCTCCCCGCATGATTATATACCCCTTCCTACAACAGTAGTACCTTCAAGCAGTTCCAGAAGTACGGGAACAATTTTACCCATCAGGCTGTCGGTTCCCGGGAAGGCGACAGGGATGTAATTGTCGGTGAATCCGGAGAGCATTCCTTCTCGATTTCGTTTGTGTTCGACAAGCACTGGCCGTTGTGTTCCCAGATAACGTTTATAAAATGCTGATTTCTTTTCTTCTGCGAGCGTTCGCAGTTCAGCCACCCGCTCCTCGCGCACAGCCTTGGGGACCTGATTTTTGAAGGTGGCTGCCGGGGTGCCCGGGCGACTGGAGTAGGGGAAAACATGAAAGTAGGTGGCGTCAAGCTCTTTGAGCAACGCTTTGCTGTTTGCAAACTCCTCTACTCCTTCTCCAGGAAATCCTGTGAGGATGTCAATACCGATGGCCGCATCCGGGAAGGTGCTCCTGCATTTTTCCACAACCCTGCGAAAGGTTTCCCGGTCATAACCGCGATTCATCCGGCTGAGGATGGTATCGTCTCCACTCTGCAGCGGGATGTGGAAGTGAGGCATGAAGTTTTGACAACTGCTCATGGTCTGGAGCAGCCTGTCTGAAATTTCCTGGGGTTCAATGGAACTCAGGCGGAAACGGATGTCGGGATGGGCATGGCACAGGGTGAAGACTAGATCTGCAATATCGCACTGTTTGTCAAGGTCACGACCGTACATCCCCACATGGATACCGGTGAGTACGATTTCTCTGTGACCGGCCTGTGCAAAACGTTTCGCCTGGCTCAGGACTTCGGACAGTTCCAGGCTGCGGCTGGGGCCTCGGGTGTAGGGAACTATACAGTAGGTGCAGAAGTTGTTGCAGCCGTCTTGGACGCGCAGGTAGGCACGGGTGCGGTTGCCAAATCTGCGCATGGGCAGGGGGCATATTTCCTTTTTCTTCAGGATGCGCCCCATAAGCATGGTCAGGTCGCAGGGGCTCTCTTTCAGTGCTGTTTCCACCAGCAGGTGTTTGTTGCCGTTGCCCACGATACAGACAGGGGACTCCACCATGGCTGCCAGTTCGTTGGCGGCCATCTGGGCATAACAACCGGTGATGACGATTTTTGCCTGTGGATGGCGGCGTATGAGCCTGCGTACAGTCTGTCTGGATTGGGCACCAGCCTTGGCGGTAACCGCACAGGTGTTGATCACTATGATGTCAGCATCTTCTCCCTTTTCAGCCACACGGCAGCCGGCTTCCTCAAAGGAACAGAGAAAGGAGGCTGATTCATATTGGTTCACTTTGCAACCAAGGGTGTTGATGATGACTTTTTTCTTCACTGAATTTCACCACTGCCCAGGATCAGGTCCTTATCATAAATTACGGCAAACTGGCCTGGTGTTACTGCCCGCTGTTTTTCCGGGAAGGTGATGCGGTAACGATTTTCCGAGAGCTGGCTGAGTCGGGCTGTTGCGCCCTGATGCCGATAACGGATGCGAACCTGATAGTCCCGGTCAGGGTGCGGGAGCCTGCTGCAGCTCCAGGAGACATCATCTATGTCAATGGTGTTGCGGAAAAGAGCGTCGTCTTTTCCGACAATGACTCTGTTTGCCAGGGCATCAATTGCAACAACATACCAGGGAGAACTGTCTGAAATACCAAGCCCCCTGCGCTGGCCGATGGTATAGTTGTAGATGCCATTGTGTCGACCGAGGACGCGGCCGTCTTGATTGACGATTTCTCCCTCATTCTTTTGGCTGGTCATCCGTTTTTCGAGGAAATCTCCTACTGAACTGGCGCCGAGAAAGCAGACATCCTGAGACTCCTGGCCTCTGAATTCGCTGAAGCCATGTTCTTCCACCATGGTGTAGACCTCTTCTTTACACATCTCTCCTAAGGGGAAGAGTGTGTGTGCCAGCTGGTTTTGAGTCAATCGGGCAAGAAAGTAGGACTGGTCTTTGTTCTTGTCCTTTCCCTTACGTAAGAGAAAACAGCCTTGCTCTTCAGTGATGTTTGCATAGTGGCCGGTGGCAACATGGTCTACACCCTGTCCCAGGATGGCGTCCATGAAAAGGCCGAATTTTATCTCGCGATTACAGATCATGCAGGGATTGGGGGTGCGTCCGTTTTGATAGGAGGTGGAGAAATAGTTAAGAATCTTGTCGTCAAACTGGGCACGGAGGTCAATGACCTGGAGAGGGATACCACATCTTTGGGCTACCTCCTTGACTCGTCTGAGTTGTTCGGAGAAGTCAGGCTGGGCCAGCTGCATGAAAAATCCGTGAACCTGATACTGTTTTTGCAGAAGCAACGCACAGGCCGTGGAATCCACGCCTCCGCTCATGGCTATGCCGATAACTTTTTTTCCCACCTGGCCTCTTGCTTGTGATCGCTTAGCCTTGATTTACCACTCAGCTTGCTGTAAGGATTTCATCAATCTCAATGATTGGTGGTAGAAAAGTCAAAACGTATATGAAATCTCGTTGCCATCATTTATTGAGAACTTATAAAAATAACGGTTGATAATAGCGTACAATGAAGAAAAAAGAAAGCAACAAAGCAGGCACCCCTCTCATGCCTGAGCTCCTGGCTCCTGCCGGGAACTTCGAGAAACTGGTTACTGCCATCCACTACGGGGCAGATGCCGTATACATGGGTGGAAAAGAGTTCAGTCTTCGCGCAAAGGCCGGGAATTTCAGTCACCAGACCATGGTGGATGCAGTGCGATATGCACATGCTCATGGAGTGAAGGTCTATGTGACCGTGAATATCCTGGCCCATAATCGGGATTTTGCCGGGCTGGACAGCTATCTGTTGCAGCTGCAGGAGGCCAAAGTGGATGCTTTGATCATTGCCGATCCCGGGATCCTCCTGCGGGCTAGGCAATGTGTCCCAGGTGTTCCGGTCCATCTCTCTACCCAGGCCAATGTTACCAACGCTCAGGCTGCCCGCTTCTGGTTTGAACAGAGTGCCGGGCGTCTCAATCTGGCCCGGGAGTTGTCCCTGACAGAAATAAGGGAGATTCGGGAAGAGGTGAGTGGTGAGTTGGAGGTCTTTGTCCATGGTGCTCTTTGTATCTCCTATTCAGGGCGCTGTATGCTCTCCAATTATATGACAGGGAGAGATGCCAATCAGGGCAGCTGCGCCCATCCCTGCCGTTACAGTTACAGTTTAATTGAAGAGAAACGGCCCGGAGAGTATTTTCCTGTGGAAGAGGATGAACGGGGGACCTATATCTTCAACTCCAAAGACCTCTGTCTTCTGCAACGCCTACCTGAGTTGGTGGCCTGCGGGGTAAACTCCCTGAAGATCGAAGGGCGGATGAAATCTATATTTTATGTGGGCGGGGTGACACGTATCTATCGGGCTGCTCTGGATTATCTGAGTTCTCTTTCGCCCGAGGCCTGGGAGAAGCCTGAAGAAATTCGCATGCCCCATGTTTTTGTCGAGGAGATCGCCAAGACGGGAACCAGAGGGATAAGCGAAAATTTTATCAGTCAGCGCCCGGGAAGTTCCGAGATGCTCTACACCAGTCCTCGGGCTGTGCAGCAGGTGGAGCCGGTTGCCGTGATTCGGGTGGAGGGGGCTTCGCCTCTGGTGGAGGTCAGGAATGTGCTGGAGAGCGGGAGTCGTATTGAGTATATGCTGCCCGGCATTGACACTATTCCTCTTACAGTCACCCTGATGGAGACAGAAGGGGGGGAGGAGATAGTTCGAGCCAATCCGGGAAATCGAGTCCTGCTCCATACGGATCCTCCCCTGTTGCAGGGAAGGGTGAATGGCATTCTGCGGCGCAACAGGAGCAATGATAAGTAATCTTGCGTTATCCCAGTAACCCCGAGTTACGAAAAAATAAAATCGCTAAGTTATTGCAGGGTCGATATACGGGCTTGCTGTTTGTCGGTGAACGCTATGTTATTTGTCAGCTGCCAGTCCCCCTTGCGGGGGACGGCACTGATGGTTTCTTTTCCTGCACACTGAACAAATGGGGGGCAAAAACCGCAATCTGTCAGCTATTGCTTGGCTGTCTTCTCATGCTATTTCTTTGGCCTGTCCATATCACGGATCCAGGAATAGGCGGCTGCCGCCGCTGGAAAGCCAATCGTCGAGATTGACAAATTGATCACCTGGAACAGTTCTTCGTGGCTAGCCCCAGCCTCCAGGGCCCTCCGGGCATGAGAGCGCACGGCTCCTTCGCTGCGGATCCCTATGGCGGCTCCGAGCTGGACGAGATGGGTCATCTTTGTATCAAGAGGGCCACTTGCTCGGGCTGCCTCCGCGCCCTTGGTGTAGGCGGCGAACATTTCGGGAAACTGCTGTTGATACTGCTGAAAATTTTCTGGTAACTGGCCAAAGTCGGTCATGCCATCCTCGCGGTTAACTGCTTTTTTTAAACTACTCAAGCTGAGTGTACTGCTCCTGCCATCTCTCCATGGCCTGTTCCATATCCCTGGTCTTGAGACGCAGCTGGGTCTGGTCGGGATTGGGTCGTGCCAACTCATTGTCAATATCCTGGAGACAGGTGCGGATGCGGTCCCGGTCGCGATCCATATCATGGAGTCGATCTCTGAGTTTATCACGATCTTGGGTGTTCAATCCTGCGGCAAATTTTGCCTGGGCTCCCTCCAGTTGCTGCAATTCATTACGCAGGGTAAGACGGGTTTGTTCCAGTTTACCAGCCTGCAGGTCCTGTCCTGATGTCAGCCTGGCCATTTCTCTGATCCTGACTTGCACGCGTTCCGCTGTGCTCTGGCAGTCCTGGATCTGGGTGCGCTGTTGATTGGTAAACTGGCTCTGCTCCTGACTCTTCACCTTACTTTCACTTTGAAGGCCCATGGCTCCCCGGTCTCCGGAAGAACCATCTCCACCCCCGTTGCCGCCCCCACCACCACCACCACCTCCACCTCCACCTCCACCACCGCCACCGCCTTTGGCAAGCAGGGGTGTGGTGCTAAGGGTGATGCAAAGAACAATCATGATTATCGACAGTACTGTTTTCCATGTTTTCATCGTCAACCTCCATTTAATATTTTTCGGTATCTGAAGCCATAATCCACAGTCTTGATCCTTCTCTTATCTTATCAGTATATCACTAGGACAGGATGATAGGCAATCTGTTTTAAGGCTGATTGTCTGGGAGGAGGCGTGCGCTGTCTGGGCTTTCAATCCACACCTGTCCTCTCTGGCAGGTGCAAGATGGCAAGGATCTTTCATAACTGATGTTGATGATCTCGCAAGTCGTTCTGTGACAGCATTCGTGGGTGTCTAAAAGAAAAATCTGAACTGGCAGATGAACGGTTTTTTTAAGAAAATAACTTGCCCAAAAAAGAAAATGTCAGGCCTGGTCTGTTGGTATCGTTCTCGCAGTTTGCTCGCAGTGTCACTTGTCTGTCAGGCGTGCGGTCTATAGCCAGTCGGCGATCATGAGTCCGATGCCGATGCGTTCCACAGCAGCGTTGTAGTCGATCAAGGATTCGCCGTAGCCATTAAAGTATTGGATATAGGCCTTGACGTTGTCAGCCTTAATAAAGGGAACCTTGAAGGACCAGCCCAGCTTCAGAGCCCCTTTGTTGTCATGGCGGTCAAGGTTGTTGCGGAGCATGAAACTCAAGGTATGATCTTCTGCTTTGAAGGCGCCGCTGATCTCTCCGTAACCAAGATAATCGCTGATGTCGGGGTTGTCGTCACCTGCAGAGGCTCCGATAACATCCTTGTCTTCCTCCGGAATTCTATACCAGGGTTTCAGGCTGATTTTGAAATTGTCGCCTTCAACCACAAAATCAAGATAGAGCCGGTTCCAGCTCCGTGACAGGGGTTGACTGCGGCCGTTTGATTGATGGACAAATCCTCCCATGAGATACACCCGGCGGGCCCCGGGGATTGTCATATCCAGGGGATAGATGGCAAAAACTTCAGGCTCATGATTGGTTTCGCGGAAAGGGCTCGACACGGGGCGGTTGTATGCCTGCCAAAATGATTGGGCCGTGTAGGCTGCCATGAGGTAGGTTCTTTTGTTGCCGATGGGAAAACTGGTAATGGGAAACTTGAGGCTGACCTGGAAGGTAATTTCGTTGGGATCAATGGTGACGTCGGAGTTGGTCTGGTAAGGCGTCGTGTTGGGAGCCTTATTATGACTGTAAAGCAGGATGTAATTTTGTTTGTGAGGACCCATTAAAAAGAGGTCTGCATAGGATACTGGAATAATACTTTCAGGTGTTGATTTTTCTTCAGGGAGAGGGCGTTCTGATGTCGTCCGGTCTGTTGCCGCAGTCTGTTCGGCCTGGCAGAATGCCTTGATTTCTCCCAGAGTAAGGTTGTCGTTACCTTCCTCGAGCGTGCGCAGCAGGCATTCTTGGTAAGTTGCTGCCAGCAGTGGTGTCCCTGAAAGGAGAAGGGTGATAAGGATAATAAGTCTGAGTGGGGAGAGGGCTGGGAGGTATTTTGTCATGGCAGCTGTCAATTTTTTCAAGGTACCCTTTGCATGCGAGAATGGGTAAGGAATTATTTCATTTCTCAATCAGAGAGAGTGGATCAGCAGTGATCCGGCAATGGTCCACATGGTAAGACCTACGAGGCTATCCAGGATGCGCCAGGAGGTGATATTCCTGAACAGCGGCGCGAGTAATTGCCCCCCCAGGCTCAGGGTAAAGAACCAGATTACTGATGCGGCCATGGCACCGGCACCAAAGAGAAGTCGCTTCCTGCCCTCAAACTGGCCACTGATACCGCCTAGCAGAATGACTGTGTCCAGGTAGACATGAGGATTCAACAAAGTAATGGCCAGGGTTGTGAGCAGGGCTGATTGAAACGATGGAATGAGTTCCCCCTCAGGTTTCAGGACACCTCCCTGAAACGCTGATCGGAAAGAGTTCAGGCCATACCAGAAAAGAAAAAGGGCACCACCGAATGTTGCGATTTGGGAGAGAAGATGGTTGGCGGCAACAGCAGCTCCCACACCCATAATGCCTATTGCGATGAGAATGATATCACAGAGGCAGCAGATTAAGGGAATAATGATGTAGTGATTCTTTTTGATCCCCTGACTCAGGACAAACGCATTCTGGGCACCTATCGCCACGATAAGTCCCCCGCCAATGCCAAACCCCTTTAAAAATACTAAAAACATGATTCAGCCCTGATTGCTGTCGAGACCCTTCAAGCCTGCCTTGATGATTTGATCTCAATGCATTGTCCGATGATAATCTTAAAAACGAGACTATACTCACAATAGAGAGATTATAAAAAGGATTACTGCGTCCGTTCTATTCCTTTCGCTATTGATAGGCGTTGCAGGACTGTAGGTTTGAGAGGCTGTGGCAAGTACTGGGGTCGGCTGGGGGGAGGATGCATTGTGGATTTTCACTCTTGCCCAGTCTGTGCTGTTACAGAGACTATGGCTTTTGGGAAAACTGAAAGCCAGTAGCTCGCAACAAAGGTTCCGTTGGCAGAGACATCCTGTAATTGGTGTCTATATGATAGACCGTAGGATCTTTTCTGATAGGCTCTCTTTTTATTCGGCGTTGTTGTCAGGCAGTTGATAATGCTTTCCTGGCACAGGAATTTCCACCTTTTATTGTCGGCTTGACGAAAGAACCGGTATTATCATCAACAAGATACTTTTTCCGGCCGGATTTTTATCCCCCAGGTTATAGGTAAGCGGAGTAAACGTTAAGTCGCTGTCATCAAGGGTTCCTGCCTTCCAGAGGAGATATTCCTCGAGGTCTGTATACCCATCTTTGTCGAAATCCGTTGTCTCGTCTGCTGTCTGGAGTGAGTTGAAATAGAAGCGTTCCCAATTGTCATCGATGCCGTCACTGTCTAAATCGACAAAGGCAGCAATTTGGAAGCTGGCAATGGATGTGGCATT
>JAHJNL010000037.1 GCA_018820855.1 Pseudomonadota bacterium | reverse complement strand
TCTAAGAAAATTTCCTGTAGGGCTATGTCAAAAGACTAAAGTCCTGTTGCATACCCCCTATGAGAATTCTTCTGTTGGGATCTTCATGAAATTGCATACTGTTTTAATTGGTCTTGTCTGTTTCTTTCTCTGGTTTTACCCCTCCCTCTCCAATTCTGCTGACCTGGAATCATACGACGTTACAGCTGTTCAAAAAGAACTTGATAAAATCGTTCAGGTCGATCCGCAAAGTGCCTCTTTGCCAGAGATTGAACTCCTGATGCAGCAGTTGCAGGTTTATCTGAAACAGGGACAGCAATGCATAGCCGTGACGCAGCAGGAACTGGAGCAACTCGACAAGTCCTTTACTGCACTGGGCGAAAAAGTAAGCGGTGAACCAAAGGATATTGCCAAAGAAAGAGACGGGCTACTGACCCTGAAAAGCCGGGCCGAAGTGCGTCTGGCGCAATGCCGTCTGTTGACACTCAAGGCAACAGGGCTTGAGGAGGAACTGCAAAAGAACAAAAAACAGATCTTCACCAGAGACCTGTTTTCCCGTGGCCTGAATATCTATGAAATAGTCCTGCTGCCTGAAATACGATCTCTGAACGGGCTTGTGGCTACCGGTAAATTTTTCATGACAGGAAGCAGGCTTGATTCTCTGGCACCATGGCATATCGTTCCTATACTTTTTCTGGTAGGGATCGGCTGGTTTATCGGCAGCAAATTGGATGATCTTTTCACTCATCAAGTTGGCAAAATTCAGCAGGAAGGATTTTTCTATGATTTTCTGCGGACAATCGCTAAACAGAAAAATATTTTTCAACTCCTTACAGCCCTGGGAGGCGTATCTCTTTCACTGCGTTTTATTATGGCAGGTCTGTTGCCGCCGTCCTATCTGCCATGTGCTGTAGACAGTCTGCTCATTGTGCTGAATTTGTCTATCTTCGGCAAGGTCTACGGGCTTGTCCTGATGGGAGTCAGTGAGACAGATACAGCGGGGGAACCATCCTTCCGGTCCGCTCTCTTGCGTCTGCATCTGTTTGCCCTGCTTTCCGGATTGTTATGGTTTGTCTTTGCAAGCCCTATGAAAACGGCTCTGCCGGAGGCGAGCTTTTATCTTACTCGGGCATTGATGGTGACACTCTGGTATGGGGTTCTGCTCTGGTCATTCTGGCTTGCCTGCAGTTTTACCCGGCTGCAGGCATGGCGTCGATTCCTACGCATTCTTCTGGTGTTGGTTTTTGGTGTTGTCACACTTAGCGAACTCAGTGGGTATCGAGCCCTTGCCACGCATATTCTGATAGGAACGTCAGGTACCCTAGCGTTCGCTCTGCTCCTCAGTCTCGGTAAGCATCTGACCGATGAGGTCATAGGCGGCTTTGGAAGAGGGAAGTATATCTGGCAACAAAATATTCGCAAAAAAGCCGGGGTCAAACAAACTGAAGTTCTCAGAGGAGTCGTTTGGACAAACAGTCTGATTAAGCTACTGTTTGTTATTGCTTTTATCTACGCCTTTCTCCGTCTGTGGGGGATATCCAGAGTCTATGCCTCAACCTACTATGGCTGGCTGGTCGAAGGGTTCAGTCTTGGAACGGTGAGCATCGTACCCTCACGGGTCGGAGTGGGTTTTTTGATTTTTACCCTGGGTTGGACTGTTGTCTCTCTTTTTAAGGATAATATTGTTCGTGACTGGGTGGCAGAATCCGAAATGGCGCCCAGTGTGCAGGATGCTATCATAACAATTGTTGGATATATTGGTTACAGTGTTGTAATTCTAACTGCTCTCAGTACAGCCGGTATTCATTTTACCGGTCTGGCAATGGTTGCCGGAGCCCTGTCTGTTGGTATTGGGTTCGGTCTGCAGAATATCGTCAACAATCTTGTTTCCGGCCTTATTCTGCTCTTTGAACGGCCTATCAAACGGGGGGATTGGATCAGTGTTGGCACCACTGAAGGGTATGTGAAAAAAATCAGTGTGCGCTCTACCATTATTCAAACCTTTGACCGTTCTGATGTCATTGTCCCTAACTCGGAGTTGATCTCGAATCAGGTGACCAATATGATGTTTCAGGATACTCGTGGCAGGGTCCGGTTAATGGTGGGAGTTGCCTACGGCAGCGATACCGCACTTGTCAAAGATCTTCTTCTGGAAGTTGCGAGGAATCATCCCGAGGTGATCACCAATGGCACCGCCCCTTATCCTGTCGTCCGCTTTCAGGCCTTTGGCGAATCCTCCCTGGACTTTGAACTCTTCTGCCATCTGAAGGATGTTGATAGACGTATAGACGTGCGAAGTGATATGCATTTTGCCATTGATCAGGCTTTCCGGGATAACAACATAGAAATTCCCTTTCCCCAGCGTGACGTGCATATTAAAAGCGGTCTGTACAGAGCAACGGAAAATGAGAACGTGGGCCACCAACAAACCGATATAGAAAAGACAGCCAAGACAGATACACTATGATGTTTTCCTGCTATAGCAGGTGGGGAGTGGATATTCCGGTGTAGCTGAGAGAGGAGCGGGGGCGCGAACAACTTCTTCAGGACATCGCACTCAAGAGGTACTTCAGAATCGGATTGCTTTCCACGTTCATTTTCCAGGCCCGGGGCAGGTGAATCGGGCTGGTCACCACTTTCCGGTCGAGCATCTCTTTCAGGGTGTTAAGAAAAGCGATGGACGTCTTGCCCACAAACAGGAGCTGCAGGTCTGTGCCGGAGCTGTACAGCTGCAGGAGTTTGCGCAGTCCTGTAAGATAGAGATAATCCTTGGTAAATCCGCCCCCTCGATACACCCGTACGCCCATATTGAAAGCATCTTCTTTTGACATACCGAAATCATCGGTCAGGGCCTTGTATGTTCTGCTGAAATCGTAGTTCTGGACCATCATATGGACAGCCATGACGCGATGGGCCAGCATTTTTATCCGGGCCAGGGTCAGGTTGCCGGACAAATGCTCACTCAGGATAGCCAGACCTTCCTGGGTTTCCGTATTGCCGCGCAGGCCAAGTTTGAATATTTTCAGACCTTGCTGGTTCGCATTGACAGTGGTCACCATATGCACCCCCAGTTCATGGTGGATCAGGGCCTGAATTTCTGTTTCTGTGAAATGGGCAGAACGATTGACCAGGACTTTGCGCCGACCGCTGCTGACCATGGCTCTGGCTACAATGCGACTGCTTAACTCCACCCGACAGTCAAAGCCATAGTCATTTATTGCCTGCTGGAATGCCTTGGCGCACTCTTTGGCACTGAATTGCTCTTGACCCTCTTCATCCTCAACAGGGGGAGCAGCGAGAAAAAAACGGGCCAGCTCAATATCTGCTTCTCTCGGTTCTCCATGAAACCGCAAAGAATTGTAGAGGAAATGTTCAGTGCCAATGGTGGCCAGCAGGTCAATTTTCTGGGCAAGCATGTCAATGGTGCTGCGATAGAGCTGCCGGATACTGACGTCCTGGATATTGTCCACAGGAATGGCATAGAGTTTTTCACGGAAGGCAAAAGGATCGATGTGTAACTGTCGATAGCAGAACTGCGGCGTATAATTGCATTGCTTTGCAAAAAAAAGGTTACGTTCATGGGCAAGATTAATGGGATTGATATAGCGTAATGTGTCTACGCCTTTTGCCACTTTGTAGAGTGCTGCATCTATCCTCCTGATCACCTTGCTGCTTTCCTCGGCAAAGAACAGGGATCGCTGTATTATTTTACCGGCAAACCTTCTGCTGAAGTATGATGCGTTATAGCTCAGCGCCTGCTTCAGGCTTTCGATGATTGCCTCAAGGATAAGCGGGTAAGCTACTCCGGAGGTTTCATCCATATACACTTTTTTTATTGCCAGGGGGATACAAAGGCTCTGGGGATGATTCTCATGAATAAAAAAGGCTTGATACCCCTTGCCTGTAAAAACCTCATCACAGGCTGCTCTGTTCTCAATATTTGGAAAATCTGCACCCATCAGCCGTCTTCTCAGATTATCTAATACCGGGCGATACGTTTTTTGATCGATGTGATGGGTGCCGATATTGAAGAGTGGTGTCTCAGTTGTAATGCGTTTATAGTTAAAGGAGTGCAGATCATAGATGATGCAGCGGGAAAATTTTTTTTCAAGAACTGTGAGAAGGGCAGACAGTACTCTGTAGTAGCTGTCGTGCAGGGAAATATTTTCCTTCCGTTCCTTGGCTGTAAGGGGACGGCTCCAAATCTTTTTCCCCTCGGCCGCTTCATAGGTAAACTCTCCGGGCGGACGGTTCAGGTCGTACAGATACCGTGAACCAAGTCCCAGCAGAACAATAGGAAATGAGGACAGCATTTCACCGGTAAAGGGGTCTTCCTTATATCGTCGCTCTTCTTCATTCAGCAACAGCCTTTCTGTGATCTGTTGAGGAATCGTATGACCGGCGTGAATTGCTGTGTAGACGGCAGGGATATATCGATCGACTTTGATGCTGAAGGCACCTGTGTCAACAGTTGCCGTAAAGGGTTCCTGCCTTTTTATATGGAGAAGGATTTCTTTTTCAGATAAGTTCTGCATTTGCGGTAATCTTACGGGTAAGCAGATAGAAGTGGCAGTTTCTCTATTCCTGGTCAGTTTGTGCCCAATTTGAAGCGGCTGTTTTTCCCCTAACTCTTTGTTGCTTGATTGAGGAAAAACTCTCTCATTTCTGGATGGACAGTAACTCATCAGGAATGGAGTAAAAAGAATATTCTCCAGCACTCTCTCAGTACTCGGTAGGAGCCGGTAAGTCATACGCGGCTTTGTGATTCTGGAGGTGGAGCCTGATTGATTGTACACTTTACAAATTATATGTTACACTACAGACCTTGCAGAAAACAATAGCATTCTTTTGGTGATAACTGAAAATTTCCAGTGTCATTGGTGCTTCCGCAGCGGTTGCAATTCCGAATCTGGTGGGAAAATGATCCGATTCGTTTTCTTTTACCCCCTGTCGAAAAAAAAATATCCAGTGAAGTTCCTTTTGCTCTCTTATTGATTATCCTTCGCTGTCACTGGTTCTGTCATGGTGCAGAGCTTGATTGTCAAAAAGAGTATGCTGACTATTGCTGTTGTTATTCTGATTCAAAAAAACGTCCTCATTCCTCCGCGAGCATTAGGCAGGAAATGAATAGCTAACTCGTTGTTCCGATTGGTTTCCTCTCGTTATGGGAACTCTTTTCCTTTGAATAACCAGAGGTAAGTCAGTCTGCAACGCCTGCTGGAGCAGGAGGGCGTGAAGAAAGAGCTATGTTCTCCCTTATGGTCAATGCAGGTAAATAAGAGGTAGACAGTTTCAGGAATTGGGTCTATTAACTCGGTCCCGGCATGACACCAATGGAAACTCTTTTCCAGCTAAGATGAGAATACACTCAATGATTAAAGGAGTTATGCAGATGACAGTTGGCAAGAGTGATAAGAAAATGCTGGGGTGGCGGGAGTGGTTATCTCTTCCTGATATTGGTATCCCGGCTATCAAGGCCAAGGTTGATACAGGGGCAAAAACCTCTGCCCTCCATGCCTTCGCTGTTGAACCCTTTGAGGAAGGAGGGATCGCCAAAGTTCGATTTAAAATTCATCCGCTGCAGAAAAAAACAGGCGTTGTTCTGACATGCGAAGCACCCATTGCAGACCAACGCGTTGTCAGTGACTCTGGCGGACACAAGGAACTGCGCTATATCATATTCACAACTATAGTCCTGGGTGGTATCACCACCCATGCGGAACTCACCTTGACTGATAGAGATAGCATGCTGTTTCGCATGCTGCTGGGCCGCAGTGCCATGGCCGGAACGTATATCGTTGACCCCGCTGCCTCTTACTTGGCAGGACGCAAGTCCCCAACCATTTATAATAAAGTGAAATAATATGAAAATTTGTATTTTATCCAGAAATAAAGACCTTTACTCCACCGCCAAGCTTGTGGAAAGTGCAGAGAAACGGGGGCATGAGGTCCAGGTTGTTGACCCCCTGCGCTGTTACATGAATATTACCTCTCACAAACCTTCGATTCATTTTAAGGGCGAACCCTTAGAAGGCTATAGTGCAGTTATTCCACGAATAGGGGCCTCCATTACTTTTTATGGAACTGCTGTTGTCAGGCAGTTTGAAATGATGGGCGTTTATTCCGTCAATGAATCTGTGGCCATTTCCCGTTCCCGTGATAAACTCCGTTCCCTGCAGCTCCTGGCACGTAGGGGAATAGGTTTGCCCGTAACCGGTTTTTCCCATTCAACTATGTACACCCAGGATTTAATTGATCTTGCCGGTGGCGCACCACTGGTAATTAAACTGTTAGAAGGAACCCAGGGGATTGGCGTTGTTCTGGCCGAGACCAATAACGCTGCGGAGAGTGTTATTGAGGCTTTTCGGGGATTGAAACAGAATATTCTGGTCCAGGAATTTATCAAGGAGGCGGGTTCCAAAGATATCCGTTGTTTTGTGGTTGGCGGCAAGGTCGTTGCAGCAATGATGCGTACCGGCAGGGAAGGAGATTTTCGCTCGAACATACACCGAGGCGGAAAGGCGGAAAAAGTTACAATCACTCCGGAAGAACGCTCCACAGCCGTTCGCGCTGCCAAAATAATGGGCCTGAACGTGGCCGGGGTAGACATCTTACGTTCAAATCATGGTCCATTGGTCATGGAAGTGAACTCTTCACCTGGTTTGGAAGGCATTGAAAAAGCAAGCGGGAAGAATGTGGGTGACATTGTTATTGAATTTATCGAGAAAAATGCGCAGCCTGGAAAAACCAAAACGCGCGGTAAGGGCTGATTATTCAAGCGGATTGCCATGGTACCACTGCTCTTGCCGCACACCAAAGATATCTTTTTTACCAACTATTCAGACATGGCTGTTTTGTTCAGCATAATAGCGAGATACGATTCATGGTCTGAAAAAAAACTGATCACAGCTTCATGATCTTCGCAGGAGGGAGCATAATGGTATCGATAACTGAAAGCTCGAGCTTTGTTTTTGTAATTATTCCGCTGCTGATATTTTTCGCTCGAATTCTGGACGTTTCTATCGGCACACTGCGAATTATTTTTGTGTCCAAGGGCTTGAAATACTATGCTGCCCTGCTCGGCTTTTTCGAATCTTTGATCTGGTTGCTGGCAGTGGCTCAGGTCATGCAGAACCTTAATTCATGGCAGACTTATGTCGCATTTGCTTTTGGATTCGCGGCAGGTAACTATGTCGGTGTGGTTCTTGAGGAGAAAATAGCTCTGGGCAAGATGCTGATCAGGGTCATCACCCGCAGGGAAGCGGACGACTTGGTTAAAGTGCTCTGGGAGGAAGGGTACGGAGTGACCAGTGTTGATGCCCAGGGTGAGAGCGGGCCTGTTAAACTGATCTTCAGTATTGCGAAGCGGAAAAATATTACAAAGATCATTTCTATTATCAAAAAATACAATCCCAATGCCTTCTATACCATCGAAGACATGCGATATGTCAACGAAACCTATCCTCTTCCGCTTCCGTTGACTAAGCGTGGATTGTTTCCGCATTTGATTCTGAGGAAACGAAAGTAAAACGGGGCAGGAGGCCAAATCAGCGAAGGCAGAAAATGACTTCATGGGAAACAACTTAAAACCATTTTTTCTTTTTAAAGTAGAGGATCATTGAGCCGGCGGTTGCCAGCATCAGGCCGATGGCAAAAGGATACCCGTAGTACCAGCTGAGCTCCGGCATATTGAGCGGACTTGCAGCTGTATTGAAATTCATTCCGTAGAGACCGGCTATGAAGGTGAGAGGGATAAAGATGGCGGCAAAGATGGTCAGAACCTTCATAACCTCATTCATGCGGTTGCTGATCGAAGAGAGATAAATATCCAGCATGCCGGATATGATATCGCGGAACGTCTCAATGGTGTCTATAATCTGGATAGTGTGGTCATAAAGATCTTTCATGTAAAGGTAGGTGGCCTTGCTGATCAGGTCGATTTCTTCATCACGTGCCAGACTGTTGATAACCTCGCGCAGAGGCCAGACTGACCTTCTCAGTAGAATCATCTCCCGCTTCAGTATATGAATCTTGCCCAGGGTCTCAGGAAGGGGATTGGCAACAAGTTCTTCTTCTATGGACTCGATTTCTTCACCGACCTTCTCAAGTACTGAAAAGTAGTTGTCTATGATGGAGTCCAGCAGGGCATAAACAAGGTAGTCCGCCTGCATCTTGCGGATACGGCCTTTGTTGCTGCGGATGCGCGTCCGCACTCCGTCAAAGGTGTCTCCTGCTTTCTCCTGAAAGGAAATAAGATAATTTTTACCAAGGATAAAACTGACCTGTTCCATATCGACTATTTGGGTTTCGCTGTTGTAGGTCTGCATCTTCAGTACCAGAAACAGGTAATCATCGAAAATATCCAGCTTGGGGCGCTGAGTGGTGTTGAGGATATCTTCCACAGTGAGCGGGTGGAGATTGAAACAGGAGCAGAGCTTCTCGATGATATTGACCTGATGCAGGCCATCAACGTTGACCCAGGTGACCGTAGACTTGTCCTGATAGGTGGAGCATTCTTCCGGATTGTCAGGGGTTACGGTATGACAGGATGTTTGGTCGTAATCCATGACAGTAATGGTAATGTTCTCGCTTTGCTGCTCACCGACATGGATCGGGGTGCCTGGTGGCAACCCGGATTTAAGTGATGATGTTTTGAGAATCCGGAACATGGAGCCCGCTGTTTCCTCAAGATTACTGTCGGGGAAATCGATTGTTTTTTTCATGGAGTACACTTCCTCAAAGGACACTTGAAAAATCTCACATCTTGAAGACCGTTATCCTGGCTAATTTCAAAATACTTGTGATAGTTAAGCAACTTATTCTTGGAAAAACAAGGGGTAACTGGTTTGAATTGGCTTTGTCAATAGCTTGGCTGTGGATAATAAGCCTGTTGCTTTTGGGGGAAGACAGCATCCCTCAACTTTCTCGGTCGGGTTATCTGACTCTGTTTGAGGAAGACGGCAGGCGGATCCGGAGAGCATTATCAGTATGCCCTTTGAAAAAAACTGGTCCTGATTTTTTAGAGGTTGGCTGCAATGGAGCTGCCAGCCTAACCACCAAGTATCGGAAAGAGTTGTTTGAGACCGTTGGCAATAAATTCCACGCCCACTGCGGCCATTATTAAGCCCATGAGGCGGGTCACCACATTGATGCCGGTTTTACCGAGAAGTTTGGCAATGAGGGGAGCCAAACGAAATGCCAGTGCTGTCAGGAAGACCAAGAGTCCTATTTCGCAGAGCAGAATAATGTAATGCGAAATGCTCGAATATCGCTGCGCATAAAGGATAACAGTGCTTATCGCCCCAGGTCCGGCCAGAAGCGGTGTCGCCAGTGGTACCACGGCAATGCTGTCACGTTCGGTTGAATCCTGTTTTTCCTCTTCTGTCTGTTTAACCTGGCTCATTCTCGCGTGCAGCATGGAGATGGCCATCAATAAAATCAGAATGCCACCACCAACGCGGAAGGAACCTACAGAGATACCAAAAAAATAGAGGATTGCCTCACCGCTGAATAGAACCACGATCAGGATCATTCCCATGGCGGTGGCTGCCATTAAACCGGTCTTGTTGCGGAGCGGTTCTTCCTGATCCACGGTCAGATTGATAAAGATCGGGATGGCCCCAACCGGATTGATAATGGCCATCAAGGCGGCAAAAAATTTGAGATATTCGCTAATGTTTCCAGTTTCCATGACTTCGTGCTGGCTGATGTCCTGAGCAACCTCTTTAGAAATGTCGTTATTGCTCTTTTTTGTCTCTGCTAAAATTCATTTTACGGTGTGAGCCATTGAATCCCTCTACGTTATGACCTATACTCAAGTTTGTGGATCGGATCAACTTGTTGTTATGAGTACTATCAGCCTATCAGTAGTTATGTCGTTCGTCTATAGCCTGGGAGAGAAAAATAATTTTCTCATGCTTTTTTGTGAACTTGCTTCTTGTTCGAGTCGCTTCCCTGGTGACACCTTCGCTCCTGCAACGCATCCTGGCCTAAACTCCGGCCAGGCCATTTGCCAACATGGAAGGGACGTTTCGTTGCTATTCTGTGTGTTCTCCATTACACGGTTCTTTGTATTGGTTTTGTCATGCAGAAGATAGCCAGGGATTTTGTTTCAGGCATTATTCTGCTGCTGGAAAGAAGTGTTAAACCGGGTGATATTTTAGAGATGGAGAATTCTATTATTTTGAACCTGTTAAAGAGAGTTCGTTATGATCCTGCCTGAACATTTTTCCGATTTGTATAATCACCTTGCCCACTGGCAGGTTCTGCTTGATATTTTGATTTTTGCCCTGGCAGTCTTTTATTTGTCACGAACCCTCAGGGCGTCAGGAACCTGGAAGATCGCCGTAGGCCTCATCGTGGCAGGGGTCGTGGCCATGATAGCGACAATGATCGGCCTGCGTGGGGTGGAGTGGATTTTTTCCAATCTCAGTCAGTTTGCCCTCATTGTCCTTATTGTCATCTTTCAGCCGGAACTGCGGAAAATTCTTGAACGGACGACCACTCTGCTTCGTAATCAGACTCAGGCCGATCTGCATAGTCTGCCCAATCTTATTGAAGAAACACTTTTCGAGCTTGCCGGTCGCAAGTGGGGGGCGATTATTGTTTTGCCCGGTAATGATCCCATACAGCAGTGGATAACCGAGGGGGTCAAGGTCGATGCCATCCCCAGTTTACCCATGCTGGTAAGTATCTTTGATCCGAATTCTCCCGGTCATGACGGGGCATTGATTATGGAGCAGAACCGCATCTCCCGAATCGGTGTGCACCTGCCGCTGTCCGAGAGCAAGAAGCTTTCTGATGCCTTTGGCACCAGGCATCATGCCTCCCTGGGGCTGGCCGAGAAAACCGATTCCCTGGTCCTGACCGTTTCTGAAGAACGTGGGAAAATTTCCATATTCCGTGACGGAGAAATGGTACCGGTAAGGGAAAAGGGGGAGGTGGCAGCTCATATCCTGGCTCACAGTAAGAATTCCGGATCAAACCTGTCGATCATCGGGCTCGGGGCTGGGAAAAAGTTTTTGCCTCTTTTGCTGGAAATCGGGGCAAGCCTCATGGTGGCCACTCTGTTTTGGACCCTGGTCATCATGAGTAAGATCGAGACCAGGGAGATGATTTTTACAGTTCCTATTCAATATACCGGTCTGCAGGAAAATCTGGTTCTGGACAGGGATATCCCTTCAGAGGTCAAGCTTTATCTGGAAGGTTCCTCTTCGCTTCTTTCCACCATGGATCTCTCCCAGTTGCGGGTTCAGGTCAACCTCAATGAAGTAACGGAAGGGGATCAGGTCGTGGCCCTGACCGGCCAGAATGTGGTCGTTCCAAGGCGAGTCAAGGTGACAGATATCAATCCCTCTTCCATAAAAATTTCGGTGAAGGCCCTGCATGAGGCTACCCTGCTCATCAAACCACAACTCCTTGGTAAAGTGCAGGAAGGAATGATGATTGAGTCTGTAAACGTTATCCCGCCAAGTATCCAGGTGCTCATGCCCAAAAAGGGAGCGTCTTTTCAGGTACCAGGTTCCCTTCTTACTACGCCGATCTATCTCCACGGTATCAAGGAGAATGCAACAGTTTATTGTAAAGTCATAGTTCCTGGCGGAGTGCAAAGCCCTGACCGGCGCTGGCCGGATGTGGAGGTACGGATTCAGGTCAAACCTCAAAAGAATTAAGGGAGCATTTCCCTCAGAAGGTCAAAGCTGTAACTGGGCGCCCATCTCGTTGAAATAACTGTTGATTCAACTGGTTCTGATGGGTTTTCTTTTCGTCTCTTTTGAAACGTACTGAAAACAAACTGTTTTCAGTACGTTTCCGGCTGATAAATATCGTATATTGTTTTTTCACCTATGAGTGAATCAACTTTTCCCTGCAACTTCTTCGTTTTTTCTTTTGCCATCCATTTTTCCCAAGCACCAGCAGTTTTCCATTTGCTGATGACAATGGACTCTCCCGGATTGCTCAGACTGGTATAGGTCTTTCTACTGATAAATCCTTTTTGTTTTTCTGCGTGATTACGAAGAGCTTTCAGCAGTGGAATGAGTTTGTCCCCATTTTTCATGTTGAATACCCGTTTACTGATTACCGTAATAGTCATAATTTTACCTCGTCTCACTTGATAAGGGAGGCAACAGAAGAACACTGTTGCCAGGAAAACTGAGCAATTGTCACTCCAATTTATCACATCCAGAAGGATATTGCCTGACAATCAACATTACGTAAGTCAATCTTTGTTCTTGTCAAATCAGTAGTCGTTCACCGATACCTCTCCGGTAACAGATTGATACGCGGTCGTTTGGAAACAGGATTTTCATCAACCATTAAAGAACATTCATAGCTGGTCTGCAGCTGCTCCTCAGTCAAGACCTGTTCTGGTGAGCCGAGACAGGCCACCTCACCATCTTTCAGGAGCACTAAGGTGTCACCATACACTCCGGCCAGATTCAAGTCATGGGAGACCATGATCACTGTCACGCCCTGATGGCGCAGGCGTTCCAGGAGATCCATTATCTTGAGTTGATGGGCTGGGTCCAGTGAGGCGGTTGGTTCATCCAGTAAAATAATCTGCGGCTGCTGACAGATGGCCCGGGCAATAATGACCCGTTGCCGTTCACCGCCACTCACCTCATCAAGACGACGCTGGGCCAAATGGCTCACATCGGTAAAATCCATGGCCTGCTGAGCCAATTCCCGGTCGTGACGACTCTCAAAGGCAAGCAGGTCAAGATGAGGTGAACGACCCATGAGCACGGTTTCAGCCACTCTGAAGGGAAAATCCAGGGCGACCTGCTGCGGTACCATGGCCAGGATACGAGCCAGCTCACGGGCAGAAAAGCGACGTATGTCTCGTCCCTGAATGGTGATGGCGCCCCTGTCCGGCTTGATGAGACCGGATAATGCTTTCAGCAAAGTTGTCTTGCCGGCGCCATTCGGGCCTATGATCATGTAAAAGGCACCCTGCTCCACATTGAGGGACACCTCATGCAGTACTTTGTTGCCACCACGGGTGACCGTGAGTTTGTCCACTTCCACCATCTTCATCGTTTGGACCTCCAGAGCAGGAAGATAAAGAGCGGCGCTCCCACAAGGGCGGTGATAATGCCCACCGGCAATTCCCCGTTGCTTGCGATGGTTCGGGCCAGCAGGTCACAACCGATGAGATAAGAGGCCCCTCCCAGTACGCAGGCAGGAATGAGCAGGCGATGATCGGCCCCCAGGAGCATACGGAAGATGTGGGGAATGGTGAGTCCGACAAATCCTACCAGGCCGGCCTGGCAGACTACCAGGCTCACCATGAGGGAGGTGACAGAAAGTAAGATCAGGCGGATCAGACGGACATCTACTCCCATTGAGGCCGCACTCTCCTCTCCAAGGAGCAGCAGATTCATGGGCCGGGCCAGTATATAGATAATGATCATGCAGGGTAGCACCGGAGTGAGGATAATGAGCTGTTCCGGTGTCTGCATGGAAAAATCTCCCATGAGCCAGAAGAGAATCTGATGCACCTGTGAGGCCTTGGGCGAAAGGGAGATGAGAAAGGTGATCACCGCCGAATAGAAGGCATTGATCATCACTCCCCCCAGCAGCAGGGTGTCGCGGCGCGTGCTGAGATGACCGCTGGCCAGGCCCAGCACCAGCAGCAGGGTAAACATGGAACCGGCAAAGGCGGTTAAGGCCACCCCGGGAAAGATGGTCAGGCCCAGGAGCATGCCGCTGATGGCTCCCACCGCCGATCCTCCGGAGACACCGAGGATATAGGGCTCAGCCAGTGGGTTGCGAAGCAGGGCCTGGAAAACCAGGCCCCCGAGCGAGAGGGTGGCTCCTGTCACAGCAGCCAGGATCACTCGCGGCAGCCGGATCTGCCAGATAATGGCACGCAGGGTGTCATTATCCTGATCACTATTGATCAGCAGATGCCAGACTTCTCTGATCCCGCCAGTGGAACCAAAGGCCAGCCCCATCAGCAGGGCAAGGACCAGCAGCAGCAAAAGCACGATCAGGATGGTTGTTATTTTTCGAGCAAAGGAACCCATGTCATCGTTACCGTTTTTAGAGAGATCTGCTTGATGTGCAGTTTGTTTTTGAGAAAATTTTTATCGGCTATGATTCGTCCCAAGGTTCCGAGGGGCAGGATGAATGATTTCCAGAAGTTGACGCAGGCCCTCAAAGAGTCGCAGTGAGGGTCGGTCAAAGTAATCAGCATCTACCACATGGACGCGGTTTGCGGCCACGGCTGGGATCTGGGGCCATTTCCTCCAGCCGGCCTTCAGCTGTTCACTGCTATAGCCACCTGCCATGGAAGTAATGATCACCACCTCAGGGTTCAGGCGCAGGACGTCTTCCCATGAGTAACGTGGATAGGGCGTGGGGCCTGCCGCCAGATTAACGCCGCCTGCCTTGACAATGAGCTGATCAATAAAGGTATTGTGGCCAGCTGAGATAATGGGTGATGCATCAATCTGAAAAAACACCCGTGGCCTCGTTTTCAAGGGTGCGACACTGGCTTCCACCTCCCTGAGGATATGGTTCATCTCAGTCATGATCCGTGCCGCCTCCGGCTGGCAATGAAGGGCTTCACCAAGGAGCCGGATAGATTCCACCACCTCCTCCAGAGTACGGGGGTCAATAACAAAGACCGGTATGCCGAAGCCGGCCAGGCGATCAACAACATGTTTGGGGTTGCCGTCGCGCACAGCTAGGCAGAGATCAGGATTGAGACGGATGATACGTTCCACATCCAGGTGGACATAGGAACCAACCTTGGCAATCCTGGCGGCTGCCGGCGGAGTGGTGGCATATTGGGTGACCCCTACTAAGCGGCTATCGGCGCCCAGGGCAAAGACCACTTCGGTGATACTGGGCATCAGGGCCACGATGCGTTGCGGTCTGGACGGTATTTCAACCTGCCGACCGACCTGATCGACAAGCAGTCGGGCCTGGGCAGGGCTGAGTGAGATCAGGCTGCCCAGAAGGAGCAAAACAAGGCGAAGAGATAGAGAAGACATAATGGACTCCGGAACAGTTAGTGAAGTTGAAAGCGCACGGGAACCGTTACCCACATCTGAGCGGCAAGGCCATCTTTGCTGCCTGGGCGAAAAAGCCAGCTCCACACGGCCTGTACGGCTGATTGGTCAAGGATGGCATGGCCGCTGGAGCTGGCCACCTGCACTTGCACCACTTTCCCGGTACTGTCCACCAATACATTGAGCAGGGTTTTACCCTGCAGCCCCCGCCGTTGAGCGTGGCGAGGATAAACGGGAGGAGGAGTATGCACGGCAAGGGGAGAGATGGTGTGCACAACGGGGCTTGTTCCGGCCTGTAAAACAGGTTCCGCAAGCTCTTTGGGTGCTGCCTCATCAACCATCTCCAACTGCCTCTGCTGGCGAGCAGAGGCCTCAGGCGGAGGTGTAGGTTTTCGCTTGTGTACCGGGTTCAGCCGCTCACGAACAGGAGGTGGAGGGACAGAGCGCGCTTGTTTTGCGGCAGGAAGAAAGGATTCGGCGCTCGGTGATGTCTCCATGGCAGGAGTTGCTGCTTCAGGCTTCTCAGGTGCTGCGGTTTTAGCTGGAGTTCGGGAGACAAACTGCACGGTCAGTATCTGCCGGGGGGCACTTTGCGGCAACGCAGGGGCTGAGGGTGTCAAACGGATGCCCAGCAGCAGGCCATGGGCCAGCAATGCCAATGGGGCTATCTGAAGATACCGTTTCATCATTTTGCTGGCTCCTGCTCGCCAACCAGGGAGATACTGTGTAAACCGGCGGCCTGAACATTATCCAAAACCTGAAAAAGCTGCTGATAGGAGACATCCTTATCTGCAAAAATCTGTACCTGACATTGCCTGTCCCCATGGGAAAGCTGCTGGAGTCTGGCGGTCAGACCTGTTACATCCATTGCCTCGCCATTGACTGCAAGGTGAAGAGCATCAGGTCCTGCCATTACCGACACCGCCACAGTTTCACTGGTGTCCACTTTCAGCGTAGTTGCTGAGGGAAGCTGCACCGGCAGGCTGTGGTGGACGGCCATGGACAGCATGGCATAGATGAAAAAGACCAGCAGCAGAAAGACAATATCAATGAGGGGCAGCATCTCTATCCGGGCCGGTTGAATCGTGTTGCGTCGCAGCTTCATCTTGTGCCCCTTCCTCTTTCAAGCAGTTTTTCATAGACCACTTCCAGGCTGGTGGCGTATTTTTCCATGGTATGGACGCTGTGCTCAATACGACTGCGAAAATAGTTATAGGGAAAAACAGAGATGATGGAAATCCCCAGTCCGGCAGCGGTGGTGATCAAGGCCTGGGCAATGCCGCCGGTGACAAGCTTAGGGTCGGCAATCCCACCTGCTCCCAACATATTAAAAGATGAAATAATCCCGAGCACCGTGCCAAAGATACCCAGTAAGGGAGCGACGGTAATCATGGTATCGAGGATGGACATGCCTTTACTCATTCGGTGGATGGTTTCCTGGGCCTGAGCCTCCATGGCCTTGGCCATATCATACTCACGATGGAGGATCCCCACCCCAAGCATGCGGATGATGTAATCATTACAGCCATTGGTGCGTTCTCTGATAAGCTGCCAGTCTCCACGCTCGGCAATGGTCAATGCCTCATCAAGTAACTCATGGTCACGCTGACGACGTATCGTCAGCCAGAACAGGGCTCTTTCCATGACGACGATGAACACCATCAGGGAACAGGCAAGCAAGGGCCACATTACTGGCCCGCCATTTATGAAAATTTGCCATATGGTCATTGTTTCTCTGTGAATATAGGGTTGAGTCCCTGTCATGAGAGGTGTCATGACAGGGACAAGGAGAATGATAATTTTCCACCGTTTTAGAAAGCCAGATCAGAACCAGAGGATAAAGGATACCTGGATGCCGGATCTTTAGAACTCGTAGCTGAGGGAGGCAAAGAGGGAACGGCCGGCCCCGGGATAGCCTGCGTTCTGTGTCGCCTCGTAGGTGGCGCCGTAAAAATCGCTGCTGTTGGTGTCGTACTCCGTGTCAAACAGGTTTGTGGCGGTAAACGTCAGCAGCCAATGTTCACCAAGGTTCTGGCTGAGTTTGATGTCTGCGGTCCAGTACGAAGGCAGAACATGCTCCGGGGAGAGGTCTGCATCAGTTGCATAGGCTGAGGGCCGTTCATCCACATAACGCACCACCATGTCAACATACAGCCCAAAGGGGAGCAGGTAGCCTGCCTCCACCTTGAAGGTGTTGTCAGCTGTGTTGGTGGCCTGCCGCCAGGCACCATCCACCTTTTCTTCTTCAGCATTTACATAGGTGTAGGCCAAGGAAATGTGTAACGGTTCCACCGGGGTAACGGTGAGGCCCAGTTCAACACCACGACTAGTGAATTGGTTGACATTTGACGGTTTCCAATAGCCACCCCAGTTGATGGTATTGGGATCAGCCGGATCTTCAGCCCAGGTGATCTTGTCATCTATATCAGTACGAAAAGCGGAAAGAGTGGCCATGATCCTCTCTTGCCAGAGGGACTGTTCTATGGTGACATCGCTGTGCCAGCCTGTTTCGGCAATCAAGGCAGTATTGCCTTTGGTGAATCCGTCATCGGGCCAGAACAGATCATTAATTGAGGGGGCCCGGAAATGTTTGCCGTGGCTGAGCTTTATAGCTGTGGTTTCATAGGGATTGATGACCAGGCCAAAGCGGGGAATCGACTCTGAGCCGGCGGTGGAGTGCTGTTCGTGTCGGAGGCCGGCCAGCAGCTTGATATAGTGGAGGGGCCGATACTGGATCTCGGAATAGGCACCTCTGGTGTAGACACTGCTTTCCAGCAGAGTACGGGAGCCAGCCACCGCTGCTCCATAAGCATCAATATTGCCTTGTTTGTTTTCGGAATCGTAGTCACGATACTGGCCGCCTGCCAAGACGGTTAATTGAGAAAGGGGATGCCAGTCAAGAAAGCCCTCAATCCCCGTGGTTGTATTGGTGACCCAGGTTTCCACTCCAGTCCCGCTGCTGTTGTATCGATTGAGATTGTAGCTCTCTGTATCTGAGTAGTCGGCCCGCATGGTCAGGTTCAGAAAAAGCCACGGTTGCGCTGTCAGCTCCAAAACGTTATGCCAGTCTTCGTCCTCGCCTCTGTTTACCAGACTGGCAGACTGGTCATTATACATGAGGGTGGAGTTAATCAGGTGGGGTGCGGTACCTTCAGGTGGCTTCACGCCCGGCAGACCGTACTCGCGATCTATATAGGCGGAGAAAAGTGAAATCTGCATCAGCTCGGGTGCGTCAAAAAGCAGTTTGCAGGAAAGATCCTTGTGTTCCAGGTCGCTGTTATCGCGAAAACCATCGGTTTCTCTGCTGGTGGCAGTGAGATAATAACCCAGCGTTTCTGTCACAAACATGCCGTGCTCCGCTGCCAGTTCGTAGCTCTCCTCAGTGCCATAGCCAGCGGTGGCTCTGGCAGTCATCTGTTCATGCTGCGGGTTTTTGGTCAGCAGCTGTACTGTGCCCCCCATGGCCCCGGTACCGTAAAGCAACGAACCGGATCCCTTGATCACTTCAATTTTTTCTATGCTGTTGGTGGGCAGTCGGCCAATGTCGGCTGAGGCAAAGGTCGGTGAGTTTAAATTAATCCCGTTTAAAAAAACCTGGGTGGCATCGCCGCCCATGCCACGGATATGGATGGCCTGGGTCGCGCCACCGTAATTGCCGTATGTCCGCCAGTCCAATCCGGGTTCGTTGGCCAGCAGCTCACCGATCCCCTGCGCCGGAGCATCCTCCAGGTCCTGGGCGTTTTTGATGATAACCGCATTGGGCACATCTTTTCTTTTCTCAACCGTCTTGGTGGCAGTTACCACGACCTCGTCCAGCATCACCGTTGTTTCTAGGGAGGTCGGCTGTTCCTGGCCATTTGCCGGCACAGGAGCGATTAACAGTGATATCAGCAGTACAGAACGTCTTTTTTTCATTGATTTATTCCTTGCAATCATAAAGATGGGCAATCTCTTCTTTCCGGTCGGGTCAAGGGGGAACTTCAGCAGGACTGAGAATCAAAATGAAGACACGAACAGATCGTGCTTTCCCTTGGTCATGACTGTTGTTTCCTGTGATCAATCGGCAAAAAGGATTGCAGGCTCGGGGGCCGACAGCAAAAAAAAATCCCCGAACCATATTAAAATGATTCGAGGATTCCCTATATTCCACGAATGTTCGTTACCTCTGGTCCACGGAGGTACACACCATTATCAGTTTTTCAGACAGGTCTTCTGACTTCCGGATCAATCTTCCACTGCGCCTTCCCGACCTTTCGGTCAGTGGCATTATGCAGTGGTCGTCCCCGGTCACAGCGGCGGGCCCGTGCCGGATTTTCGCCGGCTTCCCTATTAAGCTCGTAACTTGAGCATCTGAAAAAATATCTGGCAAAAATACCTGAAAAGAGAACGGAAGTCAATTGCGGAGCACAGGGAATCCATTTCTCCAAGGTCTTGAAGAAGTCGGGGGCTACACAGTCAAGGAGACAGGGAGGAGGGGATCTGTGTGAAAAAAACTCTGTTTCTGATGGATCGGCGGGAGTGTTACGGTGAAATGAGAAAGGAGTGGGGTCTTGCCAGGCTTTCTCCGGAAGTGGCTTTCGTTTGCGGTATCCGCAGGATTGCAGAAATGAGAGATTCAAGTCGGTTGCGACTTGAATCTCTCATTTCTTTGCCTCTTCCCGGGAAGGGCGTAGTGCTTTTGAGTTTTCTGTTGTGCTCTGGATTTCGTACTAATCAGCTTCCCAGAAAGCATCTTTTTCTGCACCGCACTTTGGGCAAACCCAGCTGTCGGGTACGTCTTCCCAAGGGGTTCCTGGCTCAACACCATGCTCATAGTCACCTTCTTCGGGGTCATAGATATAGCCACAGGGGCATTCCCATTTTTGCATACCAGTTCTCCTTTGCTGTTTCGTGTGATTATCGGGTTGT
The DNA here is from genome assembly GCA_018820855.1 of Pseudomonadota bacterium. Taxonomy (GTDB): domain Bacteria; phylum Desulfobacterota; class Desulfobulbia; order Desulfobulbales; family Desulfocapsaceae; genus Desulfocapsa. The sequence continues at coordinate 88,401 of JAHJNL010000037.1, read as the reverse complement.
CTGTATCCAGCCTTCTCTTACTGTTTACCAGGTGTGGTTTTGTTATGGTAGCAAAAATGAGATTGGTTGTTGGCTGATTTTTGTAATCTCATTTCTTTTCTTATCTCCCCATAAGAGAAGTGGCCCTGTGAAGTTTCTCAATCTTGTAGGTAGAGGAGCTGTTCCCGTTTAATACTGTCGCTGTCCTGACAGGGAGTTGTTGCGGAGGAGAAAGTAAAGAAGAGAGAGACAGAATCGGTTTTGCTGTGTCGGTATATCGGAAAAAGACAGCCGGGTTCGTTCATAACGATCCCGGCTGTCTTTTACTCAATCTTTGAAAAAACAGTATCCTAACAGGGAAGGACTTCCTTAGCGGCCTAAAATGGCATCAACTTCTGCCTGAGTCAAAACCTGGGCCACATAATTGCCTGCACCAATGACGTTTTCAATATTTTGAACATAGGCCCTGAGGTGATTCTCAGAACCGTCCACCAGATGGCCATACATTGTCTTCAACTCGGCTTCATCGGTATACTCCATTCCGCACTCACCGGCATTGATGCCGTTGTCTGTTTCAACTATGACTTTCGGGCAGCCGATGATGTCCACCATGTCAAGTTCTTCAATGAAGGCACCGACATACCAGCCATCGAGCTGACTCTGAGAACCCCACTCAACGAGGAGATTGAATTTTTCAGTAAAATACCAGCCATAATCTGTTCCGGTAAAGACTCCGATGCTGTCAGGAAGATCATTGGCATCCGGATTGGGGTCTGCAATATTATAGACGGCCAGCATGTCACGAACGGTATCGGTATGGGTCTGCTCGGAGTTGTCACCAATGTTTGAAAAGGTGAGATCGCCTGGATAGAGTTCGCTCAAGGTAAGATAGACATCGCGAGCCAGTTTTTCTTCCTCTCGCATAAAGATGAGGTGGGTTTCCTCGCCAATATCGAGGGTTGCGGCCATGCTGTAAAGAGGGGAACTAAGAGTCAGGCATGAAAAGGCGATTGCTGATAGTGTTTTCTTCATTGTTGTGGGGCTCCTTTGTGGAAAACTTATTAATATCGGTTTATTGAGGTAGCTACTCTCATTGCAAGTAAACGGTAACGATTATCGTTACCGTTCATCATGGTATAAACCAGTATTTTTGGAAAGACAAGGTAAAAATAAAATATATTTAAAAAAAATACGAAGGGGATGGAGAGGTCATGCTGATAGCCTTTAAATTGTGGTGGAGATACGATGTACCACAATAAAACTATTGAATTGGTTAGGTATTGCAATGGTCGCAACCATAAAGCCTGGCGTAAAGAAGGTGTTAAGTTCTCGCAGCGTTATGAAAGGGTTTGGTCGGAGTTATGGTTCTACCCGGCCGGGCAATATTGTTTTTTTACTTTTTGTATTGTAATTTCACGTTGTGCATTTGGACCGGATGTGGACGTTTGGACCCTTGGTGGAAATTGTTTTTGATGCGGAAGGAGAAGAGTGGGAAGGACTCGGTATCGCCCGGGAGTCCATAATAGTCAGTCAGCGGGTAAGGGGGGATTGTCCGTTGATCCCAGCAGATTGATTACCTTTTATTGTTCTGTTTCCCCAAAAGCAGGCGTCATTTTTTATGGGGCTTGTTTTTTTAATGATTCCACCTGGAGAGAGTGATTGTCTATTGCAATATATCCAAAAAAAATCAGGAAGATACTTTTCAGATTTGTTCTTGTACTCCTCTGTGCAAACGGTGTGGGGATACTGTGCAGGCATGTGTTCCCTGCTAATCATTGTCTGTGTGAGATAAGTTTACTGTTTGATTTCAATACGGAAAGTAACGTTCCGACATTCTTTTCATCTGTTAATCTATTAGTGGCAGGAATTCTTCTTTTCTTTATTGCATCGGTTCATAAAACGAATCGTGTCTCATGCTTGTATTGGTATTTTCTGTCAGCAATATTTGTTTACCTCTCGGTTGATGAGATCGCCTCATTACATGAACGTCTCATGGTTCCTCTTTCCCGGGTGTTGAATACATCAGGTATCTTTTTCTACTCCTGGGTGATACCCTATGGTGCAGCTGTTATGCTGTTGTTCGGTATTTATCTGAAGTTTCTTTTGCAATTACCAAGAAAGGTACTGTTGCTGTTTGTGGTTTCCGGAGTTGTCTTTATCGGGGGGGCTATCGGTTTTGAGCTGTTTGGCGGCTGGCAGCATCAGTTGCACGGTACAGACACCATCTTGTATGCTGTGCTGTATACATGTGAAGAACTTCTTGAGATGCTTGGTGTTATCTTATTTATTTATTCCTTGCTCTTCTACATGACGAGCAATCTGAATTGCCGTACAATAGCGTTCACGGCTGATTCGTAAGGAGATGAGGAATCATCTGTGTTCTCCTGCAGACTCTTTTTGTCTGCAGGAGAACATTCTTATTTACAGATGGGAAAGCAGCTGATCGCCTCAAAGTCAGTGGGGATGTAGCCGTTGAAGTTCTGATTGAGGCGGGTGATGATCTCAGCTGCTCCTGATTGTTTATCGATTCTGTAGAGTGAATTGTCCGTTCCCTTATCTGTGAATTCCACTCCGCTTGTGCCGTAAAGAACTCTGGTGTTGTAAAGGGTCAAGCCTTCTACATCCTGAACAGGAAAGCCGGATTCATTAAGGGGGCCGTGGTCAGTGACCGCACCCGTCCTTTTGTCTATAATGATAAGATGGTCGTTTCCTCCACCGCTTGAATTGCCTGCAATACCGTACAGCGTGCCGTCGGTGTCGATGGCAATGTCGTCCACGTCTCCAGCACCGACTGCTGCACTGTTTATCACGACGTAATCAATGCCTGCTCCGAAAGCGCTTTTGCTAATGTCCCCATTTACCGGGTCGATCTGGACAAGGAGATCGAGAAGTCCTGATGCCCCTTCACCATATCTGACCGAGCCGTAGAGAATACCAGTGGTCGGGTCAAAGGATAGGCCGTCAATATCGTTGAGGTCAATGGTTCCGAAGGCGCCATTGCCAGTCCCCAGTCCTAAAGGTTCAACGGCAGTGAAGGAACCGTTTTTTCCTGCCGTCGGATCAATGATCCCGAACACGCCATTGTTGACAGTGTAGAGCGTTTGTCCGTCAAGTGAGAGGATGATGGCCTCCACATCATTGACGCCAAGGAAATTGAGCAGCTCCAGACGATCTGTTGTAAAGGTGTATTTGAACAGCGGTGAGTCCACGGAGCCGTAGTTGTCACGGTCTGCAACCAGGTAACAGTAATCCGGTACGGGCGGACACCTCGGTGTGAATGCCGGAATGAACATCTGCCAGGAGAATGTTGAGCCACGGTAATGACTGGGGTCAGTATCCTGAACCGTCTCGTTATGAGGTGTGGAGGCGGTAACAGAACCGATATTGACATATTTTCCCTCCACGGCAACACCTGTACCCGTACAAGTCATGACCTCGGAGATTGCCAGGCTGTCTTTGGGACAGGTCACGGTGACTCCCTGGTCATCTGTGACGGTTACATCGGTCAGGGGGAACGGTCCGGTATTGGTTACCACATAGGTCCAGACTATATCCTTCTCAACCTTGATGGTCGGCCCTGGCGGGCTATCGGCATCAACCCCGTTGGTTGCTTTTTCCAGGTCAATGGCGCCGGTGGTTCCATAATAATGACTGGGATCACTGTCGGTAATGTCTGGGCCGGTAGGCGGGGTACCTGTCACGGTACCGCTGTTTTCATACTGACCGGCGCTGGCAAGACCCGTTGCCGTACAGGTGGCACTGCCACCAACCGGCAGGAGGGTTATCCGGTTGTCACTGTTACCGTCATCGGGACAGTGAATGTCGGTGTCGGCTACCTGGTCATCGGTGACGGTCACATTGCTTAAGTCCACTCCACCGGTATTGGCGACGACATAGGTCCAGGTGACCGGATGCCCAATCTCTGCTGCGGGACCGGGCGCCATGTCGGCATCCTGGCCATTGGTTGCTTTCTGAAGGGTAATACCGGCAAGATCGGTGTCCGGCGTGGAGCCGATATAGTGACTCGGGTCGCTGTCTGTGACGTCGAAACCGACGGGCGGGGTGCCGATAACGGAACCGGTATTTTCATACTGTCCGGCCACAGCAATGCCCGTTGCCGAACAGGTCATGGCTGTTCCAACCAGGAGATCGGTTGCCGGGCAGCTGATAAGGCCAATCCGGTCATCGGTCACTGTGATTCCCGTCAGGTCTGCGTTTCCTGTATTGGTGACGACATAGGTCCAGGTGACAAGATCACCTGTGGCGATTACCGGGCCGGTACCCGTGTCGGCATCCTGACCGTTGGTTGCCTTTTCGATGTCAATGGCCGGAGCAGGACTCAGAGCAAGGTAATGGCTGGGGTCGGTGTCATACACAGCGGGACCGCTCGGGGGTGAGCCTATGACGGCACCGGTATTATTGTATTGCCCGGCCACTGCTGTCCCGGTAGCTTCACAGGTCATGGATTCTCCGGCTGTCAGGCTGGTTTGCTGGCAGGAGATGAGCCCGATCCGGTCATCTGTTACGGTTACATTGGTCAGATTAACATTTCCGTTGTTGGTAACCACATAGCTCCAGGTGATCGCCTCGCCAACGTTCAGAGAGACCCCGGGGGCAGTATCAGCATCCTGACCGTTGGTCGCCTTTTCAATATTGATGGCGGCACCAGTGAGCCCTGCATCAATGGTGAGGTTGGTTTCGCTGGCACCAAGGACAACGGTGACGAGGCCGGTGGTCGGATCAGGATCGGAATCCAGGCTGTCATTGCCGCCACTGTCCTGTGTGGTGAAGGAGTTGTTTGTCGGCAGAACAAACAGCACCTGGTAGGTTCCGGGCAGCAGATTGGTGAAAAGGTATTCACCGGAAGCTCCTGTCGGTATGATATAGGCAAATCCCGGGGACATGGGATTGTCAACCGGAGTGCCGCTGTTGGTAAGGAGATGGATACTGATACCCTGGTGGCCTGCCTCGCCAATATCTTGAATCCCGTTGCCGTTTGTATCGTCCCAGACAAAGTTGCCGATGGAACAGTGGACAAAGTAGGCAAAGTCCTGGGCCAGGTTGTTTTCTGCAATGGTCAGGCTGAGATCTGAGGTGGAGTTATTGCCGCCATCCGGATCAATGGTGTTATGTCCCTGAAGCACGGCAGGAAGCGAACTTTCCACAACGTTTACCGTGTATTCTCCAGGCGGAAGCCCGGAGAAGAGATATTCTCCGTCACTGTTCGTTGTCGTGGTCGCTGCCACACCCAGACCATTGCCAAGGTCGACGTTGGCGGGTGGAGTCAGGGCGACGGTGATCCCGGCCAAGCCTTCGCCACTGCCCAGAAGGGAGTCATTATTCGCATCATTCCAGACGATGTCACCGATGGAGCCCGGGGTGAAGTAGCCGAAGTCATTGGTGATGTCCCGGCTGCCCATGGGCGGATATCCGGGCTCGCCGGTGGGGGAGTCGCTGCCCATATCTGTATCATCCTCGTCGGCAGCAGTGCCACCCACACTGGTGGTGTCCGTGTTGCTGCCGCGACTGGGGTAGATGGAGATCAGGCCAGTGGGGATGGTCGTGTTGTCGATACGGACAGTGTGGGCGGGCTCATCTCCGCCGTTGCCGTAAGTGCTTCCTATCCCGTTGAAATCTTCATCCAGAAGAAGGTTGGGGAAGAGGTAGAGGCCGTCCGCATCGGTCAGGGTCTGGAGGGTGATGCTGGTCCCGTCCGGAAATTCGATATCGAGAAAGACGGTGACATCAGCCAGGGCGGTGTCTGTTGTCCCCTCGTAGACACCGTTCACGTCTTCGTCTTTCCAGACCCGGTTGCCCAGGCTTCCAGGTTGGGCATAGTAGCCGAAGTCGGCGGTCAGGATGGATCCGCCGCCGGGCAGGGTCAGAGCATAATAGTCAATCTGGCTGTGGTTGTCGGTGTTGTCTGTTCCCCGGGAGTGCCAGTAGCCCATGAGAATTCCGTTTCTGTCGCTGACTTTGACATTGTAGTCGCCTGGAGGCAGGCCTGAGAAAAGGTAGGCCCCGAGGCTGTCGGTGACGGTGGAGCCGATCCTGGGTTCGCCGGGATCGATACGGTTGTTCTGGTTAGAATCAGAGTAGAGATCAATGCTAACCCCGGCAAAGGGGGTCTCATCGTCTGCTGTACCAGGGCTGCCGTCCAAGCCGTCTGCCTGGTAGATGCCGTCAGCATTGGTGTCTTTCCAGACAAAATTACCGATGCTGCCAGGCGTGTTGGCAACATAACCGAAATCCTGATCCAGGTTGATCTCACCGTTGCCCAGGGTCAGGGCTGAGGTGGAGTCACTGCCGCCGTCCGGATCAAAGGAGTTGCTGAGCCCTGCAGGCAGGGTGGAGCTGTCCACTTCCACCGTGTAGTCTCCGGCAGCCAGGCCGCTGAAGAGATAGGTGCCGTTTTCATCGGTGTAGGTGACTCCGATGATGGTACCGCCACTGTCCTTGAGCACCACCCGAACCCCTTCCATACCCTCACCCGCATCTGCTGAATTGTTGGTGTTGCGATCCAGGAATATGGTGTCGCCGATGGTGCCGGTCAGGCTGCTGGGACTGTTGGCGGCATAGCCGAAGTCCTGATCAAGGTCGTCGGCACCACTGAGGGTGAGACTGCTCTTTCCGTCCGGGCTGGTCGTGTTGTCATCCCAGTCGTAAGTCGGGTGCAGGGCTGAGAGAATATTCTCGGAATCTGTGACCACGACGGTATAGTTACCGTCGGGCAGGTCTTCGAAGAGGTACATGCCGTCCGCGCCGGTGGTGGTGGTGGCGATAAAGTTACCGGCTGCATTCTGCAGGGCAATGGTCACTCCGGTAAGTCCGTTTTCGCCGCTGTCGATGATCCCGTCCAGGTTGTTGTCCAGCCATACTGTGTCTCCGATGTTATGGAGGGGAGTTCCGACCTCGGGCCGGTAGCCGAAGTCCACGTTGATGAAGGTGTCGCCGGGAGCCAGGATCACAGGCAGGGTGGAGCGGTTGTCGCCAGCGGTTCCGGCCGGGGCTGTGGCCGCAGCTGCTCCAAAATGATCCGGATCGCCGCTCTGGCTGTAGCTGCCACTGTCCATGATATTATGGCTGGCTGCTGTGGAGTCGGTGACCTCAACCACATAGGCCCCGGCTGCAAGGCCTGCAAAGATATAGTTGCCGGACGCGTCTGTGCTGGTCGTGGCCTCGTTTACGTCATCAGCCGTCCAGAACAAGCCGTCGGGACCGGCGCTGTAGAGGGTCAGCTCCACTCCGGAGACACCCACCTCATTGTCGTCCTGAATGCCGTCGCCGTCAGAGTCGATCCAGATCCGGTCCCCCAGGGCACCACTGCTCCAGTTATAGCCGAAGTCCGCAGTGAGATTTTCTCCATTGGAGGTCAGATGCACCCCGTATCCGTGTCCTAGGGATTGGTTCTGGTTCGCATAATCTGCACCGGGATGAGGGTACACCGTTGTCTGGCTGATTCCTGCAGGCAGAGTTGTGGCGTCGACCTCGACAAAATAGTCATCCGGGGCCAGCCCGGTGAAGAGGTAGCCGCCGTGACTGTCTGTTACAGTCGTGGCAATCACTGCGCCACTGCTGTCCTTGAGGTGAACCGTAACGTTGGCAAGTCCCGGTTCACCTGCATCCTGGATGCCGTTCGAGTTTTCATCGAGCCAGATACGGTTGCCGAGTCTGGCTGGAGTAACCAGACCAAAATCCAGGCTGAGGTTGGTGTTGCGGTCGCTATCGCCGTCACTGGTGGGTTCCAGGCCAGAGGACAGCGTGATGGGGGCGCTGCGGTAGACACCTGTTGAGGGTGTTGAGGCGATATTGGAGTCGTTGTTGACGTTGTTGTTGGGGTCAACCGTCTGTACCGGACTGGGCAGGTAGCCCACCCAGGCCGGCGGACTGATCTGTACCGCGTAGTCGCCGGGAACTAGATCGGTGAAAAGATAATTGCCGGTCGCATCTGTTGTGACAGTCCCTTCCACCACATCATCGCCGTTCCAGAAGATACCGTCCACTCCGGGGGAGTGGAGAAGGACCTGGACGCCTTCTATTCCCAGTTCGCCCGCATCCTGGGTGCCGTCGGCATCACGGTCTTCCCATATCCGGTTGCCGAGGCTCAGGAGCTGGTACATGCCTGTGTCAACGCTTTGATTGGCGTCGCAGTAGGTGATGGGAATGAGTTCGGTGCGGCCATCTGCCTGGGCTGCATCACTGTCCAGATTGTCATCAGCGCCTGCATCCTGGGGGCTGGGCAGGTAGGAGACATTCGGTTTGATGAACTCCACCCGGTAGTCTGCTGCATGGTAGATGGTGAAGCTGTAGATTCCGCTGCTGTTGGTGGTGGTGGTGTCAACCTGGGTGTTGCCGCTGTCGAGAAGGTTGACGGTGGCCCCGGCGATACGCAGTTCTCCGCTGTCCTGGATGCCGTCAGCATTGGCATCGAGCCAGAAGAGGTTGCCCAGGGTGGCGGGCGGGTAAATCTGGACCGTGCCGCTGTCCTGGTTCGGATGTCCATCCGGGACAGGTTCAGGACCAATGCCGCTTACTGATGCAGAATTGCTGATGTCGCAGGGGGTGCAGCCGGCCGCACAGGTGGCCGGGTATTCCGTCATCTTTACCGGCACGGTGATGGTCACACTCTCGCCATTCAGCATGACGTCGGCAGGATCTGAATCCGAGTCGATGCTGCAGGTGAAACTCGTATCACCTGCAGCGCCGCTGCAGGTCACACTCATGTTGGCTGTGGCTGAGGAGGGAGTTCCGGTCAGGACCATGCCCCCTGGCAGGGTGTCGCTTACCCTGGTTTCCGGGCTGGCTCCGGGACCATGGTTGGTGACCGTAATGGTGAAGGCAAAATTCTCTTCTACTTCGACCGGACCGGCCGGGTCGTCTTTGAGCAGTTCCAGATCAACAATGGTACGGACCGTGGTGTTTTCGTTCTCGGCGTTGTTGCCTGGTGTTGGTTCTATCTCGTTGGCGGTGACACTGGCTTCGTTGTGGTAGGAGTCACCGGAGATGGGATTCGGGGCCATGAGGACCTCGAAGACCAGGTAACGGGTATAGCTGGTACCGGCAGGAAGCTGGCCGTCGGGATAGGGGTGGCCGGTGTCATTGGCCAGGGCGCAGGTGATGTTCTGGTTGCTTCCATCCACCTCAAAGGGGTTGGCAACTCCTATGGTACAGTAGGAAAGAGTTCCGGCACTGCCGTCGCTGTTTTCAGTGTCCCGGACAAAGCGGAGCTGTTGAAAAGGGGTCTGGGCAGGATTGACGCTGGTCATGTTGTCGCTGAAAATGACCCCGGTGGCCAGGGAGGGGCCACGATTGTCGATTTCGATCTCATAAACGAGATAATTGGAGGTTCCCCCGCCGGGTACAAAACGGACAGGTTCTATGAAATCAGGGGATTCATTTTTTTCAATGGCCAGATCCGCTTCTCCCAGTACAATCGGCAGAATCTGTGATCTGGCGTTGTTGGCTCCGTTTGAGTCAGGGGTGTCCATGGAGACCGTGGCTGTGTTGTCGATCTGCCAGTCGTCAGTGACGGTTGCCAGGTGGTCGGGGCGAATGGTGACAGTGATGGACTTGGTGCTGTTGGCACCCATGTCACCGAGATCGCAATTTAAGGTGGTTGAGCCTCCATCGTAGAGGCAACTTCCGCCACCGGCTACACTGGCGTCAAGGAAATAAAAATCCTCTCCGCTAAAGACATCAGCGACCAGGACATTTTCGGCCAGGGAGGGGCCGTTGTTGCGTATTCCTATGGTGTAGGTGGCCACGGTGCCGGCGAGAATAGCAGCCGGATGCTCGGCATAGCTGACCAGTTTGTCGGTGACCTCAACGTCGGTTATGGGCAGGACCGTGACATCGGCAAAGTCTTCATTGTTGCTGCGATCCTGGTCACCGGTGAGGGTGGAATAGGCACTGGCCCAGTTTCTCTGGAGGCCTTCTTTCATGGGGCGTTCCACGGTGATCTGCACAGTGACTGTGTTGCCGCTGGCGATGTCGCCGAGGCCGCAGTGGACCAGGGCGTTGGTGACTGTACAGCTTCCCTGATCGGTTGCATACGAGATGGGGGTAGCCGGGCGACCGGAACCGGCAGGGCCGGCAGCGACGTACTGGGGAACGGTGTCTCTGAAGTCCACGGCCCCCGCTGTCTGGGGGCCGGCATTGTAGACGGTTACAGTATAGCTAAAGGAGTTTTCCAGGGGGATGGCCGTGATGGTTGCATCATCGGTGCTTTTGTTTACCTGGAGGTCAGCCCTGTCCGTGGTAGAGAGAACGGAGCCACTGCTGCAGTTATTGCCGGTGAGCGAGTCTCCGGCAGCAGGGGGCAGGGGCGTGACTGCAGGGTCGGCACCGGCCGGGAGGACCCCACCTGTGCAGGCGTTGTTTTCAATAGTTCCGGAATTGGTGGCGTTGGTGATGATGATCAATGGATCGGTGCTGTCTCCCGCCAATAGCGGGGTTGTGCCATAAGTACAGACCACGGTTCCTCCGGTACCGTCTCCGGAGTCGGCATCGGCCAGGGGGGGCGTTGAACAGGTCCAGCCAGTACCGGAATAGCCAACATAGGTCTCGTTTGTACTGAGGACATCGATCATCTGCACCGGGTCGGCATCGCGGGGGCCGTTGTTGCTGACAACAATGGTTGATTCCATGTCTTCACCCTGGGCCACCGGGTTGGGTGTCTTGACTTTGCTCAGGAAGAGGTCGGCAGTGTCCGGGGCCACTGGATAGGTCACCGTGATGGTATTGTTGGTCGAAATGGGGTCCGTGGTGTCAGTGGCCACCTGGGCTGTGTTCTGGTGGGTGACAATGGCGGTGACTGTGGGCGGGGTGGCCTGGATGGTGAAGGCAGCGCTTGTCCCGGCTGTAACAGTGGCAATACTGCAGCTGACGGCTACTCCTGAGACACCGCAGGTCCAGCCCGGGGCGGAGGAGAGGACTGAGATCGCCGTGTAGCCCACAGGCAGGGTGTCGGTGACCACCACGTTGCTGGCGGTCATGGGTCCGTTGTTGGTGGCTGTGAAGGTGAACTCTGCAGGCTGACCGCCGATCACCGGATCCGTGTCAACCATTTTGGCAATAACCATGTCCGTTCCCTCAACAACGGTCAGGTCATGGGTGGCTGTATTGTTGTCAGGTTTTGGCTCAGGGGTGGCGGAGGTGACTGAGGCAGCGTTGGAGATGGCCCCGGTGGTATCTTTGGTGACCTTGACCCGGAAAGAAAAGGTGGAGGTCGCGCCAAGGGCCAGGGAGGTGCTGGTACAGGCGACGTCCTGACCCGTGGCGGCACAGGTCCAGTCACTGTCCTGGGCCGCTGCCGGATCACTGTTGTCGGCATAGAAACTGAGTCCTGTGGGCAGGGTATCATTGAGAGTCAGGCTGTTTGCACCAAAGGGACCGTTGTTGATTACCGAGAATTCATAGTTGACGATGCCTCCGGCAGCCACGGGGTTCGGGCTTCCCGTCTTGGAAAGCAGCTCAAGATCGGAGCTTTGCGAGACCTGGGTATTGACGATCTCGGAATCGTTGGCGGGGTTGGCATCGGGACCGGCGAGGAGTCCCATGGTAACGGTGAGGTTGTATGTACCGGTCGTGTCCGGGGCCTGCATGACAAAATCAATGGTGTGGTTGGTGGAAGGCAGAGCGCTCCAGTCACACCGGACCTTGTCGGCTGCTCCCCCGCTGCTGGGGGTTACTCCCCCATAGCTGCAGTTGCTGCTGTCGGTTGTTGAAACAAAGGAGAAGCCGGCAGGGACCGGGAGTTCCAGATAGGGATCAACTACTGGATTGGCCGGGTCGTTATCGGTGGCCACGACCGTATAAGTGACGATGCCGCGGGCCGGGACAGGGTCAGGATTATCTGTAAAACTGGATGGCTGTACATCGCCGGTGGCCGCATGCGCCTGATTTGTCATGAAAAGAAAGAGAAGACTACAAAAGAGTATGCTGCAGGTGAGCAGCTGTTTTGCTGTCGCTTTGTTTTTTTGGATGCGTTGCATTTTAAATTTCATTGAATGTGTTCTCTATAGACGTATAGTGAAATGGCTTCAATCTCGTGGTCTCGAGTATAAAAAAGAGAAAGGGGGCGCATTTTTCCATGAATAAAAGCTCTCCTTTCTCTTCAGTTGCCAGCAGACAACTTTATGAAAAGATGAATAATTCCTTTTCTTGATTTTCTATAAAAGATACTTCTTGTCAAGGTGAATTACTGGTTGTGAGTGATTTGTCCTGCAATCGTACCTGTAACCCATATGCTTATAGCATGCGGTTCTGGAAGCCTTTTGCAGGCAGGTATCTTTTGGTGATTCTCCTGTTCCCTGGGCTGTTATCTGTTTTGTCACCAACCTCAGGAGAGAAGGATACGCAGGGTCTGAGAAAGCAGGACGTTGTCCACCGGTTTCTTGATAAAGGTCTTGACTCCAAGTGCCTGTGCCTTTTCCTGCAGCTCAGGGCTGGTGAAGCCGCTGCAGAGGGCAATGGGCATGGAAGGGGCAAAATCTTTGATCTTTCGGCTCAGTTCCAGGCCGGTCATCTTCGGCATGGACATATCAGTAATGACTCCGTCAATCTCTGTAATGTGCTTGCTCAGCCACTGGTAGGCGGCAGTGGAGTCTGCTATGGAGGTGACTTGGTAGCCCATTTCTTCAAGGAGAATCTTCCAGAAGAGAATAATCTCTTTTTCATCATCAACAACCAGAAGATGTTCGCCTTTACCCCTGATCACTGTGTTGTCCGGTGCTGGCTCTTCATGGCTCTCTTCTCCCTGATGACAGGGCAGGAGCATGGTAAAGGTGGAACCTTGGCCCGGACTGCTCTCAGCCATTATATGGCCATTGAAGCTTTTGATAATACCGTGAACCACTGCCAGGCCAAGGCCGGTACCTTTGCCTGTTGCCTTGGTGGTGAAATAGGGTTCAAAGATTCGCGCCAAAGTACTGGCCTCCATACCGCTGCCTGTATCACCAACTTCGAGCTTGAGATAGGGTCCTGGGACCAGCTCCAGGATGGCATTTTTTTCTGTTAACTCAATTTGGCTGAGGTTGATTGTGAGCGTGCCGCCCTTGTCTGCCATGGCATGATAGGCATTGGTGCAGAGATTCATCAACACCTGGTGCATCTGGGAGGAATCGACCAGGGCCGGACAGCAATCTTCACGAATATTTTTGATAATGTTGATATTGGCGGGAATTGAGGCTCGGAGCAGCTTGAGGGTCTCACAGAGGATGGGTTGGAGTTTGAGGACCTGCTTTTTGTGTTCAGAATGGCGGCTGAAAGAGAGGATCTGGGCCACCAGATCCTTGGCCCGCATCCCGGCTTTCTGGACCTCGTCAAGATGGAGGGCTATCTCCTGTCCCGGCGTTAGTTTGACAAGAGCCAGGTAGGTGTATCCCAGGATGGCTGTGAGGATATTGTTGAAGTCGTGGGCAATACCGCTGGCCAGGGTGCCGATGGCCTGCATTTTTTCTGCCTGGCGTAGATCATTCTCAATGCGTTGACGTTCCTCTATCTCTTTTTTAAGGGCCAGATTGCTCTCGGCAAGCTCTGCTGTGCGCTCGTGAACACGTTCTTCAAGTTCCTCATTGGCTTGGGCCAGGGACTTGTTGAGGTTGATAATGGTGTCCAGCAGCTGGCCGAAGCTGAAATGAAGGACAAGGGCAGTAAGGGCGAGCAGGCCCAGGGTGAGAAGAATGATTTGGGTGATGAAGTGGTTGCGATCTTTCAGGTCATCAGTGATATCAAGGGCCACAAGGATCCTGGCTATGGGCTGGTCTTGAAAATCATTGAGGGATATGTTGGAAAAGAGGACAAAGTTACGCCCCTTAAAGTGGATTCTCTCTTTATTTGAGGTTGAACTGGAGAGGGGGAAATCGGAGAAAAGCTCACTGCCCAGTGATAAAATGACATCCTCACCATGTTCAATTACAGGAGTCTGGGACCGGGTTACCTTGTTCCAATTGCTGGTGCTGGTGGCTAAGGCGACATGGGGGCTGATTTCTTTTCGCAGAAGTTCGAGGAGATGGTCTGGCCTGATACCAAAACCGATACTGCCGATATATTCGCTCTGGTAAAACATGGGCTGGACTACGCGGAAAAAAAGGCCTGATCGGCCAATCTCATAACCGGTCGCCTGTTTTTGCATCTTGTGGACATGGTTGAGGATGGGGCGAACTGTGGTCAAATCATCGCCGTGGAAATCGGGGAGGTGCATGCGTAAGAAGGTGGTGCCATCAGGCAGATTAAATTGCATATTGCGGAAATGCGGGTTTTCTTTTTGGAGGATGGTGTAAAAGCCGGTCGCTGCTTTTTGCAGATTGTCTCTGTCGCGCCTGGCAAAGGCCTCAATAACCTTTTCTTTGCTGGTGGCCAGACTGACAATCCGTGTCCGGTAATGGGCGAAAGCCTGTTCCTGAAGATTCTCAGCCAAAAAGAGGGCACTTTTTTCCTTGGCAAGGATTTTATTATTGAGATCCTGACGCTGGTGGCTGATACTGAGGGTCAGGTAGACAGTGCTCAGGAGTGTAATTATCAGAAGAACAAAGAGTATTGATTTTGTTCGAATGTTCATAGACTGTAGTGAGTTATATTCTTGAAAACTGCTACCAGTTGGGAATAGCTATTATTATAGCAGGCGTAAGTTAATTTGCCAATATAATCTGTGCGATCCCGTTTCTCTTGAAGTCACCTGGAGTGCGAACAGTATATTCTCTTTGCAAGCACTGGTCGGCGCTGAGGGCGCTCTGCAGAGACGTATTTTGTGGGTGGTGTTTTCGCTTCTTTACAGTAAGATGTCGCCATAAGAGCGGTGTGGTATTTTAAACTATTTTGTAAAGGTTTTGAGAAGAGATTGCAACAACATGTTATGATGGTAGCCGATATTGCGGTCCAGGTATGGCGTAAACCCGTTAAAAATTTAAATCTGGCCGTGTATGGACCGGATGGCCGGGTGCGGGTTTCTGTTCCTCTTTTTACTTCGGATGCGCGGGTGCGAGACATAGTTATAGCCCGTATGGGATGGATCAGAAAGCAGCAGGCCCGTTTTCGCATGTTGCCGGTGCAGAAGGAGCTGCAGGCAGTTAGTGGAGAGATCCATTATGTGTTCGGGCGGGCATGTCTCCTGGATGTCATTGAAGGGAGTGGCCGTCATCATGTCTCTCTTGGCAGTGATGACAGGATAAGGCTCCATGTCAGTAACGGAACCACCTCTCTAAAGCGAATACAGCTGCTGCATGAGTGGTACCGTGCCCAGCTCAAAATCCGTATCCCGGGTTTACTGGAACGCTGGCAGCCCCGCGTGCAAAGAAAGGTCAGCGAATGGCATATTAAAAAGATGAAAACCAGATGGGGAACGTGTAATATCACCAAAAGTCGCATCTGGCTGAATCTTGAGCTTGCCAAAAAACCGGAAGAATGCCTGGAGTATATTCTTGTCCACGAGATGGTTCACCTGCTGGAACGGTGCCACAATAAACAGTTTTATGAGCACATGGACAGGCTGCTGCCCATGTGGCGTAATGTTGACAGGTTGCTGAAAAAACAAGGGTGAGAAACGATGTTTATTGATCTTTTAAGAAAACGCAGATCCATTCGTCAGTTTCAGGATAAAGAGGTGGAGCAGGAGAAACTGGAGTTGTTGATCGAGGCTATGCTTCGGGCGCCGTCTTCCCGGAGTCTGAACCCTTGGGAATTTGTGGTGGTCACCGAAACGGAAACCATCAAGGCCCTGTCCAGGGCCAAACCCCACGGGGCTGCCTTCGTAAAAAATGCTCCTCTGGTCATAGTTGTCTGCGCAGATCCTGAAAAGTGTGATGTGTGGATAGAAGACTGTTCCATAGCCTCTATCCTCCTGCATCTGGCTGCCACAGATCTGGGCTTGGGAAGCTGCTGGGTGCAGGTACGTTTACGAGAACATGACGTGCAACAAAGTGCAGATGCTTATGTCGCCGATATCCTTGGCCTGAAAGAGGGGATGGTGGTGGAGGCGATGATAGCCATTGGCTATGCTGCTGAAGAAAAGAAGGGCCATCCAGCGTCCTCTCTCCTTGCGGAGAAGGTTGGTTGGCGAACAGAGTGAACTTTAGGAACAGATTGATAAGAAAACTGTTTTTACACAATATTTTGTAAGGAAATTCAATGGATATTGGTCATTTTCGTCGTGAGTATCTGAAGAGCGGATTGGAGCATAGTGATCTGCTCGGCGATCCTGTAGAGCAGTTCAGCCTCTGGTTTAATCAGGCCAATGCTACGGACATTCCTGATCCCAATGCCATGGTCCTGGCCACGGTCGGCGGAGATGGTCAGCCCAGCCAGCGCACTGTTCTTCTGAAATATTATGATGAAAACGGCTTTGTCTTTTTTACCAATCAAAAGAGTCGCAAGGCCCGTGAAATTGCGGGAAATCCCAAGGTCAACCTCCATTTTGTCTGGCTTGAACTGGAAAGACAGATCAGTGTAGCCGGCATTGCCACTCCCATCACCTCTGCAGAGTCTGCCCGTTATTTCATGACCAGACCCCGTGAGTCGCAGATCGCGGCCTGGGTCTCTAACCAGAGTAGCAGAATTTCCTCCAGGCAGCTGTTGATGCAGGCTTTTCAGGAGATGAAGCAGAAGTTTGCAAACGGCGATGTGCCGTTACCTTCCTTTTGGGGTGGCTACCGGGTAAATCCCTCCTCTGTGGAGTTCTGGCAGGGACGCCGGAACCGTCTGCATGACCGTTTTCTCTATACTCGTTCCGACAGTGCCTGGGAAATTGAACGTCTGGCACCTTGAGGGATTAGGGGCCTCTTTTTGATCAGGAAAAAAGAATAAATCTGCCTCCGCAGGAACGTCTGATCGGTGTTGTTTTCAGCATGCGCATCTCTTTTCGCACATGAATGTGCTTCGTACTCTGTTATATGTCTGGCGGCGTACTCCGATTGAGAAACGTCGGGGCCACACCGGAGGCGATGAGCAAGGTCCCCAATCTTGAGTATCTGCTGGAACGTGTTCTCATTGATGAGCCCCTGACCTGTCCTGACCAGGACTTGAAGTTTTAGATTGTCCCCTATCTCAGAACTGTCCTTGATTAATTTGAAATCCCGCCAAATTCTTGAGTGCCTCCTTTCTCTCCTTTTTTTGTAACCAAACCAAGGGTCGCTCGTTCCCTGCATATAAGACCACTAAGCAGTCCCGGTGGGATAGTGTTTGTTTTTCTGCGATTTTCTTAATAAAACTGCTTTGTTATCCAAACGATTGCCTTACCTAGGTAAAAAGGAGAGGGGTTGATGAAAAGAGAGATATGCGTTTTTGCCACAATGCTTCTGGTTTTACTCGTCACTGAGATATGCTGGGCAGGTCAGAGCCTTGATACTGCTGATTCAGAGAGTGATCCGCAGTGGACCTTTATCTATTATCTGGCTGCCGACAATGAACAGGAGTTCTATGCTGACAATACCATTAACCAGCTTCTTGCCGGGACAGCAAAGGTGCTGAATCATCCGCAGATCCTGGTTTTGATTGATCGACTGTCTGTTCCGGGCACGGAGATGTTTGAAATTGCAGGAGGGAAGATAGTGCCGCTGGCAAGTAATGATGAGCAGAATACTGCAGATGGTGCTGTGCTGCGGGAATATGCAACCTATGCTCTCGGACTGGCCAAGTATGAAAATATCGCCTTTGTGATGAAAAGTGAAGGGCTGTCCTGGCGCGGTATCGGGCGAGATAATACCCATGATGAGCAGGTCGAAGATCAGCTCATGTCAAATGGTGATCTTGCCGAGTCGTTGGCTGCGGCACAGTCTCTGGCAGGAAAAAACGTGGATATCCTGGTGCTTGAAGGAGACATTATGGCCTTTATGGAGGTTGTTTATGAACTCAGGGATGCTGCACCTGTTCTCGTGGCATCGCAGTCCAAGATTCAACCTGATGGTCTGCCCTGGGAGATGGTAATCGAGGATTTGGGTGAAACACCGGCAAGGTCAAGCAAGGAACTTGGCATTGCGATTACTGATAACCATATCGAATACTACGCAGATAAAGGAAACAATGGCATACCGAGTGGTGATACTTCGACCAATTTTGCCGCTCTGACGGTTTTTGATCTGGCAAATATTTATGATGTACGTGATGCGCATATGTTTTGGGCAGCGACCACCTGGCTTCTTTTTGATGATATTTATAATATCTTACCCCATGCCCGAGATCTTGCTGAAGTCGGCGGATTTGGGGAAGTTACTGATTTTGACTACAATTTTGATATTGAGACTTTCATGGTGGAAAGTCTTCGCCTGATTGAGGATGAGGACTTGTCTTTTCCTAAACTTGACGAAGCGGTGGAGGCTTACCTGTCCGAAACAGACAAGCTTGTCGTCTATGAGAAGAATCCGGCTGATGGATTTAAGCTCAAAGCGGCCAGAGGACTGAGTATCTGGTATCCGCCCACCTGGGTGAAATACGATACACGGGACGAGAGTGACGAGGTGTTCGGGTCCTCCATGTACTATGAAGATCCTGTGATCGATCTGGACTGGATCGCTGATTCGAACTGGCGTTCCTATCTCTTTGAATATTTTGACCGTGCTGATGCCAATCTGGCCGGGAATGGACCTGATGGAGACGAACCTCCGAAACCAGGTGTTTTTGACAAGAGTAAATAGTTAACAGGTAAATATATGGTCTTAATTTGTCTGAAACCAATGGGAGTTCTGCGTTTTTTTTGCTGTCACTTAATTTATTCCACAAAATAAATGTAACCTTTCAGTACTCCGGTCGTTCCTAATTTAGGAATGATAATTTGTCGAACTGATAACAGGAGCATTTGAGATTGAAGGAATAAATGGGTTGTTCAACAAACGACTTTGATACAGCTGCCGGTGAAATATCACCGATATTTTATATGATGTCTAATGAAACAAAAACGACCCCGGAAAAATATTTGAAATCTGAAAACTCCGGAAACGATATGGATACGTTCTATATGCTAATTAGCAGCAAGAAATTGGTGAAAGATTATATTGAAATTACGTCATTATCGCAAAAAGGCACCTGCGTTCTGGCGGAAAGATTTTATCTGTAGCTACGGCCTGTAACGTCAATTTGACGACACAGGATAGTGCTTAGATGATGATTTGATAGTTCTGGTGACTCCAGTGTTTGTTCTAGTGAATCCTTTAAACATAGTCACTGCAATCTATTGTTCTTTTTTTGAGGTTTCTAGGTTATTGAATTTTTATGAGAAAATGATTGCTGAAGAGGGTGATACTATGAATGATGTTTATGTTGTGGATACTCCGCACGCTGTATTGACTTTTGAAGAAATACCCGGAATGACAGTTACAACAATCGAAACTGAGGCGGGACCATTCCTGGAAGATATGGTCGATGATGACCTTATGGCTTATTTTTCCATGCTTGATGGAGATGTAACTGTCGAAATTGCATGTAATAATGAGTCCAAGACAGCTGTCATAACTATTACTCAAATAGAACAGCTAACATGACTTTTCCGGCTTCCATCACAGGATAAGTAGTAAAACGAGGAAAAGGAGGCAGTATGCAGACGAATCGAAGAACCAGCAAACGGCAGTCTACCATGGGACTGCTGTCCAGCATGTGGGATGGGGAATCGGCCTGTATCGGTGTTGTTGAAGATGTTTCGGCCACGGGAATAAAGGTGTCTCAGATTCCCTCGCGTTTCGATAAGTATTGCCAAGAGTGTTTCAGTGTCGTGCATGGTCCATTGCAGGATTTCAAAATAATATTACATCCCAGCTGGAAATTGGAGACTAGAAAAGAAATGTATCAACTGATAGGTTTTGAGGTTGTTAATCCGGCAGCAAACTGGAAGGAGTTTATAGCCGCAACTTTTGCAAACTCGAAACAAAAATAACAGCACCTATGACTGTTGTAGTGTAACAGGAAAATCCTTTTCTTCCGCCGCTCCTTATTTGTAACGTCTTTGTGTCTACAAGAAAAGCTGGCTTTGTTATGTTATAAAAGTCAGAGAGTTACCTCTGAACATCGTGCATCTCCAGACCCTGTAATGGAGAAGAGTATTGTAACAATCGACCTTATGAACTGACAGGTTTTATCCTTGTTTTCTGTTCCATCTCATTGACAGGAGGACACAAGGTGTCCTCCTTCTCATGTCGTTGTCGATAAATACCAACCACATCGACAATCCCTTCTTCCATCCGTCTTCCTGGACGTAGTGTTTCTCTTTTTCTTGTCGACTGACTCTTTAATCCAGAAAAAAATGAAACTGTTTTTGTCTTGATTATTCTATGGCGATAAATACAATCAGAAGAGACAGAAATGAGTCGTCAAAGTTTTTCTGATTTTCTGGGGAGTGCGAAATTATAGGTATGTTGTTCTCATGCCCCTGGCATGCATGAGTGCAGAAAATCAGGTGCATTTGTTCCCCTTGGCAAGACATGGCCATTCGGCTTTGTCCGTCAGTTTTGGTGACGATTGATACAACAAAAAGAAAGGAATTGACAAGTTGCTGTTGCGATAATTCTTTTGCATGGTCGTTGGCAGGTAGTGCTATATAATCAATCATTACCCCTCGACAAGTTGACTGGACAAGACACAGAGAGACAAGGAGTTGTTTTACTCTCAAACGGTCACTATCTACTCAAGGAAAGCACTATGAAATCACTGGGAATCCAAGGAAAGCTCTGTGCCTTATTTATGACGGGGATTCTGATTGTCTCTGTTGCCACCTGTTTTATGGTCTATACTGTTTTCTCATCTTATCAGGCGAGGGAAATAACCCAGTTCCGGGAG
This sequence comes from Pseudomonadota bacterium, assembly GCA_018820855.1. Lineage (GTDB taxonomy): Bacteria > Desulfobacterota > Desulfobulbia > Desulfobulbales > Desulfocapsaceae > Desulfocapsa. Next base: position 67,665 of record JAHJNL010000037.1, on the reverse strand, counting down.
CATGAAACAAAAAATGTAGAAGAGATTCTCAGGGGAAATGTGCTTATGGCCTATGGCCTCCTTGAGCACAGCTACCAAAAGGCCCACGACAAAAACTACTTGGAAGAAGAATATGGTCCCCGTTTGGTTGCTACTATTGATATAGCCGAAGGTATTATCAAGGATAATCTGGAAAAGGTAAAAGCCGGCCTGCTTGACGAGGCACAGGCTCGAGAGAATGCTCAAAATGGTATTGCCAGAATCCGTTATGATAATGGCACCGGCTATGTCTGGATTAATGATACGGGCACCCCTTATCCCAAAATGATCATGCACCCAACTGCACCGCAGTTGGCAGGGCAGGTCATGAACAATCCTAAATATAACTGTGCCCAGGGGCAAAAAAAACACCTTTTTCAGGCTTTTGTTGAGGTGACCGCCAATGACGAGAACCAGGGCTTTGTGAATTACGTGTGGCCCAAGCCGAGTTCCGATGGCAAACTGAGTGAAGATCAACCGAAACTGTCTTACGTTCGCCGCATTCCCCAGTGGGACTGGATTATCGGTACGGGAGTTTATGTGGATGATGCCATCCGTGATGCTCTGGAACGAACCAAGAAGGAAATTTCCCTCATGCGTTTTAATAGCGGCAATGGATATTTTTGGATCAATGACATTACTCAACCATATCCCAAGATGGTGATGCATCCCATCAGCCCGGCACTGGAAGGGAAGGTCATGGATGATCCGAAATATGACTGTGCCCTGGGGAAAGATCAGAATATGTTTCTGGCCTTTGTCGATAAGACCAGAGATACGGGTGAGGGTTTTGTTGATTATGTGTGGCCCAGGCCCCAGAGCGGCGGGGGCAGCAACGTGACTGCCCCCAAACTCGCCTTTGTTAAACGTTTTGACCAGCTAGGCTGGATCATTGGCATCGGTGAGTATACCGACGACATCGAAATGGTCATCCAGGCCAAGGCCGAGGCAATCTCAGCTGCCACTCGCAGATTGATCAACCAGATTGTTCTCTTTAGTCTGGCCACCCTGACCCTGCTCTTCTTTGTGGTCCGTTTTTTTAACAACCGTCTGTTGCTTAACCCCCTTAAAGAGAATATTGCATTTGCTTCCAAGGTTGCTAATGGTGATTTGACAAGTCAGATCAAGGCTAACAGCAAGGACGAAATCGGGGATCTGGCTAAGGCCCTGAACAAGATGGTCAAGGATCTGAGCAGAATGTTCAAGGGTATCAAAAATAACTCCCACACTCTTAATGCCTCATCAACCACCATGCTCGACTTTTCAGGGACGATGTCAAGCGAGGCAGATGAGATGTCCAATAGGAGCATAACAGTAGCTACCTCTGCTGAAGAGATGAGCGTCAACATGCAATCGGTTGCCAGCTCCATGGAGCAGGCTTCCACGAATGTCCAGTTGGTGGCGGCGGCAACCGAAGAGATGGATGCCACTACCAGGGAAATAGGTGAGCAGCTGAGCACCGCCACCACTATCACTCAACAGGCGGTGCAGGATAGTGACAAGGTTTCAAAGAGTATGGAGACTCTGGGGGCCGCAGCCCAGGAGATCAACAAGGTCACCGAGGTTATTACTGAGATTTCGGAACAGACCAACCTTCTGGCCCTCAACGCCACCATTGAGGCGGCCCGGGCCGGTGAAGCGGGCAAGGGCTTTGCCGTGGTCGCTAACGAGATCAAGGAGTTGGCCAGGCAGACGGCCCACGCCACCGGAGAGATTAAGAACAAGATCGCTGGTGTTCAGAACTCTACGGCTGCAAGCGTTGGACAGATCGCTGGAATCACGGCAATCATAGCCAAGGTCAACGAGATTGTTATTTCGATCAACAGTTCGGTTTCCCAGCAATCAGCTGCCACCAGTGAAATAGCTGAAAATGTCGGGCAAGTGGCTCAGGGGATCCAGGAGGTCAATGAAAACGTGGCCCAGGCCTCACTTGTCAATCAGAATGTGGCAAGCGACATCGTTCAACTCCAGAAGACCGCAGGTGTTATTTCCGAAAACTGCCTGGAAACCACGGCGTTTTCCAGAGAGATGAATAAGATATCCGCTTACCTCAATAAGATGGTCGAGGAGTTTGATCTCGGAGATGAGAAGTTTGATATCGCTAAAGTCAAAGAGGCCCATCTTGCTTGGAAACAACGGCTGGAAGCAGTCCTCCAGGGGCGGAGGAAAATGCAGCCGGACGAAGTGGTTGCCCATACTAACTGTGAATTTGGTAAGTGGTACCAAGGCCAGAGTGCAGCTATTTTCACTGATTTGCCCCTGTTTCAGGAAATAGGGAGGCATCATGAAGCAGTACACTCCATCGCCAAGGAGATCGTTTCTCTCTACAATCAGGGTAAGGAACGGGAAGCCCAAGACAAGTTGAAAAGGTTTGAGGACGAGCGCAAATCCCTTTTTGGCAAGTTGGACGAGCTCTACGTTATCTAAAGGATTTTCAGCCTGATTTCTAAGTGAAAATGGTCCCGGGTCGTTATTGATCCGGGACCATTTTTGTTTGCACAATGCTAGTGACTGCAATGCCTTTTCTGGATTTATTTACCTTTCCTGGTAAGAGTGGCACCGGGGACGGTCTTACAACTTGGATGGTGCGTGGCTGGAGGGAAGAGCATACAAGAAGTTGTGCTGTTCATGCAGGAGCGGCTTTAGCCGCGAACAGGGGTCGGAGATTTTTTTCTTCATTAGTACTCAGTTGTTATGGGGAAATGTTTTTTTATCAGGAGGCCCAGCTCTTTAATATGCAGACTTGATTTTAAAATGAACTTTTGCCCGTCTTTGTCGGTGATGGGCATATGTATTATGTTAATATCGTATCCGCAATTTCCGCGTTTGCAGAGGTTGCATTGATCAGGTTTTTCGTTTGCCAGTGATTTCTTTGACTGGCAGCAACTACAGACATTTTTTTCTCTCATAATGCATTGATAGCAAGTCTGTTTTTGGCAAGTACCAAATTTTTCTTTAAACCCTTTGTTGCTATATATTATTGTATGATTTTCGTCATGTAGCCAGAGACAAACCGGGAGTTCATCCAGCATGGTGTTGAAGGACTCCTTATCTGCTTCAAGCATCCTCTGAATGGATGAGATATTAAAAATGTCATTGAATAGTTCCCGGGTTTGTTTTTGTTTCATTAGGTATGACCCCCAATACCTATGATATTTATTGGCTGCTGTATCGAATTCGTATTGCCGGACTATTGACTATTCATGTATGTGTCCAGTCCCAAGTGCTCTTGTTGGCACGTCTGGAATTTATTGACTTCACTATTTGAACGATTGGAGTAACAAAAGGTTACAGCTATTTTCACAAGAAAATTGGCTTGTTTTTATGTTCAAAGGACAGAAGGTGCAGCTTCCTGCCTGAAAAGGAAACAATCTGCAAATTCAGGAAGATGAATTGTACTGCACCGTTCCTGCTCAGCATGGATCATATTCATACCGTTCAGGACTCCAACACTCAGGCTCTGTTTATTTGTTATGTCAGAGAGTGACTGGGAATCCGTGATACAGGCCGTCCCGAATGGCAACACTCGCGTATCTTCATGTAACCCGTCAATAGAGTATAATGTCGCCTCTTGCCTGGCTTGCCATATGTGTTCATGAATAAAGCGTTCCGGCAGTTTAGAGTGGTTTTTTTGGCTGATGCTTGTGCTGGTCATGCTGCTTTTGTCCTTACTTCCTCCTCCGCCTCCACTTGGCGGTGTAATCGTTTCTTCGTCAAGATATAATAAATACCCTGCGAAACCAAGCGTCGCTGGTGATTACGTTGCTTCTTCGATCCAGAGTTTCCTGGTTCCAGAGAGCATAGAAGATTCCTTCTGGAGGAAAATTATCAACGATGAATACAGCAACCTGCCGAGCTATCCTGTCCCCCTCCCCCGGGGATCGGGGGAGGGGCTTTCTTTTTCGAGACAAATTGACTTATGGACCCGGACTATTCATTCACTGGATCTTTCTACCGCTTTCCGGGACGCGGCGGTGTGGGGTCGTCGCCGCTGGGGGGGCCGACGTCGTCGCCGGGGCCTTGGTTGGGATTTTCAGTGTCTTCGATCTCATCATCCAGGAACATGAGCCTTCTGAGAGGAGCATCGGTGTCGTACGCTTCCCCGTCTGCGTCTTCCTTCCACTGTTCCCAAACGGCCCAGAAGAACTTGCCACCAGGACTGGCGTGCATGGAAGCCTCGGCGGCGTGGGTTTCTTCTTTGCCTTCCAGCCAATCGAAGTAGCCCTCATTTTTATCGGATGTGAGGTCATAAGTGAATCCATCACCATCGGGTACCGCGATTTCTTCATCCCACACATATTCATAGTCATCGCCGTAATTGGTGGCGCGGCTATAGTACATATCCTGGGGGGGCGCCTCGCCGAACTCTGAAAGTGTGTTGTCTCCTACCTCGAAGGTGATGAAAAACTTGGAAGGATCACGCTCACTCTCACCATCCCCATTGGGGTTGTCGAGTGCTCCGGTTTCGTCGAGGATGCTCGAGTGCGTCGGACCTCCGGTGGGAGCGTAACGCGGATCAAGCACGGTCTCCTTGAGGCCGTTGAGCATGGACATGCTGCGGGTTGGCTCAAACTGACCCGCAACCAGATCGAACTCCACCTTGTATTCGGTAGCTGTACCGGCGGGTCCCATCCACTCGTAGAACTTTGTGCCGTCGGCTACAAGTGTCGTGGTTGAGGGTAGGGCCTGCGTGTCGGTCCAGCCTGTGGGCAAGGTGGTCCAGGTGACGCCGCCGTCAAAGGAACGCCTGACGTACAGGTTGTAGTTGTCGTGGCCCCAGGTATTGGCCAGCCAGTTGGGAGACCATGCATACAACAACATGATGAAGTCGCCGGATATGAAACCCCGGTGTCCCTTTGCCACATCGTAGGGGTTTTCCCAGGACTGATCGTCCAAGTTGGTCAAATCAGTATCCGTGATTGCCTGGCCGTAATTGGCCCCGAGCTGCTGCCACTCGTAGACCTTCGGCATCTGGTCCACGCCTTCTGGCAACAAAGTCATATCGATGTCGTCGAAGGCCTCGTTGAAGGGGAACGCCGCGATCAGGGCAGGGATGTCATTGCCCATGGAGCTGGCTTCCCCACCAATATTCGGCACGTCGAAAGGCATGCTGGCGGACAGGGCCTCGGGCGGAGAGATGCAAAGACCCTTGACGTAGCGCGGATTGGATCCGTCTTCGAAGAGCTTGGTTCTGCATTCCATGCAGTCGTAGCCGTAGGGGTTGTCCACGGCGGCATTGAACCCTTCAGGGATGATGAAACGTCGGCCATAGACATCGGCCGGGCCACCCTGACGAATGATCCCCTGTTTCCACGTAGCCAACGCCACCGTGCCGGACGGGCCGGCGTCCTTGGCAGGCTGGGAGATCAGGCTGAAGCGCCGGGCGATCTCGGTCTGCAGCAGCACTGTGGGTATCGCCGTTTCTGGTTGTTCTTCGTAGATAGGATCAGGCTCGATATGCATGAATCGGTAATTATAGCTAATGTTACCGTCCGCGGATACAGCTTGTTGAGGATATTCCACCAGACGATTCTCAGTTTGTACAACGGGCGTTCCGTCCGGGTAGACCGCCGGCATGTTGAGCATCATGCCCTGGGAGACCAGTTCCGGGTTACGCATGTCGAAGCTGTGGTACCAGATGTTCTTGCCCATGTCGACTTTTTCGATCAATTCGCCTGGATCGTAGTCTAATTCCTCACCCAGACCCTTGGATTCCTCGTAGGCCATGACAACCCAAGCCTCGTCAAACGCACCGTCGCCGTCCGTGTCATAGCCCCGCAGGTTGACGCGGTTACGCGTAGCCCCGGTGTTGCCCCGCATGAGGCGGCCATCTTCGGCAACGCACATTTGTAAATCCATTGGAGTAGTTGAGGTCGGGGGATTACTGGAGGTGTCTGGAATTTCCACCGTGACCTTCACCGTTTTTTCACAAAGATCACTCACACCGTTGCCGTCTTGATCGAGCTCGTAGAGGTAGGAGGGCTCTCCAGCCGCATCGTAATCATCCGGCTTTGCGAGTCCCATGGCGTTGTCGGTCAAACGAACCGGCATGGACATGGGGATGCCCACTGCGGGAGTGGTCTCGAGAGTGTAAGCGGCGAGATCTATGGCGCTGAAGCCTTCAGCCCCGTCATCCACCTTATCGAAATCATTCCAATCGATGTAGCTGTACCAGATGTCCGTCTCGTGGTGCGCAACAGCACCGCTCCAGCCTTCGCCGGGGCCTTCACCGGTGCCGGGCCGCAGACCATCAGGATCTTCCTGCCAGGTGACCACGAAGCCGGCACCGCCGGCCACGCCCACCTCGATGCGGTGTACGTCGCGCCGGCCGGACGTCAGCCGTTCGGCCTGGCGCCACACCACCGCGTCGTATTTCCCGTCCCCGTCGGTATCTTCCAGCGTGCCGCGGCAAGTCCACAGCGTTGCATAGGGCACCTCGCCCACTGAAGGAAAGCCTTCATCGGCAAAATCGGACGAGCCTTGGGAACCGGTGACGCCCCAGATGTCGTCCACGTACAAGTCGAACCCCGCATCTGTCCGGTCAATTCCCAGATACGCTGCAAGGGCTTCCCGGTCCGTGTCCGACATGGCGTAGTTGGGATTGCCACCGTTGGCATATCGGCTGGCCCAGGCGGCCATCACTTTGGTTCCGGCCGAATTGGTGAAAAGCCGGAAGGTGTCACCGTAATAGGTGGTGTGGTCCTTGAGCGTGAAGGAACTCTTATCTCCCGAGTTCGACAGGTTCGAGCGTATAAAGGTATTGCCGTCATCCAGACTCACTGCGCCGAACACATCGCGTTGGCCGTGACCCGGGAATTCTCCGCTGTCCTCGGGATTGACTACTGGCCCATCGTGATACATAGCAATAAGCGGCCTGACGTAATCGTTGGTAAACTCACTGCCATCTTTGGCGGTATAAGTGACCGGTGCCGGTTCGCCTGACGAATTCCTGGCTAGAACATTCTTATACAACACACAGAGCGCGGCGTGATTTGTATCCAAGTCCGGTGTTTTTGAAATGTCCTTTACGAACAGTTCTCCGTCTTCGGCAAGCGCAGGGGCGGCCATGAGTAGCAGCATGGCCAGGGTGGCAATGTAGCGTTTTGTTTTCATAGTTTTTTCCTCGGCTTTCTTTTCATTGAAAATGATAGAAACTGTCTCAGTTTCAATGGGATTTCGAGTTCAATAGCAGTAACGATTGATCACGGTTGCCTGCCCGGGAAAATCCCCTGGCCGGCAACCGTGCTTTACTGCATGATATTAGTCGTCTTCCGATCCGGCCTCTTATTCTTCTGTTTCAACCACAGGCTCCGGGTCTATCAGAAGGGCTCTGCTTCCTCTGCCAGGAGGGTTTCAGGGGACTTGTTCGCGTCAAAGGCCTTCGACATGACCCGCCGGAAGACGATATCACTGCCTTCGATGCCATCGTCCAGCCAGGTGGCGTAAAAACGTGAGCCGTCAGGAGTCATGCGCAGCTGCGCTTCACCCTGTTCTGCATCACCTTTGGCCAGTCGACCCCAGCGATACACGGTTTCTCCGGCGTTGTTGCCGTCGCTGTCGGGATTGACCACCCACTCATCCAGGTGATAGCTCTCACCCCTGTCTTTGCTGAAACTGTAGTAGAGATCCGCCGGGACCGGTACGTCCTGCTCCTTGGTAACCGGATCCTTCTTGGGGTTGGTGGAGGTGCCGTAGGCCACGTAGAAGACGTCCGGGTTCTGCTTGTCCTCGGGAATTTTCGTCCACTCCTTCGTCACCGGATCCTTGATCGTGCCGGGCACGGCGACGATGCGGGGTTCTATGACCGTCTCCTTGTGGTTGGGCAGCTGCGACAGGTTGCGCATCGACTCAAAATCGCCCGCAGGGTAGAAGTTGAGTTCCTCCACCTTGGTGCCGGGACTCTCGGTGCCGCTGGGATACGTCCAGGTCTGACCGTGCGCCACACCGTTTCCAGCCGGATCGGTGGTCCAGGTCTTGCCGCCGTCGAAGGACCGGCGGATGAACAGGTCGTACTTGTCGTTGCCGTTGCGAGACGCAGCCCAGTTGGCGGTGTAGGAGAAGCCCATGGTGACGAAATCGCCGCGAATCTGGCCGCGATGGGCGCGGGCGTCATCGTACGGGTTCTTGTGGGATTTGTCCTCAAAGTTATCGACCGTCTGCACCCATCTGATGACCTTGAAGGCGCCGAAGGGGTCATCAGACTCCGGATCGCCCATGCTCTCGGTCACCTCCGTGGGAGTGACGGAGCTCATATTCTTCGGACCGCTGTGCCAGTAGGGCTGCTCGCTGAGCGGATCCACGCGCAATTCGCCCTGGACGTTCTCGAAGCGGTAGGGGTTGTCCACCGTTGGCGTGTCAGTTATGGGAACCTCCCACCGCGACAGGAAGATGTCCGAGGGACGGCCGTGGCCGGCTTCGCCCATCTTGTAGACCATCAACAGGGGCGTGCGGGAGGCCCCCATAGCGCTGACGCCCTGCATGATAATGCGGCCCCGCCGGGCATTCTCGTAGGCCAACTGCGGCCTGCCGAGATAGTCCGGGATCTGGGTGCCGTATTCGTCGACCAGGTAGATGGGGTTGCCGGAATCGTCGGTTTCCGGCGGGTTCATGATGTGGCCTGCGGAGACGACATCTGGGTTTGTGAAATCGAAGCTGTGGTAAATGACATTCTTGCCCTCTTCGGGAGAATAGTCGTCGGAGTGGATCAGGTCGTCGGGATCGGGAGGTCCGCTGCCGGCGCCCTTGGTTTCCTCGTAGGTGATGACGGCCCAGGCGCTGGTCTTGCCGGCCGTGTTGACGTAGGACTGCAGGAAGATGTTGGGCCGGGAGGCCCCGGTATCTCCGTCCAGCAGCCTGCCGTCGGTGGTGATGGCGACAGACCGCTCATTGCCGGCGTTGTTGATAAAGGTGTAGTATTCGCCGCTCAACAACTCCGCAACCTTCAGCCCGTACTGGTGGGTTCCGTCATTGACGGAATCTTCCTCGAAGATGTAGGGGTAGCCTTCGTAGGGGAAGTAAGCCTCGAGGTCATCCTTCCATATTCCGCCTTTGGACTCGCACTCATCACATTTGGCATCCTCGTCGAGACCAGAAGTCATGGCGATGACCCGGTCACGGGGTACGATGTTGCTGAAATGACAGCTGACGCAGTCACCGTTGGTAAAGCCGCCGATATAATCATTGGCTTCGGCATTCACGACCACCAGGGGAATGGGAGCGCCCTGGGTCGGCGTGTCCAGATTGTGGGGATCCAACCCATAGGGCACATGGCAGTTGGTGCAGTTCATGCTCGGATAGTGGTCTTCCGGTACGGCTCGCAGCACCGCGTAGTCGGCTTCCCACGCATTCTCGGCATCCGGGGTGACCATGCTCTTGCCGGCCTCGAACTTGACGCAACGTGTCAGGTTCTCCGGGAAATAGGACACGTCTTCGGCGTCGCTGCTGGTATCCAGACCCATGTTCTTCTTGTTCAGCACGTCGTTGTCCGAGATGCGCACCGGCAATGACATGGGGACCAGGGCCTTGGGACGGTTGACGACTTCGACTTCGTTCCCTTCGTCATCGTACTGAACGGGATGCTCGGGATCGCCCCCGATCACGAAGTGCGTATCGATCTTGGTGTGATCCCCCCAAGAGACGTAGCTGTACCAGATGTCGGTCTTGTGGCTGGTGGTGGCGCCGCTCCAGCCCTCGCCGGGGCCGACGGCTCGGCCCGGCCGCACGCCATCGGGGTCTTCCTGCCAGATGACGCCGAAGCCGGCGCCCGAAGCAGCACCGATGAAGATCTGGTTGACGTCACGGCGGCCGCTGGTCAAACGCTCGGGCTTGAACCAGACGATGTCGCCGACAAAGTCGCCCACACCTGCGTTCACGTCGGTCTGGGAAGCGATCACGCCACGGCAGGTCCACAGAGCGCTGTAGGGAACCTCACCCACTTCGGGGTAGCCGTCCTCGGTGTAGTCGCGGGAGCGCTGGGGTCCACTGACGCCCCAGATGTCGTCCACTGCATAGGGATCGTCATACTCATAACTGGTCTCATCTTTGAGGGTCGAAGGGTCATCCTCAATGCCAGTGGTTGTGACAATGGCGTAGCGCGGCTTGCCGCCGCGGGCATACTTGCTGGACCAGGCAATCAGGATCTTGTTGCCCTGGACCTGGATGACCGGCTTCTTGCAATCGCCGTAGTATTCGCTGCCGTTTGCCAGGGTGAAGGAGGTGCGGTTGCCCGAACGGGAAATGTTCTTGCGTTTCCATGTGTTGCCATCGTCCCGGGAGACGCCGGCCCAGACGTCGGCTGCCCCGGTGAGCGGGTCTGCGTCGGTGAAGGTGATGACGATCGGCTTGGCTTCATTGGTGGTGCGAATCACTCCGCCTTCCTCATCGAGGTAGGTGATATCCACAATCTCCGTCCCATCGGCGGAGTTGGCCGGCAGAGCCGGCAGCCACGTCGTCGACAGGGCCATCTTGCCCTTGGAGCTGGTCAAGTTCGGCGTGCGTGAAACTCTCTTGCGGAACATGGAGTTGCTCAGCGTGCCCTCCAGGTGCCCTCTGGCGCTTACAGCAGAAATCACTGTCAGAGCGATGGCGGGATCCAGCTGACCAGCGTAGCTGACGGTCGCCTGGATGATACCTTCGACCTGGTTGTCATTGCTGAAATCGATACTTGATTGTCCCAGGTCAGCCATGGCTTGTTCAAAGGCACCAACCACTTCTTCGCTGATGATGATGCCGCCTTGTGCATTGCCGTCCAGGTCAAGGCTCTGCAGCAGACGGGCCATGTTGATAACCTGCGGATCCTCAGTGTCGGCCGCAGGAAAGATGTCCAGTGGAGATATCTTGTGATCGGCTAATGTTGAACCGAGAAGAATGGATCCGATGGAGATGTCTACTTTTTCCCCGGGAAAGTAATCGAAGGCGGCGTTTACATCAGTAACACCGGCATATGTCGGAGTTTCTACCGAGAGTCCGGCCACTGGTGAATCAATGAAGTGGCCTGTCTTGGGATGGGCTATCTCGTAGTGGAACCACCAGCCCCAGCGGCCACCGTCGAATGCGATGGCATCCTCAGTTTCTTCGACGACCCAGGTTCTTTGTGCTTGCTGCTCCGCAAGTTGGGCGACCTTGTTGCCTTTACCGACCCATTTGATCTCGGTGACCTCGGCTGTAATAATCTCACCGCTGCTGGTGTCGACAATAAGTCCTTCTTCGGATTCTACGGTTGTCTCATCAGCCCAGGTAACCAGTTCCGGAACCACCCATGCTCCGGTCTCACTGACAACATTTCCCTCCTCATCAAGTTTGATCAAAGACAGAAAGATAGCTACACCCTGAGTACGCAGATCGGCCCAGGGTACGCCCCACTTAAAGCCAAGATCCTCTTCAAGGTCGAGAACGAGAGTTCGCCGGAATGGGTGGCCATCTTCATTGACTTCGTTTGTGTATGGTAATTGGAATTCTTCTGTGTAAGCAAAATACCCTATTTTCGGGTTGCCCGTTGTGGTCAGAGGAGGCGTGTACTCCTCACCTCCTCCCAGATCTACATGGTAGCCCTTGATTCTCCAACCATCAGCCGGGTCCAGCTGAATATGCAGTTTGTCTCGTGAGTTCCAGATGCCGCCGCTTCCGACATCAATATGGTCTTGGCCGGCAAAAATCTTCAGTTCGATTCTCCCGGGGCCGTATCCCACTACCGCGAATGCTCCACTACAACCAAATAGTACTAAGATAATACTGATGCTGAGTAGCCGAAGTTTATTCATTTTTCCCCCCCTCCTTGAGTAACTAGGTTTGTTATAATGGCTTCTTGTGGCTATCCTCCTTGAACACCTGAGTATGTATTGATTTCTTTTTGGGTAAGTTGAACTTTCAAGTAAGTCTTCGTCCCCCATGTTGGTTGGTGAAACAAGGGAACTGTCGGATAAGATGTCTCCGTTGATTTCGATAATGGAGGGATGAAGATATGAAATCCATCCTTTCTCTTATTATCTCAAAATAAACAATGGAAAAACAATGAGGTAAAAGCGGATAGGGAATGGGTAGGAAACCTATCCATTGTGGGAGGGGAAGGTACCCATATCTGAAACAGGTTGAGTCCGGAGTCGTTGTTTTTTGAAATTTGCTGCGGAGGGGGGCTTTTTGGGAGGGCCGCTCAGGTAGTGGAAGAAAGATAGGCCTGGAGATTGACCTTGTGTTGCGAGATACCGAGTTTTCTTCTGATGTTCTTTCTGTGAATACTGATTGTTCCCGGGGCAAGATGCATCAATTCAGCGATATCCTTGGTCGTTTTTCCATGCTTCACCAGATTGGCAATTTGTAGTTCCGTGGGCGTGAGTTTGTCCATTCCCAAAGAAACAGTGTGGGAAAAAGAGGCGGTCAGTTCCTGCAGGTTGGCTGCCAGCATTTCTACTATGATCCTGTGCTTTGCATTCAGATTGAGGTTTTGCAGTTTTTCCAGATAGGGAATAACAAGTCTGGTGATGTTGTCTGTAATCTTCTGTTCAAGCTCAATCTTGTCCTGTTCCATTTTTTTCAGCAGGACGTTGAGGGCGACATTAACGTCCTGTATTTCATTGGTTCGTTTGGCAACTTTTTTCTCCAGAATATTTTGCATGTCCTGCAGTTCCAGCTCTACTTTTTTGTTCTTTGTGATATCGGTATTGGTTCCGATAAAACGGAGGGGATTGCCGGTTTCGCTCTTTTCCACTACTTTGCCCCGGGAGAGAAACCACTGCCATTCTCCAGATTTGTTGCGCATCCTGAATTCCGATTCATAGTGAGGGGTTAATCCATCCAGGTGCTGTTGGACAGCTATCAGGGTTTTCGCTTTGTCGTCAGGATGCAGCAGTTCCTCCCAGGTCAGAGAGTTGGTTTTTACATCAAGCTCAGTGTAACCAAGAACGTGGTACCAGTTCTCCCCGTAATACTCTTTATTGGAGACAAGATTTATATCCCAGACCCCGTCAGAAGATGCATCGAGAGCCAGACGGAATCGTTCTTCGCTCAGCTGTATTTGTTCTTCAATGCATTTTTGTGTTGTTATATTACGATTACTTCCCCGTCTGCCAAGAAACTGGCCTTGAGAATTATATACGGGCTGGCAGCTGTGAGCGATCCAGCGCAGGACTCCTTCTTTGGTAATAATCCTGAATACAATGTGTTGTGCCGCCCCAGAAGTATAGCAGGCGTGTTGCCGATGGTTTTTGAAGTTGTCCCGGTCGTCTGAATGAATAATAGATAAGAGGAGGTCCTGCTCGGTAGTGAACTCCTCGGCGGAATATCCGGTCAAGCCTTCACATGATGGTGAGTTGTATAGAAATTCCCCTTTGGGGTTCAGCCAGTATTCCCAGTTGTAGGTATAGTCGGCAATGGTTCTGAACTTTTCTTCGCTCTTTTTAAGCTGCAGGATGGCCTGTCCGTGTTCTTCCAGCACCTTTTTTAACTGCTGTCTGACCATGTGTAATTCAAAAATTGATTCTTCTGGAATCTTTTTCATCTGGAGGCAATCCTGAAGTTGAATTCCACCTGGAATTCTGCTGTGGTGGTATAAGGAGTGAGTTTCTGGAGAGGCATGTTTCTAGAATCGATCAAAGGATGGGGAGTGCTGCTGGGGAACAGATTCAAGACAGCAACAATTCTCTTCATTGATTCTCTCCTCATGGTAGAATATGAACAGGTTGTATAGCTTATGGGGGAGGTCTTCCTTTGAAAACCTTGGGTTGGCGTGATGATGCAACGAGTAATGCTCTGCTGTGCCTTATTGTTCCCCTTGTTGTAGCAGGTTTGACTCTAATTAGCTGAATTATTATTGTTTCTAGTAATAACTATCTAATCGTAGATGTTTTTTTAAGTCAAGATAAGAAAACAGATATCGTATTATTGTTGTGATGGGTTCAGATGAGTGGTTAAGCAGGGCATATGCTCTGAACAGGCTGATTTGTTAAGGCTGTCAAGATATTTATTCTAACCAACTTGTCACTCTGAAAAGATGGTTAGACGTCAACTCTTGGGTGACCGGATGATGCGGCCTTCTTTTTTTTATCTCCAATGTGTTTTGATAAAAAAATCAGCATCTCTTGTCTTTTGCCAGTGTAATGGTATAGCATTATATAAATGATATGCACTGGTAACAAGACCGGTGCCACTTGACTGGTTGGACATAGTTGTTTCTCCCTCCTTTTTAGAAAACCAACACGTTCGTGGAAGATGATCAGACGTCGCCTCTTTTTCTTTCTTCTTTTTCTCGGGTTCTGTGCCTTTATTTTTTATCTCCCGTACAAGGCCATTCGAGAGACAGTCATTGAGAATCTGTATAGCCACCAGCGTTTGCTGGCTGCACAGGCCGCCAAAGGTATCGAAGAGTTTTTCAAACATCTCTCCAATAATCTGGACTACCTGTCCCACCATCAAACCATTATCTCCCTGGATGAAACAGGGAAGCAGCAGATGGATAACTTTTTCCAATCGCACCAAAAGGAGGTCCTGGCAATTACCCGTGTGGATGCAACGGGTAATATCCTTTATACTTCTCCTCGTAATGACCAGGTGATCGGCAAGAATATCAGTGGGCAGGAACATAACCGTTATGTCATGAATGAGCAGAAACCTGTCGTCAGTAATGTTTTTCAGGCGGTGCAGGGTTTTGCCAGTGTGGCCCTTGCCTATCCGGTCTTTGATAACGGGAAGTATGCCGGGTCCATCAGTGTTCTCATTCCCTTCCGCTTGATTTCCAGCCAATATGTGGAAAATATCAAGATTGGCACTGAGGGCTATGCCTGGCTTATCGACACGAGTGGAGTGGAACTCTATTGCCCGGTTCCCGGCCATATTGGAAAGACAGTCTATGAGACCTCCTCACAGTTTCCTTCAGTCATCGAAATGGCCAAAAAGATGATGAAGGGTGAGACAGGAGATACAACCTATAGTTATGACCGGATCAGGGGAGAAGAGACGGAGGCCATTCTCAAATATGCAAGTTATGTTCCCATCGTACTTCCCCATAACCACTGGTCTATAGTCGTTGCCACAGCCGCAGAGCAGGCCCTGGCTCCTATGAATACCTTTCGCAATCAATGGATTGTCATCATAGCTTTTGTCATGTTATCCCTCTTTTCCTGGATTTCCTGGCAGATTCGTCAGGTTATTGTCAGTCGCGCAGAGAAAAAGCTGCGAAAGACTCAGCAGCAACTGGAGCAGAGCGAACAGACTCTTGCCGATTTGATTCGACATGCCAGTGTCCCCATGGCCGTGGTCAATGTGAACGGCCGGATTGAAATGATTAACGAAAAATGTCGTCTCCTGTACGGGTATGATGATCAGGAGTTGCAGTTTATAGATGATTGGTTTGATGCAGTCTATGACAACAGTGAGCTTGCCGATCAGAACAGGGCTTCCTGGCAGAAGATGTTTGCTGTATCTATGGAGGGGGTTCGGCATATCCAATCCTTTCAGCGAACGTTCTTGAGAAAGGACAGGACCGTGGCGGAGGTCGAGTTCACTTTTACGCAGATTGGGGAACGGTTTATTATCAACTTCAACGACCTGACGGAGAAGAATCGCCTGAAAAGAGAAGAGGAGGAGCGAAAACGCAGCAAGGCCACAACCAAAAAGATGGAGTCCCTTGGCTTACTGGCTGGTGGCGTTGCCCACGATTTGAACAATATTCTCTCCGGAGTGGTCAGTCTGCCCGAACTACTGCTCCTTGATCTTCCGGAAGACAGCCCACAGCGTCTGCCGCTGGAGGAAATACTCAACTCCGGACGCAGAGCAGCAGCAGTTGTTGCCGATCTGCTCACTGTTGCCAGAGGGGTTGCCAGCACCAAGGAAGTCGTGTCACTGAACAGCTTGCTGAAGAATTGCTGTGACTCGGTGGAAATCCAACAGATCAAAAAAGCTCACCCCCGAGTCTCCTTTGTTTTGGAGCTGGATGACAACCTGTCACATCTCAGTTGTTCCCTTATTCATATTCGGAAAGTGATAACCAACCTCGCCGCTAATGCTGCAGAGGCCATTAACGGTGAAGGGACAGTGGTTCTGGTTACCAGGAATCAACACCTTGACATGCCCCTTGACGGCTGCAAGGATGTACCGCCAGGCGAATATGTTGTGCTTCAGGTGACTGATACCGGCCCAGGTATCAAGGCTGATGATCTGGATCGTATCTTTGAGCCCTTTTATTCCAGGAAAGTGATGGGACGAAGCGGGACTGGTTTAGGATTGACCGTGGTTTGGAACACAATGCTGGATCACCAAGGCTACATCTGTGTCAGCAGCAGTGAACGTGGAACAAGCTTTGAACTTTTTTTCCCTGTTTGCAGAGATGAGTTGTCTCTGGCCGAGAACATTATCCCGCTGGATCAGCTTCGCGGAAATAATGAGTCTATTCTGGTGGTTGATGATGTGGAAGAACAGCGGCTTATTGCCAGAAGAATGTTGGAACGGCTGAATTACTCTGTTTCTACGGCAAGTTCAGGCGAGGAGGCCCTCGCCCTTGTCAGAGAGAAGGCCCCGGATCTTGTCGTCCTGGATATGCTTATGGAACCGGGAATGAATGGTCGGGAGACGTATGAACAGCTGCTGAAAGTAGTGCCTGGCTTGAAGTCGGTTGTTGCCAGTGGCTTTGCTGAGACAGAAGAGGTGAGAAAGGTTCAGGCCTATGGGGCGGGAAGTTTCGTCAAGAAGCCTTACACCATGGAAGAAGTAGGGGTCGCGATAAAGAAAGAACTGACAGGTGTCGATCTGTGGGAAAACGGATCGAGGCGGTGAAAAAGAGGGGGAGAAGGCAGGTCACTGAACCAACCTGATACCGCTTTCCAATGATTTGTCAGAGAGCTCTTTGAGATGCGCCCGCTGCACTGCGGCCACAACGGTTTCTATGCTGGCGGCAACGGAGCGGGTGGGCAGATCGAACTGGACTCCGCAACGGTATTCGATTCCTTTTTTTCCCCGTACCTTGGAAATATGACGGACTGTACAGTTCACTTTCACCAGTAACTCACCATTCAGGACAAACTGGATACTACAGGTTTCATCTATCTGGAACAGGGTTCGCTCTTCCTTACGTACCTGAAAGGACATGCCGTTGGCGCTGATATCTGTCGGATGCTTGCGCATGTTCGGACGCTTGCGTTTGCCCATGACAAGAAGAAGGAAGTCCATATCGGTCGGAACCTTTGCCCGGAAGGCCCTTGCTCCTCGAACCTGTCTGCCGATAACGGGAAAGGCCAGGCGCAGTACGGGAATATCGCGAACCACGGCCAAATCCTGAAAAAAAGTACCCAGTTCAATGGCACAGGTGGCGGTAAAGAGGCGGAGCATGACCTTCTGACTGTCTCGGATATGGAGATTGCCCAGGCCTGGTTCCAGGGGCAGCGTAATGAGGTGTGACATCAATTTCAGATAATCCCCTGGAGGATACAAAGGTTCTTCAAGCCGGATTTCTCCATCCTCCTCCACCTCGACAAGATCAGGGGTGTCATCGTGAATCCTGCTGAAATAGACACGGGTCATGCCGTCGAGTTCAACTTCGATGATCTTGTCGTCGAAGAGGGCGGTTTGCAGGTAGGGAAGTATCTCCGTACTTTTGACCATGAAGTCACCGCGTTCCAGGCCTTCTTCAATCGCCTGCCAAGTAAAAGAGTAGGTGTCTTCGGGAAAGAAGAGGCTAAGCTTTTTCTTTATGCTATGAATGAATTTTTCGTGTTTATCGTCGGACATAGGGAAATCTACTTTTTGAGGATTTTGTGTACAGTTAATGGGAATCTTTTGCTGCGTATTGTTTCTCGCATCAGTTCAGATACTCCTGTCTGAAAACTTTTTCAGCTTCCAGCGATCCGGCCAGGAGTAACTCTCCTGCTTTTGCCAGGGGAGTGGTCGGGTCCGGATTCGTGAGAAAACTCTCAGCGCTTTTTATTGCCAGCACACTGCATCCGGTTTGCTCCCGCAGTTTGATCTCAATCAGGGTCTTTCCTGCAAGTGCCGCAGGAATCGGAACCAGAAAAACATTGAGCTCCTCTGAAAATATTGAGACATCAGAGGGCTGCAGAAGATTCATGATGGAGTTTGCCCCCATGGCCGCTGAGGAAACCACCAGGTCGGCGCCGGCCCTGTGCAGTTTTGGCATGGTGCGCTCTTCCGTGGCCCGGGTTATGATCTGAATATCCGGTCGCAGCTGACGGCAGTAAAAGGAGAGGTAGATATTCATGGCATCAGTATGGGTGGTGATAATTACTGATCGGGCCTTATTGATGCCGGCTTTCTCCAGGGTCTTGATGTCTGCGGCATCGCCAAGGATGCAATGGGCCTTGCCCTTCCTCACTGTAGCCATTTTTTCGACAATTTTATAGGAAATACTATTTTGTAGGAGAAAATCGGCTGCTGCCTGTCCCACTCTTCCGCCACCGAGGATGAGTACTGAAGGGTCGGGAGGGGGCTCTGTGGGGACCGCTGCCAGCTGTCTGCCTGTCCGCTCCATGGCAGTTTGTGTTCCTGCAAGGATCAGGATGTTTGTCTGGGTGAGTACTGTTTGCGGATCGGGTGGGAGAATTTGTCCTCGTTCCAGGAAACCGATAACCGTAAGTCCAAGGGTTTGTCTGAGCCGGGATTGGGCCAGAGTCTGCCCGGTGAGAATAGTGTCGCGGACAGGAAATTCTCCGATAAGCAGTTCTTGGAACCGTCCGATGATATTGGGTTCGACAACACCTATGGTCTTCTCTGCCAGGCTTACGCCTAACATTTTCATGAACTGGAAGACGTGGGTATTGCCGGGAAAGTTGAGGATGTCGAGAGAGTGTTCTTTGTCAGCGCTGCTGGCAATGGGTACTACGTTACTTATTTCCCGAACTGTAAAAGAGATATTGGTGTTAATCAGATCATCGGCCGTGGCCACGATCAGGGCCGCATGAGCGGCTTGAGTCTTTTGATAAGTGTCAGGATTGTCAACATCACCGAGGACAACTTTGTAGCCGGCGTCATAAATCTCCAGAGCCTTTTGCTGATCACCGTTAATGAAGGTGTAGTCGTAGTGATGCTTTTTGAGTTTCTTTACAAGGTTTCTGGTCAATGCATCGAAGTTTGTCAGCAGGACATGGCCGCGGATGGTTTCCGGCAGGAAGCGTGGGGTCCTTGACTGGTTCTGGGCCTGCAGCCAGGGGGCGTAAAAGAACTGGATAAAGGTAAAGGGCAGCATGATCAGGAGGAGGATGATTCCTGAAATAAGGACAAGCAGGGTAAAGAGCAGGCCCAGATCTGAGGAAAAGGTGATATCCCCGAAACCGAGAGTCGACATGACCGTAAGTGTCCAGTAGAATCCTGTGATCAAACTGAAATTCCTGCCTTCGTAGAGCATGATCAGATGGAAGGTGATACTGTACAGCGCGATGATGAATGTCAGAAAGAAGAGGAAGCGAAGCAGGAGATCGACATTTTTTTTTGCCTCTTTGTTTCTGACAAAAAAGAGGAGTTGGGCCAGGAGCATTTTCATAACAAGATATCAGATCCTGACAAAGAGGTTGGAGAGCAGGTGAAAAAAATTTTCCAGATAAATATTATTACTCATAGTAAAGCATGTATTTTCCTTTACGCCAAGTTGCATTTTTAACGTTTTTACGGATATAGTTAAAAAGGCGCTTTCTGAAGGATATGTTGGGATTATTAATTATTTACGGGAGGGGGGATGATCAATAAATTGACAGCGATTGCCTCCCTTGGCGGCCGACAGACCAATCCTGGCCAGCCAGGGGAGAGGTCTCCGCTTGTTCCTCAATTGGAAACAGGGAAAGTGCTCTCTGCCACTGTAGTGGAGAGTCAGGGAAAGAATGTGTTCCTGCTGGAGGCGGCAGGGACACAGTTCAGCGTGCAATCAGGCCTGCCTCTTAGTAAAGGGGAGCAGGTTCGGTTTCAGGTCCTGTCCACGAACCCTGTTCTTGAACTGCAGAAAATTGAAGATCCTCTTCCTGCCCAGATCAGGAGAACTCTTCCCCTGACAGGAGAGCCTGTCAACCTAACCCCCCTCCTCAGGAATCTGCAGACCACCTTCTTTTTTGGGCCAAGGCCAACGTCCGAACAGGCAATTGAACTGAGAGGTATTGGTTTGCCGGTTGCGGAAAAAGGAATGCCATTGCAGGGAGCAACGCCAGGCAGCAGTCAAACAACTCAGACCCTGATGCAGAAGATGGAACCTGAAGCAGTGGCACAGTTGCTCCGCCAGGGCAACTATACAGTGAAGGCCACGGTGCTTGAAAATCAGGGAGACAATAAAAGCCTGGTTCGGATCGGCAGTGAATCCTATCGGCTGGAGGGTCCTATTGGCGGACGTCCCGGAGATAGCCGGGTCTTGCAGCTCCGCTCTCTGCAGCCTGCTGTGACTTTTTTGCCTGTGGGTGATGGAGGTGATCCGGTAAAATCAGCGCAGCCTCTTACCCTTATTACGCAGGGACAGGAGTTACCTGCTCTGGTTCGGGCCCTGCAGCTTCCTATTTTTACAGGCTTGGATCTGTTAAACCCGTCTCAGCAGCAAGTGTTGAAAGACTTTCAGTCGCTGCAACCAGCCCAGCTCCAGGAACCCGGTGCAGGAGAACTTCTAAAAAAAGGTCTGGAGCAGCTGGGCATACGGTCAGAGGCCATGGTGGCGCAGGGGAGGGGCCAGGAAACAGCAGCTCAGCTCAAAACGCTTCTTGCAGAAATCACAAAACTTTTCCAGGGTCAGGAGGAGATCAGCGCTCAGGCCAACCGTCTGCTCTCGACTTTAGAGAACAGTCAGTTTTTGCAGGCAGTGCTGAACAACGACAGTATCTTTCTTTTTCCTCTTCCTTTTTCCTTTGTGGAAAAAGGCTATCTCATGGTGGAGAGAGAGGGGGGGCAGCAAGGAGGAGAGAGGGAGCAGGAGGAGAGTTTCAACTGTACTCTGCATCTTAGTTTGGAGGGACTTGGAGACGTTCGAGTCAACTTTATTCAGAACGAGGAGACAATCAGGCTTTCCTTCTTCCTGGAATCTCGGGAAAAGGCAGAGTTTGTTTCAGGTTTTGATAAGGAGTTGAAAGAGCGTGTCAGCGCTGCTCCCTTCCTTTCCCTGAGCTTTTCCGCCGGTGCTGAATCTCCAGGAACAGCTCTTCTGCAGAAAGTTCTTCCTGCTCGGCAATCTGTTCTCGAAACCATGGCCTGACAGCATAACAGACGGATTTTCCCGGATCCGGGCAGCATGGCTGATTTAATATTATGGAAGGCTGTTCAGTTGCAGGCCTTTTTGGGAAGAAATCATTACGGGACGGTCGATAAGGGTTTCCAGCGGCTGGACGGGGTAAAGATTTTTTTGCAGGGCGTGAAAAAGGGTATCAAGTTCAGTTTTCCAACAGTTCTTTGCAATTTTTGTCTGCGGGGTAACGTCATGGAGAAGAATAATGTCTCCTGGTTTGACCCTCTGCAGGATGCGCTGTGCAAGATTGGTAATTTTTTTATTTCCCTGGTCAAAAGCCCGGCAACTGAAGGTGACTGTGAGCAAGCCTTCATCGAGAAGTACCTGCTTGAGGCGTGGGTTGGTAATTCCTGCCGGTGGCCGGAAGAGCAGGGGCTTAATTCCGAATTGCTGTAATACCTCCTGAGTCCTGTGGATATCCTGCCGGAGCTTTCTCCGGCTTCTTAACATAAGCAGATTGTCATGTTGCCAGGAATGGTTAGCAATGCCGTGTCCCCGGGCAAGAATGTCTGCAATAAGCTCAGGGTGTCGGGCTGCTTTTTCACCGATGACAAAGAAGGTGGCTTGCAGGTTATAGCGGGCCAGCAGTTCCAGCACTATTGGTGTGGAAGAAGGGGATGGGCCGTCATCAAAGGTAAGGGCCACGCCCTTGCTGCCGGATATACCTCGGCTGATTATGGGGAGGAAAATCCCATGTTGCGGAAAAAATGGTGCTGCAAGGCAGAGCAGCAGAAACAGAAACAGGGGGAGTATGGCAATAAACCAGGCACCGATGAAAAAGAGCAGAGCTGCAAGCAGACAGGCGATAAAGCCGGTTTTCTCAGCAGGGGACAGATTGCTTTTCTGTACACTATTTGTTGCTGGTTTCATCTTTTTCAGCTCTACCTATTATCCAGACCAGTTCCGGATTTGACTGTGAAACCATATTGCGTTCAACGATAAAACCGGCCTTGCGCATGAGTTCCGCCATCTTTTCAGAAGAACGGTACCAGGGCGTTCCGCCGGAGAACTTGATCCTGTAATGTTCAAGCATCCAGGACTTGGATGGCGGGAGGTCCGGGTGGATTACAAAACGTATTACCAGTATCCCGCCGTGGGTAAGGGCCTCAAAGCAGTTCGCAAAAAGGGTAGTGATTGTTTCATCATCCAGATAGTGCAGCATGTCAAGCAGCAGCACCAGATCGGCGGGCCTGGGAAGCAAAGGCAGTTGCGGAGCCATGTCTTGCCGAATATCCCCTCTTTCTCCCATGGCCAGGGCTGCTACCCTCACTCGTTCCGGGTCCGGATCAATACCAATAATTTTCGCCTGCGGGAAGTATTCCAGACACCAGCAGCCGGGAACTCCATAGCCGCAGCCGATATCAAGGACCATAGTGACATCTTTTTTATGGTCTGCAAGAAGTGTGGCAAGATCTCCAAACATGGGATCTGATTTTAGCTTAAAGCGGGCAAACATCCGTGGGTATGCTTCCATGAGATGATAGCGGCCGAGAACACGCTGAGCGAGGGATTGTTCTGCCGGGGCGCTCTGTTTTTTTTCGGAGAAGAAAGCCTGCAGGAGAGGAGGTAAAAGGAGAAAGGCGCCGAGCAGCGAGTAGCCGATGCCCAGCAATGATGTGACACCTATGCTTCGTAACAGGGAATGCTCGGCAAAACAGAGGACGCCAAAACCGATGAGCGTCGATACAGCTGCCATAAAGACTGTCATGCGTACAAGTCTGAAGGAGGAGTGATCGGGATTGCGGTATCGTTGGTGGGCCCTGACAAAGAATATGGAATAATCGATGCCCATACCCAGGATGACAATGGAGAGCATCAGACCGGGAATATCCAGGGGGTGACCAATCAGCTGCATGGTCCCCAGGGTACAGATATAGGAAAAAAGTGGGGGCAGCAGGGTGATGAGTGTCAGCTGCCAGCTCAGGAAAAAGAAAAACAGCAGGATAGCTACGCTTACTGCAATGATAGCAAGCATTGTGGCAAAGGTGGTAAACAGAATGTTTGCCAGCTGTTCAGAGAAAAAAGGTCCGTCAAAGATCTTGGCTTCTTGGCTGTAACGATCAAAAAAGGATTGGCCGCTGTACTTCTGTCCTGGGGAAAGGGTGATGAATTGGATTAAGGTACCGTTCTTTTCCGATATACCCATAAGGGTGTAATAGGGGGCAGGAAGGGCAGAGGTGTCAGGTAGAAATGACGGCTGGAGCTGGTCCAGAAACTGGTCAAAGGCGTGCGCGGCAAAACCCAGGGAAACAGCGCTTGCCTGCAGTTCTTTTTGAAGTTTTTCAACCCTGTTCCGATCCCAGAACTGTTGCCAGGCAGCCAGGTTTTCTCTGGCCCTGAGTTCGCCTGGAAATATCATGGAGGGAACAAAGGCGGATTTGAGAATGGAGACGTCTCTATCTGTTTCTATCTTTTGCAGGAGGATATCATTTTTTTCCTGGATTTCATCGATAGAATCACCGGTAACCATCAAGAATATCTTATTATCAATACTGCCCCAGACCGTTGCAAAGAGGTTGTCGGCAGCAAGGGTCTCCGTGCTTACCGTATTCATGCTTTCCAGACTGACATTGAATCTGGGGTGAGCGAAAAAGAGCAGGGTAACGGCCAGGATTACAGCAACAGCTGCTCCGACGCGTCCATTGCTGTACATCCTGTCCACGAGCCTTTGCAGGGGAAGGGTACGTTTGGAGGTCGGAGGCACGGAAGGGGTGATGTGGGGAAAGACGGAATGGACAAAAAGAAAGGAAAAGAATACGCCTAAGGCCGTGAACTGACCCAGTTGCACAAAGATGGGGAAACCGCTGAAGCAGAGGATAAGAAAGGCACCTCCAGTGGTGAGGACCGCCAGGATTCCCACCGCCAGGACTTCCCGGGAGGCCTCTTTGCCTGTTGTCTTTTTTGGACGATCAAGAAAGAGGAGATAGGCAATACCGTGATCAACGGTAATCGAGATAATAGCACCGCCAAAGCCTAAGACCATGATGGAGATGGAAGAATGAAACAGGGAAAAGACAAATAAGGCGGCAGCTGTTCCGGCAAGTGCCGGCAGCAGGGAGAAGAGACCGAGCAGAGGCCTTGGAAAGGAAAAAAACAGGAGCAGGGCAATACCCGCAGTTGAAAGCAGCAGGGCCAGTCGGACATCATGGCGTATGATGCGTTCATTGTCCAGCGCTGCCCGATAGGCGCCCACTGGAGTGAGGGTGACGCTGATCCCCTCGGGGCCATATTTGTCTGCGAGATTTTGTGAAATTGTGGCGAGCAGTGCGGAAATCTGTCGAGCAGAGGCCGTGTTTGTTCCGGCAGTAAGCGGCCGTGCGCTCACCAGGAGGTGAAGGTTGTCTGCCGAGAAAAGGTGGCCTCTGTACATCCTTGATCCTTCCAGAGGCGCAAGCATTGCCATCTTTGCCATGACCGGTTCCATAAGGCCAAGAGGGTCTTTGGCGATAAATTTGGACTGGCCGATTCCTTCGAGACTGCTCAGTTTCTGCAGCAGTTCCTGCAGACGCTGCTGGATAACCTCTTTTTCCAATCTGGGGGCAATCTGCTGCGTAAGCTCTTTTGGGGAGAACATGATCGGCAGGTTGTTGACAATATGCAAGGCAAGATCAGGGATGAGCTTGCCGATCTCGCTTGTCCCTACCTCTGCAAACAGATTACTTGCCCGGAGTTGTTCTTCAACAAAACTCCCGCATTCCACCAGGATATCCGGATCATTTCTGTCCAGCATGATATCAACAGCAATCTGATCGTGAATGGGATGGTTGGTGAATATCTCCAGGGCATCGCTTATAATGGTTTGATCTGACGGCAGAGAGCGGACTACGTCTGTGTCGATATCAAGGCGAAGGATACCTGCGGCAGCAGTTCCGAAGATCAGGATGAAAACAATGATGAGAAGGCGATAATTAAACAATGTGAGTAGTGTGTTGTCAGGTTGATTGTTATGTCCAGGCGTTGACGATTGCCAGAGTGATGGCTGCGAGAAAAAGGAGGTGAATACAGAGAATCAGTGTCTTGTGGCGTTGGAAAAATTCATTAGTTTTCTGGATAAAAGGCAGGCCGCCGAAGAATCGCCGCATCTTGTCTATGGCAATGGTCTGGTTATCTGTGCTGGCCTGGCTTTGAAAGGCTATCATGGGGTAAATGGCAAAAAAATCCTTACAATGGCGACGCAGTATATCATCAAAAGGAATATCATTCCATGTTTCCTGAACAATCCGCTTGGCAAAGGAATGGTTGAGAGCATAGGCATGGGCCAGGCAGCGATATTGTATGTTGACCACGGATTGTTCATCAGTCTTTGTCATTTTCGTGGTAATGCCTCCAAGAAAAAAACCATTCCAGGCTGGAAAATTTTGCAGAAATAGAGTGGCATTCCGTAGAACTTCGGGCTGGTATCCCTGAAAAAGGATATCATCTTCAAAGATCAGGATATGGCGGGCTCCAGCCTGCAATCCTTTATTCAGACAAAGCATATGGGATTGAAAGATCCCTTTTTCCTGATTGTCGGGATGTTTTTTGACAAGTTCAAACTCCACCCGTTCCAGAAGGCCGACATCGGCAAACTGTTTTTTCGCCTCCGTTCGTCTGTCACCACGCGTATCTATTGATATACAATAGATTTTATCAAAAAAGAACCAAGAGTCAGCGGTCGGTGCCATGTTCTACCTGTGCAAATGAGTTGCCGGGGCAACGGGTTGTGGTATAAAGAGAAAAAGAGACAGCATCCTGCCATTTATTAGTGAGAATAATCCAAGTTTTTTATGAACAGAATGAAATTGAATATCAGAAAAGGTCTTATACGGTTTGCCGCCATCGATTTTGTCCGTAAGGCTATCGAAGAAGAGGCTGACTTGACTGCCTTTAAAGAAAAGCCTTCCCTGCAGGTTCTTGCCGGAGTTTTCCTGATCTGTTTCAGTTTTCTTCTCGGTTGGCCAGCCGTTGCGCTCTGTGGTATTGCAGCCCTGAAGTTGCACGAACCAATGATTGCTGTGATCGGAGGGCCTCTGGTTTATGGCTTGTCGCACCTGGTCTTTCTCCTGGGCATGTATTTTTCAGGTGCCAAATTCACGCTGATTTTTCTTCGCTGGTTGAGCAGGGTTACTGTGGAGAAACTCTTTGCCTTGATTCCCCCGGAACCATCCTGATATAACCATATCGCTTCGAAGGGTGACTTTTCGTAACTTATCAAACGAGGGCGATAGCGGCTGCACTCAAAGGTATAACTGCCAAGGCATCTCTCTGTTTGGGGCGGTTGCTTCACGATTTTCGGAACTCTGACAACTCTGCTAAGGGTTGGTCAATGACCTTGGTTTATTTGCGTTACAGTAAATTATTCGCAGCCCATTTTCCACAGCCAATCTCATCTTATCGCAGCAACTGTCAGGATAGTTGCGGAACCATGTTGCGTTCTTGGGGGTATGGCTTTGACGAGAGAGGCAAAGGTGATCTGCTACCTGTCCTAAATTATTGCCATCTTCGTCAACCGGTCTGCCTGAAAACAGTTAAGTTAATATCGTATTTGTTGATTTTGTCGTAGAGGCTTTTTCGTGAAATCCCCAAATCCTCATAGGATTGAGTTATCTGACCCTGGTTTTTGCCTAATATCTCTATCAGATATTTTTTCTCTACTTGCTCTATCAGGGATTTTAGCGGCAAATGCTCCTTAATTCCCTGCTTAATCAATTGTTCGGAATTCTGAGAAGTCTTATCTGTAAAGGGCTGCGATCCGAATATGCAAATTCTGCGCACATAATTTTTCAACTCCCTCACGTTTCCTGGCCAGGCTTCTTTTTGCAGAGAACGTAATGTTTTCTGGTTGAAAGGTTCAACATCCTGATGCCGTTCATGGCAATAGGCCTGGCGGTAATATTCAACCAGCATAGGGATATCTTCGCTCCTCTCTCTTAGGGGTGGGATTGTTACTGGTAAGACATTAAGGCGAAAAAAGAGATCTTGACGAAAACGCCCTTTGGCTATTTCTTCAGAGAGATCCTTGTTTGTGGCCGCGATGATCCTGGCATGCACGGGGACAGGGACATTACTTCCTAACGGAGTGATGGTTTTCTCTTCAAGCACTCTCAGGAGTTTGGTCTGAAGTCCTATGGGCAGACTGTTGATTTCGTCAAGGAAAAGGGTACCTTCTCCGGCATAGGAAAATTTGCCTGTTTTTTGCTGGACTGCCCCAGTAAACGCCCCTTTGACATGACCAAACAGGTCAGACTCTATCATATCCACCGGGATGGCTCCCATATTGATAGCCACAAAGGGTTTTCCGGATCGGTCAGCAATTTCGTGGATTGCTCGTGCCACCAACTCTTTTCCTGTTCCGGTTTCACCGTAGAGCATTACAGGATCATTCTCTGCAGCCACCTTTTTTATGGTGTCATAGAGGTGCTGCATGGATGGATGATTGCCCACCAACCCATGGAAATAAGAACGGTTCCGGCGTTGCTCCTGAAGACGTCTACTGAGTTTTCTGTTCTCCAGGACAAGCTGTCTTTTTTCCACAGCCCTGCTGAGTGAGGTCAGCAAGACATCTTCATCAACAGGTTTTTGCAGGAAATCATAGGCCCCGTCTTTGATGGAGGAAACAGCCATGGCCACATCTCCATGACCTGTAATCATGATAACCGGCAGTTCCGGATCGGTTTTTTTGATATGGCCAAGAAGTTCGATTCCATCCATCCCCGGCATCTTAATATCTGTGACCACTGCGGCATACTCAAATTCTGTCAATGCCGGTAAAATATTTTGAGTAGTGGAAAAGGTGTCCACGCAATAGTGATTGAGGAGCAAGGTTTGTTCAATGGCTGTGAGCAGATAAATGTCATCGTCAACAACCATAATCCGGGGAGTTTGTTGGGTGGCATCATGATCGGTCTGTTGCATGGTTTTCCCTTTTCTCTAGTTTTCTTTATGGCAGGGTAGCAGCAGGACAGAAAAACAGGTGCCGGAACCGGGAGAACTCTCCACTTTGATAAATCCTGAGAATCCACGGATGATTTGATCAACTATGGAGAGCCCCAGTCCCATGC
Organism: Pseudomonadota bacterium; assembly: GCA_018820855.1. Lineage (GTDB taxonomy): Bacteria > Desulfobacterota > Desulfobulbia > Desulfobulbales > Desulfocapsaceae > Desulfocapsa. The sequence goes on along the minus strand of JAHJNL010000037.1, from coordinate 39,420 downwards.
CTGTGCCAACTTCGCGGGTGGTAAAAAATGGATCAAAGATTTTTTTCTGTGTGGCCCTGCTCATTCCTTCACCATTATCCTCGATTGTTATCATTACAAAGGGTTTTTCTTCCAGGGTTTCCGGAGCAACACTGTTTTGGAGTCTGGTTTTGACTGTCAGCATAGGACGTTCTGTCTTTCCCATGGCCTGAATGGCATTCTGGATAAGATTCAAACAGACCTGTTCCAGTTTGACCTCCTGTCCCATGACCCTGGGTAGTGTCTCATCAAGTTGCAGGGTCAGTTTTATGTCAGACAATGTCAGCTGTGAATCCAGAAATTCCAGGATATTGTGAAGAATATCATTAATGTCCACCTCTGCAATTTCATCCGGTACTTTGCGGCCGAAATTTTGCAGGCTGCGAATTATAGAGGTTGCCTTGTTGACGCGGTCTATGATGATATTGAGATTTCCTTCAAGCATGTCCCTGTTCTGCAGCGGGTCATCCAGGGCCTTAATACAGTTTCTGGCGAAAAGCAGAATGGCATTCAGGGGCTGGGTCAGCTCGTGACTGACACCAGCGGCCATTTCGCCAAGGCTTGCCAGTCTGTCGGAATGAATTAACTGCTCCTGGGCTTCACACATGCGGAGCATCATCGTTTGAAAGTCACTTCTGTCTGAGGCGATCAGTATATAGAGGATACGGCCTGATTCAGTTGTATAGGTCGATCCTTTGAGAGTGACTGGGATCTCTTTCCCTGTTCGAGTGAAGAGGTGGGTCTCCAGGGGGGCAAATTCCCCGTCAATTACAGCGGCTTTGATAGTCGGGTAATTCTTCTCTCCGGTAATTATTTCAAGAGTCAGGCTCTCTTTATCTTCAGGAGAATACTCAAGGCAGCGATAGAATTCCTGATTTGCCTGGACGATTACAAGATCTTTACTGAGAAGGAAAAAAAGACTGGAGAGGCTGGAAAGGATTTGATTGGTGAAATGTTTTCCGGCCTCCAACTCTTCGTGTTTTTTGAGGAAACGAATAACGAGATCCTGTTTTTGTTTTTCAAGTATCTCAATTAAGCGTTTGTCTGTTTTGCGGTCACTTCCAGTAATGTTAATCAATCTTTTCTCCCTTACACTGCCCAGTCAGACAAGAGCTGACTTGTTTTGGCTCATTTCCCATACGACACTCATCTTTTCCTGATAGATACCTTCACAAAAAAATGTGATTATTCATGTGCTCAGTCTCCCCCTATTTGCCTGCGCAGCCAAATGCTTTGTCACATTTTCTATACAAAGATACCTTAACTCCCCAAGCGTTGTCACTGTTTTTACACGAGTCTGTATCTCTTCATCGTACAGGGGAAATGTGAATATCTCATCCGGAGTGTAACATTTGTTACACTCCGTCTATCCCTTCTGCAATCCTCCTCAATGCTAATCTGCAAGAAAAACATGAACAGCTAATATGCTGTAACTACAGAATAATAATTTAAAATTCAGCGAAAAGCATTTCTGGCCTCCAAGTTGCTATCTAATAAGGCATAAGGATAGGCAATACAATCAGGGGAACAGTTGGTCCACAGCATTAAAAAAACAACCCAAGGAGGCAATTATGGCACTTTTTAACGTACTGATTGTTGATGATGAACAGGAATTCAGAACTATGACAATGAAGCGTCTGAGTAAGCGGGATATCCTCTGTGATGGGGCAGAAGATGGCGAGAAGGCCCTGGAGCGTATTAAAAAAGGAGATATTGATGTGGTGCTCCTCGACGTGAAGATGCCTGGCATGGACGGCATTGAGACTCTGCGGGAGATCAAACGGCTGCGGCCGTTAACTGAAGTGGTGATGCTTACAGGCCATGCTTCTGTTGAATCAGGCATAGATGGCATGAAGCTGGGTGCCTTTGATTATCTGATGAAGCCCATGGAGCTTGAGCCATTGTTGGAAAAACTTAAAGATGCCTATGAAAAGAAAAAAATGCAGCAAGACAAAATTGAAACGGCGCAGATAAAAAGGGATATGGCCATGCCGAGTTAGTGCCGAACCTCAGTATTTAACTGATTAAGCAGCATAATAATAAACAAAGGAGACGCAGCAATGAGTTTTTTTAAAGACTTAAACCAGTTCATGATGATGGGGGCAAGAGCTCACGCGAAATGGGAACTGGAAATGTCAGACAACATCCTGAAGAGCCGCAACAGAAGACTGATCCTCTGTCTGTTGCTGGTACCGATTATCCTTGGCGGTATTGCTATGGCTAGCGGTGATGTCACTAGTTTGCCGGATGTGCTCGGTGGCAAAAAGGCTTACACGCCGGCCTTTTACACCCCTACTGTTTTTATTGCTTCGATTTTGGTCGGCCTGGCTGCCGGACTGATCACCGGCTGCATTGGCGCAGGTGGTGGCTTTATTATTGCCCCGGCTCTGATGAGTATCGGGGTCAAAGGTATCCTGGCCGTTGGTACTGATCTCTTTCATATCTTTGCCAAGGCTATTATGGGAAGTGTGCTTCATAAAAAGCTGGGCAATATTTCGGTGCCGCTGGCGTTTACCTTTTTGATCGGTGCCATTGGCGGTGCCACGGCAGGTGGTATGTTAAATCGTTACCTTTATGAGCTCAATCCTGTACTCAGTGATGCCTTTATTACCACAGTTTATGTCGGTATGCTGGGCTTCCTTGGCTTTTATGCCCTCACTGATTATTTCAGCTGCAAAAAAGAACTGAATAGAGCAAGTGCAGCAGGCGAAACGGTAAGTGGTAAAGATGAGGTTATCCCAGCCATCGGCAAGAAGCTGCAGGCAATCAATATTCCCCCCATGGTTTCCTTTGATCATGGTATTACCCCCGGCGGTCGCAAGATCTCCTGGCTCTTTCTTGTGCTCAGTGGTGCCTTTGTCGGTATGGCCGCCGGTATCATGGGTGTGGGTGGCGGTTTCCTGACTTTCCCCATCTTTGTCTACGGCCTTGGCGTGTCTTCCATGACCACTGTAGGTACCGATATTTTCCAGATCATCTTTACTGCCGGTTACGCCTCACTGAGCCAATATGCAATCTATGGTTTTATCTTTTACACCCTGGCCATGGGTATGCTCCTTGGCTCCCTGTTTGGTATCCAGATCGGTTCTCTTGTTACCAAGGTGGTTCCCGGTATCACCATCAGAGGTTTTTATGCCATGTCTGTGCTGGCCGGTTTTGTTAACCGTGTTTTTGCCCTGCCGGCTAAATTGCGGGAAATGGATGTTATCAACTGGAGCCAGCAGCTGACCTATACCCTGGAACAGATCGGCATCTACGGATTTTTCATTGTTATCGGTATCTTCTGTTTCTGGGTCTTTAATACATTTCTGAGTAACATCAAAACACTGAAAGGGGAGGTGCCTGTCTCATGAGTATAGAAAAGAAACTGAAAATCAGAGGCATTCTGATGCTGGTAAGCTTTTTTATCGTCCTTGGCGTAATCTTTATGCCAATCTTCAAGGGCCAGAACGGTCTTAACTTTCTTGACAATCTCTATAACTCCATATCCAAGGGATCGGCCTATTATATCCCTGAGACCATGGAAAAAGTCAAAAAATACGAAGGGACAATTGTTGAACTGAAACTGACCATGCAGGATGAAGAGCAGGCGCGTCAGAGTGTAAAACTGCTGGAAGCCGGTGGCGCAACCGTGACCGTTGTCGGTAATATCCTGGAAGTCAAAGGTGATATCGGGGCCATACTCCACAACAGCCTGGTTGATGCAGATTTTATGTATAATAACAATGGAGCCGCAGTTAATGAAAAGTATGGTTACAACGAGCGACAGGCCCTCTATAACCTGTATAAGTCACTGAAGGCCATGGAGAAGAACCTGAATAAGCAGGAAAAGTTTAAGGAGGCCAACATAGTCGGCACCGTGATCAAAAAGGCGGTGGAAATGTCTTATAATTACTACGGAATACAAGCGCAGTCTGTAATGGACTCTCTGCTGCTTGTGATATTCTCTCTGGTCTTCTATGTGATCTATACTCTTTGGTATGGATTTGGTATTATGTACCTTTTTGAAGGGCTCGGCCTCAAAATCGGGCATTGATGAATGAATTGTCCAATGAGCAAAAAAAAACGAAGTGAAAATCTTTTTTGCCGAGTGATTTAAGTTTGTTAAAGACTATCTCTCGTTATCGGACAACAGAGACAGTTTCCTGTCTCTGTTGTCCTTCCCTTAACATATTGAATCCTCTATGCCTGGCATCGTCAACTGGATAAAGACTGTTTTCTCTTTGGATAAGAGTGCCAGACGTACCCCTGAGGAACTGCAGGCCGCTTTCAGGGCCAGATACAGAAGTTTCAGGGCACTGCTCACCGCCAATAACAATGCCCTTGAGGCCATGGCCGAGATGGAGCAGACCTTGCAATCAGGTCAGACGTTCAGCATGGCCTTTGTCCGTTCACGCAGTACTGCGGTCATGGTCAATGTCTACAAAATGATTCAACATCTGACAGTACTGTCAGATGGGCGTTATCATCACCTGGAAACAGTTTTTGAAAAAATCAGTACTCATCTCAATGATACCCTGGAAGAGGCTCCACGGGTTTATAGCGGAGAATGGATAATCCCCCTGACCAGGCTCAGGCGAACCATGGCCGATGAGGTGGGGGAAAAAATGGCCAATCTTGGGGAGGTTGCAAGTCTTGCCGGTGTAAAAACTCCACCAGGTTTTGTAATAACGGTATCGGCTGCCAGCTATTTTCTCTCGGCAAACAATCTTGCTCCTGAAATTGACCGGCTTCTGCAGATGCTTGACACGGACAATCTGGCAGAAGTTTATACGGCCAGTGCCGCTATTCAGCAAATGATAAGCAACAGCAGACTGCCTGCTGATCTGGAAGAGAAAATCTACTCTGCCTATGCAGAACTTGAAAAGGAAACAAAAAACGATGTCACTGTTGCCATGCGTTCCAGCGCTCTCGGAGAAGATTACGCCGGTGCTTCATTTGCCGGTCAATATCATACCGAACTGAACATACACAAGGAGTTTCTCGGTCAGAGCTATAAGGAGATAGTTGCCAGTAAATACACGAGCCGGGCCATACTCTATCGTTTGCAGAAAGGCTATCTTCATAAAGATATCGAAATGGGCGTTGGCTGTCTGGCTATGGTGGATGCTGCCGTAAGTGGTGTTACATATACCAGGGATCCGGCAAACCCGGCAAGTTCGTGGGTCATTCTCAATATGACTCAAGGAACGGCCCAGAGAGTTGTAGACGGCACCTGTAACACGGATCTGTTCCTCGTCTCCAGGCAATCCCCGCACATGATCCTGCAACATAGAGGTGCTAACAGTGTGAATAGTTCCGGCAGTGGATTGGCTTTTCCTGACATTCTGACCATGAAATGGGCATCACGTCTGACTGAAATTGCACTTATTCTGGAGGCCCATTTCGGATCTCCTCAAGACATTGAATGGTCCATCAATAAACAGGGGGAAATAATTATCCTGCAAAGCAGACCCATGGTTGCAGCCATTGGTGCAGCCGGGAGTGACAGCTTTCTGAGCGAGTCGGAATCAGGGGAAGAATCCTCGCTCTGTGGCTTGGTAATAGGCAAACCGTGTATCGCCAGCGAAAATGGCCATTTCGGATTTCCTCAAAACAATGAATGGTCAATTGATAAGCAGGGTGAAAATAATATCCTGCATAGTAAACCCATGGTTGATGGTACTGATGAAGAAGACCGTGATAATTCCCAGGATGAGCAGGGGGCAGGACACCCGTTACTTCGTGGTTTGATAACGGGCAGTCAAGGTGTTGCCTGCGGACCTGTCTATCTGGTTCGATCTTCTGTGGATATGCTGCAGTTTCCCAAAGGGGCTGTCTTGGTTGTAGAGCATCCTTTGCCGGAATGGGCACCATTGTTAACAAAAGCGATAGCATTGATAGGCGAGACAGGCAGCGTGGCCGGACATCTGGCCACCGTTGCCAGAGAATTTGCGATTCCAGCGGTTTTTGGAGTGGTGGACGGGTTAAAAAAATTGACCAATGGCGACATAATTACCGTAGATGCAACCAATCGTACGATCTATTCCGGAAAGCGGGAAGACCTCCTGGCCCAGGCGGCACAACAGCCTGATCTTATGGCCGGCAGTCCTGTGCAGGGAATTCTTCGTAACCTGCTGCAACACATAACTCCGCTTAATCTGACAGATCCCGGTTCGCCTTATTTTAAGTCAAACTATTGTGAAACCCTTCATGATATTACCCGGTTCTGTCATGAAAAAGCAGTGGTGGAGATGTTTCGTTTTGGTGAAAAAAACCATTTTGATCAACGTGCTGCGAAGAGATTGATGGGAGAAGTGCCCCTGGATTGGTGGGTTATTGACTTGGCCGATGGTTTCCGGGAAGGAACAGATATTACAGATAAGACAATATGTATGGAAGACATCGTTTCTGCGCCAATGATTGCCATATGGGAGGGGATTTCCAGCTTTCCCTGGCAGGGGCCTCCTGCCGTCAGCGTAAGAGGTCTTGGCTCTATTCTGTTTCAATCCACCATGCAGCAAGGTCTTGAACCTGCCGTGGCCTCACCGATGACCGCTAAGAATTATTTTCTCATTTCAAAAAATTTCTGTAACTTATCTGTCCGATTAGGATATCATTTCGCTATGATTGAGGCTTATCTGAGCGACCTGCTGACAGAAAGTTATGTTACCTTTACTTTCAAAGGAGGGGCAGCGGATACCAATCGTAAGATTGGAAGGATAACACTGCTTTCCGAAATCCTCGGTCAGTTTGATTTTCGTCTGGAACAGAAGGGCGATTCTTTGACGGCCAGGGTGGAAAAACGACCAATTGAATTTCTTCGGCAACGATTAAAAATTCTTGGTTACCTTAGCCTGCATGCCAGACAAATAGATATGGTTATGAACAATCAGGCGTCAGTGAATCAATACAGAGAAAAATTCCTGACTGAAATAAATGCAATGTTGTCTAAATCTTAACTGACTCTATAGGAAAGGAATTGGGTATATGAAAACACATCAAAAGATTTTAATTGTTGACGATGAAGCTGATTTTAGAATCCCCTTGGCCAAAATAATTTCCAGGCGTGGTTTGACAGTGGATACAGCTGAGAGTTGTTCGAAAGCAATGGCAAAAATGACAGCAGATCCCTTTGATGTAATAGTCATGGATGTAAGCATGCCGGAAATAAGTGGTATCCATTGCCTGATGCTGATCAAACAGGAATGGCCCTCTGCCGAGGTTATTATCCTTACAGGACATGCCTCTGTTAACTCAGGTATTGAAGGAATGAAAGGGGGAGCTTTTGATTATTGCCTCAAGCCAATCGACACCAATGAACTTCTTGAAAAAATAGAACTGGCTTGTGAAAAGGTTCGTATTACCCGTGATGAGAGCTTTCAGCCCTGAGCAACCGCGCATGACAGTAGAAAATAAAAAAAACAGTGAACTCGAAATATTGAATTTTGAGCAGGTGGCTACCTTATGCTGTGTTTCGAAGGACAGGGTGAAAAAGTGGGTTGAAAAAAGGTGCCTGAAGTCACTTGCAAAAAAAAACGAACAAGTGCGTTGCGATGATCTTGTCGATTTCCTGGTGCAGTATAATATGACAATCCCCGCATCAATACTCCCGGTTGAGGCAAAAAAAATACTCTTTGTTTTCTCCAGTGAAACACTTGGATATATCTATGTCACATTTCTTAAACATTTTTTTGAAAAGCTCAGGGAAGAGGAAAAGTTTATTTCCGACACCATTTGTTACAACATGAAAGTCAAATATAAGATACTGACTTTTGTCCCGGACTTGATCATTGCAGACACCATTGGCGCTCATGATAAAGCTTTGCAGCTTATCAATTTTGCAAAAAAAACAGGAGAATTTAAAATTCTGGCGATAATCGAGAAAAATCTGTCTGAAAAAAAAATAGGGCAGATTAGAGCCGCGAAAGCAGATGCCGTTGTTACGCGATCTATAAAAATTAACGAATTGGTCGAGACCATTCACACTCTTTTTAAATAACGTTATCCCTTTAAGGACAGAGGACGGAGTGGAGCAAATGTGGGAAAAAGAAAAATCTTATTCCGGGTTGCGGAAAAGTCTGACGATTACTTTTTCTATCCTGGTTATTGTGCCTGTGCTCATTGTTTTCCTGGTAACAACATACAATTTAAAAAAATGTGCTATTCTTAAAACAGAAGCGATTGCCAGCAGGCTCCTTGATCACAGAAAGGATGTTGTTAATCTTTTTCTCAAAAAACAGGAAGACCTGCTGATAACCCTGACTGGTATCTACACTCTCGAGCATCTTGCACAGCCGGATCATCTGGAGGAACTTTTTGCGGCTGTTAACACGACAAATGAAATTGTTGATCTGCATGTTATTGCTTCTTCAGGGGAGCAATTGGCCTATGTCGGGCCATACAGGAGCAGCATCAAAGGTAAAAATTATCAGGTGCAGCCTTGGTTTAAGGAAGTTCTGGTCAGCGGCAAGCATGTCAGCGATGTCTTTAGAGGATTTCGTGATGAGCCCCACTTTGTTATTGCTGTTACCGATCCTCTGAAAACCTATGTGCTGCGGGCCACGATTAATTCCGAACTGTTTAATGCGCTCCTGCGCAGTGCTCAGATAGGACCAAACGGAGATGCCTATATTCTCAATCGTCAGGGAGCATTTCAGACACCAAGTCTGCAGGGCACCACTGTTCTGTCGGCAGAGGAAAGCAATCTTCTTGAATTTCATGACGGCACTGCTGTAACGACAATAGGTCCCTATCAATATACCACCAGATGGGTAATGGATGGGCAATGGCTGTTGGTTATAAAGTCCAGAATAACCGATTCCCTTGGTGTTTTTTATGAGATTAGAAATACTAATCTAGCCATTGTCGCAATAACGTGTGTACTTGTGCTGGTGGTTGCCGCTTTTGTCAGTTGGCATATGGTGAGAAGGCTTGAAAAGGCTGATCGTGACAGACAGGAGATCGATCAACATATGATTCAGGTGGAAAAAATGGCAACAGTTGGCAGACTTGCTGCCGGTATTGCCCATGAAATAAATAATCCATTGCAGATGATTACCAACCAGGCAGGTTGGATAAAAGAGTTATTGATCGAAGAAAATCCCAGCCAGATGAAAAATCTGGCAGAGTATAAAGAGTCCGTAGACAAGATTAGATATCACGTTAAACGAGCGGCAACGGTAACCCACCGCTTACTTGGTTTTTCTCGCAAAATTACTGCAGAGAAACAATCTGTGAATGTAAATGAACTGATCGAAGAAACCCTTTCCTTTGTCGAAAATGATGCCAAGAACAATAACATAACTATTGAAAGAAAACTCGCTGAAGATCTGCCAACCACTATGTCTGATGGTCCGCAACTGCAGCAGGTTTTTTTAAATTTGTTGGACAATGGTCTTGATGCGATTAATAAGGATGGAACGTTAGAGGTATCTACCAGGGTATCTGGCAAAAACATATATATTGAATTCACAGACAGTGGAACAGGGATAAAACCAGAGGTAATGAAGAAGATTTTTGATCCTTTTTTTACTACCAAAGATCCAGGCAAAGGAACCGGTTTAGGCATGGCAATCTGTTACAATATTATGAGGAAATTGGGAGGACAGATTGGGGTGCGGAACAGAGAGGAAGGGGGGGCCGTTTTTACCCTGACCCTGCCGATTCTTGATCTTTGAGGTTGAGAGATGGAGTTGTTTTTTTCTAAATGATAACTGAATTAAGTCATCAAAATCAGAGAGACAGCGGCGCATAGTATTTCATTTGAGACATTCGTTGTCCTTGTTTCGCTCAAGGAATCTTCCGAGATACTGCGATATGCTTATCGGTCCGTAATGAATGCTTATTTCTTATTTCTTCACTTTGGGAAAATATGTTAAAGTTACGGTACAGTCTCAGTGAGTTGCTGGATATTGATGAACTGGGAAAAATACTGGAACAGTTGTATGGTGTTACCAGCATGCCATTGGCAATTGTCGACCTTAAAGGCAACATTCTCAAAAAAATAGGTTGGCAGAAGATATGCCGTGATTTTCACCGTAAAAAGACCGCATCATGTAAGTTATGTAAAGAATGCGATACTCAATACGTGACTGATTTCTTAAATGATCAATCGTCTATTATCTATACCTGCCCTCATGGACTGATTAATTCTATCTGTCCGATTATTATCAATGGTCAACACCTGGCTAATGTCTTTGCCGGACAGGTTCTGCATGAACCTGTTTCAGAGGAATTACGGATTCGATTCCGCGACCAGGCTCATCGGTATGGATTTGATGAAATAAAATATCTGCAGGCGCTGGAAGAGGTTCCTGTTTTCTCGCCTGCATCCCATACCCGTATTCTTGATTTAATAGCTGTTCTTATGCAGAACATTGCTTGTATGGGACTGACTCGATTGAAAGAACTTGAAAAAACCGAGATCATACGGAGAAAGGAAGAACGACTTCGTTTGATTCTGGGAGCAATTGACGATGGACTGTGGGATTGGGATGTGGAACAGGATGTCATAACCTGGAGCTCTCGTTCCTATACCATGCTGGGCTATGAACCTGATGCATTTGTCATTAACTATGGCGTCTGGCAAAATCTCATTCATCCGCAAGACCGTAAGCGCACACATGAGGCCTTGCTGCAAAGCATCTCCTCCGACGAACTATTCCAAGATGAATTTCGTTATCTTACTGCTTCTGGAAATTATATCTGGGTGAGTGCCCGCGGGAAAGTTGTTGCCCGTAACCCGGACGGTTCTGTTAAGCGTGTGTCAGGAATATTTGCCGATGTTACAAAGATTAAGCAGGCAGAAGAAACGTTTGAAAAGGCTTTTCAAAAAAATCCGCTTCTGATGGCCATCAGTGATATTGCAACCGGTGAGTTTATCGCTGTAAATGAAAAATTTCTCCAGGTTCTTGGCTACAGTAGAGATGAGGTCATTGGAAATCGATCCACTGATCTCGGCATCCTCACCATGGAAATCCGATCTTATCTGAAAGACTATTCCCGGAAGGAAAAAACGATAAGCAATTATGAAGTAGGCATCAGGAACAAAAATGGAGATGAACTGCGATGTTTATATTTTACCGAGATCATCAATATCCACGGTCGTGCCAGGCTTCTTTCAATTATCCAGGATATTACTGAGCAGAAAAAAGACGAAGAAGAAAAGAGATTACTGGAACAGCAGTTACAGCAGGCGGTTAAGTTGGAGGTACTCGGAGCACTGGCTGGAGGGATAGCTCATGACTTCAATAACCTTCTTACCTCGATTCTTGGTCATGGACAGATTGCCTTAGATCAACTACCGCCATCCAGCCAAGTTGCTGAAGATATTCATCAGGTGATACTTGCCAGTAACCGGGCCGCCGATCTTGTTAAACAGATTCTGCTCTATAGTCGCCAGGAAAAAGAGGATTTTCAGCCTGTGCGGCTACAGGACACAATGCAGGAAGTTGCTGATATGCTCTGTTCATCCCTTCCAAGCTCCATTCATTTTTCAGTATCAATTGATCAGGACTGCGGGGTCATTCTGGCAGATCCGAGTCAGATTCATCAGGTTATCATGAATCTATGCATCAATGCCATGCAGGCAATAGAGGGTGACTATGGCACTCTTGAAATCGCTCTCAGTGAGGTGATATCGCCAGTATCTCTGCAGTTACTGAATGGCGTGGAACAAAGCAATCAACGGGTTGCATGTATAGAAGTTTGTGATTCCGGGAGTGGTATAGCAGAGGACATCAAAACAAAAATTTTTGATCCTTTTTTTACGACCAAAGCAAAAGACAAGGGAACGGGGCTCGGACTGGCAGTGGTCAATGGCATTGTGCGCAAGCACCATGGTGCAATTACCCTGGAGAGTGATCCGGGGGCAGGCACAACGTTTCGGGTTTACCTACCGACAGTCGAACAAAAGTTTGTTTCAGCGAGTACTGACGTGAAGATTCCCCAATACGGCCATGAACGGATTATGTTGGTAGATGATGAAAATAGTTTGATAAATCTGCACAAACGCACATTGGAGAAACTCGGGTATCAGGTTACATGTTTTTCCGACAGTCTTGAAGCACTTAAGGACTTTCAACAAAAAACAGATTGTTATGATGTCGTTGTAACGGATATGACAATGCCCAGACTGACTGGTCTTGATTTGATCAAGGAGATCCTGGAAATAAAACCTGAGGTGCAAAGCATACTCTGTACCGGGTATAATAAATCAGTGAACGAGGCCGAAGCAAAATTTCTCGGAGTCACTGAATACCTGATGAAACCATTTCCTCCTCGGGTATTGGCTGAAACCATACGCATGGTTCTGGACCATGGCCGTGCAACGTCTAATTGAAAGCAATAGCCATGCTCTGCTTCATTTTTGTACAATGTCTTGAAGCGTTCCCGCCTTTCCAGGCATTTTCATCTTACTCTACATAAAGGAAGTCTCTAAGTCTCTGTAAGGGGCGTTGCAGAACAGATCTGCGGGACTTATCTATTGGCGTACAGCCTGATAATGAATAATGTTATCAGGAGCTTTTGTCCTGTCTGATAAATCAGACAGGATGGGAAAGTAGATTTTCTTTTTTGTTACTCGCAATAACTCTCCTTCCTCCATCAGCGTTTTCTTCTGAAGTAAAAAAATCCTTTTGTGTCGAATAGATACGTTTTTCGACTGATGTCGCAGAGCTGGATTGCTGGCCAGGGATGTGGCCACTGAGTCTGAAAAATTAGACTTGATGCGAATGGAACCTTGCTCGTGGGCCACTCTCCTTTTTGTAAATATAATTAAGAAATCAATAAGTTAATAAAGCATTGTCCTGTTTTGTTTATATACCCAAAAAAAGGAACGGATACTGCATTGGGCTGGTAGGTAGTTTTTATGCTGTCATCTATTTCAGCCCAGAAACAAGGAAGAGAGAGGGATGAACAATTTTTTCTACACTGCTCAAAAATCCACTGAGGCCTCAGCGGCTTTTGAGTGGCTTTGTTCTCTGCGCCCTCCATTAAACATTCAGGAACTGCCCAGTGGCTCAGAATTTAGTTCTTACGAGTCGATGCAACTGCGTAGCGGAGACCTCATCATTCTTTTTGCCCGTGATCGAAAGGAGTTGGAGGCTTTGATACGGCTGAGGAGTGTGTGCAGTAACTTCAAGATTTTTTTTATTTTTCAAGAGTATGATCAGGAACTCTTGAAGATTGGGCAATTGCTTAATCCCAGATATTCCACGTTTGCCAGTCAAAACTATATGCATGCTGAGGAAACGATCAGGAAAATCATAAGATAAAGCAGATGGGCATTTATGGTTGGGGCTGCGAGTCAGGTGGAATCGTATGCAGTTTCTCTTTGTCGATCTTCTCATTCGTACAGGAGCTGTGCATTGACAGGCTGCAGGGAGTTTGTCAATCCAGCATGTTGACCCTTTTTGGAGAGGGCTATTGGACTGTGGGTATCAGCTCATTATCTGTTTGAGAGATGAGCGCAGGATGATTGTTGTTTCATCTGTTGTTTCAAGAAAGTCATGCATAGAGAGACAAGTATCTGTGAAGATAAATTATTACGTTAGTAAATGTTTTGGACAGATTTGAGGACATCCTCTGACAACGACAATTTTGAGAAAAGGAGATATGGAATGTTGAAAAATTTCAAGATCGGATCACGTTTAACCTTCTGTTTTGGCATCATTCTGGTGCTGATGATGGGAGTCGGAGGGTATTCGATCAAGGGGATCATGTCGTTGAATGGTGAGCTCGATCTACTTGTCCATGATCGCATGAAAAAGACCGAGCAGGCCAGTCATATTATTGAACATCTTAATGTCGTTGCCCGGTGTCTGCGTAATATCATTATCGACGATAACAAAGAGCATCAAAATTACGAGATGCAACGGATTGCTGCATCTCGCGACATGATCAATGATCTTTTTGAGCAATTGGTCAGTACCATCAAGAGTGACCAGGGAAAATCTTTATTACAGAAATCTATTGACAGGCGGAGTGATTTTGCTCGTCATGTTGATGTTTATTTAGAATTGGTTAAAACAAAACAAATTGATCAGGCAAAAGAATTACTTCTTTCCGAGATTCGGAATTCGCAAAAAAAATATATAGAAGCAATAGATGAATTAAAAGATTTTCAAACAGCCTTGGCTGATACAACAGGTGAAAAGGCTGCTCATGATGCCGGTATTGAAGTGATGGTGATCAGTATCCTCCTAGGCATCTCTCTGGTTTTGAGTATGGTCTTTGCCTTTTTCATCATCCGCTCCATTACTGTTCCGATAAGCAAGGCCTCCGCCTTAATAGAGACCATGGCCAAAGGAGATTTCACCTCAAGACTTGACATTATGCAGAAGGATGAGATTGGCCATATGGCCTCATCTCTTAACTCCATGATAGAGCAATTGAGTGGTATGATCAAGGAGGTCGTCAGCGGAGTCAGCAGTCTCACCTTTTCTTCCAACGATCTGGCCGCTATTTCCAAGCAGTTGACAGGAGCAGCCCGTGATACTGCAGATAAATCGGCTACGGTTGCTGCTGCCACTGAAGAGATGAGCACCAATATAAATTCGGTTTCCGCCACGATGGAGCAGTCATCAGGTAACGTCAACATGGTTGCCTCTTCTATGGAAGAGATGACTGCCACCGTAACTGAGATTGCCCAGAGTGCTGAAAAGGCCCGCCTTATCTCCGAGGATGCGGTCGAACAATCCATGCTCGCCTCTGAAAAAATGGCAGTTCTGGGCAAGTCAGCTCATAAAATAGGGAGGGTGACCGAAGCCATTACTGAGATATCCGAACAGACCAACCTGCTGGCCTTGAATGCTACCATTGAAGCGGCGAGGGCCGGTGAAGCGGGTAAGGGGTTTGCGGTGGTAGCCAATGAGATCAAGGAATTGGCTCGCCAGACTGCTGAAGCCACTGTAGATATTAAAAGTCAGATCAGTGAGATGCAAAATACGACATCAACAGCGGTGGAAGATATCGAAAAGATTTCCGCAGTGATCACTGAGATCAATAATGTGATTAATGGGATCGCCACTGCTGTGGAAGAGCAGTCGGCTGCATCCGGCGAAATCTCCAACAATATTTTTCAGACGTCTCAGGGAATTGTCGAGGTTAATGAAAGTATGGCGCAGAGTACAGTAGTCATTGCCGACATTACACGCGATATCGCTGGAATTAACCAGCAGTCGAACGAGGTGGGGGACGGCAGCGGCCAGGTTCAGCAGAGTGCTCAGGGCTTGGCTGAGTTGGCTGTTCAGTTGGAAGCTCTTGTGAAAAAATTCAAGGTCTGAGTGTATTATTTCTTCAGACAAATGAAATCAGTCCTCGCCCAGCCACCTTATGAACCTGTCTGTCATAAGAGTTGGGTGGGGATCTGTTTGTTGTAATGTGGAGTTATTTCATAATGTTTAGTTGCTCGATAGGTTTAATCATTGGCATATCATCTAGATCCTGCCCTTAAATTTATCGACTGCCTGGAAAGGCAAGCAAGAAGCAAATCTTAACGCTCTATTCGAGGCGAACGAAGAATTTTTTCACGCATCAAGCCGATGTTATCTGCTTGTTTGGAAATGGACATAAGTTCAAGTGTTCTTATAGATAATCGATGAGTTTTTAACATCTGATCTGCTATTGTACTAGTTATTAACTGTTATTTTGTGATAGTCTTTGGCGTAACGATGCAAAAATCCATGCTGAGGCTGCTGACGGAGTTGGCGCAGATGATGTTGCAAAAAAAATATATGAACACCTTCTTTAGTCTCCCTGAGCGCAGATTGCAAAAGGGCTTACTTGTTATTTCTGAAAATTATGTTGAAGCTGCAATACAAACTTACTGATCTCCTGGATATTGATGAGCTGGGGGAAATGCTACAACAATTGTGTAGTCTCACTAACATGCCATTGGCAATTGTAGACCTCGAAGGAAATGTTCTTAAGGGAGTGGGGTGGCAGAGGATATGCCTTGATTTTCACCGTAAAAACAGTGCCTCCTGTAAGTTGTGCATAGAATGTGATACCCAACACGTGAATGTTTTACCCGATGGTAAAACCTCTATTGTTTACACCTGTCCCCACGGATTGATCGACTCCCTCTGTCCTCTTTTGGTTAATGGGCAACACTTGGCCAATGTTTTTGCCGGACAGGTTCTGCACGAACCTGTTTCGGAAGAATTACGAATTCGCTTTCGGCACCAGGCCCATCGATATGGATTTGATGAGGTTGAATACATGCAGGCGCTGGCAGAGGTTCCTGTCTTCTCAGCTGCATCCCATACCCGCATTCTTGATTTTATTTCTGTATTCACGAGGAATATTGCTTCAATGGGACTGACTCGTTTGAAGGAGCTCGAACAAACTGAGATGTTGCGGAAAAATGAGGAGCAACTTCGCATGACCCTGGAGGCAATTGATGATGGACTGTGGGATTGGGATCTGGAACGGGACATCATAACCTGGAGTCCTCGTGCCTATACCATGCTGGGCTATGAAGCTGATGCTTTTCCCATTAACTACGGTGTCTGGCAGGACCTCATTCACCCGCAAGATCGTATCCGTACCCATGAGGCATTCCTGCAAAGTATCTCATCCGACAAACCGTTTAGAAACAGGTTTCGCTCTATCACCACTTCGGGAGATTATATCTGGGTGAGTGCACGTGGGAAAGTTGTTGCCCGTACCCCGGACGGCTCTGTCAAACGAGTGTTAGGAACAGTCTCAGATATCACGAAGCTTAAGCAGGCAGAAGAAAAATTCGAAAAGGCCTTTCAAAAAAATCCGCTTCTGATGGCTATCAGTGATATCGAAAGCGGTGAGATTATCGCTGTAAATGACAAATTTGCACAAACCATCGGCTATACCAGAGATGAGATGATTGGACGTCGATCCACTGATCTGGGCATCCTCACCATGGAAATGCGATCCTATCTGAAACAACATACCCAGCAGCAAAAAACGATCAATAATTATGCAGTAAGCATCAGGACCAAAAACGGGGATAAACTGCAATGTTTATATTTTACCGAGATAATCAAGGTTCACGGGCGTGCCAGGCTTCTCTCAATTATCCAGGATATTACTGAGCAGAAAAAAGACGAACAGGAAAGAAAGCTGCTTGAACAGCAGTTACAGCAGTCGGTTAAGCTTGAGGCACTCGGCACACTGGCTGGGGGAATAGCTCATGACTTCAATAACATTCTCACATCCATTCTTGGTCATGGGCAGATGGCATTAGAGCAACTTCCTCCGTCCAGCCCGGTTGTTCAAGATATCCAGCAGATGGTACTTGCCGGTAACAGGGCCGCCGACCTTGTTAAACAGATCCTGCTTTACAGCCGTCAGGAAAAGGAGAATTTCCAGCCTCTGCGACTGCAGGACACAATACAGGAAGTGGCCGATATGCTCTGCTCATCCCTCCCAAGCTCCATTCAGTTTAGAGTGTCAATTGATCAGGAATGTGGGAGTGTTCTGGCTGATCCGACTCAGATTCATCAGGTTGTTATGAATCTCTGCACCAATGCCATGCAGGCAATACAAGACGATTATGGTCTTATTTCGGTCACTCTCAGTGAGGCAGCACCTCCCGCCTCCCTGTACTTATTGAATAGTGCAGAACAAACCGATCAACGGCATGCCTGTATCGAAATTTGCGATTCAGGGAGGGGCATCCCAGAGGAAATTAAAACAAAAATTTTTGATCCGTTTTTTACGACCAAAGAAAAAGAAAAAGGAACGGGTTTGGGGCTTGCGGTGGTCAATGGCATTGTACAAAACCATCAAGGTACAATCTTGCTGGAGAGTGCCCCCGGAGTAGGCACTGTTTTTCAGATATATCTGCCGATAGTTGAAGAAGAGTTCTCCACAGTGAGCACTCATGTGAACCTCCCCCAAAGTGGTCGTGAACGGGTTTTGTTGATAGATGATGAAAATGTTCTGATAGATCTGCACAAACGGGCTCTGGAGGAACTCGGTTATCAGGTGACATGTTTTTCGGACAGTCTTGAAGCACTTAATGATTTTCAACAAAAACCGGAGGATTACGATATTATTGTAACGGATATGACAATGCCGAACCTGACGGGTCTTGATCTGATCAGGGAAATTCTGAAAATAAGACCTGAGGCCCAAAGCATACTTTGTACCGGCTACAGTAGATCGGTGAATAGGGTTGAAGCAAAATCTTTTGGAGTCTGTGAATTTCTGGTGAAGCCATTCCCCCCACGAGTACTGGCTGAAACAATACGTAAGGTTCTTGACAATGGCTGATATTCTTATAGTGGATGACGATAAAATGCTTTGTTCCATGTTGGTACGACGTCTTGAATCTGTCGATCACGCAGTAACATGCGCATATACGTTAACAGATGGTATTCATGTGGCACAGGAAGCTGACTTTGATGTGGTCTTTCTCGATGTGAAGTTGCCGGACGGAAATGGCCTGGACTCTCTGAGCCAATTTGCAAGTCTGCCTTCCACCCCGGAAATAATTATTATGACGGGAGCGGGCGACTCGAGTGGTGCAGAAAAAGCTATTAAGTCAGGTGCGTGGAGTTATCTGGAAAAGCCTCATGTCATTCGGGATCTCCTGCTTCCCCTCACGCGTGCGCTTGAATACAGAAAAGAAAAACAGACAACTTCTGTCATCAAGGTGGCTCTTAAACGGGACAAAATTATTGGCGAAGGGCCGGCAATCACTGCATGTCTTGATAAACTTGCAAATGCCGCAACCGGAGATGCCAGTGTCCTCATAACCGGGGAGACAGGAACAGGAAAGGAAGTTTTTGCCAGAGCACTCCATGAAAATTCGCCCAGGGCTGAAAAGCCCTTTGTCATTATAGACTGTGCATCATTGCCGGAGACTCTCATTGAAAGCACACTGTTTGGTCATGCCAGAGGGGCATTCACCGGAGCTGAGAAGGCTAGAGAAGGACTTATCCAGCTTGCCAACGGCGGCACGCTCTTTTTGGACGAAGTCGGCGAACTCCCCCTTGATGTACAAAAGAAATTTCTCCGCGTTATTCAGGAAGGGCGGTATCGACCGGTGGGCAGCACAACAGAATACTACTCAGATTTCAGAGTAGTCACCGCCACGAATCGCGATCTTGATAAGATGGTTGAGGCTGGAATGTTTCGTGCCGACCTCCTGTTCAGATTGCGTTCATTTCATATCTGTCTTCCCCCTCTGCGCATGAGAATTGAAGACATCCCTGTCCTGGCAAGACATACTGTTTCGTGCCTCTGTGATCGGTTACAGATTGAACAGAAGGTCCTCACCTCAGAGTTTATAGAACATCTTCAAACGCATCCCTGGCCCGGCAATGTTCGTGAGCTGCAGCAACTTCTGGAAGAAGTGTGTGCCAGAGCCTACCGGCATCATACTCTTTTTTCCTATCATCTCCCCGATCATATTCGTATAGATCAGGCACAACGGAAGCTGCAAAATAGGCCAGAGGGGTATGAGAAAGCAAAAACTTTGCGTAAGGAACTGAATAGACCCTTGCCTTGGAAAGAGTATAAGGCAATGATGGAAATAGAATATCTCACTCACCTTATGACCTACACGGCGGAAAACATACAGGAAGCTTGCGAAATATCAGGTATTTCTCGAGCGAGGGTGTACCAGTTGCTGAATAAGATAGAGTATAAAACCACCCAGGATCGCCTCAAGAAGTAATCCGAAAAAATTCTAAATCATTCAAACAGGCCCTCGGAAAATTGATTGCTGTCATTCCGATTTGATGGGTTATTTTGAAGAACTGGTAACTGCCGGCTCAAACCTGACGATACCGAATTTGTTTCGCTGTGTTCCGGTCTCCTTTTTCCTTTCTGCAATGTTTCACCAGATCTTCCATGTATTATTTGAGAAGAGTGCCTTCCCATATCTGTAGCAATGTTGTTTGGAAAGATTGGTTATATGCCAATTGGATGGCTCCAATCCTTCTCCTGCCTGCGTAACACCCAGATGAATTGATATAACGTATAGTTGATCTGCTTAATTGTGAATGCCTGTAAAAATGAGTGTCAGGAGTGCTCATGGTGTCTAATAAATAAGACAGTATGGAAAAGTAGATTTTCTTTTTTTGTTGTAATAGCTCATTTCCCATTGGCACTTGCATATCAAGTCGTAAATAAATCACCTTTATATCAAGTTGATATGCGTCACATACCAATGTCGCGGCTCCGAATTATTGTGCAGGGGCCTCTCCCTCATGTCTGAAAAATCAGACTCAATGTACAGCCAATGCACACCTCCTCTCTGCGCGCTTTGGCGGATTTCCCTCAAAAGTACAAGCAACAATCTGAAATAATAATGACTTTTAATATTGTTTGTTGAGCTGGAACACATACTGCAATGTAACAGTACCGCAATGTGGTGGTTCGTTGTTCTGTAATTTGAACATTTATTTCAACCTAGGAAAAAGGGAGAGAGGGAATGAACATTTTCTTCTACACTGCTCAAAAATCTGCTCAGGCCTCAGCAGCTCTGGAGTGGCTATGTTCTTTAGATCCTCCGATAAATATTCAGGAACTGCCCAGTGGTTTGCGATTTAGTTCTCATGAAGCACTGCAGTTGCGCAGCGGTGATCTCATAATTCTTTTTGCTCGCGATCAACAGGAGTTGGAGGCCCTGACGTGCCTGGGGGGGGAGTGCAGTAACTTCAAGATTTTCTTTATTCTTCAGGAATATGACCAGGAACTTTTAAAAGTCGGGCAACTGCTGAACCCAAGATATTACACATTTGCCAGTCAAAACTATATTCATGCCGAGGAAACCATTCGAAAAATTATAAGGTCAAGCGAATAAAAGCGAATATAAATAAAAAGTTGCAAGTGGCTTTGCAGCTAAAACGATCTGCAGTTTCCAGTTGTGGCATTTGGGGAAATTTCAGGACGCACATTTATAAGAGGAGAAAAAATGAAAAAGTTAAGCCTTGCAGCAAAAATTGGTGGGGGATTCGGTATCGTAATTCTGCTCCTTATTATTGTTTCTTTCGTCTCCTGGCAGGGATTGAGTGGAGTGAGGGACGGTTTTGTCAGCTATCGCGGTCTGGCCGAGCAAACCAACCTCGCCGGTCGTTTACAGACCAATATGCTGATGGTGCGATTGAGCGTCAGTGCTTTTCTTAGAACCGCAAGTGATAAGAATGTCGAGGAGTACAATGACTATGTTGAAAAAATGAATCGCTTTCTTGATGAGGCCCAAAAGGAAATTCAAGATCCGAAACGTGCCAAAGATGTCGATGTCGTGAAAGATAATATGCATAATTACGGGAAGGGTTTTGTCAGAATAATTGAGATCCGTGATGCTAGTGAGGAGATAGTGAATAAGGGGCTTCGAGATTCCGGTCCCAGGATGGAAAAATATTTGACGGAAATTATGGCATCGGCAAAGGAAGATAATAATGTCGACGTTGCCTATGAGGCAGGTATAGTTCTCCGTCATATGCTGCTGGGGAGGCTCTATGGTCAGAAATTTCTCGCTACCAGCGCACCTGCTGATTACGACCAAGTGAAATCGGAAATTGCCAAGGTCTTAACAGGAGTTACTGCACTGGATGCGCTCTTGCAGAACCCAGCTCATCGGGCATTGAATGCGAAAGTCAAAGAAGAGGCTCAAATATATATATCTGCCTTCGAGAAACTCGCTACAATCAGTTACGAACGGAATGCTATTTTAACTGACACTTTTTTAAAATTAGGTCCCGAAGTGCTGGTTGCTGCTGAAGATATAAATTCTTCTGTAAAAGAAGAACAGGATGTCCTGGGACCCCTTGTGCAGACCAAAAGTCAAAATGCTATCCGATTAACCCTGATTGTTGCCTGTATAGCCATCCTTGCAGGTATTGCCTTTGCTTTCATCCTTACCCGTTCAATCACCGGGCCCATACAAAAAGTGGTGGAATTTATAAACAAGGTAGCCAAGGGAGATTTTACCTCCTCCCTGATGATAGATCAGCAGGATGAGGTCGGGACAATGGCCAAGGCCCTTAATCAGACCACCGTAGCACTTGGTGCCATGATCAAAGACATTAGCAACGGTGTCAATACTCTCACATCCTCCTCCACCGAGTTGGCAACCATATCCACTCAACTTTCAGCAACTTCTGAAGATGCTGTGGGACGTGCCAATTCAGTTGCCTCGGCAACTGAGGAAATCAGTGTGAACATGAGTTCCGTATCTGCGGCAATGGAACAGTCTTCAAGTAACATCGGTATGGTTGCTTCCGCAGCGGAAGAGATGTCTGCCACTGTTAATGAGATTGCTCAGAATGCGGCCAAGGCCAAAAGGATTTCTGAGGACGCAGTGGTGCAGTCTCATAAGACCGCCACGAAAGTCAATGAGTTGGGTACAGCGGCTAATAAAATAGGAAAAGTAACCGAAGTCATCACCGAAATATCGGAGCAGACCAATTTACTCGCGCTCAATGCTACCATCGAGGCGGCAAGAGCCGGTGAAGCAGGGAAGGGCTTTGCTGTGGTCGCAAACGAAATTAAAGAACTGGCCAAGCAGACAGCGGAAGCCACTGTAGATATTAAGATTCAAATTGAAGGGATGCAGGGCACCACCGGTGCCACAATCACCGATATCCAGGCAATTTCCGGAGTTATTAACGAAATCAATGACGTCATTACCACCATTGCAACTGCCGTTGAACAGCAGTCGGCCGCGACCTCTGAAATATCCGAAAATATAGCCCAGGCTTCCGCCGGCATAAGTGAGGTGAATGAGAATGTGGCACAGAGTTCAGTTGCGGTTCAGGATGTCAGTCGTGAAATCAGTGAGATAAGTAACGGATCCAGTGAAATAAACAACAGCAGCCAGAATGTAAATCAAAGTGCCAATGAGCTTTCAAGGCTGGCAGAGCAGCTTGATGGCTTAGTGCGTAAGTTCAAGGTTGCTTAATGTCGTGAACTTTTAACAGAAAGAAGATGGATTGCCTCGATGGGTAATATTACGTTGATATGACGGACATTGTGGCAATTCATTTTTTCAAAGGCACAAAAAATTTGGTGCTTTTCTGTGGCAAGCAGTACAGGAGAATACAATGAACAACCAGTTACATGAAAAAACAGATCAGATGAACATGGACACCTCGATCCGGGTCCATGTCAGTCTCCTCAATTCGCTGATGACCCTGGCCGGTGAGTTGGTATTAAGCAGGAACCAGCTTTTGCAAACAATCGCTTCGACAGATTTCCATAACGTTGGCGTTGTCGGACAGCGTATCGATATGATCACCTCGGAACTGCAGGAGGCGATCATGCTCACACGCATGCAGCCGATCGGCAATGTCTTCAGTAAATTTCCCCGTGTGGTCAGAGACCTGGCAAAGATGCTGGAGAAGACTGTTGACCTGGAAATTATCGGTCAGGATGTCGAGCTGGACAAAACCATTATTGAGGCGATCAGCGATCCTCTGACCCATCTGATCCGCAACTCAGTTGATCATGGTGTTGAACTCCCCTCAGAGCGGCAAAAAATCGGTAAACCTGCATCAGGTCGGGTGGTTTTGAGAGCATTTCACGAGGCGGGACAGGTAGTCATTGAGATCAGCGATGACGGGAAGGGGCTTGACGGAGAGGCATTAGCAACCAGTGCTGTCAGTAAAGGACTGATTACCGCTGAGCATGCCCAGGCAATGTCAGAGAAGGAGAAGATCAACCTGATTTTTCTGCCTGGTTTTTCAACTGCCGAGAAGGTGACAGATGTATCCGGCCGAGGTGTGGGTATGGATGTGGTCAAGACAAACCTTGATAAGCTCGGCGGTCATATTGACATCATATCAGAACTCAATTGCGGGACAACTGTCTCCGTCAAACTGCCTCTGACCCTGGCCATTATTCCCTGCCAGATCATAATGACCGGTGATGAACGATATGCCATTCCCCAGGTAAATCTGGAGGAGTTGCTGCGGATTCCGGCTCACCAGATAAAAGAACGTATAGAGCGTGTAGGTGATGCAGAGGTTGTGCGGCTACGCGGTAACCTGTTGCCGTTGATACGGCTTGCAGATGTGATCGGTATCGAACGAACCTATTTTGATCCCGCTGACAATAAGGCTAAAGCTGATCGGCGGGAACGCATATCAGACCGCCGTGGTCGAGTTTCGCCGGCGTTCGGTTCCGAATCACAAAGCATTCAGACGGAAAACGTCCAAGGTTCTGGAAAATCGCGATCTCGCTCGATTGCTGACCGCCGCCACTCTCCGATGAGTGCGCTGAACATTGTGGTGGTTTCCACGGGGACAATGAGATACGGGCTTATCGTAGATCAGCTTCTGGATTCTGAAGAGATTGTCATCAAGCCTCTGGGCATTCATCTGCAGGGCTGTAAGGGGTATGCCGGGGCGACCATCATGGGTGACGGCAGAATTGCGTTGATACTGGATGTCAGCAACCTGGCGCGTATGGCGGGATTGGTGGCCCTGGATGGTACTGATCGGGCTTCCGAAGTGGCAATGAGTGCGGCAGAGACTCAGCGGATGAGCAATGAGCGTCAGTCATTGCTCCTTTTTCGATCCTCCGAGCAGGAGCAGTTTGCTGTGAATCTTGGTCTGGTCGATCGTATCGAGAAGATTAATCGCTCGAAGATTGAAGATCTTGGCGGAAAACGGGTTATGCAGTATCGCGGCGGCAGCCTGCCGCTTATTTGTATCCATGATGCGGCGATGGTGCAGGCGCTTGCCGACAGGGAGGACCTTCTGGTCATTGTTTTTAACTACGGTTCTAAAGCGGTGGGCTTGCTGGCCGTAGGCCCGATTGATGCACTGGAACTCAATGTCGCAATTGATAATGTAACCCTGAAACAGACCGGGATACAGGGTTCTGCGATAATTAACGGACATACAACGATGCTGGTGGATGTCCCAGAGCTTATCGGCAGTATTTTTTCCGAATGGATTGACGACAGCCAGGAGTTTCTGTTAGATGGTCAGGAGACATCTTTTGCATCTTCTCCTGAGGCGCGATAGGAACCAGAGGAAGGAGTCGTTTGAGTGAATAAACATGCCTGGAAACAGGAACGGAGATCGGTGGTGATATGGATACAACAAAGAAACAGGTAGAAAAAAATATCGTGGAACTGGCTACCTTTTATGTCGGGGATGCCTTGTGCGGTATGGATATTCTGCAGATCCAGGAAATCAACAAACTCATGATGATGACCAAGGTACCACAGGCCCCGGAATATGTGCTGGGAATCCTGAACCTGCGGGGGCAGATCGTTACTGTCATCGACCTGGGTAAAAAGTTAGGTATGGGGGAGACAGAAGCGTCTCCTGATGCACGTAATGTGATCGTCAACTCAACAGGCAGTTCTGTCGGTCTGCTGGTGAAAAAAATTGGCGATGTGGTAGCAGTTGATATGGTTAATAAAGAGCACTCACCGGCCAATATGAGCGGCATCCAGGGGAAATATTTTACCGGAGTTTACAAGAGAGACAACTCTCTGATCGGTATCCTCGATATTGACAAGGTGCTGGGTATAGATGAGTGACAGGGCAGAGCAATGTCTGTCTCGTTTGGTTCGACCAATTGTTTCTGCCAACGTGAAGAATACGAATGGAGTGCTATGGTTTCTCACGGAAGATCATGGGGGTAGCGAGAAGGACACGTCGCCATTGTAATATTTTTAAAAGAGAGCTTCTTAGGTGGCCTTTGGGTGACCAACCTTCAGGGAGGTATGATGAGATACTTTCAGGAGATCTAAGTTTCCCAAAAGTCACTTTCGCCTAACTTGTAAAAAATGTCAGTCCGCGCTGGAAAAATCTGGCACATCTCCTTTACTGGCAATGAGGAATGACCCTCCTGATGAAGTGATGCTTCACTGTAATGCCCTGTTGAAGATATCCATACTTTTTGCCCCCCAAGGGTACAAGGAGTGTTTCCTGCTTTCTCACTGTTTCTCGTTTTTTTTCGTCTGCTCCTCGATATTGAACAAAAAGTCTGTTTTTTTAAGGCACCCTTCAGTGAGTGCATCCTTTCCATGCCTTGAAAAGACGAGTTGCCTCATGCTGTTGAGATACTCACGTTTCCTTTGGGTAGCGTAGCGCGCTTAGTCGATTTTCAGGTTTTCATAAACAGACGCTATCCTTCTGCCGGTTGCTGCTGCCATCAATCCATATTTTTTTAAATCCTGCTCGTGTGTTCCTTTTCGTGGAACACTCTTTGTTGTCCTGTCCTTATCATTATAATGAATTAGCCGATCCTCCTCCATTTCAGGATAGTATCTGTGTGTAAGATGTGTCGGCAGAATATATCCCCGCCATACCGTAGCCATGAGCTATCATCATAATTTTAAAACTTCTTTCGGTAGTAATAGATATTTTCTATTTCACAAATCTACAAAAACTATATATCGTGTGGCGTTCTGAGAAATATTCAACCAAATGGAAATAAACAAAGAGGATTGAAAAAAATGACAACATCAAAAAATGAAAGAAGAAGATGGGGAAGCAGCGCATTATTCGGTTTGTTATGCATACTCGCAGCAGGAAACAGCAATGGGGCTGAACTTGACGAAAATCCTGATTTCCTGCCAATGTATCGTCTGAATTTTGCCCCGAATCATGAGGCCCGTACCCCGGAACTCAACATTGTTTATCTTCCTGATGTACTCACCAGCTCAAAAGAGAATGCCACTTTTTCCTGCTCCCATGGTTTTGCCTGGGAATCGGATACGCGTATTCCGCTTATCCTCTATGGCAAAGGGGTACGGAAAGGGTTCGTCTCTGATGGACAGGCATCCAATGAAGATATTGTCCCTACCTTGGCCAAGATACTCGATACTGCTGTTCCGGATGAAGCAACTGGAACTGTTTTGTCAGATGCCCTGGCCGGTTCATTGCCTTGGACAAAACGTATCAAAAACAACTGTTCTCCTGGTCAACCCAGAGTTGCCTTGGTCTTCACCCTGGATCAGGCCCGGGCCGATTATTTTACGAATCCACAAATGAGTGCTGCCTGGCAGTTCACCAGCAAGGAGTTAATAGAGAAGGGGACCTATTATTCAGAAGCTCGCTTGAGTTATGCCGGTTCACGGACTGCGGTCTCTCACACAGTGGTTGGCACCGGCACAACGCCCGGCGTGCATGGCATCGTGGGCAATAATATAAAACTGGGTGATTCCTTTCCTCTGGCTTTCAACGATGAGCCGCGGCACAGCATGAATATGTTCAATTTGACGGTTCCAAGTTATGCAGATGTTATGGATTTGGAAAAGGATAATAAACCGGTCATTATCTCAATGAGTCCCTATGGCAGGGCTGCATTGGCTATGGGTGGGCATGGTGCCGCATTTTCTGATGAAAGTGATAATGACATCGTAGTTCAGTTGCTTATGGATACCGGACTGCCATATACCAATGATGAATATTTCCACCTTCCGGAGACATTACTACAGGATGCCAACGATACGGCTATTCGCATTGACCAATGGTTGCTGAACAACTATGGCATCGACATCCACAACGACAAGTGGACAGAAGGCATGATCGTAACAGACAACTCTCCCTATGCAGTCCCAAATGATAATGTAATAACGGGACCGCAGGGATCGTTTCCGGACGGCACAACTTTTTCCTTCAGCCATGACTCGGTAACGCCAGAGAAAACCGCACCCACCTCAGAGTATCAATTGTGGAATGAAAACGAAGCCTTTCCCAGCAATTCATATTTTAGTGAAACGATGAACACTCCATTTTATCAGCTCTGGGCTGTTGACATGCTGTTGAAAACGATTGAGAGCGAAGGGGTTGGCATGGACAACATCGCGGATCTTGTCTTCTTTAATTTTAAATGCCTGGATAAGGTCGGGCATAAATATGGGGTTAACTCACCGGAAATATATACCTATATGTATTATACGGATTACTGCCTCATGAAGATTAAATACTGGCTTGATAAAAATGTCGGAAGGAGTAATTACCTGATGGTGGTTACTGCAGATCATGGAGCGCATAACGCTTATGAAGGCCGTATTCTCTATCAGAATGATCTCTTTGATGCCATTGAAACTGCCTTTGGTGAGAATGTGGTTTTGAATGATCCAAATGAAGGAATGCCCTTTGATGATATGATTTACCTTGATCAGGAGATACTCGATGAAGGTGGGGTAACCCAGGCGGACGTTGCCCTGTTTGTAGAGGAAAATTTTTCTGAATACGTCTATAAGGTCTATACCAAAGATGAAATATTTTCCGAATAAGAATAGTCAGGTTCTTGTCTGACTCTATTAAGGATAAAGGAAAGTTGTTCATTTCCTGTAGGAGCGGATTTATCCGCGAACGGGCCTGGTGCCGCCAGCTTGTCTGTTTGAGCTGTGTGGGAGGCTGTTCGCGGCTGAAGCCGCTCCTGCCAGATAGAAAGAGTTACTCGTTGTTGGGTCATTGCCAAGAGTGCAGGATGTTGCCCTGAAAAATGAATGTCTGAAACCATTGGTTTGTGTGTCGGTCCTGCGATGTTTCTGCTTACGTAGCTATTCAGTTACTCCCGGGTAATGTTTCCTATTTGACGGATCTCCTTTCCTGCATTATCATAAATGATATGTTGATGAAACTGAATCAGGAGGATATCCCATGAATATTGCAGGAAGCACCAGCATTCCCTTGACCATGAACACATCAATTCTTAAATCTGCCAATAAACAACCCGAATTGGCTCTGCAGCTCTTGCAGAAATCCCTTGAGGGGATCACGCCCTCAAATAGCCAGGTTTCGTCATCTCAGGCAGCCTCCCCAACCACATCGCTGGCAAGCTCTCGCATCGATATACGAGTTTGATCGGCGGCGACAACACAACCTGGCAAGGTCTGCTCTGGTTTATGAGAATCAGAGCAAAATGGGCCGGAAAACGCTGGAATATTGCTTGTCCTTCCTTCAGTGCGGACAATTCTGTCAGTCGGCGGATCTGGGCGGGGTGCCAGCCGGTATAACCTACGGGGATAGACGTCTCTTTTGTGTTCCTCAGCTTGCTGAGCTGGAAAGCGATTGCTCATTTTCAACTATTGGCAAAGCCATTATTTCTTATCCAAGCCGGGGGCGTAATGAGACCTGCGCTGACATCCCGCATCCGTAATCCTGTTAGCGTTTCACAGAGTGTTCCCGCTGTATCGACAATAAACAGGTCAAAAACGAGTTCGTTGCTGCTCTGTGAGACAGGAATGACACTGGTCTTATATTGCTCACCTGCCCTTGTCGGATTGAGGATAAGACGTTCCCTGAAACCGACTGGAAATGGAACAAAATCGGTAACACACTGACCAAAGACACAGGCAGCATGCATGGCTCCGTCAAGGGGGAAGGGAGAACCAAGTGTTTTTTCTGTCTGTTTGTCTCCGGTCAAGAGTGGTGCCAGCAGTGTACCCCACGCGCCTCTCTCGGAAAGATGGAGGTGGCCAGTCAGAGTGTGGTAGACCGGGCCAAAGGGGACCAGGTCCATATAAATTTGCTCTGCTGTTACAGAATTGCTTGCTTGTGTGGGAAATGACAGGTCCGTGGCTGCCAGATCCGCCGTTTCCGGCAGATGAGTCAGAAATGTTATCTGTGCATGTTCTTTGATTCTGCTGATCTTTTTAAAGTGTATCTGGCTGACTAGTCTGGCACAGATCTCGCCCTTGTCCCCTCCGTCATATTCTATCAGGGCTGACAACTCTGTTGCTCCTGCAGGAATCTCAAGAAATTTCGAGAAGGTGGCGTCGCACATCGTCCAGGGCAGGATGTCAGGCCGTATTGCTTGAACAGCGGAAGCCAGAATCTCCATTATTTCCACAGCCGGAAGAATTACTTTTCCGTTAAAACAGTGATCTTTGAACCAGGGCTTGACTAAGATTTCAACAGGCTTGCGGCTGGACATTATTGGCGGGGAAATTGATCCCAGAGCTTGATCGTTTTCTCATCGATCTCCACAGGGACGCCGTCTCTGTTTACCGCACAGTGCTTGGTGTATCCGGTACAGATTATTTCTCCGTCCTCTGCCCTGGTGATGCAGTAATCAAACTGCAGTTTGACAAGCTCCAGTTGGGCAGGCCGGGTGTGGATGATCATCAGGTCATCATAGTAGAGGGGGGTATAATAGTTGAGTTCTGTTTTGATGATGGGATAGATGTAGCCGCTTTCTTCTATGATTTTGTAAGGATAGTTGGCCTCCCGCATGAGTGATGCTCTGCCGAATTCAAAGTATCTTAGGTAATTGGCGTGATAGACAACCTGGGAACGATCCGTATCAACATAGAGGGTGCGCATCTCGCAGCGATGCCAGATTTTGCCGCTGTTGGCATCCCGGACATGGGAAGGATGGTCCGGTACTAATTCAGGGATAAAGGGTTTGGGTCGCATCGTGTTTTTCTCTTGTATAGAAAGTCTGTTAAATTCCCTTGAAGACAATACAGCAGTTGGTGCCGCCAAAGCCGAATGAGTTGGAAAGAACATGTTCGTACACATGCTTGCGGGCCTGGTTGGGCACAACGTCGAGGTCATCAAAGGCCGGATCCGGGATGTGATTCACTGTGGGCAGGACTAGGGATCCGGACATGGCTTCAATGGACAGGGCTGCTTCAATGGCCGCTGAAGCGCCGAGGCTGTGTCCCACCTGCGACTTATTTGCAGTGATGGGAATGTGTCCGATCCCTTTGCCGAAGACTTCCCGCAGACATTCCACTTCAGTGGAATCGCCTGTGGGGGTTGAGGTCCCGTGGGCATTTATGCTGCCAATGTCCTGCGGGCTTATCTCTGCATCAGCAATGGCGTCATGGATTGCCCGGACTATGGTTTCCGTGTTCGGCCGGGTGAAGTGCTTGGCGTCAGAGGTCCATCCGATGCCGGCAATCTCAGCTTTTGCTTGCAGGCCCAGCGCTTTGACTTTGTCTTCTGCTGCAAGCACCAGTACGCCTGCTCCTTCGGAAAGGACAAAACCTCTGCGGTCGAGGCTGAACGGTCGTGAGGCCTGGGTGGGGTCGTTGTGGGCACGATCTTTCGGGCCTACCTTGATTGTCGCCAGCATATTGGAAAATCCCTGGATAATCTCCGGGATCAGGCAGGTTTCCACGCCTCCTGCCAGGACAAAATCACAGTCGCCGTCACGGATCATTCTGGAGCCGATACCAATGGCATGGTTGGCCGAGGCACAGGCGCCCTGGGGAGAAAAAATCGGCCCGGTAAAACCCAGCAGCATTCCGGCTTTGCCGGCAGGGAGGTTGGCGCAGACATTGGGCAGGAGATAGGGACTGACCTTAAACGGCCCCCGGTTCACATAGTTGTCCATGGCAATACGGTAGGAGTCGGTACCGTTTAAGGCCGAACCGATCAGACAGGCGGTTCTGGGCCCGGTCTGCCTGTCCATTTCCAGCCCTGCATGGGCAAGTGCCGCTTTACAGGCCTCCATGGTCAGAAAGACATAGGCTGCATCCCAGATAGAGGCCTCTTTCCGGGTAACATAGGAAAACTGTGTCGGGTCCCAGTCCGGTATTTCTCCCACCACATTACTGCGGCTGTCTGTCTCGCATCTGCTTACTCTGCGAAACCCGGCTTTTCCTGCAACTGCGGCCTGCCAGGTTTTGGCAAAGGTGTTGCCGAGCGGCGTTGCAGCGCTGTAGCCGACGACAAAGACTCTTCTGTTGAGTGGTGCTTTCATAAGCGTACCGGCGTGACTTTCAATTTACTCTTTTAAAGACAGCGCAGCTGTTACAGCCGCCAAAGCCGAAAGAGTTTTTCAGGACATACTCCTGGGGGAGTTGTCTTTTGGTGTCAGCCACACAGTCTATCTCGATTTCCGGGTCAGGCAGGTAGTTGATGGTGGGGAGGAGGACGTCTTCCTGCATGCCCTGGATGGCAAAGATGGATTCAATGACGCTGGATGCACCCATGGCATGACCGATAAGGGATTTATTGGCAGAGACAGGTGGCATGGTGTTGCCAAAGAGTGCCCGCAGGGCCTCATATTCAACCTTGTCACCGACACGGGTTGAGGCGGCATGCCCGTTGACTGCTGCAATATCTGCCGGACTGATTCCTGCGTCCTGTATGGCATCCTGCATACACTTCTTGATGGTCTTGAAATAGGGAGCCACAAAATGGTGGGCATCAGAGGTCATGCCCCAGCCGGCAAGTTCGGTGGTGAAAGGGAGGCCATGGCTTTCGGCAAATTTACGGCTGGCTAGAATCACAGCACCTGCCCCCTCAGAGAGGACAAAACCTCTGCGGTTCAGGGAAAAAGGGCGGCTTGCCGCTTGCGGCGGTTCCTCTTCCTGGCCTTCCTTTGGGTTGTAGACACCGTTCATGGTGTAAAAACCGGCGACAATGGGTTCAACCAAGGCAAAATCAACTGCGCCGCAGATGACCACATCGGCTCTGTCCAGGGCCAGAAACATGGCGCCGGTAATCATGGAAGTAAGGCCGGTTGCACAGGCAGTGATGGGTGAGACAATCGGACCTTGAGCCCCTGTCTGGATGGCAATCTTACCGCCAACCATGTTGATACAGGAGTTGGGGTTTGCGTATGGCGGAGGGAGTTTATTCTCTGCCTGCAGGCGACGGTCGGCGTTCAGCACTGCATCCAGACCGCCAATGGCTGAACTGTAGGTTACAGCAACTCTGGGAGCAAGTTCAGGGCTTATTTCGAGTCCGCTTCGTTCCAGGGCTCGAGCAACAGAAAGCATACTGTACTTGAATACCGGAGAACTCCAGCTGGCCTGATGTCTGGCAGAGAGGAAGGGATAGGGCAGATCGTCGATATCAGGAAGCTGACCGGCAATGCGGACAGGAAAATCCTGGCTGAGCGGAAAACGGGTCAGCGGACCGATACCGCTTTCTCCCTGCAGGGCACGCTGCCATTGATCTTCCAGGTCGACGCCCAGTGCAGAGATGGCGTCGTAGCCGACGATAACCGGTTTGCTGCTCTCCATGGAACTCTAGCTACCAGGGGATAAACTGATAAAGCTTGGCAAACATCTCATAGACCTCTATCCAGTTGTGCAGGTCCTCTGTGCTTTTGAGATGGGCTCGTTTGTTGACCATGACCCAGCTCATATGGGCCGCACCATCCTTGCAGGTAGAACAGTCACGGGTTTCAGAGGTGCAGCAGCGGTGCATGGTCTCCAGATCCGAGGCCCAGCGGATAAAGTTGGTGAGACGCTTGGGGCGGGGATCTCGTTTGTCTATGGGCTCTGTTACTGAGGGACATTCCATCCAGCCGAATTTTCTGTCGAGCATCCGGCCGGTGGTGATAACCTTGTGATAGTACTTCGAGGAAATAACGGTTTCCGGGTAGGCATCAAGCATGGCATCCATTTCTGCCCGCACCTCGACCAGTTCTTCGGGTTTCCAGGAAAAACCGTCAACGCCCTCGTCGTTGGAGAGCAGCTGCATGTGTACCTTCAGTCCGATGTCTTTGATCTTTTGGATTATTTTTCCCGTTTTACCCAGTTGCTTCGGGGTGATGGTATACAGGTAATAGGCATGTGGATCTCCTGCATAATTGGCGCTGGTGATCTTAAAGGTGTCTTTGCCGCGCAGGGCTATTTCATCCTCTTCATCCCCCCATAAGGACAGGCCGACCATCATGTCCGGAAAACGGTCCCTGGGCACTTTTATGAGGCCGTTGGTGGCACAAAAGGTGGGCAGTCGTTTGTAAAAGGCCTCGATTCGATCCAGGCATAAGGTGGGCTCACCGCCGATGAGGATGGCCAGATTGACCCCGCGCTCCATCTCCTTTTCAACAAAGGTATGCCATTTACTGACGTCATTTTCTTCAGACGCCCGTTCATGCTCACCCGAGGAAAAGAAGAAGCATCCCTTGCAGCGCAGATTGCAGCGGTCTGTCACGTCATATATGGAACTGCGGATATTGAGCTTGGAAATCTTTTTGTAACGCTCATACCAGTGGTCATCGAGCAGGGAGCTGACTGTTTTCATGATAAGGGAAGATCAGGTAAAGTTTTCAGTGTAATATCTTCAGTAAAGATGAGGGCCGCATGGAAACTGTTTTTCAACTCTCAACTCTCTACTATGCTTGGTGGTTCAATCATTTCCTGGCAGAGAGTAGCACTCTTTTCATAGCCCCTGACCCAGACAGCAAGATAGGTATCTACGTAATCCAGCCAGGCGGAAAAGGTGACCGGGTTGGTGGCGTGGCGGTACATCCTGGCTGTGACCACGGCACTGCCGGCAGCATAATGCCGGCAGTCGTCACAGTCTGTATCCGGGACACAGCAGGCAGCCGCACGATCCCATTGCAGGTCTGTGCGGTACTGGCGAAAGGACCTGCCCAGCCCGATATCTGTGGACGGGTTCATTCGGGGATAGGAGCAGGAAAAGAGATCATGCAGGCCCTGTGTATGGGTGTGGGCCACGATATTGTAAGGGGAAAAGAGGACTGTCTGCGGAAATTCGTGAAGCAGCTCACTCATGGTGGCACGGGTATGGGCCAGGGTCTCTGGCGTGTGCCGCAGGTGGCCGCTGTAGCCCACAGGTGATGAAAACATATTAAAGGTGATCTGGTGGCCGTTGGCCGCAAGAAGTTCGGTTACTTCCCGGGCCTGGTCAATATTTACCGGGGTAAAGGTATAGACCCAGACTGCTCTCGGATCATCCTGGTAATTCGCCATCTGCCTGGCCAGCATATCCTTGGCCTTTCTGATTTCAAAACTGGTCTGATCATTTCCCCAGACAGAGATATGGATGCGGTAATCAATCTCTTTGGCCAGTACATTCAGGCCATTGGAGGCAATGCAGCCCAGGGGAATGACATCGTAGCAGGTTTGACACAACTGCGGGACCAGGGATGGCTCGGCACCGGCAAGGACAACAAAGGTGATTCCCCGTTCCTTTTCAGCTTCCATGAGCTGTTTCCAGTCTGCAACATTCAGGTTTTCTTTGGCAAACTGCTTTTCGCCGTTAAAATAATAACAGCCTTCGCAACGAATATTGCAGCGATTGCTCATGTCATAGGTGGATTCACGCAGGAAAAAATATTTGCGTACTTTTTCCCAACATGCACCAATGGCCGGGTCGGCTATGATCTCGGAAAACTTGTATTCTCTGTTTTCTATGCCTTGATACATCGGTTAGTCGTCGCTTGTTAACTTGTTGTCAATATATTCAGCAATAATGCGGATGGTTGTCAACTTGGGGTAATCATCCTCGTCAATTCTGATCCCGTATTCATCGCGGAGGACGAGAGCAATCGTTGCCAGGTCCATGGAATCAACGCCGACCTCGTCAACGAGGTCCAGATCAGCATCAAAGGTCTCCGGAGTAACATCTTCGAGTTTGAGCTCGTTAATGATGATTTCGGCAATACGGGTAATGGTCTGACTGATATCTGTGTTCATGAATTTCTTTTAATTCTCCTGTTTGGGTGCCAGTGTCAGTGTGCCGGAACAGACGTTTTCCTGATTGCTGGTAATACGGAAAGAATAGTTGTTCTCTTGCTTACCGCTAATGGCATGGATATCCAGCACTACTCCTGGCCGGATAAGTTTTTTAAATTTAATTCTCGTTAAACCGATCAGGTGCAGGTCTTTCTCCAGGGCTTTGCCAATGACATCAGTCACCATTTTCAGCTGGGCAATGCCGGGTAAAATAGGATCACCCGGGAAATGTCCAGAGAACCATGGAGACTGTTGATCTGTCGTTACCTGGGCAACGATAGCATCGTCATCAGTTTGTTGTACTGTAATAATTGAGTACCACATGGAGAAATCTTTTGCTTGTACCAGGAATTATTTTTTTTTTCAATTGATCTGCTGTTCTTTCTGTAAAACTGAGAGAGGTTCATAAAAAAAACCAAACAGCTGGATGGGTGACCTGCAAAAAGCTTTGTTTATCGAATCAGATATTCCCAAAGAGGTCCGGTGTAACCACGTTTATGCATTTTGGTTACCGTGGCTGCAGACTTGGCGCCTCCGGAGCCTACAATCCAGTTTATACGTTTCTCAGCTTTTTGCAGAATAATATTTTCAATCGTCTGATGATTGATGGCATCACTTTCATAGAAAACAGGTTTCAGTAAATTTGTGTCTGCTGCAATTTTGTCTTCAGCAATTGCCATATCATAAAGGGCGGTGTGAGGATAGATCCTGATGCCGGTGAAAAAGAAGAGGACGGTTTTTTTGAGAAAATCGATGTTGGTCAGTGTTTCCTCCACACTCTTTTCCGATTCGCCAGGTCCACCCATGAGAAAGTAGTGTGCCACATGCAGACCGGCGTCCACCGCCTGATTATGGGCAGCCAGGACATCCTCAGGTCGGAAAGGTTTGCGGTAGTTCTGCAGCATGGTGACGGCAAGGGATTCGGTTCCGAACTCCACATGTTTGAGACCGGCAGCGCACATGGTCATAAAATAGTCAGCCGGGAGCCTGAGCGGAGCAAAGAATCCGCCCCAGGGTATGGAGACGCCGCATTTTTGAAAGGCTTTCGCCACCGCCAGGCTATGAGCTATATCTGAGTTAAAGGCGGAATCGGTGATGAAAAAGTATTTTGCTCCGGCCTGCTGCAGGCTAAGGGCTGTGCGGGCGACCTCTTCGGGCGGGGTCAGCCGATGCTTTTTCCCTTCAATGTGGGGATACGGGCAGTAGATGCAGCGAAACGAACACCCTCTCTTGGTCTGCAGGTTCAGCATCCCGCCATGGTCCAGATAAAACTGGTAATGGGAGGCGGTTCGGGTGAGTTGTCTCTGCTGTTTTCCTGTCCAGGGGGCAGTTGCCTGAGCAGGGGCTGAATGGCTGAGCAGTCCGGGGATGTCTGAAAGTGGGTGTTTGTTTGCCAGGGCGTCAACAAGCAGGCCGAATCGCTCCCCTTCGCCGACGATGCCGTAGTCAAGGTCAAGGGCAGTGAAAATCTCCTGGGGCAGGATGGTGAATCCGGCGCCGCCACAGACCAGGACTGCCTGGCTCCGAGTCCGTAACCAGGCGACCAGTTCCTGATATTCCTCAATGAAAAAAAGCGGGTCGCCGATCTCGGTGTTGTCAATATTTCTTAAAGAGAGGCCAATAATGTCTGGGGCAAATTCATGAAGACGTGTAGCAAGGGCGTCGCGGTCAAGGATGTTCAGGTCCGCTATCTCTACCTGGTGTTCAGCTGAGAGGGAGCCTGCCACATAGTCAAGGCCGATGGGGTAAACAGGGTAGGGGACCTTGAGGGTGTTTGGGGAGATGAGGAGAACTTTCATTGAATCCCAAACTCCATGGCTGTAATAGTCTTTCCCAGAGCAAGGACCAGGATTTTCGTGTCAGCAAGCGGAGTCAGTCCTTTTGCTGCTGGAGCAACACTGGGCGGGAGCTCTCCTGTCTCCAGCAAATGAACAGCCATGACAGCAGCAACTGCTGACGCCGAAGCAAATTCTCCGGTGACTTCCCGGTAGTGCAGAACAGGAACCGAGAGAGCAGTTCTGCTGAGAAAGTCCTTCAGTTGCTGTTCCCCGGTTTTCAATGAAGATGCCGGGATTCCAACGAGTATCAGGCCGATTTCGTTTCGCAGCCTGTCTGCACCTCCCAGGGCCTCAGTCAGGGCATCCAGCACGCCTGGAGCTGTGCCGGACTGGTAAAACGGTATCTGTACCTGCACCTTTCCCGGTATTGCTTTTCTGCACAGGCAAAAACCGCCGCCGCCGTCAGACAGTGCTGTTCCCGCTTGGATGGACAGATCGAAGAGTGAGGAAAACTGGGCATGGCCTTCATCTGCACCAAGGACAAAGGCAGGAGCGGATGTGTCATCGAGCATTGTCTCTGCGGCCAGCAATGCCTGTTCAAAGGAGTAATCTCCGCCGCTGGCTGTGATGTTTGCAGCGGTGGCCCCAAACATGATTGCCACCTGACCGGCAGCGCTGTTGTGAACCGATCCGACAAAATCGATGGGGCTTGGAAATTGTTCTTCTGTGTCTCTCAGCTTTTTAAGAAAGTCATAGGTCTCAGAAAGCGCCCCCCAGCCAGTGCCCATGAAGACACTCTGCGGGGGCTGCTCCAGGCCAGAAGTCGCATAGGCGGCCGCAGCCAGGGACAGCGTCAGGCGGGAAAAGCGTTTCAATCTGCGTATCTTTTTGGTGGGAAGGTTTTTCGAGATATCGTCCAGGCCAAGCATTCCATTCATGGGTTTTGCCTGCATGAGACTGTTCATACTCGCTTCTCTGTTGCCGGCGCCTGTGATGCAGGAACTGCCGAGGATGGTGAGAGGAGTGTTCTGTGTCACAGGCTGGTGTGCGGCAAAGGTGTCGGATCGGCCAATGACCAGACAGCCATTGTTGCCGCCGAAACCAAATGAGTTGGAGAGGACGGCAGATGATGAACGGCTGGCAGCTTGGACAAGGGGGGAAAGGTGAAGCTCAGGGGCTGCTTCGCGGTAACCGGTGTTGCCTGGCAGGAATCCTTTTTCAATGCAAATCGCTGCCACCACAGCTTCAATGGCCCCTGCTGCGGCCAGACCGTGACCTGTGGCTCCCTTAATCGAGGACAGTGCAGGTGGCAGAGGAAAGAGATCTCTGACTGCCTTGGCTTCTGCCCGGTCATTATCGGGGGTTCCGGTGCCGTGCAGGCTGATATAATCGATATCGTTCACTGCCAGTCCGGCATCGTCTAAAGCGGTCTGCATGGCCTTGCAGGCCCCTTTTCCTTGGGGATGAGGAGCTGCTGCATGGTAGGCGTCGCAGGAAAGACCTGCCCCAAGAAGCTGGCCCAGTGGCTTTTCCGGTTTTACAGTGGTCAGGAGGAGCAGGGCTGCTCCTTCACCCACCGACATACCCTGTCGGTTTTTGTCAAAGGGTCTACTGCCGTGGGGATCAACGAGCTGCAGGGAGTGAAATCCGAAATAGGTCAAGTGGCAGAGTGAATCTGCTCCCCCAGCCAGGACCCTCTTCGCCTTTCCTGATTGCAGCATCTTCAGGGCCAGACTGATGGCGACAGCCCCGGAGGAGCAGGCCGTGGAGATGGTGAGGGCTTTTCCGGTGCAGTGGACCTGTTCGGCAACTACCTCGGCTACGGTGGATAGGCCATGGTACCTGTATGCTTCCGGATTTTGCACCTTGTCTGCGAGTAGCTGTTCCGTGCTCAGGATTCCGCCGGTGGTTGTCCCCAGGATTACCGCATCCGGTGCCTGCTTGCAGTCGCCCATGGCCTGCAGGGCCGCAGCAATGGCCAGGGCGTGGGTCCGGGGGAGAGTAGACTCCGGTAGATTCTGGACCTGGGCTGTGGGCAGGGGAGGAGGGTGCTGGATGAAAAAAACAGTGAGAGGAGCAATTCCTGATCTGTTTTCCTGCAGCGCCTTTTCCGTGGCATCGAGGCCAATGCCAAGCGGACTGAGGATCCCGGCCCCTGCAATATAGACGTTTTTTTTACTCAAGAAGAGAGCTTGGGGGAATTGCTGCGAATGTAGTCGGCAAGTGCGGCAAGGGTAGAAAAGACCTTTTCGCCGATATCCTTGTTGTTAATGACAACGCCATACTCTT
>JAHJNL010000036.1 GCA_018820855.1 Pseudomonadota bacterium | reverse complement strand
CAGCCAAGTTTGAAGAATTAAAACACAGTAGAGATCGAGTAAAAATCCGGAACGATGAAGCGGATCTTCCGTAAATTCTTCAAACTTCTTCATGAGCACCTCTTTCTGCAGGATCTGGTCCAAATAATCCTCCCGGTACTGCAACCACTGCCCAATCTTGTTCTCATGATGAGACAACAGGCCACTTGAAAAAGCCTTGCTTAAATTGCCCTTGTCCGGTCGCCATCGCACCTCTTCCGGAAGAATCCCCCCCATACTCTTCCGCAAAACGTACCTTCCCCAGCCCTCCTGTAATTTTTGTTGAGGTGGCAGGGCCAGGCAGAACTCCATCAGACGTCGATCATAGAAAGGCGAGCAACAGTTGAGGCTGAAAGATGCAGCCAGGCAGTTTTGCAACTCCAAACCCTTGGTTTGCAGAGGACTGCTGAGAACCTGGTGATGAGCTTCAAAAGGAGTATCAAAGATGCCAAGTCTTGTATTCAACCTCTTATCAAGGCCTGCTTTAATGCCAAACTCCTTATTGATCAAAGGTAAAAAATTCCACCCCGGGTTTACATAGGATTTGCACATATGCCAGAGATGAGCAAACGGTTCACGGCAATAGGGCCGAAACAGGCGTCTCTTCAACATCGACTTTCTGTTTACGCCCTGCCGTTCTGCCAGCTTAACAATTTCCCGGATCAAGGTTAACCAGCGGCCGCTGCAAGCAAGGCCATGCAAACGCTCATACCCATGAGAAACCACCGAGTCACCATCAAGTCCATCCAACATGACCCTGACACCGTTTTCCTGTGCCAATCGATCGGCTTCCTCAAGTAGAAAAAGGTTAGGAGCAAAATAAGGTTCTTCGCAACATTGGAGATATTTCCCCAAGTTGGCAACTGGGTCAAGGAGATCTGCCCTGAACGGATGATGAACAAATCCCCCCTGATTAATGACTGCCTGCTGATACTGCTGCTCATCAATTTTCCCTCGATCTTCAGCAGATAATCCAGGAAAAATTGCAGAAAATGTGTGTAGTTTCTCACCACGCTCGGCGAGAATATTACGGGCAACACAGGCAACGCTCGATGAATCAAGCCCGCCGCTTAAGGTACAGCCAACCGGGTAGGCGCTACGAAGCCTACAACGGACCGATTCAGTAAAAATGCGCAGAAATTCCTCTGCATACTCTTCATCTGCAGCAACAGGCAGGCGATTTTCAGGATCAGTCTTCCAATATATTGCTTCACGGATATCATCAATCTCAACCAAGAGGGTCGAAGCCGGGCGTAAGCGGAAAATATCCTTATAACAGGTACTCGCGGTATCACTGGAAATACGCTGCAGAAAGTCCGCAATATTTGATTCGTTTATATGAACTTCAATTTCAGGAATGGCGAACAACGCTTTGATCTCCGAAGAGAATGCAAAAAAAGTATCGGAAAGAAAAAAATAGAAAGGGCGAGCTCCCAGGTGATCTCTGCCACAAAACATTTTTTTCCTCTCGCTATCCCAGATTACAAAGGCATAGTCGCCAAGAAGATGACGAGGACAGTCAGCCCCCCATTTTTTGTAAGCCTCAAGAATAAAATGACTGTCAGGTATATTTTCTTTTTCCGATGCCGAAAAACCAAACTCCGTTAACAGATCAGATCGATTATCAATACGGGCATCGCTGACAAGCACGAGTCCATTGTCATTGTCTACCAAAGGAAGCTGTTCTTTTTTCGATTCAGGCGTGGTCCACAAAAGAAGATTGGCCATTGCAACCTGACCTTCATGCCAATACCCTGCTCCATCAGGCCCACGCCGCTCAAGAAAACCTGCCATCGTATAAAGCTGTTCAACTTCCGCTTGTTTCCCTTTTCTCTCGAAAAATCCACAAATTCCACTCATGTTACTGACACCACCTATTCACTTACCATAATGGAATACCGTATTGTTTCCACAACCCTAACTAACCAAAAGACTCAGCCGGCAGGCTTTCGACTAAAACATCCTGCCAAAGGATTTAGAATGTTTTATGAAAGCATCATACCTTTATTTACCATCATCGTGTGGATTTTCCAGACAAAACCCATACCAATCCCCCCCCTTTCAAAAGAGATCGGCAGAGCAGTATATGAGAAGTCAAATACGACATGACCATTACCACAAAAGCCAGGCTGCCAATAATCTCCAACACCCTGATGAAATGATCATTTTACCTGTTTACTTCCTCTGCCCGACCTTCTATAATCCCACATCGACACTATGTCTTATACAAAAATACCATAAGGAACATTAATGAATATTCTTATCTGCGGTGGAGCCGGATATATCGGTTCTCATATGGCCAAGATGCTCGCTGCTCACGGACACGAAGTTACAGTCTTTGACAACCTCTCTACCGGACATCTGGAGGCCGTAAAGTGGGGAACATTTGTCCAGGGAGACCTGCTGAACAGAGAAGACCTGCAGAAATTATTTCACAGCAATAATTTTGATTCGGTTATGCACTTTTCCGCAAAATCACTGGTTGGCGAGTCCATGGCCAATCCCGGTTTGTACTACAGCAATAATGTGGCAGGGACCATCAATCTGCTTAACAGCATGATCGAATACGGAGTGGATAAATTTGTCTTTTCCTCGTCAGCCGCCACCTTCGGTACACCCGTGACGGAATTCATTGATGAGACTCATCCTCAGGTCCCTATTAATCCCTACGGAGAGACAAAACTGATGGTGGAAAAGATATTACGGGATTTCGATCAGGCCAACGGCCTCTCTTCCGTCAGTCTTCGTTACTTCAATGCCGCCGGTGCCGATCCTGAAGGAGAAATCGGAGAGTCACATAATCCGGAGTCCCACCTCATCCCCAATGTCCTGAAATCTGTCTTGGTCAACAATGCCAAGCTCAAGGTCTTTGGAGATGACTACGAGACCAAGGACGGAACCTGTGTTCGTGATTACATTCACATCAATGACCTCTGCACCGCTCACCTGCAGGCCATTGAGTACATGAGCGCGAACAAGGGGGCCGCAGGTTTTAACCTGGGAAACGGCACTGGATTTTCTATTTTCGAAATCATTAAAGCTGCGGAAAAAGTGGCTGGTAAAACAATCCCATATGATGTTGAAAAACGGAGAGCAGGTGATCCGCCACTGCTGGTGGCCAACAGCGGACTGATCAAGAAAACCTTTGGCTGGACTCCACAATTTGCATCAATTGATTCAATTATAGAAACAGCCTGGCGCTGGCACAAAGACCAGAAGTTTTGATTTAGGTAGAGGGGCTGAGGGCTGAGGGCTGAGGGCTGAGGGCTGAGGGGAATGATACCGCGCCACATTCAGTTTGGGTCAAGCAAAAAAACCCAAACTGTTATGCGCTTTTCCTGTTTTTAAAATTCCTCTTACGCCATGAACACCTTGTTATCCGGATCAGGCAGACCGGAGAAGACATTTCTGGTATCGACGATCAGCTTGGCGTGTTTGAGGATAAAGGGATAATCGTAGTAGCTATGATTGGTGGCGATCAGGATACAATCTGCAGCCTGCAGGTTTTCTTCAGTTATCGGGGTGCTGGTTAAGGAAAAATTGTACTTGCGGGTTTGCTGCAACACAGGGATATGATGATCATTATAGGCAACCTCTGCCCCCTTTTCACTAAGCAGCTCCATCAGCTTATATGACGGGGACTCCCTGTCGTCATCCACATCTTTTTTATAGGCAGCGCCAAGAATCAACAGCCTTGCGCCTTTCAGGGATTTCCCCTGTTCATTGAGCGCCTCCATGACGCGCTGCACCACAAAGTAAGGCATGGAGGTGTTAATCTCTCCTGCCAATTCAATAAACCGGGTAGGCACATCATACTCCCTGGCCTTGGAGGTGAGGTAGAAGGGATCAATGGGAATGCAGTGTCCACCAAGCCCCGGGCCGGGATAGAACGTCATATAGCCGAAAGGTTTGGTTCCGGCAGCGGCGATGACTTCCCAGACATCAATCCCCATACGCAGACACAGCGTTTTCAACTCATTGACCAGGGCAATATTGACACTGCGAAAAATATTTTCCAGTAACTTACTCATCTCGGCCACTTCAGCGGAAGAGACCGTCACCACCTGCTTCATGCCAATCTCGTAAAAAGCTGTCGCCAGCTCAGATGAAAGGCTATCCACGCCACCCACCACCTTG
Source organism: Pseudomonadota bacterium (assembly GCA_018820855.1). Lineage (GTDB taxonomy): Bacteria > Desulfobacterota > Desulfobulbia > Desulfobulbales > Desulfocapsaceae > Desulfocapsa. The sequence goes on along the minus strand of JAHJNL010000036.1, from coordinate 67,845 downwards.
GGGATTGTTGCTGTGGTAAAATCAGGATTGCCCGGGTCTTCACGCTCCGGTGAAAAAGCAAGCCCGAAATCTCTGCCTGCCCGCAGTCCGTTTTTTTCAAGAATCGGCTGGAGTACTTCGGTGGTTGTTCCGGGGTAGGTTGTACTCTCCAGTACTATCAATTGCCCGGGGCGCAGCACACGGCCGATTGCCTCTCCCGTGGCCACCACATATTTCAGGTCCGGTTCTCTGTTGCTGGTCAGAGGCGTGGGGACACAGATGATCAGCACATCAGGTTCCTGCAGTCGATCAAAATCTGCTGTGGCCTGAAAAACTCCTTCCTGAACAAAGGCGGAAAGATCTTCATTTCCGATATGCTTGATGTAACTTTCTCCCTTACCGAGTTTCTTCACCTTTTCCAAATCAAGATCAAAACCGGTTACCCTGACCCCTTTGCGAAGAAACGTGAGACTCAGAGGCAGGCCCACATACCCAAGGCCAACAACGCCGACTGTCACCGTTTTAAGTGCGATTTTTTCTTTGAGAAGATCCAGTATAGTTACTGACATAGTTAGCAGATATCCATTTACAAAAATTCAACAACATTTCATTCAAGACATTGAGAATGTACCACTTCCCACCCAAAATTATCAAAGAATTCCTGCCTGCAGCCAAATAATCAGACAAAAAAACCCTGTTGATCTCAGATCAACAGGGTTTTCAAAAAGATACTGCTTTTCCTCTTACGAGGTAATCAACTAGTAGATATCGAGGTACTCGTTGAGTTCCCAGTCGGTCACTGCAGTACGATAGCTATCCCACTCGGCCTCTTTGGCCTCGATATACTTTTCAAAGATATGGGCACCCAGAGTTTCTTTGGCAATGGGGCTGACTTTGAGTTCTTCAATAGCCTCTTTAAGGCTCCCTGGCATTACGCTGATACCGACATCATCCATCTCTTTGGCAGACATTTTGAAGATATCCTTGTCCACAGAAGGAGGCGGGGTCAGTTTGTTTCTCACGCCGTCAAGACCGGCATTGAGCATCATGGCCATGGCCAGGTACGGATTACAGGTCGGATCCGGACAGCGGATCTCTGTACGGGTACCCAGTCCGCGAGAAGCGGGAATACGAACCAGGGCAGAGCGGTTAGATGCCGACCAGGCAGCATACACAGGTGCCTCGTAACCGGGAACAAGGCGTTTGTAGGAGTTAACCAGCGGATTAGTCACCGCCGCAAAACCACGGGCATTCTTCAACGCACCGGCAATATACTGATGAGCTACCTCTGAAAGCTGAAGAGGACCGTTCTCATCAAAGAAGGCATTGGTTCCGTCCAGATTAAACAGGGACTGGTTGGTATGCATTCCGGAACCGTTGATGCCGAATATCGGTTTAGGCATGAAGGTGGCATGGAGGCCGTAGCGGGCAGCAATGGATTTCACAACCCACTTAAAGGTAATGGTGTTGTCTGCAGCTGTCAGGGCATCGGCATATTTGAAATTGATCTCATGCTGTCCCTCGGCAACCTCATGATGAGAGGCCTCAATCTCAAAACCCATTTCTTCCAGGGTCTCGATGATTTCACGACGGCAGTCATTGCCTGTATCCTCAGGATCAAGGCTGAAGTATCCGGCCACATCGTTGGTGATGGTGGTGGCATTGCCATCCTCGTCTTTCTCGAAAAGGAAGAACTCGGCCTCGGTACCAACATTCATGGTATAGCCAAGTTCTTTGGCCTCTGCCAGGACGCGCTTCAGGTTATTGCGGGGACATCCGGAAAAAGGGGTGCCGTCGGACTTGGCAACATCACAGATGATTCGGGCTGCGGCAATACCATCCCTGTTTCTCCAGGGCAGGATACAAAAGGTATTGTAATCCGGCTTGAGATACATATCGGATTCATTGATGCGGACAAAACCGTCAATGGAAGAACCGTCGAACATCATCTGACCATCCAGGGCCTTTTCAATCTGGCTCTTGGGGATAGCAACATTTTTCATAAAACCGAAAATATCAACAAACTGGAGGCGGAAAAAGTGGATATTTTCCTCCTCAATGATTCTCATAATTTCATCTCTGGTCATTTCGTAGTCTCCTTACTGAAGTTGAATATACCTCTTTCATCCCCTTCCATCGCCGGTGAATGAAAGAAATTTCCCGCTATGGGCTTCTAACTGAATTCTCGCTGATTGTGATAGATGAGCAGACACAAACACAAACATCTACCCCTTACCATTTTGCGAAAATAAATAAAATAAAATAAAATTTGTTTACAAAATTGTACTTTTTGTCAGATTTCATCATCTATTCCATAAAGAATCCCCTCTCTCAATTCTTCAATAAACGGCGCATCAGTCACCTTTTGCCCATGACTGTCAAGCACGTAAAAAACATCGATAAGCTGCTCGACCTCTGTGGCAATATAGGCACGATATATGTCAATCCCGAAATCAGCCAGTGTCTGGGTGATATGATACAGCTGCCCGGGACTGTCACTGGAATAGACCTCAACAACCGTATAATGATCCGAGGCCTTATTATCGACCACTACTCGCGTCTCGCTGATTCCGGAAGGAAGTTTTCGCCGACCCTGCCCGGAAGAGAGCTTTTTATACAGCCTGTGCCCGAGTCCCAACCGATGATTCAAAGCCAGGTTCAGATCATCGTTGAGGGCCTGCCAATCCTTTTCTTCAAAGAGGACTCCCGCCTCCGGCCGCACATCAAGAACATCAACCGCATTACCGTTTGGCCAGGTAAAAATCTGGGCGTTCAGCACTGAAAGATTGTGCAGGCTGAGCACCCCGCAGATCTTGGCCAGCAACCCTCTCCGATCCCGGCACATGATCAAAAGCGACCACTGTGTCTGCAGATTACGAGGAAAAACAAGCGCCTTCTGCTGCAACACATTAAAGTTGTCACGATGCACCCGGACATGGGCGGCAACGGCCTCCGGCGTAAAGCTCAAGAGATAATCGGCAGGCAGATCATCCACAGAAACGCGAATGCCTTTTTCGGCAACAAGGAGTGATCCCACCTGCTCCCGCAACCAGTCAACGCCCTGGTCCACCTGTCTGACAACATTTCCCGTCTCCGAAAGCTGGAGATAGGGCAACACCTTCAGATACATATCGTATAAAAGGGTAGCCTTCCATTCACTCCAGGCAGAAGGCCCGGTGGCTCGGGAGTCGGCAATAGAAATCAGATAAAGCATGGCCAGCCGGTCTGCATCAGCAATCTCTTCTGCACAACGCCTGATAAAGAGCTCATCGTTCAGGTCTCGCCGCAGGGCATTTTCCGGAATAAAGAGGTGATATCGTGTCACAAACTGCAGACAGGCGCACTCCGACGCATTGAGCCCAAGCCTGTGGCCTACTGCCCCCACTGCCTCAGCGCCTATTTTGCAGTGATCACCACCGGCACCCTTGCCAATATCATGCAGCAGAGCAGCAAGATAGAGGACATGCGGCGTGGCAATGGCCTGAAAAACAGATTCCTCTTCGCTTACGACAAGACGAAGCTCGGCCACTGTCTGGAGAAGATGCCTGTCAACGGTATAAATATGATAAACATCGTGCTGAGCCAGGGATTCTATCCGACCGAACTCAGGAATATAAGCAGAAAGCAAACCTGTTTCGAGCATGACCTCCAACACTGTCAGCACATCGGTTCCGGTTTCGAGAATTTCGAAAAAAGGCTTGGCCATCCTGGCCGAGGCGCGCACCTTGTCGGTAATCAGATCCAGATTTCCTCCAATCATTTTCCTGGTCCGGTGATGGAGAGGCAGACCGTTTTTGGCCGAGGCCAGGAAGGTACGCATGAGAAGATACGGCCTGGCAACGAGTTCCTCATGCGATACAGTGAGGTGAATTCGATTGCTGCGTGCCGCTATCCCTTTTTCAATGACCTGACTCTTCTCGCCCTTTTCCTGCCTCCGTGCCTTGCTAAGCACATCATCGACATGATCAAAAAAAAGATCTGTAATCACGGCCACTGTCTGCAGATGACCGTAAAGATCCCGCATAAAATTCTCAACGCCGAGGACCCCCTTTCCAGAACGATACCCAAAGGCTGCAGCAACTTCCTCCTGCTGCTCGAAATAGAGCTGATCGTTTTTTCTGCCACTGATATAATGGAGACGATTCCGAACTCTGGACAGCATATTCCAGGATTCCAGAAAATCGTTTTTTTCCTCCTCAAGAAGAACGCCTGCGCCAGCGATCGCCTCAACTCCCGACAGACCAAAAACAACCATGGCGGTCCAGAGCATGGCCTGGATATCACGCATGCCGCCTTTACTTTCTTTAATATTTGGCTCAAGCAAATAGCTGTGGCTGCCAAAACGTTTTCGCCGTTCCAGACGAAAAGTCTTCATTGTCTGCACAAATTCGTCCCGGGCTCCCTCAATAAACTCTTTGCGGTAGACGCTGAGCAGGTCATCATAAAGAGTACGGGAACCGACAAGCAGACGACTGTCAAGCATGGCGACCTGGAAGAAAAAATCTTCCTTTGCATGGACAATGCACTCCTCCACAGTGCGCACACCATGACCGACATCAAGACCTGTGTCCCAGAGGGGATAAAGGACAGCGTTAGCCACCTTTTCCATCTCCTCTTTTGCCTCTGGCTGATAGAGAATCAAGAGATCAATATCGGAAAACGGAAAAAGCTCCCTACGTCCATAGCCGCCAAGAGCGACCAGAGCAATCGACCCGGCACTATTTTCACCTGCGGCAGCATTGAAATGCTCGACAATGAATTCGTCTGCCAGGCGGCTCTGTTCGGAAAGAAGGGCCTGACCGCTCAGCCCCTTCTTCCACAACTCTTCAAGAGTCTCCCGCTGTGCACGTAGTTTTGAGGACATAAGGGAAGACAGTTAATAGTTGAGAGCTGAGAGCTGAGAGTGAAAAAACAGATTCTCTCCGGTGCATTCTGCGACACCGCCGCCAAATTTAAAATTATCCACTTTCAACTCTCCGCTGGCAACTGCGTCAGATCGCATCATAATTTTCTTCACCGGTACGAACACGAACGATGCGCTCGACAGGTATGACAAAGATCTTTCCGTCTCCGATCTTACCGGTATTGGCGGCATTTCTGATGGTATCCACCACCTGATCCACCTGAGCTGCACCGACAACAATCTCGATACTTATCTTGGGAATAAAATCCACCACATATTCAGCACCACGATAAATCTCGGTATGCCCCTTCTGGCGCCCGTAGCCCTTTACTTCGGAGACGGTCATCCCTTTGATACCTATCTCATTTAAAGCATCTTTCACATCGTCGAGCTTGAACGGTTTGATAATCGCTTGAATCTTTTTCATCGTTTTCCCCTTATTTGTAACTTCCCTTTCATACGAGTTTCATCGGCTGCAACTCATCACAGAATTGGCTGCGACGGCTTGCAGCCGACCTACCAAAGCCGTTACAGGCTATAACCAACCTCGCCATGGGCAGTGACATCCAGACCCTGCGTCTCATCATCGGTATCTACCCGAAGACCAATGGTTACGTCTATCACTTTCAAAATAATAAAGGTCAACGCAACGGAATAAGCAATGGCAGCTCCTGCACCGATGGCCTGCGTAACAAACTGACCTGGATTGCCGAAAAAGAGCCCGTCTGCACCGCCTGGATTCGCCGCAGTAGAGGCAAAAAGTCCTGTTGCCAGGGCTCCCCACAACCCTCCGGCACCATGGATACCAACCACGTCCAGTGAATCATCATAGCCCAGCTTTCCTTTTGCGAGTACAGCCAGATAACAGATTACACCAGCTGCAGCACCGATGACAAGTGCTGAAATCGGGCTGACAAATCCAGCAGCAGGAGTAATAGCCACCAAACCAGCCAAAGCACCGGAGGCAGCACCCAAGACTGTTGGCCTTCCCTGCACCTTCCACTCTGCAATAACCCAGAACAAAAGTCCGGTTCCGGTAGCCACCTGGGTGGTCATAAGAGCTAAGACAGCCACAGGACCGGCAGAAAGCGCTGAACCTGCATTAAAGCCAAACCAGCCAAACCAGAGCAACCCGGCACCCAGGACAGTTATCGGCAGATTATGAGGATGCATGGCGTCACGGCCATACCCTTTTCGTTTTCCCAGCATGAGAGCGGCCACCAGCGCTGCCGCACCGGAATTGATATGAATAACCGTACCCCCGGCAAAATCGAGAGCCCCCATTTCGCCAAGCCAACCACCCTGTCCCCATACCCAGTGACAGATGGGAAAATAGACAAAGGTAGACCAGCAAACGATAAAGGCCAGGTAGGCTCCGAATTTCATGCGCTCGGCAATGGCACCGGTGATGAGAGCAGGAGTGATGATGGCAAACATGAGCTGAAAAGCACAAAATAGCATATCAGGAATGGTATCCGAATAAGGACCTGGTTCCAAGCCCACGTTCTTCAGACCGACAAAGTCAAAGTTACCGATAAAATGACCGACATCCGGACCAAAGGCCAGGGAATACCCATACAGTACCCAGATCACTGTAATCACACCCAGGCAGACAAAACTCTGCATAGTAGTGGACAGGACATTTTTACTGCGAACCAGGCCGCTGTAAAAAAGGGCCAAACCGGGTGTCATCAACATTACCATTGCCGTAGCAATGAGCATAAAAGCGGTATCTCCACTATTCATCACTCACTCCTTTGAAAAAGTTTTCAGGTGTTTTTTTCAGGTGAAGAGGCTGAAAGAAAAGCAACAACCCTTCTGCCCAAAACGTAATATCCTTTTTTCCTTCTCTCTTCAGCCTTCAACCTAATTATTATATGCAGTTTCTGTATGCTCGGTGGAATCGAGCCCCACAACCTCTGCATCCTCATGTACTCTGAGTCCTATGGTGCTATGAATAATTTTCAGCAAAATCCAACTGACAACCAGGGTATAGCCTCCAACAACAATGACTCCGAACGCCTGCTTGCCAAGCTGAAGAGCATTCCCTGCCAGCAGTCCGTCCACGCCCTCGGGATTTATTGCAGTTGACGCAAAGATTCCGAGACAGAGAGTCCCTATTATGCCACCTACCCCGTGAATCCCGACAACATCCAGGGAATCATCAAGTTTCAACCTGCTTTTGAGATTGACTGCTCCGTAACAGATCACTCCGGCAAGGCAGCCAATAATAATGGCTGAATTCGGTCCGACAAATCCTGCCGCAGGGGTTACTGTCGCCAGTCCTGCAATGGCCCCTGAGGCGGCACCCAATGTGGTGGCCTTACCCTGGGTGATCCATTCCATAACCACCCACATGAACATTCCAGCCATTCCGGCAAGGTGTGTTGCCACAAAGGCAGTAACCGCAACCCCATTTGCAGCAAGGGCGGAACCACCGTTAAAACCAAACCAGCCGAACCATAGGAGGCCTGTGCCAATTAGGGTCATCGGCAGATTATGGGGCATGAAACTCTGCCTGCCATATCCGCGCCTCGGCCCTATGACCAAAACTGCGGCAAGCGCTGCCGCTCCGCAGGTAACATGAACCACCAGACCACCGGCAAAATCATACACACCCATTTTTCCCAGCCAACCACCGGCCCCCCATACCCAGTGACAGACAGGATTATACACCAGTATGGCCCAGAACAGCGAAAAAATCAAAAAAGGAACAAAGCGCACACGTTCTGCAAAAGCGCCGGTAATCAGGGCCGGAGTAATGATGGCAAACATGCACTGGTAGATCATAAAGAGTGTCTGCGGGATAGTGGTGGCATACTCCGAACTTGGCGCGTTGGTCACACCATTTAAGGCAAACCACGACAGATCACCGATAATGCCGCCGACATCCGGACCAAACGACATTGAATATCCCAGATAAACCCACTCTATTGAGATCAGGGCAATCATGAAAAAGCTCTGCATGATGGTTCCCAGGACATTCTTGCCCCGAACCATTCCCGCATAAAAAAGAGCAAGCCCCGGTGTCATCAGCAACACCAGGCCCGCCGCCGCCAGAATAAAGGCGGTATCCGCACCGTTAATCATTGTCCTCCTCCTTAAACAATTATACTTTCGGGATCTCCCATCCCGGAAAAGCATCTCTCGACAACAGGCTCGGGTCTCCCAATCCTTACCTGTAGTCACATTTTTGCACTTTCCTTCCCACTGCCCCCTCCTGTTTTCTCTTTACATGGCAGGGGAAGAAGCGTCACAAAATCATTACAACAGCTGTGCCAGAAAGTCATTTTCTTGATAACATACTGATAAATCAACTTTCTCCGCAAAATTCAGCGAAACAGCCCCCTTAAAAATAATACAATTTTGCAATATTTGGAAATAGACTTTTCATTCTTGTCATTTTTTATACACTCTAGCAGGCATCTGCAAATGGGCTTTAAAAAGAATGATCTGCCACAAAAATGAATATTCCGGATAATTATTTTACATTTTTTGTAACGCAGGCTATTCTTAACAGAGTGACGTTTAACGTATAAACTCTACCTTTACCGATAAGTACTCCATGAAAATAAATGGGCAATCATACCGAACCATCTGGCCGGACCCCGCCGATAACAGCCGAATTCTGATTATTGATCAACGACAGCTCCCACACAAATTCATTATTGAGCCCTTAACCACCCTGAACGATGCCGTAGTCGCCATTCGTGACATGCACGTGCGCGGAGCAGGGTTGATAGGGGCCACGGCCGGTTTCGGCATGCACCTTGCCGCAGTTCACGCCTTACCCGGCAAAGTTCAGGAAGCCCTCGAGGAAGGATTACGCCTTTTAGATAAAAGCCGGCCTACGGCAAGAAATCTCAAATGGGCAGCAGAAAGAATTCTGGAAACAGCAAAAAATGGGAAAAGCGATGATGAGAAAAAGTCTATCGTTTTTTTGACAGCCTGCGCCATAGCAGACGAGGATGCCGCTTTCTGCAAGGCATTAGGGGATCATGGTGTAAAAATCATTGAGAACCTGAGCAGGGCCAAAGGAGGAGAAACCGTCAACATCCTCACCCACTGCAACGCAGGCTGGCTTGCCTTTGTCGATCACGGCAGTGCCACTGCCCCCATTTATGCAGCCCGGGATGCCGGGATCAAGGTACATGTCTGGGTTGACGAGACGCGTCCCTGGAATCAAGGATCCAGACTTACCGCCTGGGAATTGCAGCAGGAAGGGATACCCTGCACCCTGATCACCGACAACGCAGGCGGTCATCTCATGCAGCAGAAAATGGTGGACATGGTTATCGTCGGAACAGACCGTACGACCCATACAGGGGACGTGGCCAACAAGATAGGCACCTATCTTAAGGCCTTGGCCGCACATGACAACAACATCCCCTTTTATGTAGCTCTGCCCTCATCAACCTTTGACTGGGAACTGGACCGAGGGAGTGACATCCCCATTGAAGAACGTTCCGGGGATGAAATCACGACCATCAGCGGCTTGGCCGGGAACGGCAGCATAGAGACTATCCAGCTGACGGCCCCGGAAACCCATGCCCTTAACTACAGTTTTGACGTTACACCAGCCCGCCTGATAAGTGGACTTATCACTGAAAGAGGCATTGTGGCAGCAGAAAAAGAAGCAATCCATCGACTTTTTCCGGAAAAATCATCTCATGACAAAAAGGAGTAAACAGGCAATGGCTAATGGTGAGAAAAGACACTTTATTCGACTGGATTCGTTACACCTGCTGGATTACCTGGTCATTGATGAAGAGGGGAGGCAAACCACCTACTCCATGGGAAGAACTCTCGACGTCAGCGAAAACGGCCTGAAGCTGGAGACCACCCAGCCCCTCGCCAAAGGCGACACACTGCTCATCACGGTCGGCCTGGAAGACGACCTGATTGATCTTACAGGCAACATAAAGCACTGTGAGGAAGCATCAGGCCGTTATACAACCGGGATTGAGTTTTCCGACATCAGCGATGAGGGGAAACGAATATTTAAAAAATACACCGAGGCCTTTAAGAAGCATTTCGGCTGAATGAAGAAGGGAGTGTTTCGTCCTAACCTTCAGACTCCTGCCGTCCGTAGTCATCATCAAAACGAACGATATCATCTTCCCCAAGATAGCTGCCGTTCTGGACCTCTATCAGCTCCATTTCCATGACTCCCGGGTTTTCCAGGCGATGTCTTACGCCTGCCGGGATGTACGTTGACTGATTCTCATGGAGGAGGAAGACCTCTTCCCCATTGGTGATACGGGCAGTGCCGGAAACCATCACCCAGTGTTCATGACGATGGTGATGCATCTGCAGTGACAGCTTTGCCCCGGGCTTTACGGTGATCCGCTTAATCTGATATCTGGGCTGCAGCTCCAATACCGTGTAACTCCCCCAGGGACGATGCACGGTGCGGTGAATCTTGAATTCACCACGCCCCGACTTCTTAAGCCTGGCGACAATTTTCTTCACATCCTGGGCCCTGGAAAGAGGCGCAACCAGCACCGCATCCGCAGTCTCCACAATCAGGGTATCTTCCAACCCTACTGTGGCCACCAAGGTATCTTCGGAACGTACCAGACAATTTTTCGTGTCCTCCATGATGACATCACCCTGGCTGACATTGCCATTTTCGTCCTTACGTGAGACTTCCCACAAGGCATGCCAGGATCCGATATCGCTCCAGTCCAGATCAGCAGCCACTACCGAAGCCCTATCCGTCTTTTCCATAAGCGCGTAATCAATAGAATCGCTGGGACATCTGGACATTGCGCCCTCGTCCAGTCTGAAAAAATTTCTATCACGCCGTCCCAGAAGAACTGCCTCCCGCATGCAAGAGAGCATTTCCGGGGCCAGGCGCTCCATCTCCTGCCGAAAGGTTTTAATAGAAAAGGCGAACATGCCGCTATTCCAAAAATAATTCCCCTTGCTCAAATAGGATTTTGCCGTTTCCAGATCAGGTTTTTCCCGAAATGAACGAACGGAACTCTCTTCCCCCTGCTCAATGTAGCCGTATCCCGTTTCAGGATGCTGGGGTTCAATGCCGAATGTCACGATTTTCCCTTCCGCCGCCAGAGCAACCGCCTTGGCCACCACATCACGGAAGGCATTCTGTCTCAATATCAAATGATCGGCAGGCAGCACCAGCAGAATGGTTTCTTCATCTTCATCAATGGCGCAATACTCCACAGCACCGCAGACAGCCGGAGCGGTATTCCGACCAATCGGCTCCAGAAGAATCTGACACTCATGACCCACACCAAGGGCATCAACCTGGCTGCGGGTGATAAACCGATGTTCCTCTCCCACCACCAGCAGCGTAGGCAGGACCTCTGCCAGCTGAGAGACCCGAAGTATAGTAGTCTGCAGCAGTGAAGTCTCATCGATGAGTTTCAGCAACTGCTTGGGATAAAGCTCACGCGACAGGGGCCACAGCCTGGAACCGGTTCCACCGGCAAGAATCACGGGTTGAATCTTTCGCATATGAATTCCTTACAATGAGTTTTTCCAACCTCTAACACAGCCTGGCGACTGAGATTTTAGGTAGATAGATATATAGGTATATAGATTGCCGGCTGAAGTAAAAAAACAATACAGCTATAGCTATATGGACTTATTCAAAAATATTCAACAAGTCAACATATCAATTGGACAACATTCACCTCACCTTCAGCCTTTTGTCTTTCCCCTACAATCCTAATTCCTGATGATCTGCAGCAACTCTTCGGTCTTCTCTCGAAGCAGATCCGGATTACCACGACTTTCCACATTCAGCCGCAACAGAGGTTCAGTGTTGGACTTCCTGACATTGAAACGGAAATCAGCAAAGGCCACGGAAAGGCCGTCAGTATACTCTTTTTCCCCTTCCTGAAAAAGAGTCTCTATTCTTTCAATTACCGCATCCGGATCATCAACAATACTGTTGATCTCGCCGGATACCGGATATGCAGCCATTCGTTCGGCAACCAGTGAGGAAAGAGAGACTTTTTTTCGGCTGAGCAGAGAACAGACAAGGAGCCAGGGAATCATTCCCGAGTCACAGTAACCGAACTCTCTGAAATAATGATGGGCGGACATCTCTCCCCCGTAAACAGCATCCTCCTGACGCATCCGTTCCTTGATAAAGGCATGTCCGGTTCTGGTCATGATCGGCACCCCACCGGAGGCACGGACCAGTTCTTCGGTGTTCCAGATAAGACGCGGGTCGTGGAGGATCTTTCCACCCGGTTCCTGACTGAGAAGCTCTAAGGCCAGGAGACCGACAATATAGTACCCTTCAATAAAAGTTCCCTTTTCATCCCAGAAAAAGCAGCGGTCAAAATCACCATCCCAGGCAATCCCGAGGTCGGCGCCATGTTCCCGCACCAGTCGGGCAGTCTCCTCACGCTTTTCCGGCAGAAGAGGATTGGGGACACCATTGGGAAAATTGCCGTCCGGCTCATGATAGGCCTTGATAAAGGAAAAGGGAAGTTCCTGCTCGAGAAGATCAACCACTGCCCCGGCACAGCCATTGCCGCTGTTGACCACCAGTTTCAAAGGAGATAACTCTTCTTTATCGATATAACCAAGGAGGTGCCGGATATAGGAAGTCTTGTCTGCAACCCTGCTCTCTTTGCCCCTGCTCTCAGCTGTAGGAGGAAGCGCGCTGTTGACAATCATCTCTGCCATCTCTTTCAGACCGAATTCTCCGGTGACCGGGCGAGCCCCTTTGGACACAAACTTCATGCCATTATAATCAGCAGGATTATGACTGGCAGTGACTACGATTCCGCCATCGACACCCTGATCCTCAAGGCTGAAGGCCGCGTGATAGATCTCTTCTGTCCCGCATAACCCCAGGTGCAGGACATCCACACCCGACTCCACAAGCCCGCCGGCGAGAGCCTCCGTCAATTCCAGGCTGCTGAGGCGGATATCGTGGCCCACAGCCACTTTACGGGGATGAAACACTGCCGCATACGCTCGCCCGATGTCCCTGGCCAATCCGGGATTGAGCTCGTCCGGAACTCTGCCCCGAATGTCATAGGCCTTAAAACAGGCCGGAATTTTCACACTCATCCATTTTTTCCTGTATTCTGTTTGCTTTTCTGAAAAGGTTCACTATACTTACAGTGTTTTCCCCACACCAATAATAGATTGAAACATATCAAAATAAAAAGATTTTTTCAACTGAGAGCGTCCATGAAAGGTATTATCCTTGCCGGTGGTTCCGGAACCAGGCTCTACCCCCTGACTCGAGTCATCTCCAAACAGATGCTCCCGGTCTATGATAAACCCATGATCTATTACCCTCTGTCCGTACTCATGCTGGCAGGCATCCGTGATATCCTGATCATTTCCACCCCCCACGACCTTCCCGATTTCCAGGAGCTCTTTAATGATGGGTCGCATTTGGGCCTTTCCATCAGCTATGCGGTACAGGCTGCCCCTGAAGGACTGGCCCAGGCCTTTCTCATCGGGGAATCCTTTATCGGCAATGATAAGGTGGCCCTGATCCTGGGCGATAACATCTTTTTCGGATCCGGCTTCTCTCGAGTCCTGCGGGAAAGCGCCACTCTTTCAGAGGGCGGTCTGATCTTCGGCTATCCGGTGAAAGACCCTGAACGCTATGGCGTGGTCGAATTCGATGACAAAAACAACGTGGTTGGCATCGAAGAGAAACCCAAGAAACCGAAATCCAAATTTGCGGTCCCCGGCCTCTATTTTTATGATAATGATGTGATTGCCATTGCCAAAGCAGTCAAACCTTCTCCGCGAGGGGAACTGGAAATCACCGACCTCAACATGGAATACCTGCGCCGGGGGAAGCTTCGGGTACAGCCGCTCAGCCGTGGCTTTTGCTGGCTTGACACCGGTACCCATGAATCCCTGCAGCAAGCCTCAAGCTATGTCCAGGCCGTGCAGGACAGACAGGGACTGAAGGTCGCCTGTATCGAAGAGATCGCCTACAGCCTTGGCTATATCGATGCCAGACAGATGGAGCAACTGGCCGCGGACATGCTTAAAAATCAATATGGGCAATACCTCTTGGAGATCGTTGCCGAAAAAGAATCCCCCAAGAAGTTCCAATGAAAATTCTCATCACCGGCGGCCAGGGCCAGCTAGGCCAGGATGTCAGTAAGCTCCTGGGCCACGAGCACAAAGTCATTTCCTGCGGCTCCAAAGAGTTGGACATCAGCAGCCAGGAAGCAGTCGACAGGGTCATCAATCGCCACCATCCGCAAGTGCTGATCAACTGTGCAGCGTATACGGCTGTAGACACCTGTGAAAAGGAAAAAGAACTGGCCTGGCAGGTCAACGCCCGGGGTCCGGAAAATCTGGCAAGAGGTATGGAGGCAAGAGACGGCAGACTTATTCACATCTCCACCGACTATGTCTTTGACGGCAACAAACCGATACCGGAGGGCTACACAGAAGAAGATGCAGTCGCCCCCCTTTCACAATACGGCAGGAGTAAACTTGCCGGGGAACAGGCAGTGACAGAAATTTCCTCGGATCACCTCATCCTGCGCACTGCCTGGCTCTACGGATGGGGGGGGAAAAACTTCCTCAAGACCATGCTCCGTCTGGCCCTGGCAGATCCATCCAGGGAGCTGAAGGTTGTCAATGACCAGCACGGTTCTCTCACCTGGACCGCCACCCTTGCCCGCCAGATCGAGACTGTCCTGACTTCGGACCTGCAAGGTATTGTTCATGCCACCGCCGAAGGATCATCGACCTGGTATCAGGGTGCCTGCTATTTCCTTGATGCCATGGAGATTCCCCACAATCTGGTCCCCTGCAGCACCTCAGAGTATCCTACCCCTGCCCATCGACCGGCAAATTCCATCCTGGAAAACAGGCGACTGAAGCAGGCAGGACTCTCGGTCTTCAACTCCTGGCAGGGGGATATAGATGCATTTGTCCGTCTCTACCGGAAAGAGCTGCTGCAAGAGGCTAAAGGCTGAAGGAAAAGCAACATCCCTTCCCGTCTGTCTTAGCCCTTAGCCTTTAACATTCAGCCTTTTTTCACCTTCACTCGCCCTAATCGGAAAAGCCAAACTCCTCAATCAGGGAACTGACCGTTCTTTCGGTCTCGCTGTCCAGATCCTGAATCTGGAAACCGGTAATATAAAAATCCGGATTATCATCGGGTCGGCACCAACGACTGGTTGCCTTGAAAACAATCTCATCACTGTCTACAATTTCCTGCGGCAGACGCATGCGCAAGCGATATTCCTCATTCAAGGCAACAGGCTGATCACAAAGCAGCATAAGTCCCTTTGCTGAGATATCGATCAGATGCCCGACCACCCGGCTACTCATTCCATCAAAGACCCGCAGGTAAAAGACCAGGTGCCTTCGAGTAACCTGTCGCTGCTCCGCCCCCTTCTTTTCTTTCTCAGCCACGTTTTTCCTCCTCACTGAATACTCTGCAGATCTATCTTGACCAGCTCCACATCTCCTGTCGCACCCATGAGCTCTCCACAGATTACCACAACCCCGATAATCCCGGGGATTTCCTTTGCTGTGTCAAGTGCCCTTGCGACTCCGGCCTTCCCCCCTTTGGCCTGCCCCACCTCATTTCCCAGTCGTGTTGCAGCAGCATCGGCAAGGAGGGTGGACCTGGCCAGCACAGTTACGGAATCGGCCTCACCCAGACTCAGGGAATGGCCAACTGTTCCGGAAGAAGTACAGATCCCCAGCGGCATCTGCGCTGGACTCACCCGTACTCCCACCTTATAACTCAGAGGAGACTCGCCGGCAAAAATGGCAACCGAACAGGCAGACGATCGCTGCAAAAAGATATCTCCACCGTTCTCAACCATGATTTCCGTGAACCCCTGAGCCATAAGCCCCCTGCCCACATATTCGGCAATCCCGCCTGCCACAGCAGCCATGGGACCGACTCCGGCCTGAATTCCGGCAATCAGCATATCCCGCACCAGCGGAGGTGCAGTTTTGTCTTGAGGAAGTGGATCAAGTGTTGCACAAAACTGGGGATACTTTACAATATACCCTTCCAGTTGAGCCCGATACTGAAGAACAAGATCTGTTGCCTGTTCTGCAACCCCTTGCTCTGCGAGAATATGAAGATCGGTTTCTTCGATCCGGATCTGGGTAGATACCAGGCCGGCCTGAGAAACCAGTTGACGATAGTCCCTTTTGGAATAAGATTCCGGCTTTCTTTTTCGTTTGTGAGACTTCATGACGAGTCTATTGGTCGTTTCTATCCTTGATGGCGTCGCCTGGCTTTCAGCGCAACAAAAAATCCATCCCAGATACCTTTATGCCATCTTCACAAGATCTTGTCATTCTTTTTACACGTTATCCAAGCCCCGGCAAATGCAAAACCCGGCTTATTCCTGTACTTGGCGATCAGGGTGCTGTCAGGATTCACCAACAACTGGTACGCCACATTCTCAAGGAACTCGATGCATGTATCAGCCGAGACAACACGGAACTCTGTATCTACTATGATGGCTGCTCCCGACAGGATATGGAGGCATGGCTGGGCAATGGTTATTCTTTTGTGCAGCAGGAAGGAGAGGAATTGGGCCAACGTATGGCCCAGGCACTCATTCAGACTCTGGGACAGGGACAGAATGTTATCCTTCTCGGCTCAGACTGTCCCGATATCAGTGCCTCCCTGTTACAAGATGCTCTGGATTCACTCCATCATCATGACATGGTGATAGGTCCTGCCCATGACGGCGGCTACTATCTCATCGGACTGGCCCGAAATGTCAGCATTGATGCCTGCCGTAACCTCTTCAGCGAGATTCCCTGGTCAACGCCGCAGGTCCTGTCCAAGACTCTGGAACGGGCTCAGAAACAGAAACTGCACATCCACACCCTACCGACACTTCATGACATTGATAGAGCAGACGATCTCAAATATTTCCATCATCATTCCCACCCTCAATGAAGCGCAAAGCCTTTCTGCACTTCAGCCTCTGCTGAAAACAGCTGCAGAACTGATTGTAATTGATGGTGGAAGCACGGATGACACGGTCAGGATCGCCCAGAGTCTGGGATTTCGGGTGGAGGCATGTCCAGGGGGACGGGGAGCGCAGCTGAATTTCGGGGCGAAATGCGCTTCCGCCCCTACCCTGCTCTTTCTCCATGCCGACACCCTGCTTCCTCCGGATTTTCACCATATGGTGACAACATGTCTGACACGCCCTGACACAATCATGGGTGCCTTTCGTCTGCATGTGGAAGGAGGCGGCTGGCTCTTGAAAAATATTATCCGAGGCGCAAATATTCGCTCACAGCTTCTGCAAATGCCCTACGGAGATCAAGCCTTTTTTCTTCTAAAAGAAAACTTTATAAAGCTTGGCGGTTTTCCGGAATTACCGATAATGGAAGACTACGTTTTTGTCAGACAAGCAAAGAAAAGAGGAAAGGTGGTCACCCTGCCGCAAGAAGTCACAACCTCCGGCAGACGCTGGCAGCGGTTGGGCCCTGTGCAAACGACCCTGATTAATCAACTGATCATTTGTGCATATCACCTGGGTGTTCCGGCAAAGACGCTGGCCTCATTTTACCGTAGAGGGCTGATCTTCGGGAAATTCAGTGGGAACAAAAGGGCGCACCGTAGGCTCTAAGGATTCAGTTGCCTTCTCAGAGGATATGGCGGGCTCTTTTTGCAGAAAGGACTCGCGCATCTTATCATCCTTGATCAGACTGCGAAAGACTTCAGTCGCCTGCTTCACATAGGGGCAGAGCCGGCAGCTGCGAATCATGGGATTTTCAGGGGCAAGAACTCCGGTCAGGACCATATTGAGGAGAATAACCAGGATTCCGCCCTTGATTACGCCAAGCGCACCGCCCAGGATTTTGTCGAACCAGCCGGCAACGGTCAGCTCCACTACCCTGGCCAGCCCCTTGCCCGCTATCATGGTGACTACATAGGTGAAAGCGAAGAGAATCGCGTAGGACGTCCAGAAAATTGCATGGGGATTATCCGTTACCCCTCGCAAAAACGGAAAGAGTTTGTCATGATACTGACCGGCAATGACGTAACCAACGAGCAGGGCAACCAGTACCGTGATTTGCCGCAAAAAGCCCACCCAAAAACCGCGCAGGGTGAAGAGGAGCAGCAGAGCAATGATGACAAAATCATATCCTGTCAACTGAAAGGCACTATTCATTGGCAATCCTTATTGAAGATAAAGTAGTATTTTAAAGTTACTTATAACGTTAGATAGCAGAACCAGTTGGAAATGCAAGAAGTTAATGTTACCCTCATTTATAAATAGGAGCAAGGAGTGATTTTTGACATCCTTCCCCCACCCCTGACAGCTCTGTGCAATACCCTTTTTCCCGGTTCCTTCCCTACCGTGGCTATACTGCCTTTGCCAGACCTGGAACAAGACGAAGCAATTCTTAGATCGTGGCTCCATACTAAAGAGATGGTGCAGTTGGCGGGCTATGTCTATCCGAAACGGCGCAAGGAATGGCTGAGCGGCAGAATTTGCGCCAAACAGGCCCTGCGTGCCTTCCTCCGCCACGCCCCAAAAACCCCTCTTATTCCTGAGCACAACCAGTGCAGAGTTGCATCAGAAGAATCAGGTCAGCCCTATTTTGATCAATTACCGGGGATTGCCTTTCCTTTTCCTCAACTCTCCATCACCCATTCCAAGTCTTTTGCAGCAGCCTTGGTCAGTACGACCCGCTGCGGTATTGATATTCAGTTTCCAAGCGAAGGGCTGCAGCGAGTCAAAGAAAAATTTTGCACCGAAGAAGAACTCCAGCAGATACAAGAAGCCCTTCCCCACCTCTCACAGCTCTCAGGACTCGCCCTGCTCTGGACAGGAAAAGAGGCCATCAAAAAGATGCTCAGTGCCGAAGGAATTCCCGGCTTTCAAGAAATACAGCTTTGCAAAATTTCCGATACAGCTAATCGAGCGGCACTCTTTCACTTTTCCACTGCAACTGTGCAGGAAACCAGCCTCCCTGTAATCACAGGACTCCTCAACAACGGTTATGGAATGGCCCTCTGTTGTCTTAACGACCAGCACACGGGAAACTCCAACCCACCGAGGCCCCATGCCAGAACTGCCTGAAGTCGAAGTCGTCTGCAGAGGCCTCCAACCTCATATTTTTGACAGGACAATTCTCACCATACGCTGTTCGGGCAAGCAGCTGCGTACTCCTGTACTCTGCCGGGAGATGAACGATGAACTCTGCGGCCAAAAGATTGTGAGCCTCACAAGAAGGGCCAAATACCTGATTTTGAAAACAGACAAGGGATCCGGCCTCATCATTCACCTGGGAATGACAGGGAACCTTGGTATCTTCCCGGCAGGTTCTCCGGAAAAGACCCATGATCATGTATGCTGGCTGTTAGATAACAACACAGAAATTCGATATAATGATACCAGGAGATTTGGCTCCGTTCGCCTGCTCTCTTTAAAAAACGGCAGAGCAGAAGAAAAAGATTTCTTTTCCGCAATCGGTCCTGAACCCCTTTCCCGCAACTGTTCGGCAGCCTACCTCATACAGCGGGCAACAGGCCGCAGCCAGCCGATAAAGTCCTTCCTTATGGACAGCCACATAGTGGCCGGCATCGGAAACATATACGCCAACGAGGCCCTGTACCGGGCTCAGATCCATCCGCAGCAGCCGGCATCGTCTCTGTCTGCCAAGGAGTGGAAACGCTTACTGATTGTCCTGCGGAAAACGCTGAGACAGGCAATTGACTGTGGTGGATCCACTATCAGCGACTTTGTCAACGCCTCGGGCGAGGGAGGCTATTTTCAGATGAATTTTCTTATCTACGGGAAGACAGGAGAACCCTGCTCCCGCTGCCACACCCCAATAAAAAAGATGCAGCTCGGTGGACGGGCAAGTTTTTTCTGCCCCTGCTGTCAGCCGAAATTTACAGGAGATGAAGACGCAAAGTGCCCCCCCACGAGATGAACTCGAACCATTTCACCACTGCGGAGTACGCGCCTGCCCGCCGGACAGTAGATGTAACAGCTTGCCGGATCATTGCGGCGGGCCGGACGAACCAGACAGGCCCCATTCTCAATGGTCAGTCTTCCGTTTTTCAGGCGGGGGAAATCCCTTTTTTTTAAAACCAGCTCCTCTGTCAAACGGGCCCGGATCTGCTTTGGAGTACAGGGGCCGGCACCCTGCAAGCGGAGAAGTGCCGGATGCAGCAGCTCATTAAAAAGAAGATGTACAGCCGGAGGTGGGCCGGGCATTCCGAAGAAGAGAGTGGTGCCGAGCAATCCGAAAATCGTCGATGTTCCGGGTCGTAATTTGAGAGACCGATAGATAACCTTGCCGCCAACACGGGAAAAGGCCTCCTCGATAAGATCAAACTTACCGGGCCCCATGCCCCCGGTACTGATAATAACATCAGCCCCAGCACGATCTATTCCGGTAAAAACCTGACAGACAGCATCCAGGTCATCCGCCACCATACCCAGATTTTGGGGAATAGCTCCCGCAAGTCTGATCAGGCTCTGCAGCAGATAGGGATTTGCAGAAAACTTTTGTCCATCAATTTTCCCAGTGGCATGGGGGACCAGTTCACTGCCGGTACAGAAAAAACTTACCCGTGGTTTCTCAACCACGGGAAGCGCATGATAACCCACCCCGGCAAGATCAATCTGATGTTCCGGCCTGACTGGGGTTCCCCGGGAAACGATAACAGACCCTTTAGCCATATTACTGCCTCGGGCATGGACGAAAAAACCAGTCTGTCGCAAAAAACGGTCAGGGACTTCAACTGTACCGTTTTCCGTCCGGCAGCACTCCTGGGGGACCACTCCCAGGCAGCCAAGAGGAAGCAAGCCGCCGGTCATAATGCGCACAGCCTGACCTGTGTGCAGACGAAACTTCCGGGTATCCCCGGCAGCAACCTCGCTCACCACACGAAAACAACGGCTGCTTTTTCCACCTGCACCCTGCTCCGGCCTGGCAATGCCATAACCATCGCGTAACGACTGATCAAAACCGGGCAGAGGTTCCAGGGCAGGCAGGGAACGGGCCGAGAAACGATCCAGACACTCACCCAGGGGGACTGTCTCCTCGGGCAGGACTGCGCACTCGCCAAGAATCATGCGCTGGGCTGTTTTCAAATCCACTCCCTGCTCCCTGTCTGCCCCCATATGCTTTTCCCTTCCTTAAACAAAAAAAAATCGCTTCCATGCCACAGGCACAAAAGCGATTTTTATCTCAAGCCCTGATAAATTACAAGGACTTCTAATCAATGAGCACAAGTTACACGGTTAAATCGTCACGTACGGTCTTGCGCGGGCCGCCATGTCCGGCCGTGGACCAGTCACGGATGGGTGCAATAACTTCCATCTGAGCGGAGCGGTTAAAGGACCCGAGGCGATCATGGATAGACTGCCAGACGCACTCCACATTCTTGTCAATTTCGCATTTACCATCCACAGAACCGCCACAGGGGCCGTTCATCAGACTTTTAGCGCAACGCGCCACCGGACAGAGTCCGCCGGTAAGATGGAGGATACAGTTTCCACAACCGGCACACTGTTCCGTCCATTCACCCTGCTTGGCAGAACCGCCGAAAAAGGTGGTGTTGAGTGCCGGATAAACCATGGTGTCCTTGCGCAGATTGGAGATAAAGTTCACTCCCACTCCACATGCAGTGGAAACCACGGCATCATACTGTCCTTTCCACTGGTCAATCTCATCAATGTATTCACGGTCGCACTGACGAACCAGGCTGCCGATGGTGACTTCGACAGTCTTGCCTTCCTTTCTCATGCCAAGACGAAGAAGCGAGGCCAGGATCTCAGCCTCCCTTTCCCCTCCTGCCGAGCAGACAGTGACACAGCCACGACAGGCCAGTACCAGGACTTTTTTGCAGTCCTTCACCATTTCAATAATTTCTGCCATGGGTTTTCGTTCTGCAACAATCATTTCTCTACTCCACTCATATCTGGCGTTGTATCTACTTAGCCATATGAAATTAACGTTTTTCCAATTTAATCACATTTGACAGGGAGCTTGAAGTTCCATGTCTCTACAAGACGCCGGCAGCGCCTGCAAATTACTTTTTCAGACTTACAACACCTTCACCTTCAAGCTAATACAAAGGGGCTTGGGCCAAGATCACGAATCCGACTGTCCATCTCTTTTCCCTTTTCCACAAACTCGGGATGCAGACCGCGGGGCAGGTGATACATGGCAATGCGCTCACCCTCCACACCTAATTCTTCGAGAGCGGCTCTGACAGCAGCGACCCGCTTGGCAGCACGGGCACTGCCTTTCACATTGTGACAACCGTCCACAGGACACCCCACAACGTAAACACCATCAGCCCCATCTTCAAAGGCCTTGAGCAGGGTGGTTACCTGCAGCTTCCCGGTGCAGGGAACCCTGACCAGACTGATGCTGGACGGAAAGCCCAACTGCGCGAGTTCCTTGCCCTCTTCGGCGCAGCTCTGCTGGGAGGTATAATGGCAGCTGAACAGGGTTATAGCAGGATCAAAACTCATCTCGTTCCTCTCATACGTATCAAATTTCGACTGGTTAGAGCAACCAGGCCGAAGCAGTTCTTTTATTGTAATAATTCACCAAGGACTCACTCCCTGGTATAACTTGGCCCTGTAAGAATCTACCAGTGCCTTATATCTCAAACACCACATGCGGCTATGAGCCGTTCATCCTGAGAAACATTAAGGGTAATGGCCCTGGCCGGACACTCTTCGACACAGATGCCACAGGCCCGGCATGCTTCTACATCAATGGTTGCCACACCCAGTTTGTCGATCTTGGGAATGGACCAGGGGCAGGTGCGAACACAGGTAAGACAGGCAACGCAGAGATCACGCTCCACCTTGGCAGCCTTGCCCTTTTCGATCAACTCCTCTTTACTTACATATCCTTCTTTCAGGGCCAGCTTGGAGACAGCACCCATGATTTCGGCAAAGCGTACATCCTGAGGACAGACAAAGACACAGGACTGACAACCGGAACAGTACCAAAGCAGGTCCGAACCGAGGAGTCTATCTTTCATACCCATCCGGATCATGTGTATTATTTTTCGCGGATCAAATTCCGGAATGGCCTGACTGACCGGACATATTCCGCTGCAGGCTCCGCAGGCAAAGCAACTGTTAAGGTGTTCTCCGCCAGGAAGCGAAGTAACTTCCCTGTTAAAAGCTGGATCGAGTGTAGTGGATGGCTTCCCCATGGGCTTGACTCTTGACTTTTTTAAGGTTCCAATGATGACCGTATTCCAGTCACCACGTTAACTGATACTTATCATAAGCGAAATTTATAATCTACCGGAAGAGGACCTTTTTGTCAACAAAATGCAAACACAATCCATTCATCTTTCAGCCCTCTCCCGCGTCAGGCCCGTATCTCCCCTCTTTTCCCTTGACTTTGCGGAGAAGTTACACAATAAACAAAGGCAGAATACCGTCTATATCGTCCCCTGCAGATAACGGCGGGTAATTATTTTTCTTCTACAAAATATTAGCGACATGCAATCAATGAATAAAGAGCTTGTTCTGGATAGCCAAACGATACAAAACCGCACCCGGGAAATGGGTCAGGAGATCGACAGGGATTACCAGGGCAAAGAGCTTCTGGTTATCGGGGTACTCAAGGGTGCCTTTATATTTATGGCCGACCTGGTCCGCGCCATCTCCACCCCCCTTGCCACCGACTTTATCCAAGTCTCTTCATATGCAGGCAGCTCTTCTTCAGGGAATATCAATCTGGTCGCCAGTCCCAGCCATCCTATAAAAGGGTGCCATGTCCTGCTGGTGGAAGACATCATTGACACCGGACTCACCATGCAGTGGCTGGTCGAGCATTTTTCTGAGCAGGGAGCTGCCTCGGTCCGAATCTGTTCACTCATCGATAAGGCGGAACGACGCGAGCACCAGATCAACATTGATTATCTTGGATTTACTATCCCCAATGGATTTCTCGTTGGCTACGGCCTGGATTTTGATGAAAAATACCGGAACCTGCCGGAAATCTACCACCTCACCCCCTGATCAAATCGCCATGACAAAAAAATCCATTGCAGTCATCCTCTCCGGCTGTGGTAATCAGGACGGAGCCGAGATCCATGAGGCAACGCTTACCCTTTGGGCAATCCACAAAAACGGTGCGGAGTACCAGTGTTATGCCCCGAACATTCTCCAGCACCACGTGCTCAATCATCTCACCGGCGAGGAGATGAACGAACAGCGTAACGTACTGATCGAGTCGGCCCGTATTGCCAGAGGAAAGATTCTCGACCTGGCACAGTTCGAGGCTGCCCGCCATGATGCCCTGGTGATTCCCGGCGGTCTGGGTGCCGCAAAAAATCTTTCCACTTACGCCTTTGCAGGGGCCGACTGCAAGATAAACAAAGACGTAGAAAAGGCAATCCTGGCCATGGCTGAACTGAAAAAGCCCATTGGTGCCCTCTGTATTGCCCCGGCCATCCTGGCCAGACTCCTGGACCAGGTCCTGGTAACCATCGGCCAGGACCCGACTACTGCCGCCAACATCGAGGCCATGGGCGCACGTCATGCCACCACCCTGCAAGGGGAAATCGCCGTGGACAGAGAACGCAAGGTTGTCACCACCCCCTGTTACATGCTGAATTCGCGGGTGGATCAGATAGCGACAGGGGCCGACAGGCTGGTTCAGGAAGTGCTCAGCTTAGCTGAAGACAACAACCCGGGCAGGTAACAGTACAAGAGAGTGGCATGCCTTCGGCATTCCCCCCGTCTACTCTTTCTTCCCGTACCACGTGCCGCCATTATCAGAGGAGTTCATATACCCCCAGGTACCGGAAAAGGATTTCTGCGAATCATCCATGACAAACCTCCCCTTACCGCTGGCCCCTCCCTCAGCCCATGTGAAGGTCAAAACATTATCTGTAAGCAGGCCTTTTATTTCCCCTTTAGACGTTGCATAGGTATATACCCCGGTGACGACCCGGTCATTTCTTTCCAGTATGGTTGTGATATCAACGCCGGATGAACCTGACAGGACATCAAATTTCCCTGCATACCGACCCATCAGGATCCCATTGCCGTGGCTCACGGCAAAATCTTCTGATTGTGCCACATAGGTATCCGTATATCGCGGAACAAGCATGTTCAGTTGCGTGCTCTGTCCTTCAGCCTGCAAGAGACGCTGGATACCCGGATCTTCCAGAATTACAGCAACACCATGCAAGTCACGGGCCATGGAACTGACCAGGGCCACCCCCAACTGATGATTCGCCTGAGACCTGGCAAAAGCTGCGGCCCTTTCCTCTAACAGTGCCGCAAGGCTTTTTATGCGGAAGGCTGTCAGGGGATGGGTGGCTCTCTTCAGGTAATCCTGCCACGCTTCCTTTGAACCGCAGTCCCATTGATTATATTGCCAGCGAACAAGAGTGGAAAACCAGAATCCCCCTCCTAGGGGAATAGTGCCGATGCGACACATGATATCGACTGCAAACCGATCAGCTTCCACTTCATTTTGCCGGGCAGCTTCAGCAGTGATACGGTCATAGGCGGGATGCTGATAATAAACGTGGCCCAATTCATGACAGAGGAGGAAAAGAATCGCCGTTGTCAGCGATTTTGTATACAGGTCATCCACCCCTGGATTGTCCCTGGCGTCGGCAGGAATTTTCAAGGCATCCAAAGGTCTTGGAATGGGACCCTGCATGTTGTGCGCATGATATTTCAGGAATCCGACATACTGATATGCAGTTGAAATACTGTAGCCGTTTTCCACAAGCCAGGCCTGGGCCAATGAAATATCTGCAAAAAATCGGATGGAAAGGATGGGTAATGTTACTTTATACCTTGCAGGCTCAGCATAAAATTCAAAAATGCTCCTGTCAGACCCTCTCAACGGAAAGGCGAAAGTAACATCACGCAACACCAGCTTTTCCTGCATGCTCAGTCTGGGCAGAATAACATTTTCAAAATTCCACAGTATATCCTCCTGGTAAACAGGCTGCCAGTAGCCAAGCGTTTCATCATCATAGAGAGCAGACATGTCTGTCGCCCAGAGTGATGGGGCGAAGAAGAAGAGAAAAACAAAGACATCCCAGCATATTCTGTTTAGCATCCTATTCCTCCCCAACGCGTTATTGACGATTGAAATACTCAAGAGCAGGTCTGAATTTTTCAGGAGGATTTTCAACATCCCCCCCACGATCAAGCCATTTTTTAAATTCCCGGTACTCACCCCATTGCCTATCCCAGACAGATTTCATGACGGCCAGTTTAATACGGGGAATGGCCTGGCTGATATCGAACAGTTCATCCTCAGAGAGATCTTCCCGCAGTTGATCGTCAACATGATTCAAGACAATGAGATCCATCTGCAAAGAGCTTCGCTCAATACCGAGTCCACTGCCGACATCACCTGAGTTTTCCGCACGTTCCGCACCTAAATAAGACACCGATCTTTCAATCTTTCCTGCTGTATCTGTTTTGATACCTTCTTTATAATCTACCGGTGTAACCAGTGAGAAGACAAGCACTGCTGTGCCAAAAAGGGAAAAGAAAATACCCGGCCCCACCCGTGTCAAATGGATTGCCGTTCCTCCCGGCAGAGTAAACTTCCCCTCACTGTCTGCTTTGACAGGAATCTCAAGAAAAAGACGATATCCAAGGTAGATGAGATAGCATCCAATAATGATGGATGCCATTCTTTCGATTGACCGAAAAAGAATAACCGCAAATGTTTCCATAACTCCTCCTCACCTCGCATACTTCCGCGTTTCCTCCACTTTCAGTGGAATAGTTTACTTCAGACGTGGTCCGGACACAGACATGCAGCAGAAACGTGGCAAATCCACCCAACTTGATTAACAAGCAGCTGTCAGCCTTGATGAAATCCATCCGCTTGACTCACCGTACTTCAGAAAAGGTAACAATGAGGTAACAGAGGAAGAAATTTTCCGCTTGTTACCGAATTGTTACCGGGAAAGTTATATTCTTTCCTGGAGAAGAAGATATTTGGCATTCTCGACAAAAACAACCAGGCGAACAACATGCATTCCGTACGATTTTTATTTTTTGTTCTATTCCTTATTTTTTCTTTGGCAACGACAACCAGCAATAGCGAAGCAGACAACCACAACGAAGACGTCATGACGCCCACACAGTCATCAACGAAAACCAGCCAAGAGGTCTCACACCCCTTTCTTGGCTATTCATGTACCATCCCGGAAGACTGGGTTTACAAGCAAACAGCGGAAGGAACCATACTGGGTCATAACAGCATACCCGGTATGATTGTCGTTTCTTCACACATGCAGCCTGACCTGTTGCATTTGCGAACTGAGTTGAGCCAGGGTATCAGGGAGAATGATATATCCCTTTCCCTTTCCGGTACCCTGCAAAACGTTACGCAGAACATTATCTCCGGAGATTATCAGGGCACTCTTGGCGACCAGGAGGTCATGGCTAAAGGCTTTGGCATCCTCTCAGGCAATGGCGGAGGCACGTATGTGCTGGCCCTTGGCTTACCCGGTGAGTTCAGCAACAGCCTCGCTGATACTGCTGCAACTATTGCCACAAGTATGCGTTTTGTTCCGGCGCGCCCAGACAACAATTCCTCCAATCCACTGGTTGGCAAATGGAAGGACATACGAGGAGGTGGGCATACAATCATTACGTTGGCAGAGGATGGAACTTTCACCTACTACTCCGATTATTCATCCTCAGGAGTAGGATGGGGTTATGCAAACTCTGATGAATCAAAGGGGCACTGGCAGTCCAGCGGCACAAAACAAACCGGAATTCTCTTTTATCAGACGCGGGCAGGAGAACAGGGCAGCATGCCGTACCAGGTGTTGATAGAAAATGGGCAGATTTATTGGAATGAATACAATTTTAACGGCACCCTCTACCTACGACAATGACATCGCGGCCTCTTGTTGCAGCTGTGAAAACTCACCAAGAAATAAGTGAGAGAAAAATGAACCTCAGCGCTGGTGGTTACATTGCTATCCAAATTCACATCCGGCGAACCAAATAAAAGAAGTTCTCTACGCAGAGTGCATGCAGAAAATCGCATCTATGCGGATTCAAAAAGAGGACAGATTATGGGGTATGAAGGATTTCCATTTATTGTCGGCTGGGAACTAACCCTCGCCTGCAATCTTCGCTGCAGCCACTGCGGTTCCTCTGCAGGTTTGGCAAGACCCGATGAATTGAGTCTTGCCGAAGCCATCTCCCTCTGCGATCAATTTCCGGCCCTCTTGGTGCAGGAGGTGAATTTCACAGGAGGCGAACCACTCCTCAGACCCGATTGGTTTGATATTGCAGTACACCTGCGAGAGATCGGCATCACCACAAAAATGATCACTAACGGCCTTACACTCACACCAGACACCATAAACAGTCTGGTTAATGCCGGTATGGCCAGTATCGGTGTAAGCATGGACGGACTTGAAAAAAATCATGACCGCATACGTGATTCTCCCGGACTCTTTCGCCAAGTCACCTCAGGAATAGAAAACCTGATCAAAGCCAACCTCCCGGTAACAGTCCTTACGACAGTAAACACCGTCAATATCTCGGAAATGCCGGCCATGTATGATTACCTGCTTTCGTTGGGAGTCCGGCATTGGCAAATTCAGCCCATATTCCCCTTAGGCAGGGTTCGGGAAATGCCCCATCTGCAGTTGACTCATTCAACCTACATGAGTTTCGGGGAATTCGTGTCGCAATACAGTCAGCGTGCTGCAGAAAACGGCATGGAACTACTCTCTGGAGACAGTTTGGGTTATTTCACAGATTATGACACTCGCTCTCCTCCATGGAGAGGTTGTCCTGCCGGTATCTTTTCGTGCGGTATAACGAGTGATGGCAAGGTGAAAGGATGCCTTTCCATGCCTGACAACGTAAGCGAAGGAGACCTGCGAGAAAAAGACCTCTGGGAGATATGGTTCGATCCAGAGTCATTTCAATACAATCGCAACTACTCCATGAATATGTTGGGTGAGAATTGCCAGGATTGTGACAAAGCAGATCTCTGCCAAGGAGGATGTTCATCCATGTCGTATGGGGCTACAGGAATATTTCACAATGATCCGTACTGTTTTTATCGCATGGCCCATACGCATTAAGACAGAGACAGGTCGCTCGTATGAAAACAACGGGAAACGAAAAGAGGTGTTCAGAAAAAAAAACCAGCTTCAGCGGTGACAACGACAGTCCCATACTGGGCAGACCAGAACGAGTGGAAAGACAGGTTAAGAAAAATATCCATTTTTTAGCGGACCACATCAACCCGACGCGGTTTTGAGCTGCAAAGACAAGCTGTTCACCCGTCTGTTTGCTACCGGCTCATCGCCTGAGCAATGGGCCGTGCAAGCCTTTTTGCAGAGAAAAGCTCCTCACTTGCCAAGGCAGAACTGTTCAAAGATTACATCCAGGACATCTTCGGTGGTTGTGATGCCGACAATGGCGTTGAGTTGGTCCAGGCAGTCCTGCAGATCAATGGCCAGCAGGTCGCTGGTCATTCCTTCCTGCAGTCCCTGCCAGAGTCTGCCGGCAGCATCATGGGCCCGTTGCAGGGCGTCCTTGTGCCTGATATTAGGGGCGCAGCCCTCTTCTTCCCACTGATTCCTATCCCCAGTCACTGTGGTAAAAATAGCATTTTTTAACTCTTCAATACCGTGCTGATGCTTTGCGGAAATCTGAACGAAGATAGGGGCTTCTTGCAAGGTAATGAGAGAGGCGATGTCTGGTTGTTGGGCAGCAAGATCAATTTTGTTGGCAATAACAAGCAGCGGTTTATGGCGCACAGCAGTGAAGAGCTGCACATCCTCTTCCTCCACTCCTCGTTGCGCATCAAACATAAAGAGAACAAGATCGGCCTTGTCAATCTGTTTTCTGGCACGCTCTATACCCAACTCTTCCACTTCATCTGCACCCTGGCGAATGCCTGCAGTGTCTACTATCCGTACCGGCACCCCTTGGATATCGAGGTACTCCTCGATGGTATCACGAGTAGTGCCAGGAATTGCGGTCACCAGGGCCCTTTCTTCCTGAAGCAGAGTATTGAGGAGGCTGGATTTGCCAACATTTGGCAAACCGACAATAACCACGGAGATGCCATCGCGAAAAATCTTGCCTTCTTCGGCCTGTCGCAGAAGACGTTCCAAGGGAGCAATGACTTTCTCTGTCACGTCACTAACAAGAGCAGAATGATCAATAATCTCCACATCCTCGTCAGGAAAATCAATGGCCACTTCAACCACAGCCCGCATCTGCACCAGCGAACCGCGAATGGTATCGACCCGGCCATAAAGACTGCCGCCAAGCTGATCCAGAGCCAGATCCATGCCCTTTCTGGTTCTGGCAGACAGGATATCGATGACTGCCTCAGCTCTGGTCAGATCAATTCTGCCGTTAAGAAAGGCGAGCTTGGTGAATTCTCCCGGATCAGCCAGGCGAACGCCAAGGGACACCAGCAGTTCCAGGACCGTGTGCAGCACAATGAAGTTGCCGTGACAATGAATTTCAACAACATCCTCACGGGTGTAGGTCTTTGGCGCAGCCATAAAAACAGCCAGCACCTCGTCAAGAATTTTTCCACCCTGAGGCTCGACGATATGCCCGTAATAGAGACGGTGACTGTCAAATAAACAGCCCTTGTCACGGGGATCAAAAATGGTCTGCAGATGATGCAGAGAACGAGGCCCGCTCATGCGGATAACCCCAATCCCGCCTGAGCCAGGGGGAGTCGAGATCGCTGCAATGGTGTCGCTTTCCATCATCAGATAACCTAAGAGATTTTTCTGGATACGAACAGCAGAATTTGAAAATTCGTATTTTTTTTTGAAACGTTACAACAGACCCTATTGCGTCTTATGGTCACCTCGAAAATTGCCTTTTTGCCCAAGCTCTTCGTCACAGCCAAAAAGATAATGCTCACATAGCAACTATATGCTGCGCTTTTTTTTCGTCTGCCCCTGGAGCTTGAACAAAAATCCTAACTTTTCAACGTACCCTTATGATAACAAAACAGATTGTTAAGAAAATTCTTTGCACTGCCTTATTATATCAAGGCAGTTACAACCGCTCAAGGGCATGCTGAAAAGTATGCTTTCAGGGCTACCCTCTACGCTGCCGCATTCTCTATACCTGTGGCAAGAAAATTGAGACGGGCAATAGACCCTTTATCCATGCGACAAAGGGTAACAGAAGCTTAGGATTCCACATCTTCCTCGGATTTGTTGCCTCTCCCGCGTTGTCCTTTTCCGCCCGAACGTTTGCTATTTCCGGGTTTCTTTCCTTTTCCGGGTTTATAGATAAGAATTTTTTTAAACAGACCGTCACCCACACTGCGGGAACGTATCTCTTTATCATCCTGAAGCGCCACGTGCACGATTCGCCTCTCTGAAGGATTCAGAGGGGGAATGGCCTGTGTCTTTCCATCTTCCTTGACCAGGCCGGCAAGCTCTTTGGCACGGGCCATCAGCTCTTCCTTTCGTTTTTCCCTGAATTCACCGATATCGATAGAGACACGGACTTTTTCTTCGATCTTTCTGGTAATCAGTTTTCGCAGGATATACTGCAGTGAATCAATAATCTTGCCATCCTGACCGGTGAGTGCCTCTTCGTAGTCGCCATTGACATGACAACGAACGGTGGATCCATCGAGTTCTGCTGTTACCTCAGAGGGAAAACTCATCAGACGAAGAAGCTCCGAAAGCTCTTGACGCACTATTTCAACGCTTTCCGCTTGAATTGCAATGGGAGCATTCTGCGCTGCACGCTGTTTACCTTTAGGCTCTTCGACCTTGGAGGTTTCTTCCTGCTCAACTTCTTTCTCTCCTTCCGGAATCGGCTCAGGGGAGACTTCTTCCACAACTACTTCAGCTACCGGCTCCGGAACAACGGGAGTGTCCACAACAGGCACTTCATTATCCATTTCCTCGGCAGCAACCTTGACCATAGCCCTGATATGTGCCTTTTTACGGATAAGCCCAAAAACCCCCATGGATCCGACTTCAACAACTTCAATTTCAAGTTCTTCCTGAGGCACCCGCAGACTATTGCAGGCCTCCTTGATGGCGTCCGTTACTTCCTTACCGTAAAAATCTTTCTTCTTTCCTGAAGACATTGCTATTCCTCATGGAGACTGTCAACGTTGAAGAGAACGTAGCTCTTCAATGTTGACATAGTATAATAGTTGACCAGGGACAATAACCTTGGCAAAAGCGAGAACTGTACGAGTTAACAATACTATATTTTCTGGCGATTAAGCAGCTGCTGCTGCAGGATGGCAAGCAGGTTGTTAACAAACCAGTACAGGACCAGGCCGGAGGCAAAATTGACAAACATAAAGGTGAAAAGGATGGGTAAAAAGAGCATAATCTTGGCCTGAGTAGGATCTGCAGTGGTCGGGGTCATTTTCTGCTGGAGAAACATGGATCCGCCCATCAACAGGGTCAGCACTGGAATCCCTCCCAGATAAGGAATATCGATACCGATGGGAAGGCGATCCGGGGCCGAAAGATCTGTAATCCAGAGCATGAACGGTGCATGACGCAGCTCAATACACATGAGCAGCACCTTATACAGGGCAAAAAAGACCGGTATCTGCAGAACCATCGGCAGACAACCACCCAAAGGATTCACCTTGTAGGTCTTGTACAGGTTCATCACTTCCTGGTTCATCCTGGTAGGATCATTTTTGTATTTTTCCTTGAGCTTCACCATCTTAGGCTGCAGTTTCTGCATATTTTTCATGGACTTCAAACCCTTTTGGGTGATGGGCCAGAAAACTGCTTTGAAAATGATGGTCACCAGGATAATAGCAATACCGTAATTCTTGAAAATTCCGTGAAAGATGTTGAGCAGCCAAAGGGTGGGTTGGGCAATAACGTCAAACCAGCCAAAGTTGACGGCCTTATTAAGATTTGAACCGACAGATTTCAGAATATCGAGCTTTTTAGGACCGAAATAGAGCTTGTAGCTGTAGACCTTTTCTTCTCCGGCCTGCAGGGTATCAAGAGTGCTGTTCACCTTCATGCGCACTCCCTCTTCACCAAATTTCTGCATGGTTGTGGAAATAACACTGTCACCCACAGGGATAATTCCACACATGAAATAGGTTCCCTCATAGGCGGCCCAATCCATGGGCCCCTCAACGGTCTTGGGACCGTCCTCGTAATCACCGGCTTTGACCTCAGTGAGTGAGTCATGCATATAGTAGGCGGGACCGACAAAGAGAAATTGACTGCCGGGCTGACCGGAATCCCTGAATGGTGTATTGGACTGATGGAGCTCGGCTGAGCCCTGCAGTACACCGGATGAAATATTTTTGACCCGGACAGCGAGTTCCATAACGTAACTGTCCTTATTAAAGGTATAGGTCCGCTCTATACTCAGACCGTTTCCACTACCCGTCATCACCAGTTTACCGGTATTCCCGGTAAATCCTACTTCGGCGGCGGCTGCCTCATAAAAGGTAGCGACAGGAGCAACACTTCCCCAGGAAAATTCCAACGGCAGGCCCTGATCACCATTCACCTTGATCAGTTGCATACCGGGAGAGTCCTCAGCCCCGGTCTCTTTATAATCTTTGAGGATAAAGCTTTTCACAGCGCCACCCTCTTCAGTGAGAAGCGCTGTATACACATCAGTATCCACGGTCACCAGCCTGGCCTCACGATCAGGACGTGCCATATTGTTTGCAAGAGCCTGGGAGGGCTGGGCGGCCACTGCACTCACTTCATTCTTCTTCTCTGAATCCGCAGCACTGGTCACAGTCTCTGTCTGTACTCCAGCACTTTCCTGAGTTACCTCAGTCGGACCGAAACCTACAAAAAAGTACTGGTAGCCGATAAGAATCAAAAAGGAGACAACAATTGCTAAAAATGTTCTATAAATATCCATGACATTACCATGTTGAAAAATGACGCTGTTACGATGTCAGCGTCTGAGTATTACACTTCTTGTTTTCTCTCCCTTGACCACAGCTCCCCTGACATCCATTCCCGGAGACGGGCGGTACAGGATCATAGCCTCCCTGGCAAAAGGGTTGGCAGCGTACAATACGGCCAAGAGCCAGCAAAAGCCCGCGCCAGGTACCATGGATTTCGATGGCCTCAATGGCATAGCAGGAGCAGGAAGGAGTAAAACGACAGCTGGGGGGAAGAAGCGGAGAAAGGAAATAACGATAGCCCCGGATCAGACCTAGGCAGACCCTCTGGATCAACAGACGAATCTTCATTGGAAAAGAATTATTCACAGCAGGCAGAACCACGGTCTTGTCACAGCAGTCCTCACGCACTTAAATTGGGAATGATCCTGTCGCACATTCACGCTTCGACTCATTCATCCCGGCCAAAGAGTCGGGGATTCAAGTTTCAAATTTTGCCACAGAGGAAGAAATCTCAGCAGGTGTCTTGAGGAGAAAATCAGGACGGACGGCAAAAACAATATCAGCGCATCCAGGATAAAGAGCTCGATGCAAGCGGAAGGACTCACGAACGATCCGTTTTATTCGGTTTCGTTTGACAGCCCCCTTAAGCTTTCTATGGACACTGATGCCAATCCTGTTGTGTCCCAGTTCATTGGAACAAAAGATCAGGGAAAACCCTTTTCCACTATACCGTTTCCCCTGTCTATAGACTTTTTCAAACTCCCGACCCTTTCGTAACAGAGCAGTTTTCGGGAGTTTAAACCTCGGCAACGTTATCAGGCGGAAAGACGCTTACGCCCTTTTGCACGACGGGAATTAAGGATTGCACGACCGGCACGAGTACTCATCCGGAGGCGAAAACCGTGACTGCGTTTACGTTTAAGATTACTTGGTTGAAAAGTACGTTTACTCATTATTCACTCCTTACCCCACACAAACGAGGTAGATTACCATAATAGTTCACCGGGGTCATACCATAACAGAGATTCACTGCTGCTCCCGGTCTTCCTTGCCTTGCCCGATCTCTCCACTGAATCTCAACTATTCGCAAGGCACAAAATCAAGAAAAGAGTAACATTAACCATATTCGCCTGCCAGTGTCAAACAATTTCGTTGGTCCTCTCCAATAGCAGCTTGCACAAGCCCCACCCCTGTGCTAATCTTTTTTGTTGGCTGAGTTAGAAAAATATTCAGACTGAAGACTGATGAACAAATGCTAATGATATCCTTGTCCATTGCTCCCTCACAAATCAATATGGTCTATACAGTATTCTTTAATCTTCGGCCTAAAAACGTGAGACTCCCATGAATCCAAAAATCACTTACAATGATCTCGACTGGCATCGTCTCTGGCAGAATGCACGTGAGCAAAAATCATGGACGGCCAAAGGCCCTGCTGACTGGGACAAAAAAGCCGCGTCCTTTGCAGTCAGAAACACAAGCTCTCCCTATGTCGAACTCGTCCTGCAACGGCTGCCGCTCGACAAAGCCACGTCCGTCCTGGACGCCGGATCCGGACCGGGAACCTTGTCTATCCCCCTGGCCCGGCAGGTCCAGTCGGTTACCGCTCTTGATTATTCCCGCGGCATGCTGGATGTTCTGGAAAAGTTATCCCATGAGCAGGATCTTGACAATATCACCACAGTCCTTGCCTCATGGGACGATGATTGGAAAAAACTGGGCATCAAGCAACACGATATCTGCATTGCCTCCCGATCACTCAGCGTTGACAACCTGAGGGCTGCCCTGCGAAAACTCAACTCCTACGCCCGCAGCTATGTTTTCATTGCCGATCGAATCTCACCCACTCCCTTTGACCCTGATGCCTTTCGTGCCATTGGCAGACCTTTTCGTTCCGGCCCCGATTATATCTATACAATCAATACCCTCTACAGCATGGGTATCCATGCCTGTGTCGACATTATCAGCCTGGAAGCCAAGATCTCCTTTGACTCCATAGAAACAGCCCTCGAATCCTACACCTGGATGTTTAAAGAACTTACCGCAAAAGAAGAAAAAAAACTTCAGAACTACATCATCAGCAACAGCGCGCCTGACAATAACGGGAATATCATTCTCAACCGGACACACCCACCTCGCTGGGCCTTGATCTGGTGGAAAAAAGAAGCGTAGAGGCAGTTATGCATTTTTTCTCTATCGCGCATGTCATGGGAATATTGCTTGTCGTTATCGGCAGCTCCATGGCCTTCCCCATTGCCTGCTCCTTCTATTACCAGGAAAACGATCTTTATCCTCTACTCCATTCCGCCCTTTTCACCCTTGGTGTCGGGCTCCCTGTTCAATGGCTTTTCAGAAAAAACAGTGAATTGAACATCAAGGACGGCTTCTTTATTGCTGTGACCGGCTGGATTGTTGTCTCAGCTTTTTCCGCCCTGCCTTTTATGCTGCACGGGTCAATTCCTTCCTTTACCGATGCCTTTTTCGAAATGATCTCCGGTTACACAACCACCGGCGCCACCATTCTCACGGATATCGAGGCAGTCCCCCATGGCCTGTTGTTCTGGCGGAGTCAGACGCATCTCCTTGGCGGAATGGGATTCTTGACGCTTGCCATTATCTTTCTCCCCCATGGCATGGGAGGATTACGTCTCTTTCGGGCCGAATCAAGCCCAGGCCAGGTCATCACCAAGGAAAAATTCAAGCCCCGTAACCGGGACACCATGGTCAGACTCTGGTGGATTTACATCGGCCTCAACCTGCTCCAGATCATACTCCTCTGCCTGGGCGGGATGCCGCTTTTCGACTCTCTCTGTACAGCCTTCGGCACGGTCTCGACCTCTGGCTATTCTCCGAAAAATGCAAGCATCGGCGCCTACAACAGCGCATATATTGACTGGATAACCACCCTCTTCATGTTTTTTGGCGGATTAAGCTTTGTCCTGATTTACCAGGTAGTAAAGGGAGACATCAAAGCCCTGAAAATAAACACCGAACTCCGCTGGTATATAGGATTTCTTCTCTTCTTCTGCGGTGCGGTCGCTCTGATTCTCTGGACAAATGATACCTATACCAACATCATGGATGCCCTCAGATACGGAACATTCCAGGTTATGTCTCTTCTCACCACCACAGGCTTCGGTACGGCCGACTACGAGCAATGGCCGCAGTCAGCCCAGATGCTGCTCTATATAGTATGCTTTATCGGGGCCTGTGCCGGTTCAACAACCAGTGGTATAAAAGTTGTCCACTACGTTATCATCTGCAAATATATGTACACAACCATCCGGAAGATGTTCTTTCAGCCGATGGCAGTCGTTTCGATCCGGCTCAATGGACGAACAATCGATGACGACATTGTAAA
This sequence comes from Pseudomonadota bacterium, assembly GCA_018820855.1. Classification (GTDB taxonomy): domain Bacteria; phylum Desulfobacterota; class Desulfobulbia; order Desulfobulbales; family Desulfocapsaceae; genus Desulfocapsa. The sequence continues at coordinate 30,772 of JAHJNL010000036.1, read as the reverse complement.
CCTTGCACTCTGCTACTTCATAATCAATATCTTCATGGTACTGATCGGCGGATTTGTCATGACACTGACCGACAATCTGGACTTTGGCTCAGCCATGAGTGCAGTTATCGCCTCACTGATGAATATCGGACCCGGGTTCGGCGCAGTGGGGCCTAGTCACAATTTTGCCTTTATCTCAGACATTGGCAAATGGTTCCTTTCCTGGAATATGCTGGTAGGTCGTCTGGAAATGTTTTCTGCCCTGGTAATATTCTATCCATCATTCTGGAAAAAATAGAAAAAGAGCTCACCGGCACATCTCCTGCAGGAATCTTATCGGATACACACAGCTCAAAGGAGTTATACAAGCAGGCGCTATCAGGACAAAAACAATTCCCGCACATCTTTCAGGTGCAACGAGTCACAGATGACAATCGCTCTGTCTCCGGCATGAACGTGGGTTTCACCCACCGCTGTTTCCCACTTGCCATCGCGAAAGACAGAACCGACAATGATATGGTTGGACAATACGCCCACCAGCTTAGCCAGTGGTTTTTTCGTGATGAGAGAATTCGGGGCGGCGATCAGATCAACAACCTCGGCATCAAAGCCGTGCATATGGGAAACCGACAGCAACTCGCTTCGCCGGATAAAGGTAAAAATCTCATTTCCCGCCAGGATCTTCTTATTAATGGCAATGTCGGAACCGCTGGTGGAGGCCAGAACCACATATTCCTCTTTATTGACAAGCGAAATCGTTTTACTCCGTTGCTGATTTTCTCCCTGTGTCTCAACAAGATGTTTCACCAGCAGACAGGTCATAATATTGGTTTCATTCTCCCCAGTTGCCGCAATAAAGGTATCTATATTGGCAATTCCGGCAGCACTCAGGACATCCTTATCCGAGCCGTCCCCCAGCAGGACCTCCGTGTCAGGCAGCATGGCCGACAACTCCACGGCCCGCTTTTCATCTTTTTCCAGCAACTTGACCCGCACCGTATTTCCAAGAAGCTGGGCAATACGACTGCCGACCAATCCGCCGCCTACGATCATAACCCGCAGACGATACTGCTTTTTCACACCTGTTAATTCCATCAGCTTGGGCAAGTCTTCGGTACCTGCCACGATCAGCACCTGATCCTGGGGCAGAATTTCGGTCTTTCCGGTGGGGATAATAGTGGTGATCCCCCTGGCCATGGCCACAACCCGAAAAGGAAACTCTTTGTACTTTCCGGCAATTTCAATCAGTGTTTTATTGGCAAGTGGCGACGCCTCATCTATCCGGGCAGCCATTGCCTGCATTTTGCCAAGGGCAATATCAATAATTTCATCCCCGGCCGTTCGATTGATAAGACGGACAATTTCCTGGGCAGCCAACTCTTCGGGATGGATAAACAGATCAACCTTTAAATCTTCTGCTGTTAATAAAGAATTCTCATAGCCATATTCCAGAGAACGGACTCTGGCAATTTTCAATTCAATACCAAAAGCATCAGCAATCATAGCAGAGAGCATATTCACCGCATCGTTATCAGTAACGGCAATCATGAAATCAATCTCTCCGGCGTTTGCCTCTTTCCAACATTCAATGGACATGGCAGACCCTGTAATCAGGCGGGCATCCAGACATTCATCTGCCCGGCGGATAAGCTCAGGGTCCGACTCAATGATAGTCAGTGCATACCCTTCATGAACCAAGCGCTTGGCCAGGTAGAGTCCAATCCCGCCTAAGCCGAGTATCAGAATACTTTCCATTGTTTTATTTTTCTTTCCAAACATAATCGTTCCCTCAAGAGGAAAATAGATACAATTCGTATGTGACAGTTAACCCGAGAGGGTTGGGAGGGAATTTACGACCATTAGTCATACCCGTCAACAGTTTAGAAGCTGTTACAAGGCAACCATTGCCCCTCCGGGCAGTTCGTCACAGCCCTCTGTGCCAACCAGGGCCTGGCAACATAACAATTATTTTATAACAATGCGTTACATGATTTCTGGAGATACCTCAGGACCAATAACTATTAATTTCCATGCCCATGGCGAAGACCTTTCCCCACACCCTATTCTAGTGTAGAATAACAAAAATTCCTTCAACAATAGTTGCAACTGTTCAGGCATTTAGGTAAAAGCCTGAAGACTGGAGAGAAGAGTGACAAGTGCCAAGGATAGACGCTTACTTGTTCATTCGTCCTTGAGTAGAATTATCTGGCTATACTGACATTGTTTTTAGCTTTAGCCTTCAACCTTCAGTCTCTATGCCTGAATACTTACAATAATTATCAATTATGAATTCATACGATATCGCAGTCATCGGAGCCGGTCATGCCGGTTGCGAAGCAGCCCTTGCTGCAGCCCGAATGGGCTGCAAGACCTTGGTGGCTATCATCAATGTGGACACCATCGGTGCCATGTCCTGCAACCCTGCCATCGGCGGTCTGGCCAAAGGCCATCTGGTCCGGGAAATCGATGCCCTGGGCGGAGAAATGGCCAGAAATATCGACGCCACTTCCATTCAGTTTCGCAGGCTCAATACCAGTAAGGGGCCGGCTGTGCGCTCTTCCCGCGCCCAGGCCGACCGCCTGCTCTACCGTTTGCGCATGAAATCGGTTCTGGAGAATCAGGAAAATCTGGAAATCAGACAAACCGTGGTCGACTCCCTGCTTGTGGAAGATGGCCGTATTTGCGGACTGCTCACCTCGCTCGATGAACAAATAGCAGTGAAGGCTGTAGTGGTGGCAACCGGAACCTTTCTCAACGGCCTGATCCATATCGGTCTCAAAAATTTCCCGGCCGGACGCATGGGCGACGTCCCTTCCACCAGCCTCTCGGCCTGGTTTAAGGAGATGGGATTTACCATGGGCAGGATGAAGACCGGCACCGTGCCCAGGATCGACGCCTGGTCCATAGATTACTCTGAGCTGGAAGAACAGCAAAGCGACCAGCCACCGGCCCACTTCTCCTTTGCAAACTCCGGCGCTTACACCCTGCCCCAGCGCCCCTGCCATATCACCTACACCAACCCCAAGACCCATGATGCGATCAGGGCAGGTATCGACCAGTCACCCATGTACGCCGGGATCATTGAGGGAGTTGGGGCCCGCTACTGCCCCTCCATCGAAGACAAGGTCATGCGTTTCCCGGAAAAAGACAGGCACCAGGTCTTTCTCGAACCCGAGGGACTGGACACAACAGAGGTCTATCCAAACGGCCTCCCCACCAGCCTGCCCCTTGCCACCCAGCTGGCCATGCTCCATTCCATCAAGGGCCTGGAAAATGCCAGGATTGTGCGTCCGGGTTATGCCATCGAATATGACTATATCGATCCTCTGGAACTGAAACCGAGTTTGGAGACCAAGCGGGTCGGCGGGCTGTTCCTGGCAGGACAGATCAACGGCACATCCGGCTATGAAGAGGCCGCAGCTCAGGGCCTGATGGCCGGAATCAATGCAGTGCAGATGATCCGTGGCATAAACCCGCTTATCCTTGATCGCTCCCAGGCCTATATCGGTGTCCTGATAGATGATCTGGTCACCTGCGGCACCAAAGAACCGTATCGACTCTTTACCTCACGGGCCGAATACCGTCTCCTGCTTCGTGAAGACAATGCCGACACCAGACTGTGCGAGATAGGCTACGACATCGGTTTACTCACAGAAGAGGCATTCCAGGTCTTCACAAAGAAACAAGCCGCTCTGGACCAGGGTGTGGCCCTCCTGCAATCCATCCATGTCAAACCGAATGCCGCAACCAATGCGGTCCTGGCAGAACAAGGCTCAGTACCCCTGAAACAAAAATGCAGCCTGGCCGACATCTTACGCAGACCGGAACTGAAACTTGCGCAACTGGCCCTGCTCCCCACTGACCCTCCTGAACAAAGGGAAGCCATCCAGTCCCTGGCAGAATCTTCGGTTTGCGACGAAATCCAGCTCCAGATCAAATTCCAGGGCTACCTCAAACGTCAGGAAGAACAGGTTGCCCGCTTTAAAAAGATGGAAGAGGTCAGTCTGCCCGAAGACATTGACTACAAATCACTGTCAGGTCTTTCCAATGAGGTGGTGGAAAAATTAAGCAAAGTCCGTCCCCTTTCTCTGGGACAGGCATCCCGTATTTCAGGTATCACACCTGCAGCCATCTCCATCCTTCAGGTGCATCTGAAGAAGAGACAGGTATAAAAAAGGCTGAAGGCTGAAGTAGCACAATGAACATCAAACTTTGAACACTCACTGTCCCCACAGGTTTTCTCTATGATTTTCCCTTCCATTGATCCAGTCATTTTATCCCTGGGCCCCCTGCAGGTCCGCTGGTACGGACTCATGTATGTCCTGGGCTTTACCGCCAGTTACCTGCTCGTTCAGAAACAGATACGTTCCTTTTCCTATAAGGAACTCGAAGCGCATTTTGAAAATCTCAACCTCATCCTGATCCTCTCTGTGGTGCTGGGCGGACGCCTGGGCTATGTCGTCTTTTACAATTTTTCTTACTATCTGCAGCACCCCCTGGAGATCCCGGCCACCTGGACAGGAGGGATGTCCTTCCACGGTGCCTGCATAGGCGTACTTCTCGGCGGTTGGCTCTACGTCAGAAAAAAAAGACTGGATTTCTGGAGAGTTGCAGATCTCTATGTGGTAACCATCCCCATCGGCCTGGGACTGGGACGCCTGGGCAATTTTATCAATGGTGAACTGTACGGGAGGACAAGCTCGCTGCCATGGGCCATGGTCTTTCCCGAAGGAGGTCCGCAGCCCAGGCACCCTTCCCAGCTCTACGAGATGCTGCTGGAAGGCCTTCTTCTGTTTCTCATCCTCTGGTCCCAGAAAAACAAGCCGTGGACAGACAAAAAAGGCTGGCCCCATGGCAGTATGCTCTGCCTTTTTCTCATCGGTTACGGCTGCTTTCGCATGATTGTGGAGCTCTTCCGGGAACCGGATCAACAGCTTGGATTTGTTTTGGGATTCCTGACCATGGGCCAGCTTCTCAGTGGCTTCATGATCCTGGCCGGCAGCCTTCTCTGGCGAATCCGAATAAAAACAGGATCGTAATTCGACAGTTACATTTCGAAATATTTGGAAGTCTTGGCTAGATAACTGAACAGGTACCCGACGGATACGAATAAATCAAAAGAGAAGAGCCGATCCATAACGGTTCGGCTCTCCAGTAAGAAAGGACAGAGGGAAGAAAGGGAAGAAGTGGTTTCTCCCCCCTGTCCCCCGGAGTGTAACCTGCCGACTCCAGTCTGAAAAAAACGCTGACGACTGTTTCCGGCAACGATTTCATCTCAAAAAAAACGACTCCCTACTGCACTCGTCCGTACAGGGATTTTCCTGGTTTGAATTTCACCACGTTATGAGCCGGAATAATAATTTCCTGACCGGTCTGGGGATTACGCCCTTTTTTCTTAACCCGCTCAACAACACTGAATGTTCCGAAACCGAGAAGACTGACCTTCTCTCCTTCTTTCATGGCCTTGACCATATTATGAAGAACCACGTTCAAGGCCTGTTCTGCCGCCGCCTTGGTAGTATTTGCCGATTCTGCGATTGATGCAACCAGTTCTGATTTGTTCATACGCGTTTTCCCCTCTCCCTTTGTCTGTCTTTCATTCAAGAGCCACTCTCCTGGCAAAAGACACCCGTTCTCAAGCAGCTGTTTTATTTTTGCCAAAAAAAAATAAAACAGCCCCCTATAAGGTGCAAAATGACAGGCCCTCTCAGCTGAATCATCATTCAGCATTTCTTTTTTTTAAAGACCACAACCAGAGGAAAAATACAATTGAGGGAAATACGGATTTTGCCCTAGGTATATTTACCTAGAACGAATGATTACTCCAGAAAGATCAATACATTGCACAAAAAAACCAATCAGGAAATAATTATTTTTTATACTGATGACAAAAAAGATGGTGACGACACAAGAGGATATCAGTCCCCTGAAGCTACAAAACCATTACGCACAGCAAAATTCACCAGATCCACACTGTTTTTCATACCGAATTTTCTAAGAAGGCTGGCCCGATGATGATCAACGGTCCTTGGACTGAGATGGAGGATATCGGCCATTGCCCTGCTGGTATGCCCTTCTACCACCAGGTTAAGAACCTCTTTTTCTCTGGTAGTCAGCGTTTCAAAGGGAGAACTGCGATTATTACGATAAGCGCTGATCACATCATCGGCAAAATCCTGAGAGAGGAAGGGAGACAGATAGGATTTTCCGTCCCGTATACGCTTGATGGCCAGCAGAAGTTCTTCATCCGAATCTTCCTTCATCAGATACCCGTCTGCTCCGGCAGACATGGCATGATAAAAATACTGCTTGTTCTTGTGCATGGTCAGCATAAGAATCTTGACATGGGGGTAGGCTTTTTTGACCTTACCCACTGCCTCTATACCGGTCAGCTTCGGCATGGAGATATCAAGAATCAGGAGGTCCGGCACCATCCTTTCAAGAAAGACGAGCAGTTCCTCACCGTCACCCACCTCCCCGATGACTCTCAATGCAGGGTTGTTACTGATGATATTGCGGATACCATGACGAATGAGTACATGGTCATCTGCGAGAAGTATACGATACTGATCCTGTGCTGATTCCATACATGTCCTATTACCGAGGAGGAGTATCTCCCGAGGAGCAGGCCCCCTCCGATCATCCTTATCACATTGTCCTAACAACAAAACCCTACATGAACTACGTAAGAAAATCAAGCACAACCGGACAGTGATCAGACCCATAAATGTGCTGATAGATGTCCGCATCCACGATCCTTTTCCTGCTCGCAGGATCAACACAATGGTAATCAATACGCCAGCCGATATTTTTGTCCCGTGCCCGGCTGCGATAGCTCCACCACGAATACTGATCCGCATCGCTGTTCTTCTCACGAAAGGAATCAATCCAGCCGGCACCAATAAAACTGTCCATCCAGGCCCGTTCTTCCGGTGTAAATCCGGCATTTTTTTGGTTCTGTTTGGGATTGGCCAGGTCGATTTCCTTATGGGCCACATTGTAATCTCCGCAAATCACCACTGATTTCTTGCGGGCCAGCTGGTCTGCAAAATTCTGCAGAGCGACATTAAACTCATGTTTTAGGCCCAGCCTGCTCAGGTCATTCTTGGAATTAGGAAAGTAGCAGTTGACGAAATAAAAGGTTGAAAACTCCAAGGTCAATACCCGCCCCTCACTATCAAAACGTGGATCGTCGATGCCGACAATGACCTGTTCTGGAATTTTACGGCTGTAGACTGCGACTCCGGAATAGCCCTTACGCTGCGCTGAATGAAAATAGCTGTGATATCCATCCAGGGAAAGCAACGATTCAGGGAGTTGCTCAGGCATTGCTTTGATCTCCTGCAGCCCAAGAACATCCGGAGCCATCTCTTTCACACTTTCCAGAAAGCCCTTTTTCAGGACCGCCCGCAGGCCATTCACATTCCAGGAGACCAGACGCAGGATCTCTCCTGCCGCACTCTTCTTTTTGAGCTTTCTCGGAGTCACCCCTATCTGCGGACAGCTGTCCGCCAGGACACAGCGGTCACAGTGCGGAGCCACTGGCCTGCAAGTCCCTTGACCAAAGGCCACCAAGAGTGAATTAACCGGAATCCAGTATTCTTCCGGCAATTTTCCACGCAGGGCCATCTCGGTCTGCAAAGGGTTCTCGGTTTCCACATAGCCCCAGATATTCATAATCCGATGGACATGGGTGTCTACACAGATAGCAGGGATAGCAAAGGCCTGGGCCAGAACCAGGTTGGCTGTCTTTCTCCCCACACCGGGAAGGGAAAGCAAATCTTCCATAACAGCAGGAACACGGGAATCAAAATCCCCAGTCAGTTTGCCGGGCAGGGCCGCCAGATACCTGGCCTTATTTTTGTAAAATCCAACCGGATAGATCAGCTTCTGCAGCGTTTTTTCATCCAGCTCCGCCAATGCCTGCACTGTTGGGGCTCGGTCAAAAAGCCGCTCAGCTGCCTGGGCTGTCACCTCATCTTTGGTTCTGGCCGAGAGAATAGTCGCCACCAGGACCTTAAACGGATCTCTGGTCTGAACGGCAATCAGATCCACCACCGGCACCTGATACTCCTTCACCTCTTGTATAAGAACCTGCAGAAACCTGACTATATCAATGGACATTCTTCCTTCCTTTCCTCTGTTAACTTTCTTACACTTCGTTTTTCCGCATTCTACCCGGATCCCTGTCAAGAAACAAGATTGCACAATTTCCCTCAGAAAGTTAGGATATATGCCAGGTGAATAAGCAGAAGGCTGAAGACCGGAGAAAAACAGCACAACTGGAACAAGCTCAAGCCAGTGTCTTTTCTCTTCAACACTCGGCCCTCAGCCGCCAATCTTCAGCCTTTTAGCCAACCTCTCAAACAGTCACAATACGCAACCATGAAAACTCCTCACCTCGCACCCCTTCCGGCAACTCTTGATGAGTGCAGAGCCAGAGGCTGGCAGGAGCTTGACATCATCCTGGTCACCGGTGACGCCTATGTGGATCACCCCTCCTTTGGCATCGCCCTGATCGGCCGCCTGCTTGAAAGCAGAGGATACCGAGTGGCTATTCTTGCTCAACCCCGATACGACTGCAATGACGATTTCAAACGCTTCGGCAGGCCTCGTCTCTTCTTCGGTGTCTCCGGAGGAAATCTTGATTCCATCGTTGCCAACTATACCGGCAACGGCAAGGTACGGGAAAAAGACGCCTACTCGCCCGGCGGTAATCCCTGGCATGGCAGCCAGAGAGAAAAACAGGCGAGACGGAGACCGGACCGGGCCTCTCTCTTCTATGCCAACCTGGCACGCAGTGCCTATAAAGATGTCCCGATTATTCTGGGCGGAGTCGAGGCCTCGCTGCGCCGTTTTGTCCATTACGATTACAAACAGGAAAAATTACGCGGTTCACTGCTCAGCGATGCCAAGGCCGACCTCCTCGTCTATGGCATGGGAGAGAAGGCTATCCTCCAGATTACCGAGCGTCTGGACACGGGTCATTCTCTTACAGGCATTGCCGGCACCTGTGAACGGCTCAGTGAAAACGAATTTCAGGCCTGGAAAGGCAAACACGAAGAAGAGATCACCTTGCTGCCGTCCTGGCAGGATATTGAGCGAAAGCAGGCCCTCTTTCTGCAGGCGGAAAAAGAGATCGACAGTCAGGCCAGGAGCTTTGCCAATAAAATACTGGTCCAGAAGCAACAGAGTGCATGGATTATCCAGCATCCGCAGCCCCCGATACTCAGCAGCGAGGAGATGGACAGCCTCTACGAACTGCCCTTCACCCGCTGCGAACACCCTGCCTTTCCCGATGTTCCTGCTGCCAGGATGATTCAACACTCCCTGACCACCGTCCGCGGTTGCTGCGGCAACTGTTCTTTCTGCGCCATCACCCGGCACCAGGGACCGGCCATTACCAGTCGCAGCCGGGAATCCCTGCTGCGGGAGGCAGAAACGGTCTGCTCCATGGAGAATTTCAACGGAACCATCAGCGACCTGGGCGGTCCCACAGCAAACCTCTATGGTGTCTCCTGCCGCATCGGTTCCTGTAAACGTTATGACTGCCTCTACCCCAAGGTCTGCAAGAACCTGCAGATAAACGAAGAATCCCTCCTCTCTCTACTGCAGGAGATCTCCGCCCTTCCCAGGGTCCGCCATGTCTTCATCTCTTCCGGCCTGCGTATGGAACTCCTGACCAGAACTCCGAAACTTTTCAAGGAGATCATCCGTGCCCATACTCCCGGAGCCCTGAAGATTGCACCGGAACACACGGAACAAGAGGTCCTGGAACTGATGCATAAGGAATCCCACGAACAGCTGCCGAAACTTTTGGATCTTGGCCGCAGGCTGGCGCAGGAATTACATAAAAAAATCCACTTCACGCCCTATATCATCTCTGCCCACCCCGGGTGCAAAGAACACCATACGGCAGCCCTGGTTCAACGCCTGCAGCAGCTTGACCTCGAACTCACACAGTTCCAGGACTTCACACCCACCCCAGGCACACTGGCAACGGCCATGTATGTCACCGGCCTGCACCGGGATACAGGCGAACCGATTTATGTCGCCCGTAAACACTCCGAACGAATGAAGCAGCGACATATCCTGGAAGAAGAGCTGCACAGAAAAAAACCACAGTGGGAAGGGAAAAAGAAACCTTCTCTGCCGTCCGTTCATCAAGGAAGAAAAAAGAACATAAAAAAGGGCCGCTCATGACTCCTGTCCTCGCTCCTTCCCGCACCTTGAGCAATTCCCTGCAAAAACCTATAAAGCCGCTGCAAACAATAATTCATCTGCCGTTACTATGAAAAAAAGCCCAAGAGCCAAGGTTATCACTGCTGTTATGTTAGTCATCATAACCATCTGCGCTGTTTTTCTCACCCTCCTCTATCAGGAGAATCAACGCAGTATGCAACAGATCATCGACAGCAAGGCCCAAAGTGCTTCCATTGTTGCCGAAGCCATCGTTGAGCAGACCAGCATTCAATATCAGCTTCGTATCAAAAGTTTTCTCAACTACAAATCATCAAAAAGCCGGGAAATGATGATCCAGGCCTTTGCCCGCCGGGATCGCCAGGAACTTCTGCGCCTCAGCAAACCTTTATTTGAGACCCTGCAAGAGGAAAATTCTCATTTTTCCACCTTAGGCTGGATCCTTCCGGACAACCAGGCCTTTCTCCGAGTCCACTCCCCGGAAGACTTTGGCCAGAATGTCACAAAAATGCGCCCTGATGTGGCTGCAGTCAACCTTTTTCACAAACAGCGCTCCGGGTTCACTACAGGCTACATCGGTCTCCAATACCGGGTTGTCGAACCTGTTTTTTACCAGAACAAGTATCTGGGAGCAGTACAGATCGGCATCGAAGGTCAAGTTCTCCAAGACGCCATTGAAAAAAAGCTCCAAGCCCCTGCCGGCGTTGCCATTCTTAACAGTGAGTACAAGAAAATTCTCCAAAAATACCAAAAAGGTGTTTCCGGCCGAAGCCATACCATTTATTCTTCCAACCCGCCCCTCTTCCAAAACATTGTCAATCTTGACTGGAACAAGAGTCAATACCGGACTGCCTTTGCCGGCAAAGACTATGTGGTCTACAATGTCTACAATCTTTTAAATTTTCAAAACCAAGAACTGGGACTTCTCTTTGTTGCCTTGGATATCAGCAAAGAAGTCACGCAAAGACGATCTCTGCTCTTCTCTGCTCTCCTCCTCAGTGCTCTGCTCATCAGCCTCTCCTTTCTCATTCTCTATTTCAGCTACGGCAACCTGGTACAAAAGATTGTCAATCTCAACAAATCGCTGGAAAAAAATAACAGAGAACTGGAAAGTCGAGTGAAGGAACGGACCACCGAACTCCTCTTTGAGATCGAGGAACGCAAAATTACCGAACAGAAACTCCATAAGGCAGAAAAAATGGAAGCCATTGGCCTCATGGCCGGAGGTGTCGCACATGACCTCAACAATATCCTGTCCGGTGTGGTAAGCTATCCCGAGATTCTTCTTATGCAGCTCTCTGAGGATAACAAATTATATCCCCCCATCAAGGCCATCCACGAGTCAGGCCTGCGCGCGGCTGCAGTGGTCTCCGACATGCTGACCGTAGCCCGCAGCGCTGCCAATATTCAGGAAATCGTCAACATCAACACACTCATCAAAGAGTACCTTAAATCCCTGGAAGGAAAAAAACTGCTCAGCCAGTATCCCGACGTCCAGATCACCATCCAGCTGGCCCCTGAACTCCACAACATCAAATGCTCTCCGGTGCATATCAAAAAATGTTTGATGAATCTGGTCATCAACGCAGCAGAAGCCCTGGGAAACACAGGACAAATAACGATCAGCACCCGGAATTGCTCTCTCGACGACGAAGAGATGCAAAAAGAAGCACTCCCAAGAGGAAAGTATATCGCCCTGGCAGTCAAAGATAACGGCCCCGGCATTGCCGCCGATGACATTGAGCACATCTTTGAACCTTTTTATACGAAAAAAAAGATGGGCCGCAGCGGTACCGGCATAGGCCTTACCGTGGTCTGGAATGCTATTCAGGATCACGACGGTAAGGTCAAGGTTGAAAGCGACGAAAAAGGGACCACTTTTACCCTGCTCTTTCCCGTCAGCTCTGACCAGTCTCTCAGCAGCCCCAAAGAAAATATTACCATTGAAAATATCCGAGGTAAAAAAGAGCTCATCCTCGTTATCGATGATGAACCGCATCAGCGTAACATTGCCGTCCAACTCCTCTCTCTGCTTGACTACCAGGTAGACACAGTAACTTCGGGTGAAGAGGCAATTGCTTATGTCCGTGACCAAAAAGTCGACCTCCTTCTTTTGGATATGCTCATGGACTCTGGACTCAACGGCCGTCAAACCTATGAGGAAATAATCAAAATTCATCCAAAGCAGAAGGCCGTCATCGCCAGCGGCTTTTCCGAAAGTGAGGACGTCAAGCAGACCATAAAACTTGGGGCCGGTGCCTTCATCAAGAAACCATACACCTTTGAACAGCTGGGCATTGCCGTCCAGAAAGCTCTCCGGGAAGACAGATCGATCACGTAAGAATGGAACAATTGTCAAGACTGGACCAGGCAAGCAGCTGCTTAAGGGTGTCGACAATCCTTTCTTTTGTTTCTTTCATGATCCTCTCAAGAGTTACCCTTCTTGCCTCCGTTCAACAGTAACTGACAGCTCCTGCTCTCATTCATAATCAGGTTCCTGTCACTGCAGTCGAAAATGAAGACGTCCCAGCCGACTTCATTTTTCGCCAAGAACAAGGCTCGTTGTGGATTGGCCAAGGTAGATTTTTGAATGCTGCCTGGGTATCTTGACAGATCCATATTACAACAACGACAGCACAGCAGGTACCATATTGTAATACACACACATTGAATCTTCTTTTGAGAGCATTACGCCTGGTACCAAGAGAACAGCAAAGCCACTTATTATCAAATAAAATGATACTATCCATCGCTACAATAAACTTTACTTAATCCACGTAATCGATTAACACAAACGTAATTATTGGTAGTCAACGTTCACAATCGGAACATCAGAAGAGCGCCATATCAGCCACAGGCTTGAACAGTCTGAAGGCAGACGCTTTTCTGGAACCAGGATAACTCTGGCAGGAAAAGGAGACTCTACATGGCGCTGCAAACGGATTGGGAAGACTGGGGAGAATGGGACAAGCAGGAAGAACGTGAAGCTCAGGAAAACTGGGAAGATTGGAATACTCTCCACTCCGGGCGAAAGAGTGTCTGCAGCACCGGAAATACCCCCGGCAAGGACTGCTGGAAACGCCCCCTCCAGGAAAATGATATCTGTTCCTTCACCGTCTGCCTTGATTGTCTTGTCTATCTTTACCAACAAAAGACAGCAATACTCAGCAAAGACGAGATTCGTGATATTCTGAAAACAAGGAAGGGCATAGATAACGAGCAATACGACGTCCCCCCCTCCAGCAAAAAACCGATGGGAATGGCCGCAAGTCGATTGTGAAAAACGATAGAGCAACAGACTCAGAGAAAGACGGACTCCTCCCCCAACCCTTCATCACTCATCCGGGCGACAGTCTTTTCTCTTCAGGGTACCTTGAAAAATTAGAATTTCCGTTCAAAATTGAGGCATGAGAAAAATTTTACCGCAGGCATCTATATGATATTGCGATGATAATATTTTCCTCATAACGAAGAGTTTGGGCTGAAAGGCAATTTTACAAGGTGGCCTACAGCCAGTTAGCCAGTATCGTTCTGCCTCTGGTCTCCCCAACTATCTGTCTTGCTTTCTGCACCTGTAGCAGCCAGAAGGAATAAAAAAAAAGGCCGGTTGTGACTCATGTCACAACCGGCCTTTCTAATCGATAAGTGCGACCGCACTTGACATCAACCGCTTCAGCCGCTCTTCTGTGGTTTTTTCTTCTGCTCGTCGTCGGCGCTACCTGCGCCTTCTTTACTTCCGCCTCAGCCGCTGCCTGCCGGTTCCTTCTTCATATCAGCAGCTTCATCTACGGCTTCTTCTGCATGTTCTTCGACGCTAACTGCGTCGTCTTTGCTGCCGCCTCAGCCACTGCCGGGCGGGGGTGTTTCAGTGCTAACTGCACTGGGCTTTGCACCGCCTCAGCCACTGCTGGCACCGGCACTACCGGGAACGGATATACCGCCGCCGGCCAGCAGGCCGACAACTCCGATTCCGGCAAGGATCTTTTTCAGTTCCTTTGCGTCCATGGTTGATTCTCCTTTACGAGGATGAGCCCTTCTCCCCACGAAAAGGGCTGGATATACACAGCCTATGACGACCGTCAAATCCATCAATACATTCTATCACGCATCGCAACATAGTGTCAAAAGTTTTCTGACACAGTAACAAGTTAGGAATCGAGCTCTCCCGGCGCAAATGACACAGCATCATCGATCTTTTTTCTCCCGAGGAGAAGCATAAACAGCCGATCCAGACCCATTGCAATTCCTGCAGCCTGCTCTATTTTTCCAAGATCCTCAAGAAAATGCTCAGGCATTTTTTTTTGTCTCCCCCTTTCATTCTCCATCGTTGCATATTCTTCCTCAAAACGCTTGCGCTGCAAATCCGGATCGGTGAGCTCGGAAAAACCGTTGGCCAACTCAATGCCGGAGACATAGAGCTCAAAACGTTCGGCCACTTCCGGCTGCCCTGGTTTCTGGCGCGCCAGAGAAGCAAGTTCCAGCGGGTAGTCACAAAGAAAAGTGGGGGTGTTCAGTCCAAGCCGGGGTTCCACCTGTTCCACCAGCAGCTGGTCAAACATATCCACTGCCAATGCCTCGGCAGCGGATATCGGACAATATCTGGCAAAAGCCTCGGCAACAGTGAGTCGCTCCCAGCCCAGATCCAGATGGGCAGGAAAAATGCAGCCAGGTAGCTCTCCTGCCAGAAAACCAAACAGCTGCTCGCAGTCTGTCATCAGATCAGCATAGTCAGCATCGAGGCGATACCACTCGAGCATGACAAACTCCTCCAGATGCAGGCGACCACGCTCACCCTGGCGAAAACAGTGACAGATCTGAAAAATCCGCTCACAGCCGGCAGCCAGCAGCCGCTTCATATACAACTCGGGGGAAGACTGGAGAAAATGTGTTCCGGAGGGGATGGGGACGATGTTCTGTTCAGGAATAAGTAACGGTTGGCGGATCGGAGTATCCACCTCAAGAAAACCCTGCTCCTGAAAAAAAAGACGTATTGCCCGGAAAAAGGCTGCACGCAAATGCAGCCCTTCCTGATCAAGCATAACGGGAATTATTCTTTGACGCGGGTTACATAAGCCCCGGTACGGGTATCGATCTGGATCTTGTCACCCTCCACAACAAAGGGCGGGACATTGAGGACATAGCCGGTCTCGACAGTCACAGGCTTGGTGTCAGTACCGGAAGTATCACCCTTGGCCCAGGGTTCGGCGACAGTAACCAGAAGATTGACAAAGATAGGCAGGGTCACATCAATGGGCTTGTCCTCAAAGAGCAGGACCTGTAACTCCATATTGTCCTGGAGAAAGTTTGCATTATCACCCAGCTGTTCCCTGGTAATAACAATCTGATCAAAATTTTCGTTATCCATGAAATGATACTCGTTCTCCTGATTATAGAGGAACTGCATCTTCCGCTCTTCAAGGGCCGGCTTATCAAACTTATCATTGGAACGATAGGTCTGAACCAACTGATTGCCGGTGATCATGTTCCGGAGTTTACAACGATAAAGGGCCTGTCCCTTCCCGGGCTTGGAAAAATCAAATTCGGTAACAACATAAGGGGCACCGTCAATAAGAACCTTGAGCCCTTTGCGCAGATCAGAAGCACTGTACATAACATTCTCCATGAAATCCCAATGTTACGGGAATACTGTTTTTCACATTACTTTTCAGAGAAAAGTTGTCTAATTATCTCAAAACTTCACAATATACCCGTACACATACTTCTTTGGCAACTGTTAAAAACATGGAACCGGTACGCCAAATTTTGCCCCTAAATTTCTTTGCTCGACACGACCAGAAAAATCTTTCCATACGGAAAAGCATGCAACAACTTGTTTTTTCACCTCTTTTCCTGGACACCCGACAAAGAGACTGCGCTGACCAGAAGCAATCTCTATCATTTTACATTTCTTTACATAAATTTTACCCAGCCATGACAACTTAATTTTTGGGCAGCTTATAGTTCTTGTAAAGGGCAAACGAAAAGAGACATTTTCCAAAAGCTGTCAGAGCAGGGAGGAATCAAGGTATTCAAGAAACATGAGAAACAAAAAATTTGTTTTTTAAAAAAAACAGATGGACATGATTGGTCATCTGTAACGTTCTCAAAACGAAGGAGATTTATCATGACAATCAATAAAGGGTACCTTGAAAAATTAGAATTTTCGTTCAAAATCGAGGCATAAGATAAATTTTACCGCAGGCATATATCTGATATTCCGAGGATAAAATTTATTTAATAACGAAGAGGTTGGGCGAAAAGGCAATTTTGCAAGGTGGCCTAAAAAGTATATTCCATTCCTATCAGCAGCCGCAGTATTACTCTCAACAACAGGACTATTGGCAAGTGAGATGTTTGACGCAACCATTGTCCATGCACCGAAGGACGGCGTTGTCAGGGTATTTGGACCGGGAGGTCCGCACACTGCCTTTATCAAGGCAGGCAAGGCCTTTGAAGCTCAAACCGGAAAGAAGGTAGAAGTGGTTTTCGGCCCGGAATGCAAATGGACTAAAGATGCGCAGAAGGGTGCAGACCTGATCTTTGGCAGCTCAGAGCAATCAATGACTGCCTTCCTTGAAACATACAAGTTCGTCGAAAGTAAGAATGTAGAACCGCTCTACATCCGTCGCACGGTAATCGTTGCCCAGAAAGGCAACCCCAAAAAGATCAATGGATTTGCCGACCTCCTCAACCCCGGAACAAGCGTAATCGTCACCGAGGGTAAAGGCGTATACAATACCTCCGGCACCGGGGTCTGGGAAGATGTCGCCGGGCGGCTCGGCTCATTGGACGATGTAAAGAAGCTCCGCAGCAATATTGTTTCCTTTGAAAAAGGCAGCGGCGCAAGCTTCAAGGCCTTCAAGAAACTCGGGGCCGACGCCTGGATCACTTGGATCCACTGGCCTATCGATAACCCTCAGGTAGCAGAATATGTGGAAATAGAGCCGGAGAGACGTATTCACCGTGTCACAAACATTGTAATTTCGCCTGCTGCTGATCCGGAAACCAATGAGTTCGTGTCTTTTATAAAAAGCGAAAAGGGAGCGGAAATATTTGCCTCCGAAGGATGGACTAAATAAAAAACACCCCATGACGGACAGCGCTCAGGCCCGTCATGGGGTTTTCCGTTTCTCTGTTCCTGTAGATGGATAATGCGACACCCATCAAACTCCGGCGCCATCCCAGTTTCAAAAGAACATACGCAATATCTATATGTTATCCTAATTTTCAACCCACTCCAACTTAAGAGCACGCGCTCTTCCAGAGATGGGCATGGAGAAAATTGCCACCATCGTCTGCATGGACAACAGGCAACCGGGCTCTTATCATATTTTCAGGCTGGCAATCATTTTTCAGGCAGTCAGTTGGCGGACGAAGCAACAACCCTCATTCGGAAAACCTATGACAACTCATGATTCGGCAGATATCACCCGGAAAAACATGCTCATTTTCTCCTTTGTCTTTGTCGTCCTCTGTACATGCATCTTTTCAGGTATGGGCTACTACTACCTCACCTACCGCAACACACTCATGCAGGATGCCCTTATCAAAAGCGGGAAAATGTCAGTATGGATGCTTGTTCACAATCTGGAACGGGATATCATTTCTCAGGAAAACAAGATGATTCTTGATGTGGCCTTTCAACAGGTACAGAGGCTCGACAGAGAAACGCTCACCGGAATTAAAAGAAACCACCCTGCCATCGACAAGCTCTTTTTTTATCCGCGGCAAGATCTCACAGGAAGTAAGAGAGAGCAGGATTTTGATACTGAAGAAGGTTGGCTTGCCCAGAACCTGGAGGCGGAAAACCTGCGTGCACCTATTGCCCCCCTTACCCTCCGCCACTTCTCCGGCTCTTTCAACACCACGGTTATTCAGGCTGGTTTCATCTCACTGCCGCCGGCATCTCCCGAGGCCGTTCCCGAGTTTCTTCTCTTTACCCTTGACCTCGATTATATCCGCAGTGCATTGTTGCCTGAAACCAGCGACCGCTCACTCTCCGATGTTGCCATTACAGAGAGAAATTTTCTTGAGACAGACGATCTGACAGACAAGGACATGATCTTCGTTGATGCACCCTTCCAGGATATTCTTCCTTTTTGGAAAGCAGTCGCCAGACTTGACACCTCCGACATGCATAAACGGGCGAGGATGGAATTTTTTGTGTACTCAGGCATCATTCTCATCGTCTTCTTCCTTATTGTCCTCAGTATTTATTTCATCTGGGGACAGATGCAGCAAGAGCGAAAACTCTCCCAGGTCAAATCGGAAATGATTTCCCATATCTCCCATGAACTCAAAACACCCCTGTCTCTCATACGGATGTATTCGGAAACATTAATGCTTGGCCGCATCAGCCAACCGGCAAAAATACAGCACTACTATCAGATCATCCTGAGCGAATGTGATCGCCTGCATCTGCTGATCATCAACACACTGGATTTTTCGAGTATCAAAAAAGGAATGAAAGAGTATAATTTCAGTAAAGGGGATATTGCTGAGGCAGTACAGAATATGATTACCTCATACAGCTATTACCTGAAACAGCACGGTTTCATTTTCCATGCCGATATAGACTCGGAAATTCCACCCTTTTCTTTTGACAAAATTGCCATGAACCAGATCATCGGCAACCTCCTTGATAATGCCATGAAATTCAGCCCCGAAAAAAAGGAAATTGCCTTAACATTGACGAGAAAGCAGAACAACCTCATCCTGGAGGTCAGCGACCATGGCATCGGCATTCAACCCGAGGCCTTGGATGCCGTTTTCGAACCTTACTATCGCCTGTCAGATCAGGTGCGCGGTTCAGGGATCGCCCTCTCACTGGTCAGACATGCCGTTCTGGCCCACCATGGTTCCATCCGTGTGCGCAGCCAAGAGGGGTCAGGAAGCACCTTCGTTATTACCTTCCCACTGCCGGAGAATGACAATGCTATTGAAGGGTAAAAAGATCCTGTTGATTGAGGACGATCTCCATATGCGTATGGGCCTGCAGGACAACCTTGAGTTTGAGGGGTATCATGTCCTCTGTGCGGAAAGCGGTGAAGCCGGCATAGCTCTTTTTAAAAGCGACAATCCTGATCTTGTTATTCTCGACGTCATGCTTCCCAACATGGATGGTATCGATGTCTGCAGAGAACTGCGGACACTCAACAGACATATCCCGATCATCATGCTCTCTGTGCGAGGCAGTGAAGTGGATAAGGTTCTTGGCCTGGAAACCGGGGCAGATGATTATATGACCAAGCCCTTCAGCGTCAAGGAACTCCTGGCCCGTATCAAAGTTGTCTTTCGCCGCCTCGAACCCATGGATACGGAGCAGCTGTACCGCATTGGAACTGCAGAAATTGATTTTTTGCATCATGAGGTAAAAAAGAACGGGCAGTTCATAGAGTTTACAGCAAAAGAATTTGAGCTTCTCAAATATTTCATACATAACAGCGGCATACCCGTTTCAAGAGAGACGTTGTTGGAAGAGGTCTGGGGCATGGAGCACTCAATAACAACCCGCACAGTAGACAACCATATTCTCAAACTCCGCAAAAAACTGGAAGACAATCCAGACACACCACGCTACTTTATCACTATCTATGGGGTCGGTTATAAATTTTCCGGATAACCGGAGCCCTTGCCAGAAAAAGAAAAAACTTGTTTTTCACCTGCCTGATCCCTGTTAAGTAGTTCTATCAGGCACCACGAAATCATCCTTTTACAAGATCAACAGACACACGTGCGTAAATGAAAACAGCAGACAATGCCCCTGCCAGGAAAGGGGACGCCCCCACAGCTCTTACCTGGTTCCGGGAAGGCGCCATGACCGCCTGGCCCATCTGTTTCGGATATATCCCCATCGGCCTCGCCTTAGGTGTCCTGGCCAGTCAGGCCGGACTGCCAGCCTGGGCCGTAACCATGATGTCCGTCCTGGTATTTGCCGGTTCCGCCCAGTTTATCTGCGTGGCCATGCTGGCAGCAGGGGCCTCTGCCGGATCCATTATTTTTACCACCCTTGCCGTCAATCTACGCCATTTCCTGATGAGTTCGTCACTCGCTGTTCACTTAAGCGGAGTACGCCGTCTCTTTCTCAGTTTTTTTGCCTATGGCATCACCGATGAAAGTTTTGCCGTCAACATGACCCGCTTCCGGGAAGGAAACTGGGGACGCTGGCAGGCCATTACCGTCAACCAACTGGCCAACCTGGCCTGGATTACGGCCACGACCTGCGGAGCACTTCTCGGTCAGTTCATCCCGGTTGGCGCCTTTGGTACGGACTACGCCCTTACCGCCATGTTCCTGGCCCTGCTGATCTTCCAGCTCCACGACATCATTTTTATCCTCACCGGCCTTATATCGCTTTGCATTGCCGTCCTCTGGTACCTGTTCATCCCCGGCGACAGCTATATCATCGGGGCCTCAGTGACTGCCGCCACTATCGGCTATTTCCTCAAACGCTACCGGGATAAACGACGATGACCTTTATCGATTACCTCTTTCTCTTTGGCGGTATGGGCCTTGTCACCTACATCCCCCGCTGGCTCCCCCTCTTCTACCTGGCCCATCGGAAAATGCCGCAGTGGCTCATCGACTGGCTGAGCCTGATCCCGGTAGCTATCCTCACTGCCCTCCTTGCCCCCATCCTCTTCACCGACCAGTCTGCACGCAGCCTGGAGATAGGAAAACCGGAGCTGCTGGTGGCCATTCCGACCCTCATCTTTGCCCTGAAAACCAAAAGCCTCGGCGGAACCGTGCTGGTCGGCATGGGACTCTACTGGCTCACCGGTATCATACTCACTTAACGCCCCTCGATCCTGTTTTTTTATTATTCTTGTGACCGGATAACACCTTAGTATTTAAGATGATAATATCTTTTTGCATGCCAACTGAGATACCATGCGGCTTGAGAGAAAAGAGTTAGCAAAGATATGCTTTTCCTGTGGGAGAGGATTTATCCGCGAATGAGGGCTGCCTGCGGGCTGCTTTTCTGTTTAACCGGCATCGGGGGATGTTCGCGGTTAAAACCGCTCCCACTTGGCTTGTTGTAGTTCTGTGAAATACTGACCAATTACCTGTGGGAGCGGATTTATCCGCGAATGAGGGCTGGCTGCGGGCCCCTTTTCTGTTCAACCGGCATCGGGGGATGTTCGCGGTTAAAACCGCTCCCACTTGGCTTGTTGTAGTTCTGTGAAATACTGACCAATTACCTGTGGGAGCGGATTTATCCGCGAATGAGGGCTGACTGCGGGCTGCTTTTCTGTTCAACCGGCATCGGGGGATGTTCGCGGTTGAAACCGCTCCCACTTGGCTTGTCGTTGTTCTGTGAAATACTGACCAATTACCTGTGGGAGCGGATTTATCCGCGAATGAGGGCTGCCTGCGGGCCCCTTTTCTGTTCAACCGGCATCGGGGGATGTTCGCGGTTGAAACCGCTCCCACTTGGTTTGTCGTAGTTCTGTGAAATGCTGACCATTACCTGTGGGAGCGGATTTATCCGCCAATGAGGGCTGCGTGCGGGCCCATTTTCTGTTCAACCGGCATCGGCGGATGTTCGCGGTTAAAACCGCTCCCACTTGGTTTGTCGTAGTTCTGTGAAATACTGACCAATTACCTGTGGGAGCGGATTTATCCGCGAATGAGGACTGCCTGCGGGCTGCTTTTCTGTTTAACCGGCATCGGCGGATGTTCGCGGTTAAAACCGCTCCCACCTGGTTTGTCGTAGTTCTGTAGTAAGCTAACCATTACCTGTGGGAGCGGATTTATCCGCGAATGAGGGCTGCCTGCGGGCCCCTTTTCTGTTCAACCGGCATCGAACTCTTTCTTAGCTGGACATTGATGCTGACCTTTTTTTATTATTGACATTATCCCACTCCCATGGAATCTGTTGCCTCATTAACTATTAACGAGGCAACTAATGAATCTATGCAACGAAATATCAATTGGCCGGCTAATCTACAGGACAACCCAGACGATGACCCTCCATGGGGAAAAGCTCCTCAAACCCTATGATCTGACGGCAGAGCAGTTTCACCTGCTGAAAAACATATCAGAGAACAAGGCCCTGTCCCAGAGTCAGCTCTGTGAGATCGTACAGAAGAGTGCTGCCAACGTGACCAGAATCCTCGATCGTCTTGAAAAAAAGAATTTTGTAAAAAGAGAAAAAAATCCCGCAGACCGTCGTTCCATCCATATTTTCCTCACTGTCCAGGGCAAAGAACTGGTTGACGAAGTGAGCAGTCTGTTTCAAGACTTTTCCGAGCTTCTGACCAAAGGGATTTCCGACCAGGAACGTGCCCTGCTTGCCATAATTCTGCAAAGAATACAGGACAATCTGAGTACACCAACAAAAAAATGGCCACAATAACAACCTGTTCAAGGAGATATCCCGTGCGATTTCTTTTCATTTTCTTTGCGTTTTTTTCTCTTCCCGTCCTCCTCCAGGCTCAGGAACCACCCCCGGCCTCAGTTGTTACAACACAGGTGGTCCGGGAGACAATTGCCGAGACCCAGTCAGTGATCGGCATCCTCTCCTATGACCGCACCAGCGAAGTCTCCACCGATGTCACAGGGCTTGTGCAGGAGGTGCTCGTCAAGGAAGGCGACCATGTGCAAAAGGGCGATGTCCTTGTGCGCCTGGACACAAAGCTGCTCGACAGCGACATCTCCCTCAAAAAGACCCGCATCGCCCAGAATGATCTGCTGCAGCAGAACACCGAAAAGAATTTCAAGCGGCTGCAGGCCCTGTATGAAGAATCAGGGGTCAGTGAAAAGGATTATGACGATGCCCTCTACACCTTTCAGGACGCAAAACTGGAAAAACAGGCCCGCCAGGAAGAACTGGCCAACCTGCTCATCAAAAAGGAACGAAGCGTAATCCGCGCCCCCTTCAACGGTGTTATCCTGACCAAAGAGGTGGATTCCGGTGCCTGGGTCCAGCAGGGAAAGATGCTGGTTTCCCTGGGCTCCAGCGACGATCTCTTTATCCGTGCCCCCATTGGCGAATCCCTGTTGCGCTACCTCAAAAAGGGTCAGGTGCTGACGGTTATTCTCAATGCCTTTGACGGAGAAATAGAAGGTGTGGTCGAAGACATAGACCCGGTGGCCGATGTCAAAACCAAGAATATCTTTGTCAAAATCAGGATTCCCGCGCAGAAGATCGTAGCGGCCAACATGTCGGCAACGGTGCATCTCCCCTCAAGCCGGGAAAAGGAACTCAGTATCATCCCCCGCGCCGCCCTCATCAAATTTCAGGGCAAGGACTTCATCTACACCGTCAAAGAGGACAAGGCCGCCATCCTTCCGGTCAATATTGTCGCATTCATGGGTGATCGGATCGGAGTGGACAATCCTTATATTGTCGCCGACATGCCGGTGGTGATCGAAGGCAATGAACGGCTGCGCCCTGACCAGGCAGTCCAGGTGGCCGGAGAAAAGTAATGGATCTTATCAAATATTCCCTGGAAAAACCTGTCTCGGTCACCGTGGGCGTAATCCTGCTCCTGGTCTTCGGCATTATCGGTCTCAACAAGCTGCCCGTGCAGCTCACTCCGGATGTGGAAACACCCCAGATCACGGTAAAAACCAACTGGACCGGAGCCACCCCCTATGAGATAGAAAAAGAGATCATCGAGCAGCAGGAAGAGGTGCTCAAAGGGTTGCAGGGTTTGACCAAAATGGAGAGTGCCAGTTACAACGGTTATGGCGAGATCACTCTCTCCTTTGAACTGAAAACCTCTCTCAATGAAGCCCTCCTCCGGGTCTCCAACAAGATCAACGAGGTCGCCGACTACCCGGAAAACGTCAACCGTCCGATCATCGAATCGGCCGGTGCCAACTCCTCTCCAGTCATCTGGATGATGCTCAAACCGGTGGCGGAAAACAGCGAACCCATCAATCACTACCGCAGCTACTTTGAAGACAATGTGCGTCAGCATCTGGAACGGGTCAAGGGAGTCGGGTCTCTTTTCATCTTCGGCGGCACCCTGTCCGAGCTCAATATCACCCTGGACATGGGCCGCATGGCCAGTCACAATATCTCCATCAACCAGGTTATCAATGCAGTCCGCAATGCCAACCAGACCAACTCGGCAGGGGTATTGGGCATCGGCCGCAAAAACTACCGTATCCGCACCATGGGCCAGTTTCAATCCCCGGCAGACGCCATGGAGGTGGTTGTTTTTGATGACGGTATCAAGCGGGTCTATCTGCGGGAAATCGCCGAAGTCAACAACGGCTATGCCAAGGAAAACATCGCGGTCATGCACAGCGGTGAACCGGTAATCGTCATCGGGGTGCGCAAGGAACCGGGGACCAATGTCCTGGCCATGACCGAGAGACTGGAAAAAGAGGTTGAGCGTCTCAACCAGGGTTTACTTGCCGAACGAGAACTCTATATCGACTGGGTCTACGACCAGCGTCCCTATATCAACACCGCCATAGACCTGGTGAAAAAGAATGTGGCCATTGGCGGTCTGCTGGCCATCTGTGTCCTCCTCATCTTTCTGCGCAGCATCCGTTCCACCCTGACCACGGCATTGGCCATTCCCATTTCCGCCATCGGCGCCTTTATCTTTCTCTGGATCACCGGCCGCAACCTGAATGTGGTCTCCCTGGCCGGCATCTCCTTTGCCGTGGGCATGCTGGTGGACAACTCCATCGTCGTCATGGAAAATATCGACCGCCACCGCAAGCTGGGCAAATCCGCCTACAATGCGGCCTGGGACGGGACCCGGGAGGTCTGGGGCGCGGTTTTTGCTTCCACTGCCACCACGGTCGCCGTCTTCCTGCCGATTATCTTCATGCAGGAGGAAGCAGGGCAGCTCTTTCGCGACATAGCCATTGCCATCACCTTTTCCATCCTCATCAGTCTCTTTGTCTCCGTCTCCGTCATTCCCACCCTCACCTACCATCTCTTCAGGGGCCGTGGTGCACGAAAACAAAACAGACTGCAGAAGAGTGTGGCAGGCCCATTCATTGCCCGGCTCATCATGCGCTTTTCCAATATCTGCCTGAAAAACGTCTTCACCCGGCTGGCCACCGTGATCTCCTTCACCTCGTTCTCCATCGGACTCATCTTTTTCCTGCTGCCCAGTGCCGAATACCTGCCCCAGGGCAACCGAAACCTGATCCTCAACATCCTCATCCCGCCGCCGGGATACTCTCTGGACAAAATGAAGGAACTGGGGAGCTTTATCTACGACGAGTCAGAACCTTATTTTCAGGAAGACGGCAAAGACGGAATCCCCCAGATCAAAGACATGTTCTTTGTCGGAGCAGATCGCTTCACCCTTTTTGGCGGGATTTCCACCCACGAAACCAGGGGAGCAGAGATGATGCCCCTCTTTACCCGCATCATGAACTCCATCCCGGGGGTCTTCGGGGTCAGTATCCAGGCGGGTATCTTTGAAAGCGGGATCGGTGAAGGACGCAACGTGAACGTCAATATCGCCGGAGAAGACATCGAGCAGATCGTGGCAGCCGGCAGGACACTGTTCGGCACCATCAGTGCCAAGATCCCCTCTTCCCAGGTTCGACCCGTCCCCTCTCTTGAGACCAGTTATCCGGAGATCCAGGTGGTCCCCAACAAAGAGAAACTGGCAGCCAGCGGAATGACGGGAAAAGATCTCGGCACCTACATCGACGTTCTCATGGACGGACGCAAGGTCGACGAATACCGGCCGGAAGGGAGCAAACAGAAGGATCTGGTACTTACCGGCAGGGATTCCATCTTTTCCTCACCCGAAAATATCCTCAAGGCCAGCATCGTCAACGGTCAGGGCAGTCTCATCCGGGTAGGAGACGTGGCCGACCTGGTCTACAGCCAGGGCATGCCCCAGATCAACCATCTGGAACGCAAACGGACCATTACTCTGCAGGTGACCCCGCCCAAGGACCTGCCCCTGCAAGCTGCCATGGATATTATCCTCAATGAGGCAGTGGCCCCGCTGAAAGCGGCCGGACAGCTGCCGGGAGTCGAGATCACCATCGGCGGAAATGCAGACAAGCTCACCGAGGCCCGCCAGGCCCTGCAGTGGAACCTGCTCCTGGCCCTGCTCATCACCTACCTGCTGATGGCAGCACTCTTTGAGAACTTCCTCTACCCCCTTATCATCATGTTTTCCATCCCCCTGGCAGCAGCCGGAGGATTCATCGGTCTGCAGGCGGTCAATAGCTTTATCGCCCCCCAGGGCTTTGACATCCTGGCCATGCTCGGTTTCATCATCCTCATAGGAACAGTGGTCAACAACGCCATCCTTATCGTCCATCAGTCCCTGAACAATGTGCGCTACAACGGACTGCAGGGAACCGAAGCCATCTCCGAGGCAGTACGAACCAGGATCCGGCCCATCTTTATGAGTGCCACCAGTTCCGTGCTGGCCATGCTGCCCATGGTGCTCTCCACCGGCTCCGGCTCCGAGCTCTACCGGGGCCTCGGTTCCATCCTCCTGGGAGGACTGGCACTTTCCACCCTCCTCACCCTCTTTGTCATCCCGGCGCTGCTGTCCTTTGTCATCAAATTTGAAAGGAGTCGTTCCAATGAAACGGTTTAGTCTCATCCTCCTGCCCCTGCTCTTTGCGGCCACATCTGCCATGGCCCTGGATCTTGCCGAGATGCAGGAGAGTGCCACCCGCAACCGGGAGATCATCAAACGCTATCAGGTCACCCTGGAAAAGAGCGGAAAGGACCTGGAACGTGCCAGGAGCGGGTACTACCCCTCTCTGGATATCGGCTATCAGGTGAATAACCTGGATGAACCGACCCTGTACGAACACCGGGAAAACAGCTCCGTCTACTCCACCGTCACCATGAACCTCTTTGCCGGCTTCCGGGATCGCTACTCCATCGAGTCTGCACAGATTCTGCAGAAAGTGGAAGGATATCGGCTGCAGGGAGTTGAACAGGACATCCAGCTCAACGTGGCCCTGCGCTATCTCAGCGTCTATGAGCGCAAAGCAAATCTGACAGTGACCAGTGACGCCTATAAAACCCTGGAACGCATCTATCAGGACGGGCAGAAAAGGTTGCAGGTGGGACTGATCGGCAAAAACGAACTCCTGAAGTTCAAGGTCGATCTGGACAACGCCAACATCACTGAGCAGAAAGGCCAAGCCGACCTGGACAAGGGCGTCCAGCTCCTGGGCCGGGAGATCAACCAGGCAGTCAGCCTGGAGGAACTGAGTTTTAATGAGTTTTCACTCCTGCCCCAAGTCGAGGAGCAGGAGGTCTGCCAGGAAAAAATGCTTACTCGCCGTTCTGAACTCCTGGCCCTGGAAGGCCTGACCGAATCCGCAAGCGTACAGGTCAAGGCAGAACAGGGCGCCTATTATCCCCGGCTGGATATGGTCGGCAGCTATTCACGTTACGATGACGATTTCATCAACGGTGAGGGAGAGATCACAGAGGAGGAGCTGCGCGCCCAGATGGTGCTCTCCATGAATATTTTCGACGGCTTTTCCAGGGAGTCTACCATCTCCCGGGCCAAGCTCACTGTCCGGGAGATCCAGTATGATCTGGCAGAGCTGAAAAGCACCCTGACCACCGACCTTGCCAACCTCTTCATCGATTACCGGGTAAGCATGGCAAACGTTGAAGTGGCCAGGGAAGATATCCGCCATGCCGAAGAAAACCTGCGTATCACCCAGCTCAAGTATAAAGAAGGCCTGCAGCGGGAATCGGATCTGCTCGATGCAGTCACCAACCTCTCCCGGGCCCGCTACAACGAGGTGGCCGTAATCAGGACTGTCTTTGAAAACGCCTTTCGCATCACCAGGATGGTTGAAGGCTTCCGCTACCGGAGCACTTCCTCCTGATGCCCTCCTTGCGCAGCATGCATTATGGCTGGATCATCGTTCTATCCGGTGTCCTTGCTATAGTAGCTGTCCTGGGCCTTGGCCGTTTTTCCCTGGGTATGCTCCTGCCCTCCATGGGCAGTGACCTGGAACTTGGCTACAGCCGCATGGGTTTTATCGGCACCGGCAACTTCGTCGGCTACCTGCTGGCAGTGCTCATCAGCAGCAGGATGGTGAAACATTTTAATTACCGTGCCGTTATCAGCGGCGGAATTTTTCTCGTCGGCAGCTCGATGATTATTGTCGGTTCGGCAAACGGTTTCTGGCTGATACTGACCGCCTTCTTTTTCACCGGCATCGGCAGCGGCCTTGCTAATGTCCCGGTCATGATCCTCATCTCCCACTGGTTCGGTTCCTCCATGCGTGGTCGGGCGACCGGCCTGGTGGTATCTGGCAGCGGCCTTGGCATCATGCTTACCGGCCTGCTGGTTCCGGCCATCAACAATTGGGCAGGCAACAGTCAAGGCTGGCGGATTAACTGGGTAATCCTGGGCAGCCTGGTCCTGGCAATCGGTGTCCTCTGCGCCCTTCTCATTCGCAACCGGCCACAAGACCGGGGACTGCAGGTTTTGGAGACATCACGAAAGAAAGGAGAAGAAAAGCAGGCAGATCTCCTTACTAAAAAACCGATAATCACCGGCAAACGTGTTTTCCTGCACCTGGGCAGCATCTACTTCTTCTTTGGCTTCACCTATGTCATCTACGTCACTTTTGTCATCACCACCCTGATCAATGACTACAGCTTCACCGAGGCAGTGGCCGGACGTTTCTGGTTCTGGTTCGGCCTGCTGGGTATTTTTTCCGGTCCACTCTTCGGCTCCCTCTCCGACCGCCTGGGCAGAGGCCGCACCCTTGCCCTGGTCTACACCCTGCAAGGTGTCTCGCACCTGCTCCTGGCCCTCAATCCAATGCCGGGGAGCGTCTATCTCTCCATCGCCCTCTTTGCCCTCTGCGCCTGGAGCGTCCCCTCCATCGTGGCTGCGGCCATCAGCGACTACCTGGGCCCCCTCAAAGCTGCCTCCGGCTTCGCTGCGGTAACCCTGCTCTTCGGTATCGGCCAGATCACCGGCCCGGCCCTGGCAGGAATCCTGGCGGAAAGAAGCGGGAGTTTTGCTCAGGCCTATCTACTGGCAAGCCTGCTTACAGGAACAGCTGCGGTGTTAAGTTTGTTTTTGCCAAAGACGGGGAAATGATTATTCACGCTTCACAGAAATGCCGCTCCCCCTCTTCCCTTTCTACGCGTTATCACCTTTTAGAAGCCATTATTGCAGAAGATTATGATCGTGGTCAAACTAAGAGAACCATCCCAATTCAAATGGTTGTTTGTTGAAAATTGTTTTTCTTGTAGTTGAAAAGGTTTAAAAAAAAGCCAAAGAATTCTTGCTTTTTCAAACTCCAGCTGTTAACCGTTAACCAGTTGAAATGTTAGTTTTTAAAAGGTATTGGCTTGATAAGGCTATCAATTAGATGGAGCCATTGATAACACTGGTACTTTCCACGAAACACGAAATGGTGAGAGTAAAATCATGTTGCCTCTGCCGAATCCAAACAGATTCGGACATGATTTCTCAATCTGCCACAAAAAACAGAACGCTTACAAGTCCAGATCCTCAAGTGGGCTGGTGAGCCGGGAAATATCTTTATCCATCACGTGGGTATACATTTCTGTTGTTTTAACATCAGCATGCCCCAAGAGGTCCTGCAGAACACGGATGTTGATACCGTTCTCCAGCATCGTGGTCGCAAAGCTGTGACGCAGGGTGTGGCAAGTAACCCGTTTGTCGATATCGGCCCGTTTGGCAGCCAGCTTTACAGCCTTTTGCAGTCCGGATTCCATGACATGATGACGTCGTTCTTTACCCGATCGGGGGTCTATTGATCTATTTTTGGCAGGAAAAACATATTGCCACATTGATTCCCTAGCAGCATGAGTGTATTTGCGGGACAAGGCCGGAGGAATATAGACCTCGCCAAACCCTTCTTCCAGATCGGCATGATGCAAGGCCTTGACACGTTGTATGTGTGCCTGAAGTACAGGAATAACAGGCGGGGCAAGGATGGTGCTCCGCCACTTGTCACCTTTGCCGAGCACTTTAATTCGTTTTCGGTCAAAGTCGATGTCTTTGATTCGCAATCTGACACATTCCATGAGCCGTAACCCCGAGCCATAGAGGAGTTTGGCCATAAGAGCATGAGTACCATCCATATAGCGGAAAAAACGGGTGGCCTCTTCTTTGCTGAGCACCGTTACGGTTTTAGTTTTTTTCTTGGCCCTGATATGTGCAAATTTGCCATCCAAAGATTTGTCCAGGACTTCTCGGTAAAGAAAGACAATGGCATTCAAAGCCTGTCGCTGGGTTGAAGCTGACACTTGCCCTTGCACTGCCAGATCGGAAAGAAAACGCTCCACATCTTTAACACCAAGCTGTCTGGGGTGGGTTTTGCCGCCAAAGAAACGGATAAATCTTAATATCCACTGGCAATAGGTCTGTTCTGTTCGAAAGGCATAATGGTGGTAACGCAGGACCTCACGTACCTGCTCCATTAATTTAAGTTGTGGATTCGGATAAAATTTAGGTATATTTTCCATGTTACCTATTTTAATATCACAATAAGTGGAATAATCAACGGCAAAAGTAATAAGTGGAAAGTTTTTTCCACCTTAGAGCTCTTAATATAAGAATAAGTGGAAAAAAGCGGAATCTATTACAATCAATATGCTGGAAAATTTCCACTTATTACCAATGTT
>JAHJNL010000035.1 GCA_018820855.1 Pseudomonadota bacterium | reverse complement strand
ACCGTCAGGCTGAACTGGTCAACCAGAAAATTCGCAATGACCGTACAATCTGCGCTGATTGCGCCTGTCGTATAGATACTTCCGACAAGCGTACCGCCGCAGGTGCCCGTTACAGTATCAAGGCTATAGTACGGATTCGTGCTTATTGTACAGGTTGAGGCGGAACCAGAGAGAACAGGATTCGGCTCACAGCTTACTCCCCCTCCGGCAGCCGGCGATGCGGACGCAGTGATGATATATAATCCCTCTGTAAAGGTGGCTGTGCAGCTCTTTGCCGCATCCATGGTTACCGTTCCGTCTGCCGAACAATCCCCGCTCCAGCCAACAAAACCCGAACCTGCATCCGCTGTGGCAGTCAGGGTCACTACCGAATTATAATCATAGTCTTCGCTGCAGTCAGTTCCGCAATCAATACCTGCAGGACTGCTGGTTACCGTTCCGGTGCCCGTCCCTGCAGTGGCCACCGTCAGGCTGAACTGGTCAGCGAGAAAATTCGCAACGACCGTACAGTCTGCGCTGATTGCATCTGTCGTATAGGTATCTCCGACAAGCGTACCGCCGCAGGTGCCTGTTACAGTATCAAGGCTATAGTACGGATTCGTGCTGATTGTACAGGTTGAGGTGGATTCAGGGGAAACAGGATTCGGGTCGCAGATTACGCTCCCCCCAACAGTGGGCAATGCCGAGGCAGTGATGGTATATGATGGCTCTGCAAAGGTGGCTGTGCAGCTCTTTGCCACATCCATGATTATCTTGGTCTCCATTTCGGTGCCCGAGCAATCCCCACTCCAGCCAGCAAAAACGTATTCTGCATCCGCGGTGGCCGTCAGGGTCACCTCCGTATTAGCAGAATAGGATGCGATGCATAGGGCACCGCAGTCAATACCTGATGGATTGCTTATTACCGAACCAGGGCCTTCAGTGATCACCGTCAGGCTAACGTCGTAATCTCCATAGTAATTCGCAATAACCGTACAGTCACTTTTAATACTACCGGTAGTGTAACTCCAGGTACCGTCACCATTGTCACTCGGCGCCGCCCCTGCTGGACAGGTCCCCGATATTTCACCAAGATAATAATTGTCGGCCGGATCCAGGACAAACGAGACAGTTTGTTCTTTTAAAACCCATTGAGGTGCGTCCGGGGAAATTGTTCCGCTTCCGTTTACATTTACGCTGGGATATACAAAATATCCATCTGGATCAGTATCTTTTTTCTCGACGATACAGATATCGATGTAGGTCAGGTTGTTCGCAACATCGACAACCGGAGTATATAACGTTGTCTCAACATCATCTTCTTCGCTTTCCTCGGAGAGAGATAAAAAAGTCGGTATAGCAGGCGGTATTTCAGGGGCACTCGTCACCGTGTTATCGGTGAACAACATCTTTGATACGCCACCGTTCGGTACGTATGTCAAACGCCACCATCCGGTTTTATGCCATGCCTGATCCGTGCATATGTCTAAATGTTCCGGCAGGTCGCGCATTCGCCAGTTGTAGCCATGGACAAACTTCCCAGAGACACTTTGTTCAAGCGTGTACGGCACGATTGGGAGGTTGCAGGAACCCGACCACCCTGTACCTGCTACCCAATCACGCTGAAATGGATAGTCATCAGGATACACAGGAGGTTGGTCTCCGCCCATAGCAGGGCATTTGTATTCATGATCATCATCATCCTGTGGAACCAGCTTGGTGAGGTAGAGGTCAGCGGTCCCCGCGTTAATGATGGCATAAGGTGACGGGTAAACATATGGAAGCCCCCTCTCTCCAGCCACTTCCTCAACCCGTGCGCCCCACTGCTCGGTAATTCCCTGGCCGGACACATGCCACATCTGAAACCCTGCCTGGGTTTGTGCCGGGTCTGCTGGTGGAAGTTCAGACAACGAATCCTGGCTCAGGTCGATAAAGGGTTGCGTTTCCACCCGCAGAACTGAGTAATCTGTCCAGCTTACCACTTCGATACTGTCACCCCAATCCACGTAGCGGACATTGACGGGCGCGCTGCCTGCAGAGGACACACCTGTAACCTGAGAACTCCACTGGTTGTCTTCCTCCTTCTGCCAGTACATACGGGTAACCGACTTGCCTTCGCATTTGCCGCCTGGCGCTGTACATTCCGCCGCCGTATAATAAATAGTCGGCTCTGCCAGGTCATCGACACAGGAGGTGTTGGGATAGGTGAATACATCGGACATTTCGCTGCCTTCGCAGCCATAGGAATAGGTCTCACCAAGTCCTTCACTCTGCACGGTAAAGAAGGGAGCTATGGAGGGTCCTTCTATCAGTACAGCCGGATAGGACAAATTGTTGCCGGCGCCCTCCTCTCCATGGGCTTCGATAGCGCCACCACTGAAAACGTGTAA
The DNA here is from genome assembly GCA_018820855.1 of Pseudomonadota bacterium. Taxonomy (GTDB): domain Bacteria; phylum Desulfobacterota; class Desulfobulbia; order Desulfobulbales; family Desulfocapsaceae; genus Desulfocapsa. The sequence goes on along the minus strand of JAHJNL010000035.1, from coordinate 976 downwards.
ACAAACTAGAACCGCAGTTACTTTTGTGAAAGTAACAATTCGAATTTTCATACATTACCCTCCCCTTAAGTGATAATGTGGGTGCCGAGCAGATTCATTTTTGAGTTAGTGACGTTCCCATTCTCATGATGCAATTGCTACGGCAACTGATGCTTTCGTTCCATATCTCTTCTGTCAAAAACAGGTCTCAGTAATTCTTCTTACTTTTTCGTACCTCCTCACAGCGTTATTGAAAAAATAGAGGACAGACAACGGGTTGCCTTGCCACTTACCTGACCTCAGCAGTGATAAAGACCATGGTCTGAGCATCCCCATTTTTTCCTCGCAAAAAGCAATGCTTTCTTTAATTGAACAAAAAAAAGCCGGGTTGCATTAAATTTGCAACCCGGCTGACTGTTATAGCCCCGTAGCTTTCCGTCCTTTGATCACTCAAAGTTTGGCTTTTTATGTAAACTAAATTCTACCCTACTATTAATCTAATCATAGTTAGATTAATTTTAAAATAGGTATATTTACCCATTTTCACGTTAATTCTGAAATTAATTCCAAAAATTATCAATTGCTAATGTCAATCAACAACAGGTAAGCAGAAACCGGAAACAATAGGAGACATTCCTGATAAGAAAAGTCAAATGGAAAAAGAAAACTCTTCATAATAATTATTACTATTACTCAGAACAGCACTTAATCTGATATGGCATGTGGTGGAGAAGAGGAAAGATCGTCAGAAAAAGGCAAGATCAGGATTATAAATAGGGAAGAAGTTACTTCCCGATTTCCTCTAACTCTTATTGAAAGCACAAATTAGAATCTATCCTCAGTTAGCACTAACATATTTTTAATAATCACATTTAATTCCAAATAGTTAGATCTTACAAAAACAACTTTTTTGATCCAACCACCTTTTCCCTCGAACTATTGCTGTAATTAATAACTCTTGCTGCCTTCCAATATATCATAATACGATTTTGTAATT
>JAHJNL010000034.1 GCA_018820855.1 Pseudomonadota bacterium | reverse complement strand
GATCAGGTTTTCGTTTTCCTCTCCGCTCTTGACCTTATCCCTGCCAATATTATTGAACCTCATTCCCCCGTATCATAAACTGACACAAGATCGCAGCAGAACTTTTTTACGATACACCTTCAGTTCTCCCCCTATCTACCAGGTAAATATCTTCAACGTAACCATCTAACAAACGTGTTGCTTAATGAGCATGAGAATGGTAAGAAAAAAATAACAATATTTTTAATTACATAGGACAGGTCATGAGCAAATCGTTATCAATATTAGTTTTTGCATTTGTTTTGCTGTTCGGTTCTCGCGTTATTGCAGCGGATAAGGTAGTGGTAATTCCATTAGTTACCTGTGGTGATGGCTTGACCACCTGTTCTGGCGAATGCGTAGACACGATGACCAATCCATCGTTTTGTGGTGGCTGCACCCCGTGCGGTGCAAATTCATTCTGTAAGCAAGGTGTCTGCATTGGTGGTGCCGGCAGCACCGGTGATACATGTACAGCACATGATGAATGTCTTTCGGGTAGATGTTTGGGGGGTACCTGTGCAGATGATCAGCGTAAGATTGTATTTGTCAGCAGCGAATCCTACACCGGAAACTTGGGTGGACTCCAAGGTGCAGACGCGAAATGCAACAAGTTGGCAAATGCGGCTGACTTGCCTGGGAGTTATATAGCGTGGCTGAGTGATTCACTTCATTCCCCATTGACACGGTTTAATACTAAAGCAGATGTCCCTTATGTCAGGGTAGATGGAAAAGTAGTCCAACAAAATTGGAGTGGATTGACATCAGGGGAGTTATTGAGCCCTATCAATTTGGATGAGAATAGTTTCGCGCTTATAGGAGTGCTCCGTTGGGTTTGGACCAACACAAGAATAGAAGGCATCCGTGCAGACGGAGATTTCTTCAATTGTGATGATTGGCTTGGCGGCTATGATGGGATAATTGGGGATACAGAATCAACGATTGGTTCATGGACATACGGGTTGTTAATACCATGTGACATTCCAAGCCATATTTATTGCGTTGAACAATGAATTGATGTTGAGAGACTCACCTGAGTTAGTGGAATGCAGGCACCAGAGATACAAGCCCGGCACATTGCCCCTGGAGTACAGCCACATCCACCCCTATGTTCCCAGCAATAACCCACCTCAACCATCTGGTAACGTATTGCCCGATGCTGCCGGCATCTTGCTCATAAAGCCGGGAAATACGTTTTTGCATATTCTTCCAAGTGCTCTGTGCAACAGAGACTCCCCATGGAGTCAAAAAATAGCCAAGAAACGAAAACCCACGTACTGCCCTGCCGATGAAGGTCTTGTCGGGATGTTTCTCCAACAGAAGTCCTTCCAGGATTGTATTAACCTTTGCTACTGCTTTTCTGAGTTTCCATCTGGTGGGAGCAATCACTATCCAATCATCCATAAAGCGGACATAAAAAAGGCCAGAATCCTGCATCGCATCATCCAGGGGCTTGAGGAAGAGTGCCGCCATCAGCGGTGACAGCGGGCAGCCAAGAGAAATTCCCCTGCTTATCTCTTGATAGTTTTCCCCGTAACAGACTGTTCGGTTCAGATATTGCCAAAGCAAACGCAGCACATACTTGTCATTGACATAGCCTGTCAACATATCGAAAAGAAGCATATGGTCAATGGAAGCATAGTAACTCTTCACATCTGATTTCATTACATAGCTCTTAGGAGAGAGATGGTTATGCACTTCTCTGACTGCCTTTTTAGCTCCACCATGCCCTTTAATATGGAAACAACGAGATGATAAAATTGGTTTAAGATGATTTCCTATAACAATGGCCATTGCCTTCAATACAAGGGAGTCAATAGCACACCAACTTTCAAGCTTTTCTTCTGGTAATCTTATTTCAGTCTGTGGGCTAAAGCAGTATTTTCCTTGCCTGAGTTTCTGTTGTAAGTTGGGTTTTATTGTTTGCCAGCACCTACGTAATGTCCATACATCATTATTGTGCGAGAAATTCTTGCGTTGTTTACAGAGCCAATCATATGCTTTGTCAATGACGGCATCAGAAGCGATTTGGGTTATCAACTCAGACATAGCAGAATATTACTTGCTGAGATTGGGTTTGGCACTGGCCTTTATTTAAAGGAGATGAAGATATACACTGCCAATGAAAAGGGGCCGGAAGATTTGGAAAGTTAAGATTATTCCTGTGGTCCTTTACATAGAAAATATTCCCAGAACATCACGGATGAGAATGATTTGTCGCTAACTGTCAGCTAGGTTAAAACCTCGATGCGATATTTGTCAGCTCAAGTCATGACTTCTACAGTTTATTTTTAGTTCGTAAATTTTTTATCCATGCTGCATCAAAACAGCCAACTCGTAGGCCCGTTGGCCTGGCTCATCACCCACCTGTGACGCCCATAGTGAATCGAGCATAGCACAAGCAGCTGTTTCAAAATCCTTGTGTGATGCTGCAGTATGCATGTCATCAAACCCAAG
>JAHJNL010000033.1 GCA_018820855.1 Pseudomonadota bacterium | reverse complement strand
GCCGATCTTCCGGCTCCGCGAGTCGCGCAACACTCGGTACGGGCTGCTGGTTAGGCTTTACCCGATGGGGACTTCCTGCCCAGGAACAAAGGCAGGGCACCCTATAAGAAGCGCCAAGCTGCGCTTGGCGCACTAACGTTTAAGTTCACCGGCGAGCTTCAGCGAGTCCGAGAGAGCATAGCGAACGGTGTGAAACGGCTGGTTATGCAAATTTTAATATTAAATATAAATATTGCCTGTAAACAGCATAATGATTGCCACAACAGCAAATGACAACGGTGCTAATATTATTGTGAATAGAAACAGCCAAAACTTGTTAACTTTTTTCTTGAGACAAGAAATTAACAGAGGGCCATTAAGAAAAACTGTTGAAGGAAACATAACAATAGAAGCTAAACGGCTACTTTCGGTAACCCCTTCTTTGTGTGTAATTAATCCGATAGTTGCCATAACCAAAACGTTTACAAGCCAAACCAATGAAAATGACCATTTAGGAGAATTTTTTATTCTTATTATTATCCAGAATAACAGCAAAACAGCTGTAGGTGTTACCAATAAAAGAATGTCTGATGTGGTGTCATTCATTTTGTTTGTTCTCTGCATAACGTTGAGCTAACTGGTTTCGCGGCTGTTTGCGAAATCCATGTTTAGGGTTTTGTTATATTGTTGTATTTACTAAATAAACTACTAACTAAACCAATGAATTCAGTATGGTCAACAAAGTCAATTCCAAAATACTCTATTGTTTCTGGGGGTGTTTTAAAAATATGATTTTCTGCTTTTTCCCATACTCTATTCTGTGAATCCAAAGGGAATATACCACCGTTCTTGTACAGGGATATGTCTATAAGGAAGTCATTTATTTTATTCCAGCAGTGCCAATCATGGACTGTAAAATCTTTAATGTTGAAAACAGCATTACCAATTAATGCCCCTGGCAATATTTTTCGTGTCACAAACCCAAAGCAAATAGAGTTTGGTGATGAAACTGGTAAATCGTTTAACTGAGTTAGGCTGTATAAAATATTACAAACAGCAAGGGCGTTGTCGTAGCATTGGTTGAGGTGAAATACTTTCCGATCTTCATAACCATTGCTGAGCTCAGGAAAGTTATGGTGAGCGTAATTAAAACTCTCATGTAAGAAATTTATAAAATGATCATTGTCATAACGGCTATCGGTAGTTGGAGGCAGGTATTTTTTTACCCTTTTTTCTTTATAAATTGATTCAGGAACATTCGACACAGTTAACGACTTAGAATCTGAAGGAATAGTACGATATTTTGTTGTTTTGAAATTTTCTTCCACCCAACCGTTAAAGCAATTGAGAGCGTCAGTTTCATTTGTAATATTAACTGTTTTCATAATATTTGGAGGGTTTATGTCTGAAAGCAAATCTTTATTAAAAAGAAGGTCGCCAGTATTAAGCAAAGGTTCTGATTGTTTTTGGAAAAAGCTGAAATTGCTTAGATTTCCTTTTAAGTATAAAGATGATCAATTACCAAAATATAACATAAGAATATCACGACCGTGCAAGGTATGCCACCCATTTCCAAAACAACCAGAAACCAATAACCAATAAACAAAAAAACCATGCTCCACCCACTCGAAAAACATAAAGTCCGGCGCTATCGCGGCAGCATCAAGGCCTATCTCGGAGATGCTGCCGCCGATCTTCTGCCGCATACCACCGATGGTCGGTACCGTTTCCGCTGGTCGTCGCATGAGCGCACGGTCATGCGACGACGTAAGAGGATTACTCCGTCCGAGTGGGCTCCGAAACACATGGTTATCCCCACCGGCCCGTTCGAGGGTGCCAGGATGAATCTTTCCATCACCCCACACCTGAAGGGGATCATGGATGCGGCTGTGGAGCCATATGTCCGCGATATAAATATCTGCGCAGCTCCGCAGTGTGCAAAAACAACGCTTGCTCTCACTCTGTTTAGTTGGTTTTCAGTATTCGAGCCAGGTCCGGCCCTTTCTGTCTACCCAACCGAAAGCACCGGCACGGAAAACATGGTCGAGCGTGTCCATCCATCCTATCGTCTCAGTCCACAGCTCAAATCGTTGATGACCGGCCGCAAGGAAGATGTTTCCAAGCACAACCTGCGCCTCAAGAATATGTACCACCGGATAGGCTGGTCCGGCTCCATCACCTCCCTGGCCAACCGCTCTATCAAACTTCTCAACCTGGACGAAGTTGATAAATACCAGGAGCGGCCGGAGAAGACCGAGGCAAATACCATTGACCTGGCCACGATCCGCACCAGGACGTTCCACAATCATAAAATTTTCAAGATGTCCTCCACCTCCGTGGATACCGGCTTTATCTGGACCGCCATCAGTAAGGAGACTGAAGCCGTCTTTGTGTATTGGGTGACCTGCCCGCAATGCGGATCCACCCAAATCATGGATTTTACCATCGACACCTTTGACTGGCCCCATGATAAGGATGGCCATTCTGTCGACAGGATGACCATCCTCTCTAAAAAACTTGCCCGCTACGTCTGCCCTCACAACGGCTGCTTGTGGGATGACGACATGCGTAACCTGGCAATCCAGCAAGGTACCTGGCGACTCCTGGCCGGGGATCCTCTTGATCCGGAAGCATACACCAACCCGGGCGAAGAGCTCTTTCGCCATATCCGCAAGCATCGACCCAGGTCCATCGGATTTATCATTCCTTCCTGGATATCCCGTTTTGTTTCTCTGTCTGAGGTTGCCCATGACTTTCTTAAGTCTCAGGACAAAAAATCTCTGTCGCCGGAAGAGCGGTTCATGGCCTACCAGAATTTCCAGAATAAGCACCGTTCTCTGCCATGGCGCTACGAATTGGAAGAGCGACCGGTGGATGCCATCAAGGCCCTGCGTGATGACAGGCCATCCGGTATGGTCCCTGGCGGGAATAGGGTGGCGACCCTGATTGCCGGAGGAGATACCCAGGACGATTGTCTCTATGTTTCCATCTGGGCAATAGGCTGGGGGCAGGCCAGAGAGATGTGGCTGGTGCGCCGGGAGAAGGTAGATTCTTTTGCCGCTCTTGCCACTGTCCTCTGGGATTCTGAATATCTGGATGCAGATGGCCTGTCTTACCATGTGGAGTTGGCGCTCCAGGACATGCTTGGTCACAGGACCTCTGAAGTCTACGATTTCTGCATCGAATATGATGGATTGATTATGCCTACTTTTGGGGCTAGCAAGCAAATGCCGCAGCCATATGCGTTCAGCCAGCGCGAATATTACCCTGGAACAGACAAGGCAATTCCAGGGGGGCTGCGGGCGATGAAAATAAACACCAAATGGTACAAAGACAGGCTGGCTGTCAAACTGAATGTGGATCCGGCAGCACCTGGGGCAATCCATCTGTACAAAGATACGGATGAGGATTTTTGCAACCAGCTAATTTCAGAGGCTCGGGACGAAAAGGGAAACTGGACGCAGATAGGAAGTCGGCCAAACCACTACTGGGACACCCTGGTTTCTGTTTCTGCAGGGGCTGATTATCTCGGTGTCCATCATCGGATACGCCCGATGGATCAGCAAGAGGAAGAGTTGGAAGACAACTGTGTGATACAGGCATCATCAGATTATATGGGGCAATAATGGAACAAAAGAAGATGTTATTCGGGATAGATAGTATCGCAGGGTATTTTCAAAGTTCTCCAAATACGATTCGCAAACTGGTTAAGGAGGAAAATTTTCCGGCAGTGAGACTAAACGGCAGGTGGGAATCAAACACAGAGCTCATCGATGCCTATCAGCGAAACAGAGTGGCAATGCGGTGCGATGGGGTCTGATATGGGTGGATTTTTGGTTACAACCTGCCATCTCCCTGGTGCTCTTAATTACCTGGGTGCAACATGAGCGATCCTCGCATTCCTGACGTGGCATTTTCTCGCACTCTTGCCAGGGAAAACGGCAGTATTTTGCATGGTTCGCACACATCTACCCGCTTTGAGGCCTTTGGAGCGTACCAGTTCAAAAAGAAATTTCGCACAAAAGGGCGCGACTTCTCTCCAAGACTCCCGATCAGACTGGCAGATCGGCGTGATTATTCCTTGAAGAAGTACCGCTTGCGGATCAATGGCAAGTGGTACATGCCGGGACAGAAAAAATACGTGTTTTTAACCTTGCCAGAAATTGCCCTGACCATGGTTGCCATGGAAAACACAGGGGAGTTTGTATGAGTGCAATGGATTTCGAAGACAGGAAGAAGCAAATGGGGATGCTGATAACATGGAAAAATTGACTGACATAAAAATAGAAAAATCTGTGAATCGTGGTTTTGATTTTGAAATTATTTTCAGCGATGGAGAGAAGCAGGGGGTTAGATTTGATGAGGGAGATTCAAAGTATCGTGTGGCTAACCTGTTGCGGTACGTTGCTAACTGTTTGGATCAAAAAAATGATCAGGTGAGTGATGGAAATTGAAGAGATAGCGAGGATTGCATATGAAATCAATATCGCACTGCTTAAATCATACGGAGACAGGTCGCAGCCACCATGGGAGATAGCACCGCAGTGGCTGAAAGACAGCGCAATAAGTGGGGTTAAGTTTCACCTTGCCAATCCGGATGCCAGTCCGAGTTACAGTCATGAGTTGTGGGTCGAAGAACTAACAGCAGCCGGGTGGGTATATGGGCCAATCCAGGTCAATTCCATTAAAGTCCATCCGTTGCTTATACCATTCGATGAGACTCCACAATCTCATAGGACAAAGGACTGGGTCTTTCGCCAGGTAGTGAGGAGTCTGTCTGCTAAATGTTGATGGAGGTGCTGTAATGGAAAAACCTATTTTATTTCAACGAGAGATGGTCAAGGCTATCCTGGCTGGGAGAAAAACCCAAACGAGGCGTATAGCCAAGGTGACAGATCATGGGTGCAAACATGGATTTGTCACTCCGAAAGCTGGTTTTGTCCCGAGGAAAATTCAGGAGCACTTGATGTATTGCCCATACGGAAAGCCTGGTGATTCCCTTTGGGTAAGGGAAACATTTTTTGATTCTGAGCCATACGCCAATCCTCCCTTGTTTGCATCAGGCCCAAGATTCCTATATCGGGCTGATGACTCTGATATTGGTTGTCATAAATGGAAACCATCTATTCATATGCCCCGCACTGCTTGTCGTCTGGTATTGCTTATCGCATCTGTCAGGCTTGAGAGGCTGCATGATATCAGCGATGATGATTCTTATGCGGAAGGTGTTGAGCCTGGAACGGAGTGTCCGAAACTAGGATTTAAGTGGTTTTGGGACTGTGCCTACGAAGGGAGGAAAGGGAGTGAGTGGGATGATAACCCTTGGGTGTGGGCGCTTGAGTTTGAGAGTAGGCAGTGCGCATAACGAGTCTGTAGAAAAAGTCCGCCAGCACTAAAATTGCCAGCATTTTTCGCTTCTGGCTACCAAAACGACATTCATCAAACCTCTATCTTTTCGGCCAGTTACGTTGGCACTTCATTTGGTTTGCAACAACGCTTTCCTTCAATAAATTGCAGTAATATTAAAATAATACAATTAAAATTGATGAAGTTAAGTGGTGTGTAACTTAAATATTCCAGTCCCCTTCGCAGGTAATTCAATAAAATAGGGCTTTACAATAGGCAAATTGACTTTTTCTACAAGCTCAACGACTAGCTCACCTGTTGGCCAAAGGTGCAGAGTGAGGTACGAACGGCGCAGCTTTGGCCAACAGGTGGAGCGCCATGTTAGGCAATATTTTATTACTGCGCATCATCAGTTGCCACTTTACAAGTATTTCGATGTCTAACATATTTAACAATAGATACAACCAAGAAAATGACTAGGTAAAGGAAGCAGAATAGACCAAAATAGACATTCATATATAGTTGCTCTAGCTTTACCATATTTTCTTGCATTGCATGCGTCTCAGCAATTGCCACCTTAGAGAATCCTGGTATAACTGATTCGGAAATGCTTAGGTTATTATGCATTACTTGATTATACCGATTGGCTACTATTTGTTTTGATTCATTGTTTTTGCTGAATTTATAAAATCCCTCTATATCATTTATGAGAGCTGTTAGTTGCGCCATTCCAGACAATAGTCTCTTATGGAGTTCTTGATAATCCTTTCCTAGAAGCAGTATTCCAGATGACTTTGATAAATGCATATCAATACGCCCTCTTGTTTTTAACGACAGCTCTAATGCTTTTTTGATTGAATCTTCGTTAATTAAGGTTGCGCTGCTAGACTGGTGGCCTCTATATGTATCTAATAATGGCTTCAGGTCATTAATTGCCACCTGGTAAAGCTCTATTACTAACCTTTGTCTATGCTGTTCTTCTTCCATTCCCTCAACCGACTGTATTCGCTGTAGATGGGTCAGGTATTCAGCTCTTAGAGGATTATAATTAGTGGCAATATAGTTAATAGAAAATAAAGCGAATGATGCTGTTATTATCCAAAGTTTTCTTTCCCATATCTTATTGAGAAATACTTCGATCTTTTCTGGCTCGGAATTAATTTGTCCCATCCTTTTTTCTCTTTGCCTAACGCATGAAATCACTGGTGCCGCCACCCAACTTGGTCGCGTATAGCGCCGCAGACGTTCACGGCATCCAGTGAATTGATTTGTTCGCAGTCATATTTTTATATTATTGAATTTTTACAATTTCTTGCATATTCAACGTAATAATATAATGCAATTCTAGTAAATGGAGATATGATCAGGTTTTCCCTGCTTTTGTCATATATGTATGGCAAAATTTGGTTTATTTTGGTTTCAAAATCAGATGCAGGAACATCGTTAACATCTAGCAAAGAAGGAAGGCGTATAATAGAATGATCTTTATGTTCGAAACGGGTCTCTTTTACATCTAAAGCAAAGGGGAAATTAATGTAATAAAATGCCTCAGGCTTTCCACCTCTTAACACATTGCGCGTAAGGGAAAGAAATCTAACAGTTCCGTCCTCAAAAGATGATGTATCTAGGGGTAATTCCTCAATTGCTTCCCTAATGATGTCTTGAGCAGGACCAGGATCTTGCTTGAAATAATAATATGGTTCAAAGTCAGCACCTCCACTAGCAGTCGGCACAAGCATTTCAGGAGAACTGATGACCTCGCTTGAGCTATAAGGCAAAAGCAATTCGTCTTTAAAGGATATTATTGCGCTAACACCAAGGTCATTCGCGCATAAAGAATTTTTTAAATCAAGTAGGTTGCCAACTCCACATATTTCTTTTCTTAATTCTAAAGATGATTCTCTGTCGATATTGGCAACTATCCAATTTGTTTTTAAATAGTCGGTATATCTGTTTACAGAATATTCTAATACCAAATTGCCATTGATTTCCTGGAAAGAGCAGATTCTTAATTTGTGTTCATTACTCCTTAGTTTTCTCTCTGTTAACCTAGTTATTTTAGCTGATAAATAATTAGCAACAACAGGGAGTTGATATTTATTCTCACGAGATCTAATGAATTTAATTGGAAGAGCGTTAGAATTGCATTTTACATTCTCCCAAACTTTAATAAATGGGGCAATCGGCTGCCCAAAATTATTAGTAACTATCCACTGCTCATGAAGGCTTGGATAGAGCTTCCAAAGATCATAATAACCAAGAAGTTCTTGCAGTTTTTCATGATTTATCCCTGGTGGCAATTCAGAATCAAGTTGATGCAGAAGGTATTGTACATATTGTTCTGGATTAAATGAACTGCATGTAGCTGGCGGCTGAATAGGCGGTTCCCAATCCGAATGTTTTTTCTTGATTTCAATTAAAAATTGTATTGCGCCAGCAGCTGATATTGCCCATCCATTACCCGTAATTGCTGCTAGATATGATAAAATACCTTGCAACACACCTTCGTTATTCTTTTTTTTTGACATTTTGATTTGGTCCTGAACTTGATAATTTCATTAAGAAAATAATTCTCTAGTCTCCTGCGAACGCAAAGCTAAGACGCGCGCCTAGCCTGGGTTAAATAAAGTTCGGGTTGTAATGAGTTGGCCGAAGCCGTTTTAGCAAAGCGCAAGTTTGCGCGTCGTGCTTGAGCGAATTGTTATGTGGATTTTATTCAATTATTTCTAGGTGTTGAGTGGCTGTTTTTGTTTGGTTTAAATTTTTTCGTATTTCCACTCGCTACCAGTGTAGCTACATGCGATAAACTTCCCTTTATACAAACCTTTCTCTCGAATCATATTGATAGTTTGAGATGGTGGAAAGGTTTGCTTATAGTCTGTTTCAAATGCAACACCTTGTTTAGCCAAAAACACTAGTGCCGAAACTAAGGATTTGTTTTCAAGTGCGTGTGTTTCTGTTTTTTCAAATTTTACGGCAGGGTAGCCGTATCCGTCTGGGACAACTTCAAACCCGCTCTCAAGTAACAGATCGCGTAATTTTGCTGTTAAATTTTTTAGACGAATCTTGTCATTAAGTATTAATGGGATTCTGGTGTGGGTCATTATATTTTTACCACATAACGCAAAGCTAAGACGCGCGCCTAGCCGGGGTTAAATTAAGTTCGGGTTGTATTGAGTTGGCCGAAGCCGTTAAAGCAAAGCGCAAGTTTGCGCGTCGTGCTTGAGCGAATTGTTATGAATTATTTATATTCATTCATTGATTTGTCGTAGTATTTCTTTTTCATAAGAACATGTTTGCAAAATTCGTCGATATTCTCACCTGTGCAGGCTGACATGTTGTATGGCCATTCAATTGGTTTTAATTTTCTATACTCAACTGCCTTTTGCAAAAAGAATTCTCTTTGTTGTTTTGGTATAATATCTTCATGTTCTTTTAAGCTGTCTATTGTCACTATTGAATAAGGTTTGCCATGAGTAAGATACCTTCCTGAATTAATTAATTCGTCAGTTAGTGAAATCTCATGATAGGTCTTTACTCGATCGACTTGGTCATTTTCAATTTGTGTTAGCGCCATGGAGTGGAGGTATGCTTTGTACGGACTGTCACAAATGATAAACTGATATACCCCAAAATCAATTCCGGCTTTGAAGGATATAACGCTGAAAATTAATATAGTTAATATCCAGTATTTGGTTTTCATTTTTTTAATATTCATAACAAGTTGTTTGGTAGTTTCTGTATAACACTCCAAAATGAATGTTATACAGAAAGCTGGCATCATTTCCAGAGACCGTGTCAGAATCCTTCGACGGTCAACATATTTCCACTCTACTGATATGTTTCTCCATTGTACTTCAACCAACCATCGATATGGTAGCCGTCTGGATCATGGTGTGTCCAGTGGATAACTCCACCCAAGTCATTCCATTCATATTCACCGTAGAATTCTACCGTAGAATTCACTATCAATCCCTGGACCCTAGGAGCAATATCTATGTTATGAGCGACAAGCACCGTCAGTTTTGGGCTTATCTGTAAAATGAACCTTTGGTGGCGTGATCCATCAAGATCATCTGTCAAGATTCGCGTCACAATTCCTTCTCCCTGGATTTGGAAATTACTTTTGTTATTCTCAAATGCATCCTCGAGAATTGTTACAAAATCAGGGGTTGCTGGTGGTTCTGGCTGGTGTCCTACACTTGCTGCTATCAACACTGAAGCAAGTAAAACAACACTTTTTTCCATATCTCATCCATAGGGCCAAAATAGGATTAGGCCTTAATTTTCCACATTCATCCGGCCAACCACTCGGGTTCTTTCTCCTGAGGGAGGGCACAGGCACAATTAAACGCAACACTCAGGTCAACATATTTCCAAACACTCTAGACTAATAGATATAGGAGATATCTGAACTTTTCATAAACGCTATTAAGGCAACAAGCATAGTTTTTTCTTAGAATCATTTTATTATTCTAGGGTTTGAGTCAGCAATAAAATCAATGAGTTTGTCAATTTCTTTTCCGAGTTCTAAGCGTTTCCAGTCTGGTTCATAATTTTCGGTTATATATGAAGCAATGGCAGTTTTTGAAGCCTGTTCTTCTTTTCCTTTACGCGATTTTATCTTTAGTACATTGTCATATGTTCCATATTTACCAATCGGTTTAGCAGATGGGTTTTTCTTCTGAAGGGTGGCCTCTATCTGATCTGTGGGAATGTAGTTTTCGATTTCTCTTCCTTTTGTCACCCAGCAATGTCCTGGACCTTGATCAAATTCCTTAATCAAGCGCACCTTGGTAGCATTGAGTGGTGTCTGGGGAAATGCCTTGTCGCTATCTATCATGACAACTCCCCGTCTGTTTAACCTTCTGAGAGAAATGAAAGTCTCAAATAATTCTTTATCGAAATCCTCAGGATCTTTACCTGATATATGTGATGCCAGTCGGCCACCATAGAACATTATTGTGTAATGAATTCCTTCTGTAAATGAGTCAGTTTTTTTTCTGACCCAGTAGTTAAGGTAAACTCTGTCGGAAGGCCCTTCTACCCAGATAACACAGTTAGACTGAAGCAAGTCTGAGGGGGTATAGCCTAGGTCTTCGCAGACAGAAGATTTTTCTCTGTCCGAGCTTACTCTTTCAACAATCGATGCATTATCAACTAACTTTATATGATAAATTTCTGCGTTTTTCGTATCCATAAGCGCAGCAGAATGGGTTGAGATGAAGTATTGGTTGGATGTTGACTCTGCCAAGTAGCTGACTAATTGTTTTTGCAAGATAGGGTGAAGGTGCAGTTCTGGTTCTTCCATGCAGATAATTGAGTCTTGAAGCACTGTGGCGGCGGATGCCAGGATGATAACTTCATGGATACCAGTCCCAAGGTGCTCAAGTGGAAGATTCTTACCATCCAAGTGGACAAGAATCGTGTCCTTCTCATAGGGTATTTCTATTTTTGCACTGGGATTGTTTGTGACTGTTTGAAGAAAGTGGTTTATCTGTTCAAAGTGGGCTTTGTCTTGCTGCTTTTCAGCACTGGGATGCTGCAGCCGAGCAAGCCTTTCGATGATACCATCTCCACTGAAACCGTCAGACTCGCTTCCATGATTTCCCACTTGCCGTATAGCTGGTACAAAATAAGCACTGAACCTGCTAAGTTTCGGTGTCAGACGCGCCAAGGTCTGGGGGGCCCAATGTTGGTTTCTACTACCGCCACTGTTGTTGCCCATCCCTCTCCAAAGACGCGAGATTTCGTTATCTGTAAGAGCAGATGCAGCCCCACCCCAGGTTTCGTCTAATAAATCCCCCCTAACGTCAAAATCAAACCATATGGGACCAGAACTATCTATTTCTCTTTTTTTTTGAAAGATCTTAAGAGCATTGTCCATATATAATCGAACTTTTTCTTCAGTTTTTAGACAAGTGGAGATATGTTGTTCTACTTGGCTTAGTTCTCCCGAGTTGGAAGAAAAAGAAAGGGGCATTCCGATTATAGAGCTGGCCTGTGATGGCATATGTTTATCAAGACTGTCACTTGTCAAGCCAGCAAATTGTGGAAGATTGGCTCCAACTTTACACAGGAGCCTCAGTACATTTGATTTTCCTGAATTGTTTTGACCAATAAAGAGGTTGATTTTTGCAAAAGACTCAAACCTTTGAATATTTGGGCCAAAGCTTCGATATCCTGCTATTGCAATTCCGTTTAGGCTCATCTTAAAATTATCCTTTCAATTAAACAGCAACAAATAATAGATAGAAAAGAGGCTGTTCTCCTTTATTGTTATTTCAAAAGTCCATATATTTCCACTAACACTTAACTCCAATTCAGGGTACACGTTTAAGATAGGAAAATCCAATCTTAAACGTTTCGGTACCAATCATATTAACAAGTTACTACTGTAAATCTTGGAAAACCAACTCTCTGGGTAGAACTGTCAGATCTGGTATAAGTTTTTACATGTAAAAAGTTCCCTTCCCCTGCTTCATTCAGCTCCCTCAAAAATCATGTCAACAGTTTTATTCGTTCAAATGATGCTCATATGCGTTCATATAACGCTCAAATACGTTCAAATGCCGAAACAGTAAAAAAGCATACTGTACACTCTCATCATATTCAAAAAGTGAGTCTTTTTTTGAAAGAGATTTTTCCCTTTGATGAGAGCAAATGGCATATACAGACGCTGAAATACAGGCATTCCGTGACGAGCTGGCCGCACTGCGTGCTGCCCGTGCAAAACTCAACTCCGGCACCCTGCGTGCGCGGGTCGGTGTCGACGGTGATTTTGTAGAGTACCATCGCATCCACATCCCCTCAATGACTCAGCGTATTGATGAGCTGAAGTCCATCCTCTCTGCCATCGACAATCCAGGCGAGCATGCCATTTCATTCCGGATCACCTCCGGCAAGGGGCTGTGATGAACAGCTCCGGGATTATCCTCGATCATACCGGGACCCCATTCCCACCATCATCGTCCATGGAGGCAGGTCCTAGCTACGAAGGGGCAACCACCGGACGGCTCGGTGAGTGGGGCCTGAACATTGGCGGTCCCACCAACACCCTCTACAACTCCATTACCACCCTGCGAGGTCGCTCCCGTGATGCTTACCGGAACAACCCTCTTGCCCGTGGTGGTATAGACTCATTTGTTTCCAACCTGGTCGGTACCGATATATCTCCCCGCTGGCAGCTGGATAATGCTGAGCAGAAAGAGGAGCTGCAGGAACTGTGGAATTACTCTGCGGCCGAAATGGATTTCTATGGGACCACAGATTTTTACGGGCAGGAGGAAGCGGTCTGCAGGTCTATGATCACAGACGGTGAAGTGCTGGGCCGCATGGTGGATGTGCCGAATGATTACATCCTGCCCAGTGGCGACAAAATTCTGGTACCGATGCAGGTCCAGCTCCTGGAAGCAGACCACCTCGATCCTGCCTACAACGACATTTCCCCATCAGGAAATGAGATCCGTTACGGGATAGAATGGAAAAATAGCAGGCGGCACGCCTACTGGCTGGAGCAGGAACACCCTGGTGAGGCATTTCTCACCGGTAAGAGTATGTCTCGTGTTCCGGTACCGGCAAAAGATATCACCCACGTCTTTCGCCCACTCCGTCCAGGACAGGCAAGAGGTGCTTCCTGGCTGTCTCCTGTCCTCGTCAAATTGCGGGAAATAGATCTCTATGATGATGCGGAGGTGGTTCGTAAGAAGGCAGCAGCTCTGTGGGGTGGTTTTGTCTATTCAGATGCTCCTATCCATGGTCGCAATGTTGGTGCCCAGGTTACCGGTACCAATAATGGGCAACAATCAATCCGCTTGGAACCAGGTACATTCCCGGTCCTGAAAAACGGTATGAAGGTTGAGTTTTCAAAGACCGCAGACGTAGGAAATAACTACCGCGATTTTCTACGGGTCCAGTTTTCCATGATAGCGCGTGGCCTGGGGATTACCTATGAGCAGCTTACCGGTGATCTGGCCGGTGTGACCTTTTCCTCGATCCGGGCCGGGCTCATCGAGTTCCGCAGGCTCTGCGAAACAATCCAACATCGTACCATAATTTTCCAGTTCTGCAGGCCTGTTGTCAATCGCTGGATCCGGACTGCTGTCCTCAACAGAGTTACCACCACAATATCAATCAAAGAATACCTCGCCAACCCTCGCCGTTTTCAGCAGGTCGAGTGGCAGGCCGATGGCTTTGACTACGTCGACCCTGTCAAAGATCGTATTGCCGATGCCCTGGATGTACGCCACGGTTTCAACTCCAGGACGGCCATTGTCTCCAAGCGTGGCCGGGACAGCGAACGGGTGGACAAAGAAAACAAGGCAGATTCGGATCGCGCTGAAAGTCATGGACTGGTCTACGACTCTGACCCTGGCCAGACCACCCAGTCAGGTGCGCTGCAAAAGGTGGAAGAGGTAACCATTGCTAACTCAATCAAGGACTAAAAAATGTCAATAGATCACATCCTTGCATCAATCACAAATACACCGCTCATGATTACTCCGGACAAACTGTCTGTGATCATGGACGTGCTTGGCAGCAGGCAGCATATCTCTCTGGATCTCGGGAAACTGGAAGGCCTGATGCCTTCTCCGTCAGCTGCCGCGCCTGTTGCCCGTCCTGCAGCTAAGACCGGTGCTGTTGGTATTGCCACGATCTCCATTGTCGGATCAATGGTCAATCGATCCAGTGCCGGTGAATCTGGAATGGTCACCTATCGATCAGTCAAACGACAGCTTGATAGTCACATGGCGAATCCGGACGTGGGTGGAATTCTGCTGGATATTGATTCTCACGGCGGCATGGCTGCCGGTGTACATCGTCTTGCCATAGCCATCCGGGAAGCATCACAGATCAAACCTATCTATGCCTTTGTCGATACTTCTGCCTTTTCCGCTGGTTATTACCTGGCAAGCGCTGCCACCAAGGTAATTCTGGCAGATGATGCCGCTGGTGTTGGATCTGTCGGGGTTATTGCTCTGCACCGGGACCAGTCCGCGCACAATGAGAAAGAGGGCTATGTCTACACTGCTATCTACTCAGGGGCGAGAAAAACAGACTACTCACCACACCAACCGCTGGCAGAGGAACTGCTGGCTAAAATTCAAAAATCTGTGGACACCAGTCGTGCCTGGTTTGCTGCAGCGGTGGCTGAGTTCAGGGGATTGAGTAGAGATGCCGTCATGGCCACAGAGGCCGGGCTGTTTTACGGAAAAGAAGCAATTGCTGCAGGCCTGGCCGACACCATTGCCACCCTGGAAGAGACCGTTGTCATGCTTGTGGAAAATATTATCGATCCATCAACAACAACCAAAACAGGAGGTTCAGAAATGACCACCCAAGAACGACTGGAGGCACTGATCTCCAAAAATGACGATGCGCCAGCAGCCCTGGCAGCACTCGGCTTTGTTCAGGCCGATAAGGCAGAAGCAACGGCAAAAGCTGAAGGCCATAAGGAAGGTGTCGCCGCAGGGCTTGCCCAGGCAAAAGAGATCCTTGATGTGGTAGCGATCAGTGGTGCTCCTTTGGCCATGGCAACAACAATGATCGAAAAAGGTCTGACCCAGGAAGAGGCAGTTGCCGCAGTCCAGCAGTACCGGGCCAACCTCTCCAATGGGCAGACAGTAACTTCTACTGTCACCACATTTTCCGGAGATGCAAAGCATCCATTGATAGCTGCCTGCGAAAAAAAGGCCGCATAAAAAGAAAAGCTGAAGGACTTAACGTCTTTGGCCTTACTCAATAAAGGAGTACCGCAATGGCAGAATTAATCCAACCGAACACCCTTGGTGACGGTATCCGCTGGGAGCACTCAGGGACCTATTCAAGAGAAAAAGTTACGGCTGCATCAGGTCAGAATCTTGCCCTGCTGGAAGTTGTCGGAAAAGTAACCGCAGACGGAAAGGTTGTTGCCCTTGACCCTGCTGCTGTCGATGGATCGGAAGTGGCTGCCGGTATCATGGTTGCTGCCTGTGACGCCAGTACGGCAGACAAGGCTGGAGCGGCAATTGTGCGTGATGCCATGATCGATCCTGTCAACCTGGTCTGGCCTGCTGCGATTACCACACCGCAGAAAACACAAGCCCTGGCAGAGCTCAAAGACCTTGGCATCGTTGCCGTTGCAACGGCTTAAAGAATAATAGCGTCTTTTGACGTATTTGAAGGAGTATAAAAAAAATGGATCTCATTGTAAATCCCTTTGACACTGGCGGATACAACCTGGCAACCATGACCCAGGCGGTCAATATCCTGCCCAACAATTACGGGCTGGTGCGTTCAATGGGACTGTTTGTCCCGGAACCTGTGCGTACCAGGACCATCATCGTTGAAGAGCAGAACGGTCTTCTTAGCCTGCTCCAGACCCAGCCGAATGGGGCTCCTGCTCCTAAAGCAAGACATGCCAAAGGAAAGATGCGCTCCTTTGTCATTCCTCATATTCCATACGAGGACCAGATCTTCCCTGACGATATCCAGGGAGTTCGGCAGGTAGGTTCCGGGTCTGATGCTGAAGTTCTGCAGAACGTGATGATGTCGCGTCTGACCCAGATGCGATCTTCCCATGCTATCACCGAAGAGCACCTGATGTGCGGTGCAGTAAAGGGAACCATCCTCGATGCAGATGGGTCCACCATCTATAACCTGTTTACCGAGTTCGGTATTGCTCAGCAGGCAGTTACTTTCGCGCTCGACACAGCTACTACCGATGTTTCAGCCAAGTGTCGGCAGGTTGTTCGCCTTATCGAGGACAATCTCTTGGGTGACGTGATGACCGGTGTCCACTGCCTCTGCGGAGAGACATTCTTTGATTCGCTCATCGGCCATGAAAATGTAGAGAAATTCTTCGTCAACCATGCCAAGGCCATTGAGCTGGCCGGTGGTGGACAGGATCCTCGCAAGGGCTTCTCGTTCGGCGGGATCACCTTTGCGGAATATCGTGGCAAGGCAACTGATCCGGCAACCGGAAGTGCCCGTGCGTTTATTGGTGCTACAGATGCTCATTTCTTCCCTGTTGGTACCCAGAACTCTTTCAAGATCCATTATGCACCGGCAAATCACATGGAGACCGTCAATACCTTTGGCCAACCCATCTACGCCATGCAGACCATGGACCCCAAGGGACGTTGGGTAGACATCAATACAGAGTCAAACCCGTTGCCCCTGTGCCGTCGCCCAGGCCTGCTGATCAAAGGTAACAGGGTATAGGCCTGACTATGTCTCTCCGTGACGATGCCATAAGCGATATCCTGGCTGCAACCTCTCCAGATATTCTCGGCCAGGATATCGTTATCGACGGGATCCCCGTTTCTGCGGTCGTGAAGTCACTGACCTACGAAGAGGTTACCGCCATCGGCTTTGACGGTATCTCTGTCCAGGGTACACGTTTGACTTTGTCTGCTGCGGCCCTTGGCTCTGTTCCTGTTCGTGGGCAACAACTCGACTTTGACGGAGAGATCTGGACTGCTCAGGCTGTGGTCCTCAATGGTGATCGTCTTCGGCTTGCTCTTACCCGGTACATCTCATGATCAATATTGATTTTGACCAGGCCCAGCTTGAGGCCATAGCCGAAGGGCTGAACGGTACCAAGGAGCAGATCGAAGCTGCCCGAGCCAGGGCATTGCGGAAGACCGGCAAGCGTTTCAGTACATCCGTGAAGCGGGAAGTGGCGAAACGGGAGCGCATGCCGCAGAAGGCTATCGGTGACCGCTTCTTTGTTTCCCGCGTGGCCAAGGGTGGTGATGAGGTCACGATCTGGATAGGCACCTTTAATGTCGATCCGTTTTCAATCGGTAAACCGTCACAGACGGCGGCAGGAGTCAGGGCCGGGAGACGCAGTTATCAGGGAGCATTCCTTGGCACCATTTACACGGCGCGTGAGAAGGTCTGGATCAGGCTGCGCTCTAAACATTACAGTCCGGATCTGTATCCAACCAAGAAGCAGCACCACTCTGGCTATCGCGGCAGTCTTTCTGCAGGAGAATTCGGCCACCGTTTTCCGGTGGTCAAGGCCTCTGTTCCCATTGAAGAGACTGTCAAGTCCGTTGCTGAAAAACAGGAAGGCCAGATCGGTGAGGAGTTTGTGAAGATATTCAAGCAGGAACTCAACTTTGAAATATTTGTCAAGGGGATGGCGTGATGAATGATCTGGTTGATCTGATCATTGCGGCATGCACCAAGGCCACAGCCGGTGAGCTTTTTGACGATGCGGCAAGCGATGCCGGACAAACAACGGTCACGGTCTATGATTCGTTCCTGCAGAAGAATGAGCCTGGTCATGCACCTAAAAAGGAACACCCTTTTGTCCTGGTGCGGCCTGTGGGCGGAATGGATACGACAGGAAAGAGCGAAATTTTCGTTCCCATACAATGCGGCATTCACACCCATGACAATGTTGATGCCGGGGTACATGATATCCGGAAGTTTGTTGGCCTCGTTCTCTCCGGATTTGCAGACAGCAGCCAGTTTTTTCCATACAGCCTGGACAAGATCATAACCACCCTGGGTGATCCGCAGGACGGCAGTCAGCCGCATCCAAAATATTACGCTCATATGGAGCTGACCTTCAGCAGGCAACCGGTTTTAAATAACTATTAATAGGAGCACACCATGCACGGATTTAAAGGAAGCGGCAAGTTAAGTTTTGCCCTGTATGACGACAACGATGTCCTGGTCGAAAAATATTACCCTCTGGGCAATGCCACCACCATTGAGCTGACCCCTGACTCTGAAACAATCGAGGTCTTGTCTACTCAGAACGACGATTACGGCCAGGCAGCTGATTCCATGACCGAGGCCAAGCCTACCAAGGGTACTGTTACCATCAACAGGTTTAACCGTCGCAACCTGGCCCTGGCCTTTATGGGCACTGACTCGCAGAAGGCAATAGCCGAGACCACGGTTACCGATGAGGTGGTGACGGCGGTCCTGGGCGGAGCTGCCAGGCTGGCAAAAGGAGAGGCCTCTGCTGTGGTTGTTCAGGATGTGACCGATACGACTACTTACGTGGACGGTACTGATTATACCGTGGAAACAGGTCCAGGATTTACCCTGATCCAGTTCCCGGAGACCAGTTCCATCGCTGATGATGCCACTCTGCACATTGATTACACTGCCGGTGCGGACAGCGGTTTTCTGATTGATGGCGGAGTCAAGTCCACCCGCCGCATCCGTCTGCTCTGCGATGGCCGCAACCGCTTCACCGGACAACCTATCCTGCTGGAGATATTCAAGGGTTCCCTTGCTCCGAATTCCCCATTTAACTTTCTGGCTTCTGATCCTGCCGAGTCCAGCTTTAGTATCACCGCCATATCTGTGGATGTAAACGGCACAAAGAAACCGTTTGAAGTGCATGTGAAGGAATAAACCTGATTGATGGTTGAAGATGGAAAATACCCCGTTTTCAACCGTCAATAATTAACCATTTTTAAAACTGGAGTAGAGCGATGTCTGAAAAGAAAAAACCAGCAGAGCGCAAGGAATATACCGTCAAGGTTACCACCCACGTCCACATGGGGCAACCATGCGAGAAGGGCGACAAGATCCATCTCACCGAGGCCCAGGCCAAACGGTTGCAGGAAAAAGGTGTCATCTGATGCAGGCAGCAAAGGTGATCAAGTTGGGCGACAAAGAAGTGACCATCAGGGAGTTGACCGTGGCCCAGGTGAAGCAGATCATGGCAGAGATAAACACCAAAGAATACTCAGGCCATATTCTGGATGCCCTTTTAGACAGGGCTTTTCCTGCAAACGCCCTGTTTCTTGCCATTGGAATAAAAGAGGAAGACTTTGATCTTGATGTTCCGCCATCTGTTCTGGACGGCCTTTACGATGCGGTGATTGAGTTAAACCCTTCCTGTGCCGCGATGATGGAGCGGCTGGTGCAGGCGGGCAGCAAACGGATGGAATCAACCAGCTCGCCTGCCAGTTGATCATGCTCGGCCATCACCGGGTATGGGAATATGGATTTTCGCTCTTTTTGGAAGCTGCTGAAGCGGCCAGAAAGTTCTACTCCCAGCCCGGTTCCCCGAGAAAATAGTAGAGCGGGTACCCGAAGAACCAGAGGACGATGGACCAGGAGAAGTATCCGGTAAGGAGTGGTGTTGCACTGCTCATGAATATTCCGGCCACCAGGAAACTGACGACGTGACACGCGGCTATATGTTTTACCTTCATTGGTTTGTCCTCCATTACTAAACCATAAGCTTTTTTTCTTCCCCTGTCAAAAGGGTTGAGTCACTCATGGCAAACGCTAAAAAATATGTCCTGACTATCGGTGCCGAGTACGAAGGCCAGTCTGAGCTGAAAAAGCTGCAGACCGACCTGAAGAACATCGGCCAGATAGACAGTTTTGAAAAGTTGCGGACATCATGGCAGAAGACAAACTCCGAGTTTGTCCAGGCCAAGGCAAAGGTGCGTGAGCTGAGCCAGGCTCTGAAAAACGGTGGCGGAAAAGAGGTTGAAAAACAATACACAGCTGCCAGCCGGGAAGTAAAAAAACTCAGTACATCATTGGCCAAACAGAAAGGCCAGATGGATGCCTCCAGAGTAGCGATCCAACAGTCTGGAATCGCAATGAATGGGCTGTCTGCTGCCTATGGGAAACTCAAGGCATCGTCTGCCGGTCAGGGCCAGATGCTGGCTGCGCAAATGCGGCTCGGCATTAAGGCCACAAAGGATGTCCATGCAGAGATTGATGGCCTGAAACGTGCCTACGCAGAGTTGAAAAACAAGGGCGGCCTCTCCATGAAGGAGCTGGCTGTGGCCAAGGACAGGCTGCGGACCAAGATTGCTGAGCTGAAGCATGAGACAAACGGCTGGACCAGTCATCTGGAAAAAATCCAGGTTGGCTGGGCGGGGTTGCTGGCAACTGCCGGAGCGGTTGCCGGAGCGTTTCGTGGCGTGCAGTTTTTTGCCGGGTTTGATGATTCCATGCGTGAGGTGCAGGCCGTGTCCGGGGCAGCCGTTGGTGAGATGGAAAGGCTTACCGGCTTTGCCAAGGACCTTGGTGCCAGCACGAGATTCACTGCCACGGAGATCGGTCAGGGGATGGCAGAGCTTGCTCAGTCCGGAATGCAGACTGAGGAAATATTTTCCACCTTGCCGGATGTAATTAATCTCACCTCTGCCAGCGGTATGCAGTTTAAGGAATCGGCTGATCTGCTCACCGACACCATGAAACAGTTTGGTCTGGAGGGCTCGGAGTCCGGCAGAGTGGCAGACGTTGTGGTTAAGGGCTATACAAGTGCCGGTCATTCTGCGCAGCAACTTGGCCAGGCCCTGAGTTATGTTGGCCCCATTGCCAAGGCCATGGGCTACACCCTGGAAGATACGGTTGGCATCATCGATGCCCTGGCCGAGGCTGGATATAAGGGACAGCGCGGCGGCACTGCCCTGCGCGGAGGGTTTGCCAGACTGATCAAACCTGCCAAGGAAGCACAGGAAATTCTGGAGAAGTACAGCATTCAGATTTACGACTCGGAAGGTGCCATAAGAAGTTTTGCCGATATCATCGAGGATCTTGGCTCTGCTGCTATGAACCAAACAGAGGTCATGACCCTGTTTGGTCAGGAAGCAGGCCCTGGCATGCAGGCCCTGCTCAACGTGGGGGCTCAGTCTATCAGAGATTTTCAGGTGGCCATGGAAGATGCCGGTGAAACTGCTGAGCGTATCGCCGGGAGCAAGGAGGCTGGGATCGGCGGCTCTTTGCGTTCGCTCATGTCCAGCCTGCAGGCGATTGTCATTTCCTTTGGAGACTCTCTTGCTCCGGCCATACAAGGGACATCTGCTGTGTTGACTGGGCTGGCAAGAGCCATTGCCAGCCTTCCCCAGCCGGTTCTCTGGCTGACCACTGCTGCCGGTGGAATCGTCACGGCTCTGGCTGCCTGGGAGCTTGGCGTTAAGCATCTTGTAAATGCCCTGAAGCTTGGTGTTATTGATCTGCTTTCCTTTGCCGGAGGTATCAGCAAGGTTGCCTCGGCAATTGCTGCCTTTTCCGTTGCTAATCCAATCTTCGCGGCAACCACAGCAGCCATCCTGGCCGGGGCTGCTGCCTGGGCTATCTTTGCCAAGGACAGTCTCGGTGCCTCAAAGAAACATGCAGTGGCGGCAAAGAAAATTGGTGAGGGAAGAAAGGAGATCGATGCCCAGGTGGACAGTCTGCAGAAATTGCAGAAGGTGCTGCATGAGACAACTCCTGAATCTGAAGCGCATATCGAGGCAGAGAAAAAACTGGCAGAGATCCTGCCTGATGCAAATCTCAGTCTTGCAGAACATGGAGAGCTCCTGGCCAAGGTCGGTGACGCGGCCAGTGAGAATGCGAAAAAACTTGATAATTATATAGGCAAGCTGAAAGACCAGTCTGATATCAACCTGGCCCTGCAGCTTGAAAAACAGTCTCAGGCATTTCATGCAGCCCAGGAGGCGGTCGAAGACTACAAGGAAAATATTGGCGACTGGTATGGCATAGGGGACAGTTCTGCCGGTTTTGTCCAGAAGCTGTGGCTGGGTGTGAATCGTCTGTCCGGGACATATGACAAAAACATCCAGAAAGGCGAAGAGGTTCGTGCCAATCTCCAGGAACAGGGTACCGGATATCGGCAGTTAATAGCCGAGATGAGCAAGGCCGGGGTCAGCTCTGAAGATCTTGAAAAGAAGCTGAACGCCATCCACCTCTCCGACGATGTCAAACAGCAGATCATTGATGACTACAATGCCATAGGCGAGGCTGCAAAAGGCTCTGCAGAAGAGGCCAGCGAGGCCTTTGCCAAAGCAGCTGTCGAGCAAAAGGCCATTGACAAAGACAAGCTCGAGGAGATGCGGCAGGAATACAAAAAATACGTCGATGAAGTCAAGCGTCTGCAGGGAGAGTTAACCGGGCGCTCAATGTCGCTGGCCGCTGAGTTGCGCTCCATGTCCAGGACCGGCATGTCTGATATTGGGGCATGGAAGGACAGAAAGAAAGAGGCGCAGGAATATGAAAGAGCGGCAAGGGAAGCTGCCCAAGCTGGGAATTTTGATGCAGCTGTTGAGTTGGCCGACAAGGCAAAAGAAGCCTATAGGGATTTAAATAAAGAGGTCAAGGACGGGGACAAAGTGCTGGTCAGCCAGAGTACTGCGCTAACGGATTCCATGGCCGGGGTCAAAAGATCAGGAGAGCTTGCAGTCGATGCGCTTGAGAAACAGCAAGCTGCTGCCCAGGCGGCAGCAGATGCCCTGGACAAACAATCGGGAGGAGAGTTTTCCGGGAAGGAAGGCATAGAAGCGGCAACAGAAGCAACCAAGAAACTCGACCAGATGGTCTACAAAGTTGGCGACACCTGGCATGACGTGAGTAAAGCTGCTGAAACGTCGTGGATAAATGCGGCTCTGGAGGCGGGCAAGGAGCTGGATAAGATGGCCATTGACCGCACCATCAAACTTTACATAGAAAAAATCGAGAAAAGCAAAGTTGGCGGAATGATAGGTGCTGTTCAGTCCCTGCAATCTGGCGGTCCTGTTGGTGCCATCCGTATGGCCCTGGGTGGTGGCCTGAATGTCCGGAGTGCTTTGAATGGTTTCCGGTTCGCTGGTTACGGTGGTGGCGACCAGCCGAAAAACCTGGTCATGGCAGAGAATGGTGAGGTGATGCTCAAAAAAGAATCGGTGCGCGAAGCCGGACCGATTGCAGCCCTGGCCTTCAATGCCGGAAACTGGAAGCTCCTTCTTTCGGAACTCCTGAAAAAATTTTCACACAAGATGCAACTCGGTGGTCCGGTCGGACGGTTTTCCATCCCTTCCCTGCCTGCCTTGCCAATGGCCAATGGTGGACCGGTATTGGCTGGTTCCGGCGAATCAATGGGTCACTACACCCATGATATTAATTTCCATGGTGCAGCTGCTCCTGTGCGGGTGATGACAGACAGGCAAAACACTGCTGCATTTATCAATGGCCTGAAACGTATGCAGGAGCTGGCATCATGACGGTACAGATAGGCAATATTGTTCTGGATGACAACCTGCGGCTGCATGGGATCGAGACGGCAAAGGATATCGCTGTGGAGCAGATAGGTGTCTTGGATGGATCCAGTGTTTTTCAGACCATGCCCATAAGCGGTGGGCGGTCACTCTCTCTGGTTGCAACAAAAGAGGGCAATACTCTTAAGGGTAAGATCCTGCGTTCGCAGCTCATGGCCATTAAGTCTCTGGCAGCTGGAGGACAGCCTGTCACTCTTGTTCACCACCTTGGCACGTTTTCCGTGCTCATCATCTCCACCGAGGATGTCATCCCGGTATTTGATAAAGCAGACCCACAGGCCGATGCTCCTTACACCGGAACTATAACTATGATCGAGGTATAAAAATGCTTGATACTGATATCAAAACATACCATGCAGCCGAGGTATCAGCCTTGGCCACCAATGGCGGGCGGATGTCCGTCACCCAGGTGATATCCGGGGTTGTCAATAACGTGTGGCCGCATGTGCCCAGGGCGGAACGATTGGCCGGTGCGGTCCTGCATAGGAAACTCTTTGACAAGGCTGCAGACGATACGGACGGCACCTTGCTGGCTGCCCAGAAGTGGGTTGACCGGCCAACGCTGGGTGAGGATATGATTGTTGCCTTTGCCGGGACCCAGACAGATACCCAGGCTGATATTGTCGGCAACGAGCGCAAGTATGGAGCTGCTTATCTCAAGACTGATATTGCTGCCGGGGTATCGACCTTTGTGGTGACTGTGGAGGATGCGTCCCTGGCCAGTGGTCCGGATGCAATCTTTCAGGATGGTGATCCGATCAGGCTTACTGATAAACTCACTCCGGATGCCGTGGCCGGCAATGAGGAAT
Source organism: Pseudomonadota bacterium (assembly GCA_018820855.1). Taxonomy (GTDB): domain Bacteria; phylum Desulfobacterota; class Desulfobulbia; order Desulfobulbales; family Desulfocapsaceae; genus Desulfocapsa. The sequence continues at coordinate 1,222 of JAHJNL010000033.1, read as the reverse complement.
TTCTTACTATATCAGGTGCCCCCACTGTTTTAGGCCTGGATGTGACCATTACCGTGGCCGAGGTGATTGCTAATCCCTATACCGTTGTCGGTGAGTCCAGAGCCATGTCCATTATGGATAAGGGTGATATTGCCTGCTCTGTTGCCAACTTTACGGTAACGGCTGCAGGAACAGGGGCCTACGATGACACCACCCATCCTGTTACCTGTGACAATATCGGTACTGTGGAGGATTCCATTACCCTGCAGTTTACTGATGCCACCCATTTTAACGTTATCGGATCGTCTGGTATTGCCTACGGATCCGGAGACACGGCCACTGATTTCATTCCTTCAAATCCGGATTTCACCAAGCCCTATTTTACCCTGGAAGCGGCAGGATTCTCCGGGGTGTTTGCTGCAGGCGACACCATCACCTGGGACATTCACCCGGCCTCTTTTGCCTACTGGTTGCGGCGCACTGTTCCTGCAGGTTGTGCAAGCCTGGCAAACAATAAACTGACTGCCGTTACAGCCGGTGAGTCTGCAGTCTAATGAACACGCTCACCCTCAATCTCTCCAATTCTGCCTCATCCAGGGATACACTCTGGATCGAGCAGGAACAAGCTGGCCAGGCGGACGGCTACCTGTCCAGGGCCGGGATGTACCGCTCTATCCAGGCCCTGCTTAATCAGGAGATGCCTGATGAGCCGGAGTGCGTGAATGAGTGTGTAGTCACCTTGTATGTGTACCGTTTTGATCTGGCCCTTGCCTATCGTCTTGATGTATCCCATGGCCATCTGGGAGCCAGGATTACAGAGGATGATCTGTATTTTACAGAAAAGATCAAGGTGAGCATGGATGACGAGGTGAAACTCAAATATCCCTGCTTCGGTGTTGTCGAATCCAGGTGGCTGGGTGATGTGGTCTATGACCAGGACGGTATGCAGAGTGTTGCCCCGTCATTTGTGGCCGGTGTGGAAAAGATATCCTTTGCTGCCCCTGTCTATGGGACTTTCGCGGTCACCTACCGGATCCACAGGGACAAGTATCTTCTGTCTTTACCCAAGCGGGAAACGGCCATCGAGAACAAGTACAGCTCGGTGGCCTTTGCCCTGTTTACCGGGGGCCTGGAATTGCTGGAAGTGGATCCGCCTGCAGGTGTTGAGCAGACAGACATGGTCTGCACCGGTGGCGGTGGTTCAACATCTATCGCAGGTCCTGCCGATGGCCGCAATATCCCG
>JAHJNL010000032.1 GCA_018820855.1 Pseudomonadota bacterium | reverse complement strand
CGTAGTGATGGGTAAGTTCGCGGCTGAAGCCGCTCCCACACATGTGTAGAGGATATGTAGTTGTGATTGCCTGGTTTGTTGAGCTTTATTAGTGAGCAGGTTGCTGGTTTGTGGGAAGAGAGTGCAGGGAGTTGTGCTTTTTAAGTGGGAGCGGATTAATCCGCGAACAGGGGATGCGCGGACCTGCGAGTCTGCTTGCGTAGTGATGGGTAAGTTCGCGGCTGAAGCCGCTCCCACACATGTAGTGGTTATGTAGTGGTGAGCGGCTTGTTGTTGAGTTTTTTTTAGTATGCGTTTTTTGTTTCGTCCGGTCAGGCTTCAGCTTTTCCCTTTTTTAAAAGCGAAATAATCAGTTACAATCCGGGCGTGGTCAAAGACCAGTTGAGGCAGGTTTTCTTCGGTAAAGATGGCTGCTTCAGCCGCATCGTCTCCGGCTGTGGGGAGTCTGTCTGCCTGGGCGATGAAAACCGTGGAGGCAGTGTGCTGCCGCGGATCCCGCTTCGGGTCTGAATATGTCCGGAATTGCTGCAGATTCTCCACCACAAGTCCTGTCTCTTCTTTTGCCTCTCTCAAAGCAGCTGCCTCGTAAGGTTCTCCGTAATCAACAAAGCCACCCGGCAGTGCCCAGCCATGTGGCGGGTTCTTTCGTTTGATGAGAACAATTGCATCGTTTATTTCGATGATGATATCAACGGTGGGCACCGGGTTGCGGTAGACCTGGATTTCGTTGTGACAGTGGGGGCAGAGCATGGGGAACCTGGGTGGTTGAGGGGAGTAGGTGAAGAAGCTGAAGGGGTAGAAGATAAAGGCTGAACGCTTAGTCTTGAAATGTGTAATTATTTTCTGGAATTGAACTGTTTTCCTTCAGCCATCAGTCTTCTTTATTCTACCTGTCAAAATAATATGCTATCTTCTATTTCCTGCCAGTTGCTGACTTGTTGCAGCTTATGTTTTCCCTGATTCCAGGGCTGCCTGTAAACAATGGGGGTGATATCACTCTCGGCAAGCTGCAGGCAGGTCTCCACCCGGTCATCGACAAAGTAGCGGAGCCGGTGTTCCCGGATGTAACGGGCCTTGTCATCGTGATCTCCTGTGGCTACCAGGTTTATCTGGTCACAGGTCTTGGCCGGAAAAAAGTGGTCCAGCCAGTCGGCAACAGGTTGATGCAGCGGACGGGCGGTGATGATGGTTACCTTTGCTTTTTCTGTCATGTTTGTGATTGTCTTCACTGCTCCGGGCATGGGTTGCAGTCCAGTACCAAGTGAATCTTTGAGAATGGCATAAAAGATCTGTTCTACCAGGGGCGTAGGGATATTCAGACAATTTTCGACCTGGAAGCTGGTGATGTCCTCCAGGCGGAAAGAACAGAAGTCAAATTTCTGGCAGGCCAGGCGGATAAAGGCCTCTGCTGTATCGGCAATAACCCCGTCCAGGTCAAAGCCTATTTCATCACTCTTAATTTTCATTGGTATCTGTCTGGGAGCTAAGGTAACGCTTTTCGATTGTCTTGATCTGAACAATGATGTCGTCATTGAGTGGGGTGGCAACGTTGTTTTCTCTTCCCAGGCGGCTCACTGCCCCATTTATGGCATCGATTTCAGTGGGTCGCTCTTGGCGGATGTCCTGAAGCATGGAGGAGATGTTGCGGGCTGTGCGTTTGCAGACTGTCAAGGTTTCGGCCACCGGATCTTTCTCTATGGTGATTCCCATGGCTTTTGCCACATTTTCGGCCTCCCGCACCAGACCTTTGATTTTACTGCGGGTAGCACAGGAGGTGAGGAGTTGGCCGTTTGTTCGGTTGTAAACGGCAGTCAGTCCATTGATTCCTACGTTGATAAAGAGTTTCGCCCAGAGCTGTGTTCGAATGTCGCTGGAGATTGACGTTTCTATACTCGCATTGCGCAGCGCTGTGCTGAGTTGCTCCAGCCGTTCGTTGCCCGAGCTGCCTCCGGGGGAGAGAAATCCGAGACAGGTGTGGCCTTTGCCTGTATGGCGGATATGGCCGGGGGCCAGGTATGTGACACCTTCTGAACTTGTGGCATAAGCCGGAACTGCCGGCAGCAGTTTTTGCTCGCCATATTTCAGGTGGCTGATACCGTTCTGGAGGAAGAGGAGAAGGGTGTCGGAATCGAGCAAAGGGGCTGCAAATTGCAGACTGTTTTCCAGGTCATAAGATTTGACACAGGATAGCACCACATCCAAGGTCCCAATTGATTCGGGAGAACTTCCAACCGGGATCGGACATCGTTCAGTTTCTGTGTCTGACTCGTAGAGGATTCCCTGTCTGTTAAGCTCGGCTGCCCGCTCTATTCTGTGGTCAATGAGCAGGATCTCGTCCTGCTCATTGACGGATAGATAAAGCCTGGCGGCAAAGAAGCAACCCAGGGCTCCTGGGCCAATGATACCGATACGCACACTGTCCTCCTTCCGCAGGCTCTTTACACTACTTCAGAGTTTTGGCCTCTTCAACAATGGCCACATACTTATAACCTGCGCCGAAGTCTTTGTTGAAAGCGAGGACTCCTTCGATGGTGATGACGTCATTGGGTTGTACCTCTTCCGTGGTGGTGATGACGAGATCGTGCGTGTTGCTCATAGGGTCGCCTGTGCCGTCCTGGATGTGGATCCAGTTGCGTCCCATGATCATGGGGCTATATTTCACCACTTTACCTTGGATGCGGACAGTCTTTCCGTCAAGTTCTTTCGTTTTCGCAAAAATTTCTTCAATGGTATAGCTATTCTCACCAACAGCTTTTTCTACTTTGACTTCATTGTAGGGGGTCATGGCACCAAGGCTACCACCGGAACTGGCTGGAGATTCCTGCACCATAGGAGATCCTCCTTCGGCCTGGACGGCACTGCTGAAAGAGTCATCACCGCCCATCATGCCGCCATGTCCTCCTCCTGCAGCTCCAGCAATACCTGAAGAAAAAATGATGCTGTCAAATGTCCGGTTCAAGGTTTTACTGGTGAAGTTTCCCATAGCCATACCAGGATTGCAGGTGACCTCGTCACCGACTTTGACCTGGGATTGAGGAATGGCAACCCATGGCTGACTGCTGCCGGTGTCAATCTGCAGGTAGGTGTAGCCGCCAGCATTCATGGTTTCCAGGATCTTGCCGGTGATAGGCATATCCAGATCGGCAACGGGCGCCGCAGACTCGGCTGCTGCAGAAACAGTTGCAGCTTTGTCGGTAGTAGTTACAGCTTCTTCTGCTTTCGTATCCTGATCGGCATTACTGCACGCGGCAAAACTGAGAAAGAGGCAGATCGTGATTCCGTTGGTGATGTTTTTCTTCATAATTATCTGTCCTTATAAGAATAGAAAAAGTTTGTGGTGCTTGCGCACCGGTTAAAATATTTAATTGTCATCTTCCACTAGAAATGAGACAAATTCAAGGATGGATTTTGACCACAAGTCATAGGCCTTAGCGGTCAGATGGACACCGTCGCGCTGGAAGAAGTCTGAATTCGGTTTGAACTTGGAGTACATGTCAAGATAACAGGATCCGGTCTGCAGAGTCAGGGTTTCGATCTGTTTGTTGATCTGTTCCAGAGCTTCCAGGCTGAGCCAGGGTAACTGGAAAGGGAGCAGACTGTTGGTGATGACTTCTGTTGTCGGGTAATGAGAGGTCAGGCGGATGATGATCTGACGCAGGGATTCCAGGTAGTTGTAGTCTTCAATGATCAGGTTGTTGGTTCCAATCATTACCAGAATGAGCTCGGGGTTTTTGACTGTCCCGGTAATGGAGGTGATTTTGTTCAGAAGTCCCTGGACTGTCTCGCCCTGTATCCCGTAATTGAGGATCTGAAAGTGAGGCATTCTCTCCTGCCAGTTGAAATCGGCTATGAGCGAATCGCCGAGAAAAAGAAAGGTTCCCTGTGTCATTGGCTGGTCATCTGGTTTTTTTTAGATTGATCGATGTTTCGAGCTCACAAGTTTTCTCAGGAATGTCTGGCACAGTAAGTATCCTTTATCGACATGACAAGCATACTACATGGAAAGTGTGCTGCCAACAAGATTGAACCACTTTCTGCCAAGCGTTCTATTTGGCTGTCGAGTGGAATTACTAAGAGATATTCCTAAAGTGTAATTGAGTTGACTCATTTTTTTATAGACGGGAAAAGAGGAATGCTGAAAAAATTTTCGCTAAAACTTCATTTTTATTTTTCTTTGTATTACAATGTGTTACTCATTTTTTATGCGCTATGTACATAATTATTGATGCTATTTCCTCTTCTAAGGGTTTGACATTGTCGCTTTAAGCTGGCAATAGTAAGTGTAATTGAATCGAAACGATTAGTGTAATCAGAGCGGAGTTTGATTCAAAGCAATGGAGCGGATGTTTGGAGCAGAGCCAAAAAGGTAATCACCGGTGGCTGTGCGATAACAATGTTAAAACGTGAAACCTGCTTAGAGCTCAATTTTTATTTTGAAAGAGTTTCTTCAGTTGTTCCACGCAGGTGATATGTTCAAAATTTAGGGGAACTATATTGCGGAAAGCCCTCTGGTGTTGTCTCAACTTGTGTAGAGTTTCCAAAGTAAGTAAAATTTCTTTTATCCGTTATAGCGTAGCCTGTTTGATCTATTTCATTTTTATCAGCAACATCTCTTTTGCCAGGGAAATTGATGGCAATCAGTTGACATTTGTAAATCCCGGAGTCAACGCTAACACCAATATTCATTTCAGCAAGTATTACTGCAACGAGTGCCACCTGAATGCCGAAGGCCAGGGGGATGTGGATATGCGTTTTGATGATTTTATCGAAACCTGTCGCTGTCATAACTATACTCCCGAGAACTACACTCATCCCGTAGGAATAAAATTATCTCCTGAAAAACGAGCCAAGATCCCATCAGACTTTCCCCTTAAGGACAGTACTATCACCTGTGTCACCTGTCACCGCATGAGCCTGCAGTGTCAGACCGATAGCAGTATGAAAAAATTCAACAGTTCTTTTCTGCGGATCAACCCTCTGATGTCACGGACAGCTATCTGTTATCAGTGCCATAGTGAGGCCAAATACAAGATGATGGATCCGCATAATCAGATAGATAAGGAGGGGAATGTCGTTAAGGAGAAATGTCTTTACTGTCACAAAGGTGTTCCGGATGTCAACCGTGCCACTCTTGCCGATCCCCATGGGATGGGTGATCTTGTGGCTCCTATCGGTAAGCTTGATGTGCTCTGTTATCGCTGTCATTATAAGCAGATACAGCTGCACCCCATCAACGCCAATCACCTCAAAAAGCCTCCGGCCGCAATTTTGAAAAATATGCGGAGATCGGAACGTAAGTTGGGGATAATTCTACCTCTTGATGCCCAGGGAAAAGTAACCTGTGTCACCTGTCATAATCCGCATGAACGGGGAGTTATCCCGGCGGACAAGACAGGAGCCGGAGGCGCCGGGGAAGCCGGGCGTTTACGGGTGTCAAGGGGCGGAGATAAAATCTGTCTGGCGTGCCATCAAAATAATTAACAGAAGAGGAGAGGAGAGAGAAAGATGCCGGCCATCTTGATGCGCCGTTCGCTGCATTACCAGACAGGATGCGCGATGATGCAAAGTGAGGCAAGGAACAGGGATAAGGGGAAGAATTATCCCTGACCATGCCAAGATTGTCCGGCAAAAGAGTTAGAGTTGTTCATACATCTAAATAAGTATAAGGGGGGGGGAATGTTGTTGAACTTGTTTCCAGGACCGCGCTGGTCTTTCAGGGCTCTGCTTGTTGCGCTTTGTCTGCTGCCTGGATGGTTGTCGGCAGCAGACATGGGTAACTGTTTGTTGTGTCACAAGTATCCAGGCCTGAGTCGGATTGATCAAAGCGGCAATATGAAATTGATGTTCGTCAATGAGGAAATTTTTAATAAAAGTGTTCATTCTAAGGTTAAGTGTGAGGGGTGTCATGCCGACATCACCAAAATTCCACATGAACCAGCCAAGCCGGTCGATTGTCTGGCGGTCTGCCATATTATCGAGCCTACCAGTGAGCAGAAATTCTCACACAAATCCGTAAAAACCTTCATGGATGAATCTGTCCACAGCAAGGTTGATAAAGAAGGAAAACTCAAGAAATACAACGAAGATATGCCGACCTGTAAGGATTGCCATGACAATCCTCTCTTCAGACCCCTTGCCTTTGTCAAAAAAGTGCGTCCCGGTATTGCCGATGATGCCATGGGAAGATGCCGGGTCTGTCACGAGAAGGAAGATTTTATCTTCAGGTTTTATAATCATATTACCACTCGTCTGCACAAGAGCCGTAGTCCTCTTAATGTCGCTGAGGCCTGTGGAAAATGTCATGATGATAAAGAGATGGTGAAGCGCCACGGATTGACTATCATGGCCGGTTCATCTTATCAGGAGACTTTTCACGGCAAGGCCGCCAATCTGCTTGATGAATCGATTCCTGACTGTCTTGACTGTCATGTAGTGAAGGGGAAATCTGTGCATCAGATGTATGGGAATGATGATCCCAGATCCTCCACTCATCCGAATAACAGAGGAGCAATCTGCAACTCGGTTGATTGCCATCCCAATGCCTCTGTTCAGTTTGCTAATTATCAGGTGCATCCTGTGTTCGATAAGGAAAAAAGCCCGTTTGTTTACTGGTTTACCTCGTTCTTTTACGTCCTTACCGGAGGAACTTTGCTACCGCTGATGGCTATTTTGTTCCTTGATCTACTACGGCGCTTGTTTCCGAATGCCAGCTTCAAAAGGAGGAAATAGAAATCATGGCCAAGTATCCTCGGATTAAAATTATAAACGGCGAAAAATACTTTTTCAGATTTGATCTGGATCTGAGAATCCAGCATATTATCCTGGCCGCCACGGTCGTGATCCTGGTCTTAAGCGGTATGCCGCTTAAATTCAGTGACGCCTTCTGGTCGCCCTATCTTTATGCATTGTTTGGTGGCATCACCATGGCTCCCACAGTCCATAAGATAACCGGGGCCATTATGCTCCTTCTTTTTTCCTATCACATTTTTTGGATCTTCAAGGTGATTTATAATGATCACTATCTGCCCATGAAAAGGGAGGGGACTTTTACCAAGGGGAAGTTTGCCATGAGGGTACTTAAGCTGCCTATGGTGCCCAATCTCAAGGACCTGAGAGATGTCATTGACTTGATGAAATACCTCTTTTACTATACCAACGTCCGTCCCGATGGTGATGAGTACACCTGGAAGGAGAAGTTCGACTACTGGGCACCCTTCTGGGGTATGTTTATTATCGGTGCTTCTGGGTTAATTATCTGGAACAAGGAGTTCTTTACCCAGGTCATCCCGGGAGAATTTATCAATTTCTGTCTGATTGCCCACAGCGACGAAGCCCTTTTGGCGGGTCTGTTTCTCTTTATCTGGCATTGGTATAATGTCCATTTTTCCACCTCGGTCTTTCCTATGGGTACCGTCTTCCTGACAGGTTACCTGAGTGAGGAACTGATGTGTGAGGAACATTATGAGCATTATGTAAAGGTCATGAAGGCAGAAGGGTATGAAAAAGAGATCCTGCCGCCCCATGGCGGAGGCCATGCCCCGAGTTGTTCTAAACATGCTCCGAAGGGTGGTCCCGGGCAATCTCCTCCGGAAAGTCCAAGTGGAACCCAGTCGTCAGAGCATTTAGTAAAGGAAGGAGGGGCAGCAGTATGAAAAAGTTGTTAACAAAACTCTACATCCTGGCCTTTATGGCCTTGGTTGTCTATTTCGGGGTAATAATCTGGAATCTTACCTTTGCTCATATCATTCATGAGTATCATGAACGGAATGCCGCCAATACGGAGCATACTGAAGAATCTCTGGCCCAGAAGAAAAAGGATGATAAATCTTTTGAGCAGGTGATTCTGAAAAGTGAGAAGCGGACCAAGCACTATCTCGGTTACCGGGTCCTTGAACAGCAGTATATCAAGGGGCATTTCCATCATATTGGTTATGATGTCGGACCGGACAGACACTCCTACTGCAGTTCCTGTCATGGGGATATGCCCCACGATTCTGTAACTAAGGACTTGCGGGCATTTTTGAACATGCACGCCTTTTTCATCGGCTGTCAGACATGTCACGCCCGTCCGGAAGGAGAGATGGCTACCGGGGTTTACCAGTGGTATAGTCGGGAGACCGGCGAGATTATCCCAAGCCCAGTGAACGATGCGCCCCCTGGTACCTACAAGGCTAAGATTATCCCCTTTATCATGGAGAATGGCTCCCTGGTAAGGATCGACACTCAGGCAAAGATCGATTTTGTCGAGCAATACCGCCTGAATGAAAAGGAGTTAACTGAAGGCCAGAAATCAAAGTCCAAGAGTATAATCCATAATGTCGTCAGCAAAAAACCAGTGATATGCGAGGAGTGCCATTCCAGCGAGAATCCTCTCCTGCCGCTCGCTGATCTTGGATATCCCAAAAGGCGAGTAGATTCCATTACCAGCACCGAGGTCGTTGGCATGATCAAGAATTACACAAAATTCTATATGCCAAAGATGCTCAATCCCGGTGTAAGCCATCCTGTTGACCCGGTAGAACCGTTACTTCCGGTCGAACCGGCCCCGTCTGTTCCCGAGGATGAAAACCTTCCACCTGTTGACAGGGCCGAAGGATAAATCGCGGGCTATTCTCTGGAAGCGGCTCTTCTCATGAGGCCGCTTCCAGTCTATTGATTGAGTTGAGGTTGTATGAAAAGAATGGTTGGCAGGAATTATTTGTTTGCCAAAGGCAAGAAAAAAGGAGGACTTGTCCGTAACGGACTCATCCTCCTTTTTGTATTTCTGATGATGGCCGATCCGGTCTATTCCATTAATTTGACCCCGGTCACGCATCTTTTTGATATTCAGCATAACTTTTCTCAGCCCAGTGATGTTGCCGTGGGGGCTGATGGCTTCATTTATGTGGTGGACGGAGTCAACCAGTGTATAAAGGTCTTTGATTCGAAAGGTAAATTTCTTTTTTCCTTCGGTGAGGCCGGCAGCGGACCTGGTCAGTTTAACTATCCCCTGGGTATGGACATTGATGGTGCAGGCAGGCTTTATGTCGCCGACAGCGGCAATCAGAGGGTGCAGATATTTTCGATCAAAGGGCGTTTTCTTAATGAAATCAAGGTTGAATCCACGAGTGGGAAGGTGCCTGATCCAACTGATGTTGCCGTAGATAGTGAAGGGACTGAGGTCTTTGTTGTCGATAACGACAATCACTGTATCTATAAATATGATCTGAAAACACTCAAGCTGCTTGAGGTCATCGGTAATGCAGGTATTGCGCGGATGGAGTTTCGCTATCCTTTTCTGATCTCGATGGATAGAGATAAGTATCTCTATATTGTTGATGTGATCAATACCCGGGTCCAGGAAATGACCCGCGATGGGAAGTTTGTCCGGTTTATTGGGGACTGGGGTGTGGAAAAGGGGCAGTTTTTCAGGCCCAAAGGAGTAGCTGTCGATTCGAAAGGAAGGGTCTATGTGAGTGATTCCTATATGGGGGTTGTCCAGGTCTTTGATGAAGGGGTTTTTCATTCCGTGATCGGAGACAGTAAAAAAGATGAGCTGTGGAGGTATAATTCCCCGGTAGGCCTTTTTATAGACAAAAAGGATCGTCTCTATGTTGTCCAGATGTTTGCAGAACGTGTCAGTGTCTTCCAGATCAACAGATAATTCCATCAGTCTTTCAGGTTTGATTGTATGAAGCAGCTTTATTACCTTGTCTCTTCTGTTTTCCTTGTCCTTGTTCTGTTGTCTCCTCATGTTGGCTTGGCCGAAGTCGCGGCCCCCAGTAATCCGAGTTCTGCCAAGGAATGTGCCCTCTGTCATTATCGGTGGATAGACACCTTCTTTCTCTATGGCAGAGGGTCGGAGCTGGTTCCCTATCAGGCCGATAAAGTGGTCGCCAAGGCTGAGATTTGTCATTCCTGTCATGATGGCAGTGTGGCTGATTCTCGGGCCCGGGTCTACAACGATCAGCATCATCCCATTAACAAACCGCCTCCTGCCGGCATGGAAATCCCAGAGATTTTTCCTCTGGACGAAAACGGTTTCATGCAGTGCTCGACCTGTCATACCGCCCATGGGGTGCCAAGCGAAATGGGGATGGATAAGACCATCTTTGTCCGTACCTCTAATGATGATTCCGGTATGTGCCGGCAGTGTCATAAAGATAAAGACGGCGGACCGGACAAGGGGAATCACCCCATCGATTCAACGAAGATTAAATTTTCTCCCGAGTTGCGAAAATTGGGAGCCGTTGACGGGAACAGGGAAAATCAGGTTATCTGTGAGAGTTGTCACAGGGTGCATGGCGCTCCCAATGATAAGTTTTTGATTGATAGTGCTCAGGGCGGGGGGCAACTCTGTCTTGACTGTCACAGCGACAAGGCGGCATTGGTGGATACGGTTCATGATCTGCGTATTAGTTCTCCTGAAGCCACTAATCTAAAAGGAAAGACTGCGGCCCAATCGGGAATCTGCGGTGTCTGTCATCTTGTACACGGGGCCAGTGAGGTGATGTTGTGGGCCAGAAAGATGCCAGAAAAATCGACTGGTTACAAGGCTATGGACCTCTGTGTAAGTTGCCATCAAAAAGGAGGCCTTGCCAAGAAGAAAATACTCTCGGATTATTCCCATCCCTATAATGTCTCGATGATGGATAAGGGGATGGATCCGCAACTGCCGGTGTTCAGTGTTGAGGGCAGGCGAGTTGCTCTGGACCAGGGAATCCTCTCCTGTCCCACCTGTCATGATCCCCACAAGGGCAGAAAGGTGCAGCCCGGAGGAGAGCTTGCAGCCGGAGACAAGTTTCTCCGCCTTACCAACAAACCTTCGCCGGAACTGTGCAGACAGTGTCATTCCGCCGAGAGCCGGGTGGAGTTGACCGACCATGATCTTTTGGCGGCCGGTTCCAAGTCGATGAACAGCCAGGGGCAGAGCCCGCTTGAGTCCGGAACCTGCGGAGTCTGCCATTTGATCCACATGGCGGACAACAAAAAGCTGTGGGCCATTGACAGTAAAAACAGGTCTCGACAGCCGGCAGAGGCAGTTTGTCTTGCCTGTCATAATACAGACGGAACAGCCGGAACCAAGGTTCTCGGCAAGCGGTCTCATCCTGTGAATATCGATCCCAACAGGAGGGGAATAACAACAACCCTGCCTCTTTATGACAAAAAAGGCCAAAAGAATGAGGCAGGTGTGGTGACCTGTCTCACCTGTCATAATCCCCATCAGTGGGATCCGGCAAAAGAGGCGGTTGTCAACTCTGCTGGCAAGGAGGGAGATGGGCATAATAGTTTCCTTCGTTTAAAAAGTGCCTCGGCTCCTCTCCTCTGTGCTAATTGTCATGTTGATCAGTCCTATGTGGCAATGACAGATCATGATATGACCATCCTCGCTCCGGATTCCAAAAATTTTCTGGGACAGACCCCCGCGCAGTCAGGGGCCTGCGGGGCCTGTCATCTTGTCCATAACGGAAAAAACAAGGTGCGTCTCTGGGCCCGTGAGCTGGGAAAAGGGAATGGGGTAATGGATAAGATGTGCAAGTCCTGCCATAACAAGAAGAATATCGGCGCAAAGAAGGTGCCCAGTGTGGATTCTCATCCCGAAGGAATGTTGATTACCAATGTGGGGCGGAACGTTAAGGGCGAGTCGAACTATTTTCCTCTTTTTCAGCGGAGAAGTGGAAAGAAGGTGACTGTGGGGGATATTTCCTGTGCTTCCTGCCATGACGTACATCGTTGGGATCCAAAAGTTGCCGGACCGGGAACAGGAGAAAATCTGGAAGGGCGAACTACTAACAGTTTCTTACGCATGCAAACCTACAGTCTGATGTGTATAGATTGTCATGGACTCGATGCCCTGTTCAGATTCAAGTACTATCACAACAGTAAACAAAGAGGTCCCGTAGGAAAGTGAGCCTTTCTGTGCAGGTTTGCTGTTGTTCTGGGAGATATTCCCAGATCTTTGGCTGGAATTTACACAGGAACGTCTTGAAAAAACATTCTTTTCTTGTTCTAACTCTACGCTGTGGTATTTTCAATTTTAGTTAAATGAGGTATTCATTTAACTGAATAGTTGAAAATGGGAAGAGGAAGAATTGGGAGACTCAGATTGTGTGTAGTCCCTGAAATGTGCTTTACAGCAAAAAGAACATTGAAGGAGGAATCATGTTAATTGGGAGGGGATCGAAAATGAAGGAAGGCGGAAATTGGTTAAGTGATCATTGTTCCTTGAGCCTGTCGTCGGCAGCCTTGGTTCTGTTGATCTTTTTGGCAGCCCCCATGCTCTGTAGCGCTGCGGTAAAAGAAAGCAAGGATGCTGGAGCAGCTAAGTTGACGGTGGTAGCCCCGCCGGATGGCGCTTTTGTCACGGAACAGACGGTTTTTCTTTCCGGTTTTATCAGTGGGGTCAAAGCTGATAGTATCAAGATCTCCGGAAGCGGAATTAAGGTCGCCAATGCCGTGGTGCCGATCAAGGATGGGACCTTTGGCTCATTTATCACCTTTCAGGAGGGAAAAAACCAATTTACCGTCTCGGCTGCCGGGTTGACCAAGCAGATTAAGGTCTATTTTACGCCCAAAAAGGCTCTGAAAAAAGGTCAGAAGGCCCCGGACGGATATAAATATTTTTATGTTCATAGTAAACCAAGTGCACTTGACTGTAAAGAATGTCACAGCTTCCGGCGTGGTAAGTTCGATTTCGGACGTATTTCCCCTGCCCGCAGCACCTGTACTACCGGGGAATGTCATTCCAAAATGGGTAAAGATGCGGCCCATGTCCATGGACCGGTGGGTGCCGGAATCTGTATCTCCTGCCACAATCCGCATGGTTCTTTTGAGCCGATGCAGATGGAGCGTACTGGCCAGGAGCTTTGTCTCGTGTGTCATGAGGCAAAACGTAAGGAATTCGATCAGGCTGTAGTCCATCCCCCGGTAGAAGACGGGTGTGTTGACTGCCATGACCCGCATCAATCCCCCATGCGCTTTCAGTTGCGTGGCGATGGTAAGCAGGTAAGCAGTCTCTGTTTTAATTGTCATGAGCAGGAGATTTTCACCAAGAAACATCAGCATGGCCCGGTAGCAACCGGCGACTGTATCGCCTGTCATTTTCCGCATGCCTCAGCAAACAGTAAACTGCTGATTGCTCCATTGGAAAAGGGACAGCTTTGCTACGAGTGTCATGAAAATGTTAAGGAACAGATGGGTAGAAAAGTGATCCACGAGCCGGTGGCCGAGAATTGTGGCAACTGTCATGACCCACATAGTTCCGAGACTCAATTTCAGCTGGTGGCACCCTCTGAAAAACTCTGTGAGAGCTGTCACCGGGAGGTCTCTCCGGATGTTTATGAGGCCATAGATAAGGCAGTCTTCAAACATGAACCGGTGGCCAAAGGTCGGTGTGTCGATTGTCATGTGCCTCATGGTTCCGAAGTTGCTTCTTTGCTCAAGGGTAAAGGAATCCAGCTTTGCGGTACCTGCCATGAAGAGCTGGCCGATGAAATCGCCCACAGTAAGAATCTGCATGGTCCGGTAAAAACAGGGGCTTGTGCTGAGTGTCACAATGTTCATGGGTCTGCGTTCAGCCGTCTTCTGGTACGATATTTCCCAGAAGATTTTTATAACGAATACAAGCCGGAAGAGTATGATCTGTGTTTTGGCTGTCATAACAAGGACGTGGCCAAGACCAGGAACACTGACAAATTGACCAACTTTCGGGATAAAGATTACAATCTTCATTTTTTCCATGTCAACATGAAAAAAGGACGAAGTTGTATAGCCTGTCATAGTCCTCATGCCAGTAATCAGGCCAAGCATATCCGCTATGAAGTTCCTTTTGGTCGATGGTCTTATCCTGTTGAATTTACACCGGACAAGAATGGTGGTGGTTGTCTGGTCGGTTGTCATGCTCCCAAAAAGTATGATCGCAATAAAGCAGTAGGAAAACCGAGCAGATAATACCGGATGATTTCTCTCCCTATCTGTAAGGGTAGGGAGAGAAAGTTGTATGGTTTGGTTTCTTCGGAAAAATGAGCCATGAGCAGGTATCAGCCAACAGTGACTGAGTATTTGTGAAGAGTCCGCCGTTCCCCGTAAACGGATGCAACGAGACTCTGGTCGTCTGGTTTGGATTTCTGCATTGGGACGGTCTCTGGCTCAATATCGGCAATGAACGTATCTAAACAGCCTGTAACTCTTACCGTTTAAAGTTTCACTGAAGGCCACCTTGCCAAATTACCTTTTCGCCCAAACTCTTCGTTATGAAAAAAATATATACTCAGGATCCCACTTATATGCCGCGGTAAATTTTTTTCATACCTCGATTTTGAACAAAAACAGTAATTTTTCAAAGTACCCTGAAGTATAGCCCCTGGTGCACTATTACGAATATTTAGTAAGGAGTCCCTATGTTGTGGAGAAAGCAAACCGATTGTCATCGGAATAAAGACCTGATTGTCTTGATCCTGTTTTTTACCGGGTTGTTCATCCTGACCGATATTGGTCTGGCCAAATCTTTTCCCTTCCGGGCCCTGAGTATTGGTAAACCGATACCCGATGCCCAGTTCGTCGGGTATAAAGGAGAAGAAACAAAGAGTATTCACTCCTTTGCAGGTAAACCGTTGCTCCTTGCCTTTTGGGGTGGAGATCTGGAAGCCAAGAAAAAGAGGGCTGTCACGACCCTCAAGACGGTTCAGGAACTGGAGCCCTATTTAAAGGAAAAAGGAATTGCTGTTCTGGTTGTTAATATGCAGAATGATCAGCAGAACGTGGTCGATGAAGTTACTGCCCTGTCCGGTTTGACAATGCCTGTCTACAAGGATGCCTCCCAGGATGCCTACACCCGATTTGGTGTCTATGTCCTGCCGTCAATCCTTTTGATCGACAAAAACGGAAATGTGAGTGGCGGCCTTGGTTACAGCAAGGATATCGTGCAACGTCTTCGCGGGGAAGTTGATGTGATGCTGGGTCTGATGACTCCTGAAGAACTTGAGGCTGACCTGAATCCTGTGATGAAAGAGGTGCCGAAAGAGCATAAGCTTGCCATGCGTCATATGCAGATGGGCACCGTCATGAAAAATAAAGGGATGCCTGATGCTGCTATCCGCGAACTTATGAAAGCTCTTGAACTCGACCCTGCACTGCATGATGCAAGAGTTGAGCTAGGCTGTCTGTACCTTGAAAAGGGTGCCCTTGATGATGCTATCCGGGAGCTTGAGGCGGGTCTTGCGGGTAATCCGGAGTCGATTGAGGCTGAGATTTGTCTGGCCAGGGTGAGTGCTGAAATGGGTGAGGTGGATGAGGCTGTAATGGATCTCAAGGCCTTGTTGTTTCGTAATGGCCGGAACTCTGACCTGCATTATTACCTGGGGACATTCCAGGAGCGGCAGAAGAAATATGAGGAATCGGCACAATCGTATCGCAAGGCTTTTGAGCTTTTGCAGCGTAACACCATGATTCATGAATAAAGAGTAAATCAAATCCTTCCTGAAAGGAGTACAGGTTATCTGACCGCTACTCCTTTCAGGAAGGTCGTGTTTTTTCAGCTAACTTCCTTCCTGATGCCCCGCCCTGAATTGAGAAAAAATTCGCTCATTAATGGATAGAAACTAACTTACAGATAAATGGGCTCTGGAAAGAAAATATCGCCCTCTTCCCTTTTAACATCCGGAACTGTCAGCTCCTTCTCGCTCGGTATGGCTTCCTGCTCCTGATTGGGATTCTGGAACATTGGAAATTTGTATTCAAATTTAATATTCAGGATCTGGACTCGTTGATTGAACAGATCAGCAACGATCAGGTTGCCTTGCTTGTTGAGAGCCAGGCCTACAGGATATTGAAACCAGCCTGGACCTGTTCCCATCCCACCGAATTCATACATGAACTTTCCTCCCAGATCAAAGATCAGGATGGTGTGCCGCATGTAATCAACTACATAGAGGGCCTTTTTCTTTTCATCGACGACCAGACACTTGGGACGGCTCATCTTGCCTGTTGACCCGCCCTTCTGACCAAAGGAGAAGAGAAACTCTTCAGTATGGCTGTAGACATAGATTTTACTGGTTTCTTCGCTGAGGACGTAGAGGTGTCCTTCTGAATCAGTGGCGACGTGTGCAACCTGCACCGGTTTGAGTTCCTGGTCTGTGAACGTTGCCGCATTCTCATCAATGCTTGGCAGGAGACCCGGTGGCAGCAGGTCTCTCATATTCATCACACTGTTTTCTTTTTGGGCTGCATCCTGTACTGCTTCGGTCATAGCCACCAGTTCCGGTGAAAGTTCCTCAACCCCTTCTTCAAGAGACCTGACCAGGGAATTTTCAGTGATGAGTTTGTCCATCGGCTTCAGCCAGTGAGAAAAATTTCCTTCACTGTCAAGAACCAGAAGGCCGCGGGTGTTTTGACCGGCAATATACATGTTGCCGGATAAACCAGTGACCATGTTTTTGGGGACAAATTTTTCTCCTTCCGGCATGGAGGAAAAAACGATTTCCTTTTCAGGGAAAAAGGCGGCGTTAAAAGATGTTATCCGCGCCGGCTTGTTTTCTGAGTTGGATTGGCACAGGTAGATCTTGCTGGAGTCGTTGATGTAGACTCCCCTTGCAGAGTCGGCTCCTCGGCCCTTGCCAAGGGAGACGGTTGGGAAAAAGTTGGAACCATAGACAATGACTTTGCCCTCACCACCGCCGACTACATACGTCTCATCCATTTCCTTGTCATACATGACGGCGGAGGGATAACGGAGTCTTTCGCCCAGTTCATCGGTGTTCAGGATAGCTATAACCTCAACACCAACTTTCCCCTCTTCCTCAACTATAGCAAGGCTCCGGCTCGGCAGGCTCGCACAGAGGCAAGTCGCTGAGAGGACGGTCAGAAGGAGTCTTTTCTGAAAACTAATCGTTGTTATGACACTTGTTGCATACATGTCCACCTAAAATATCTCCAATAAGCAGGTATCGGTAACTGGAACCATGGGGGTTGTGACAACTGGTACAGGATAGTTCCCGTTCTTTTCGGCGCGGGTCATCCTTACCTTTTAAAGGATGATTGCCAACCGGATGACCTTTTTCCATATCAGCCAAACCGGTATGACAACTGACGCAAAGTTCATTGATCGGTTTGTATAATTGAAAACGGTTGTTACTTGCATGTGGGCTGTGGCAGGCGACGCAGCCACCACCCAGAATTATGCCATGGGAGTAAAAGCCTATGCTCTTTTTACTGGCATTTTTCTTATCACCATGGCAGCCAATGCAGAGGTCAGTGCCTCCTTCGGCCCAGAGCTGGAATTGGTATGTATCTCCATGGGGGTCATGGCAGATGGTGCAGTCGCCGGTTCCAACCGGACCATGGACATGAGCCTGGGTCTTGAATTTTATTTTGTTGATGTGACATTGAAAGCATACCTCATCAACCCGACCCGTGAGCATGGTGATTTTGGTGTCGCCTGTCCCTTTTCTGTGGCAGCTCAGGCAATAGATGTTTGCGGCTGGCCCGTGCAGCCATTCATTTTTGCTGTGGAGTTTTCGGTGACAGGAAAAACATATCGGTGAAAAGTTCGCATTTTTTTTCAGGCGATTCACGTCGAGACCATGGCCTTCAGGGAGCTGCTCGCTGTGACAGAGGTCACACTCTTTGGGAACAACCGCAGTTCGATGGAAGAGGAAGGCTTTTGAATCCTCAAAGTTGACGTTGAGCAGCGTTCGCACAGGTTGATAGCGGATTTCCAGTTCCTGCTCTCCTGGATTGATGACAAAGGTGTTGTCTCCCTTTTGCAGAGGCAGGGTGTAGTGTATATAGGAAATCCCGTCTTTTTCATAGAGACCCAATGGGTCAATTACATGATCTTCTCCAGCTCTGTTTTGGGCTGTGGCTACACGCAAATGCGCCAATTCATCTTTGCTGGAGAGTTTGAGGATCAGGGTAGACTGAGGACGCCTTGCCTGGATAATGACAGCATAAGGTGATACGGGAGAAAGGATGGTATAGGCAAAGCTCAAGTCAGGAAGGAACAGGGATATCAAAAAGCAGATGAAAACCAGCTTGTTAAAATTGCAACATCTTCGATTGACTGTAACTGACATTTGTACTGGTTCCCGGATAGTACCCCTTTTTTGTCGGAAGGGGGTTGTATAATATGATTGTAAAAAAAAAACCTAAAACCATTCAGTATAATGAGAATAACGGGCTGTAACGTTATGGTCTCAAGATTATTTGGTTTTAAACTGGGCCAATGACTTTTCAAGGTCTTTGATCCTATCCTGCACAGCACTGTCTGCAGCCGTGCTACCCATAGCTTCAATCAAAGCTGCCAGCGCATTCTTACTTTTCTGTACTCTGACACGGGTTTCAGTGGTTGCCTTGTTTACTTCTCCTGCCAGATCTTTCAGCACATCGTCTTTGCGCAAACTGATGAGCGAGGTAAAGTCACCATCCTGGATAGGTTTGAGGCCTTGCTCTATCCGGAAGATCGGTCCGGCAATCTTCTGAGGAAGGAACAGAGAAAGGATTATCCCACTGATGAGACTGACCATACTACCGGCAGCCACAACCGGCAAGAGAAGATCACTGACCCGTCGAATCTTGATGTGGGCATCGAAAAAAGAGGAAGTGATTTCCTGTCTTGCATAGAAGTAAAGAATAAGGGCGGCAATAATGGAACTGAAGATGATCATTCCCAGAATACGGATCAGGAGCCATTTCTGGAAATATTTTTTTACACCCAGATTTATTCGCTTTCTCTTATAGTCGGACATCTGTTCTCCTGAACGATAATAGGTAGTTATTACTTCGATGGCACATACTGGCAGTCGCGCATGAGTGCCAGGGCTCAATCGTAATTTTTATGGCAGCCGATACAGAGTTCCTGTTTGGTCGGCCGCCTGATCCTGGCTTCGTTGTTGGATGCGTGAGTAGCGTGGCAGGTCATGCAGTGCATTTTGCCGTCATCGAGTACTGGATAGTCATCGGGAAAAATCATTCCCGGTTTGGGCAGAACATTGATAGGATGACTCGAACTGGCCTGATAATCCTTGTGACAGTGCAGACATGAAGTAATGTTGGTGTCATAGGAGCTTCTCATTATGACATGCTTCACAGGTACTGCCTGCTTTTCGTTAACGGCAGGCAAGTCATTGGCAGGTAGGGTGATCTGCGGCCGCAACTCGTGATGTCTGCCGATATTTATATACGTTGGCCAATTGGCCGTGATAGTTATGAAGTATTGGTCTTCCACGGCCAACAGCTGGTGACTGAGATCTTCAGGGGAGGAGGGATGTCTGCTCAGAGTGGAATTTCTGGAAGGTACCATTGGATCTACTTTTTCTGTGGAAAAAGTAAGGGGCTGAGAGATCATCCTGTTGCCGTGCATGTCCTTTGATATCAAGGTGTAGTTATATGTTTTACCGGGTATTACCGGGGAAATATCAATTGTATGAATGGATTTGAGCTGCGGGTCGAGCCTGGTTTTTTGCGTGAATGTTCCGACGCCATAGTGGATTTGCGCGTCTGACGGTTCATCCGTTTTCCAGCTGATAGTGGCTGTATAGAGTATACCCCGTTTCACCCCGAGGAATTTAATGTCGAATATTTTTGGAGGTTGTCCGTCGTTGGCGAGTTGCGGGAGTTGTTGGAGAGGTGGCAGGCTGATAGATGTTACTTTAGGCTGAAGGTCATTGCCTGCTGTTTGCACAAAAAGGGTGTCGTCCACTTTGGCAGATGGAATCAGAAAAAAGTGGGTGCGGGCAGGTTCATAATGTTTCTGCAGCCAGGTGATCTTGGGTTTGTTGTCGTGCCGGGTAGATTGCCTGCTATTGCTCAGTGGCGAAGAGTGATCCTCAATGTGGCAGGTGACACATTTTTTTCCAAGGAAAGGGCTATGGACATAGATGTTGTTCAGGGCCTCATTGTATTTGCTTTCATGACAGGTAATGCATTTTTCATCTTCAGTCGTGCCGCTGTCGGCAGCTGCCAGGGAGGGCAGCAGTGCGAGAGCGATGAGAAGAAAAAATTTGACAGAGTATGTCATTGGAGAGGCCATGTTGTGAAAGATGAAAAAAAAAAGTTACTGGTTCCCATTCCGAAAATAGTATTTTACCTTGGATACGTCGACCGTTCACCTGTTTTTTTAAATATATGATTCCAGCATACCTCTATGTACCTCTTTCTTTTCTCTCCCGGACCCGGTAGACGGGAAACGCTGGAAGAGTTGCAGGTCTGCTAATGCAGGACTGCCATGCCTTTGGGCAGAGCGCCAAGGGGAATCTGGCCCACTATCTTGCTGTTCACGGGGTCTATAATATCCAACGTCTTTGTTGATTCATTACCAACGTAACACCATTTGTTGGTAGGACTGTAGGCCATTTCAAGTGGAGAACCGTCCAGAGGGATGGTTCTTGATACCCCAAGTTGGCCGTGCTTGAGAATAGAGATGGAATGAGAGGCCTCATTCGTTACATAAATAAGGCCATTCGCAGCCAGGATGCGCATGGGGGACAAATCCACGGGAATTCGTTTTTGCAGTTTATTGAGGGTGAGATCATAGACCATAACGGAATTACTGCCTGATTCAGCGATGTAGAGATAGGTGTCATTGTAGAGCATCAACCCTTCGGGTTTGCTGCCGGTAGAGATTGTTTGAACCTGGTTCAGGGTCTCCGGGTCAAGAAGAACCACCGTCTGGGAAAGGGACAGGGCGACGGCGAGTACATCCTGTTTCTCAAGATAGAGGATGTAAGACGGTTCGTAGCCCAGCCTGTTTCGTGCCTCTATTGAACCTGATTGCAGATTGATGCGTAGAATATTACCCCGTTTTCTGTCGATAACGTAGGCCCAGTGACTATCTGGGCTGACTGCAATATGAAGGGGTTTGCCGACCATCGGCAGATTATAGGTTTCCTCAACCCGGTTTGCAGCAGGTCCGATTCGTTTGATGTTCTTGTCATCTTCGGTAAGTGCCAACAGGTTCCCTGTAGGGTTATTCGGGTCACTGATCAGGTAGCTGGGCCCGCCGCTGACGCCGAGAGAATCGCAAACCCAGTTTTTGTCGGTGCAAATCATGTACACCGTATTGATTTCCGGGCAGGCCACATAGGCCACATCTACCAGCATGTTCTTGAGCTTGGGTGCCAGGCTGAGACTTGGTCTGTCCTTATCGGCTGCGGCAAAGGAAGCCATAACATCCCAGGTCAGAAAGAGAGAATGGGAGTCGCCAATTGCAACATAGAGGGGATTGCGAATTTCAAGTATGGTTGCAGTGGGATCAGAGACTGCACCAGTGGATTGGACGTCCTGGCTGGCTGTAATGCGTAGCTGGCTGTAATATCCAGAGGGCAGGTAGGATCTTCCCAGGAATATCTGTCGTCCCAGGATCAACTGTGAATCAGCCTCGATTGGATCGGGACGCAAAGAGATCCAATTGTTATTTTCCGCAAGCACCTCAATTGACTGGATGAGCATCTTCCGCTCCGGTCCTACGGGCTCTTTGAGATTGAGGAAAAGAGAAATCTGACCACCCTTATCTGCCTGTCCTCCGCTTCCGCTTTGCGAGGAATCTGAGGTGGCGAATGGGCCGTCAGAGGAAGCACAGCCAGAAAGTAACAGGAGAAGACAGCCAAGGAGCAGATGAGTAGTTTGCTGGTATCCGGTTGTTTTTGTGATATGCATCGGGGCCCTATTCTGTGAAGGATCTGTTGGTTATGCTCTTGGTTTAAAAGGGTATTCGGTATGTCCCTATGCCGGCACCTCGAGTATCAGCTTTCGTGGGTGTACCGCTATGGGTATGGCATTCCTGGCAGTCAATGGGGAAACCATCTCCTCTTGTATGGCAGGTTACGCACGGGCCTTGTTCAAAGTAGGGGGCATCTGATACCAGGTGGTGCACGTATTCCCAGTAATTGGAAGGACCGACACCTGCTGCGGCATCATCTTTGTGGCATTTCAGGCAGATCAGGCCCCAGTTTTTGGTATCGAAAGTGGCGATGGTACTGGTGAGATCAGAACCGTTGGCCCGTCTTCTCATGAGCATTACATTTTGTGAGCCATGGGCTTCGTGGCAGTCGAGGCAGGAGAGAACAAAGTCAGTACCGCTTGAGTTGGGGGCATAGGGGGCCTTGGTGGAGACCGAACCGTCCATCAGGCGAAGACCGTGTTTATCTCCGTTGCTGTCCCAGTTGATTGCTGTGAGGTTACGATTGAGACTGGTGCTGAAGATGGTATTGGTGGTGGTGTGGCAGGTGATACAGAAGTCCACATAATCCGGGGTATTGGCACGGCCTGTCGCTGCATCGATACTGGCATTCGGTTCTCGGTTAAGCAGACTGCTGGAACAGTAGGGTGGTTCATATTTGGTATTGTAACTGCTGTCCATGGTTTCGGTAGTTCCCCACAAGGCAAAGTGGTCGGTGGGTTTTGATATGGCCGAATAGGCGGGATCCTTGGCATTGGCCCAGTTTCTCTTGGCCAGGTGCGGGTTATGACAGGCATCACAGGGATTCGAGTAGGTAGTGAACCAGGAAAATTTATCTTTGGAAAAGTTCCACACATCGTAGAGGTTGTGGTAGGAGCGCTGGTTCATGGCGGACATGATTGTAGTCGGTCCCTGAGGGGCGCAACCGAAGTTCTGGCTGTAATCGTTATTTACCACCAATTGTGCTGAGGTGGGATTGTTGTGACAGTAAAAGCAGAAGTTGTCAGACTCAGTGTAGGGGATGGTTTTTTGGGTGGTATCGAAATTATTGGCAAAGAGTTCATAGGACGAAGCTCCCCCGGTGGTTGGCACCGGTTCACTGCCTCCTATACTGGCATGCTGTTCATGACAATGGGCACAGTTTCCACGGGAATAGCCGAATCCTTGCGGGGGGGCATCCCCGATTACCGGGCGAAAAACCCCTGCGGTACTGGAGCCATGGGCGGAATCGATATATTCGCCTGCCAGGAGAGAAGATGATGACAGAAAGCAATAGAGACAGGCCAGGAAAAAAAGGATAGATCTCTTGACCAATAGATCTCGGGACATGGGATGTTTCCTTTGTGTAGTAAGATTTGATAAATTATTCAAAAGTCTCATTCCAGCTGGCTCCAGAGTGGCAAGGGTGAGATGCCATTCCAGGCGAGCAATGAATAAAAAAAATTAGTTTTTAGCGGTATGGCAGATGGCACAGCCATTGTACCCGCCCGCGGGCCAGGCCTTGTAGTTCCAGCGCATCGAGCCTGCATAAGGGCTGCCATGGGCCCGATGGCATGAGAGGCACATCACCACTGCATCATTTGCCTGAGCGAAAACCTGTGTGTTCACGGTCGTGGAGGTCTCGGCAGTGGCCACCGGAGAAATGACACTGTAAATGTTATTTCCGTAGGTGCTGCTGTTATTGTACAGTTGATATTCATCGGAGGAGATGGCGTTGGACATGTCATAGTCGGTTGGATGACGCAGCCATACTCCTGTTGCAAAGGTGCCACTGGACGTCAGGCTGCTAGCCCCGTTATGATAATTCTTATGGCACTGGGCACACTGGGAGCTGATGGTGCCGTCAGGCGTTTCCGATTCAGCAGTACGATCAAAGCCGTAATATTTATTGTGTTTCAAATCGGTGGGATGATATTCGTAGCTTGTGTCGCCAAGCCCCTGAATACCATCAAGAAAGCGATAGCTGGCGGCAATGGTTGTTCCAGGTTGCCAGGTGGTATGATCTTTATAATGATGGCTTCCCTTGACGGCGGATATCTGTTCGGAAACAGTTCTGTCACCATGACAACCCATGGTTCCTGCACAGCGGAGTTGACCGCTGAATGTCCCGTCTCCGCCGGGAGGGAGGGTCAAGATCTGATCAGGGCCGGCAAGACCGTAGATGTTATGGCCTCTCCGATCGTCTACATTGGAGACCCAGTAGAAATTGCCACCGGCCAGGGTGTTGGTATCGGCTTCCGTACCTGTGGTCCCGTATTGCGGAGGTGTTGTGGAGAAAACGTAGGGCATTGTGTTTACCCCGGTATTCTGTCCGGTGTGGCAGCCTATACAGTCGGCTACCAGGAGAGCGGGATTAGGGGTCGCGCTGTCAGCTACCCAGAGGTTATTCTGCGAATTGTGCATGGTGTGGCAGTTGACACAGGGCCCGGTAACTCTAGCCAAGGAGTAAAGGGGTAACAGTATTATAAAGGTAACTGCAAATAACCTGACAATGTTTATCATAATGGTCCCGTTCCGTAGAGGGTTCTATTGCGGTGGTTTCCCTCTTTTGCAGGGTTAAAGGCGCCCCGCTGTGACAGTCCTCAGCGGCAGAAGTATCTGCCTGGCTGGGATGAGCCTCTATATCGAATCTGCTGTCTCAAGCAATGAACTGTCATTTGGCCCTCATTGTTTGAAATGTTTCGTTCCCTGTTTATCTATACCTGTCTTGGTGAACCCATTGTTGATTTCCACCCGGGAAAGCCAAAATAATTCCAACTGCAGGTGTTACCCTAAGCCTTCAGCCTGTTGTCTTTCTGTTTCTTTAGCGCTTGAATATTTCCACTCTGGCATTTCCTTCATCCACCATGCACAGTCCTCCCCAGGGATCAAAACGAATTTCGCTTGGGAAATAGAGTTGTCCGCGGGCGATACCTTTTTCCAGAAAACGGTATTTAAATGTTCCGTTTCTATCGTAAACGGCAATATTACGTTTTTGACGATCCAGTACATAGATGAACCCGGTTGGTTCTATGGCCAGCGATACCGGAAAGTTGACACTGCTCCCCAACTCAAACGTCTTGATCAGTTTCCCATCCAGATTGAAACAGCGGATGGTTTTGTTTGCCTGATCCAGTGCCCAAAGTTTTTGCTCGTGAATTTTAAAATCAACAAATCCCCACGGGCAGTCCGAACAGGAAAAACGATTAACAGCCTCAAGCTTGTTTGAATAACTGATAATATTACCGGTTGCCTTGTTCAGGACGTACAAAAGGCCCGAATCGGCCTCTATCCTGTCAGGATATACAAGCTCTCCTTTGTACATGAGGGTGTTGGGGGTAACTTTTTTCTCCTTGAGGGCAATATAGCTCAGGCTGTTACGTCCCTTTTCCACTATCCACAACCCCTTTTCGTTGATTTTCACCATGTCAAAGGGGATACTGAGGGCCTTGCCTGCATTGAAAATATTAAGCAGTTCCCCTTTCCGGTTAAACGAGAGGAGGCGATTACGCCCACTGTCTACAATATAATAAAGTTCTTTGTCTGCATCGATATAGAGTGACGTGGGCATTCTCATGGCATCCTGGACCAGATCCTGTTTGAGAACACGGTCCCAAAGCCAGGGAGAGGCAGCTTCGGCTCTTTCATTATAGTATCCCAGAACAAGTGTGAACATCAATACTGTTTTAAGGATCCAGCATGCTGGTTTATTGCTCATGTCTCTTGTTTCCTTTCTAATTATTTGCCTTTGCGGTGGCCAAACTTAACACCTGTCAAAGACAGAAGTGGGGGGCCCGACAGGCAATCCCACCTGAAAAAAACATCAGTAGGTCCGGTGACACAAAACGCAAAGGGCCCGTTTCCCTTCCTGGACCAGGTGGGCTTTATGGTCTGTTCCCATTGGGTTGTGACAGGAGACACAGGTGACCATCTGGCCGGTGTGTGATTCCAGGACCTCGGGACCTACGGGGTGAGTAAATTTCCCCTGGGTTTCATGACATTGAACACAGATCGCATTGCCGCCACCTCTGAGCATGGCCAGATTTTTGCTGCCATGGGATTCATGGCAAACGGAGCATTTTTTGACGGGCGGATGCGGGAATTTTGTTTGCCGATAAAGGGCTAGGGTTTCGGCATGACATGAATTACAGATCTGGCGCTCCCTGTGTTTGAGCAGGGCCTTGTCGTCTCCGGCATGCGGTGAGTGGCAGTTGAGGCAGCTGTTGCCATTCTGCAGAGTGATATGGCTGTGGTTGGCCTGGAGCTCCTGACCTGTTTTTTCGTGACACTTCAAACAGGTAGCCATACTCACCTTGGCTGTTCCCTGATGGCAGGATGCACAGCCTTCAACATATGGCTGGTGGAGAAAATTCCGTATCAATCCCTTGCGCTCACTGCCGTGCGGGTTGTGGCAGGAGAGGCAGTCTTTGAGGGCAAGGGGATAATCCTTGTGGGATGCCTGCAGCGTATCTGCACTGTGGCAGGAGAGGCAGAGAGCATCCGGCTTGTCGGATAACAGCTGCAGATTATCGGCTTGATGGGACTTGTGACAGACTGTGCAGTTACCATCTGCGAAAGGTTTATGAGTTTGTTTGTATTCTTTGGGCAGGTCCGTATGGCAGGCCAGGCAGTTTTTGGCCAGATCCTTATTGATCAGGCCTTTTTCACTGCTTGCATGAGGAGAATGGCAGGCGCTGCAGTTTCCAGCGGCCACCGGGGCATGGACAACACCCTGGGCAAATTCGTTTTTGCTTTTTTTGTGACAGGAGTAACAGAGGTCGCCTTCACGGTTACGCAACAAACCCTTGTACTTGGCCACATGCGGATTATGACAGACACTGCACTGTGATTCGGCCACCGGTTTATGAATGATTTTGTCCGTGAACAGAGCCTTGTCGTGGCAGCTGAAACAGACATTGGCAGCCAACGCCGGCTGCGCAGCGGCAAAGAGCAAAACAGTGCTAAAACAAAGCAGGGTTGAAAAAAAAGTAAGCAAGAGCCGCATTAGTTTGACCTCCCATCATGACAGGGGCTGCAGTTGCCCTTCTGGAAAGGTATATGACCTACAGGGTAGAGGAGGCCTTTTTCAGGACTGCCATGGGGGTCATGACAGCTGTTGCAGGAATCCGGACCTGGCTTTATGTTTTTGTGGGCTTTAAGGAAATCAGGACCTGTAACCACATGGCAGTCTGCGCAAAGTAACCGGCCTTTTTTGGTGAGCATCCCCTGTTCATTAGAGCCGTGGGCTTGATGGCACTGGAGACAGTTTTTGACTGCGGGTTTATGAACGACCCCCTGGCGCCAATACTCGGCAATTTCATTATGACAACTGAGGCAGACCACGGGTTGGCCTTTTTTCAGGATATGATCGTGGGGGGAACCATGGGCTGCATGACAAGTGG
Organism: Pseudomonadota bacterium; assembly: GCA_018820855.1. GTDB lineage: Bacteria > Desulfobacterota > Desulfobulbia > Desulfobulbales > Desulfocapsaceae > Desulfocapsa. The sequence goes on along the minus strand of JAHJNL010000032.1, from coordinate 32,199 downwards.
TACAGTTTTCATCGACAGCCGGTTTATGGGGAACTTTGGAGTTTTGGATAATCCGGTTTACGTTGTCGTGGCATTCAAGGCAGAGCTTGCCCGGTTTTTTCTTCACGACAAAGGCAAAGTCAGCGGAATGTGGGGAATGGCAGCGATCACATTGCCCTTTGGCCACCGGGGCATGGGACCGTATGGTGTCGCCAGCCTCTTGAATTGATTCATGGCAGGTTGCACAAAGAGCTCCGCTTTTATTGTTTGCTTTGAGGAACTTGTTCTCGGTGGCGCCATGAAGTTGATGGCAGCCGGTGCAGTTTGCCGTGGCAAAGGGCTGATGCAGGCTGAATCGTCCTCTTTCATCTGCTTCTTTTTTATGGCAGGAGAAGCAAAGTGTGTCCTGAGGGGTGACCAGGAGATTCTGATTCGGTGACTGATGGGGCAGATGGCAGGTGTTGCAGGCTTGCCCTGGTGCCGCTCGGTGGCTGCCGCGTTTGTCAGTGTAGATTGTCTGCTCATGGCAGGTCAGGCAGAGATCTTTTTCATCGAGTTTGAGCTGGGATTTGCGGGGAGACCCATGGCCGTTATGGCATGCGAGGCATTGGCCCTTGAGTACAGGCTGGTGCTGGCTGACCATTTTAGGTTGCTCTTGTTTCTCACTGTCGTTGTCTTTGCTGACAGGTCCTGCTGCATGACAGTCGAGGCAGATCATTTCGGCAGGTTTGACCAAGAGCAGGCGCTCATCACTGGCATGGATCGCATGGCAGCTGATGCACTGTTTGTCCCGGTAAGGTTTATGGACACTGCCTGGTCCTGTCATCGGTTTTTCATGACAGTCGAGACACAGTTGATTGGCAGGGGCCTTGGTGGTCATTTTCTGCTGTGTCACCTGGTGACAGGATTCACATTTGCCTTGTGCCACAGGTTTGTGCAGATTCTTTTTCAGGAGGTTGGGCGCGTCACTTGCATGCGGGGTGTGGCAGAGCAGGCAGCCGCTCTCCACCGGATAGTTGTGGTGGGCCTTTTTGAAGATGTCTCTGTCTGTCTGGTGACAGGAGCGGCACCCTGCGTCAGGTTCACTGGTCAAGAGTGAGACGTTGTCAGATTTGTGAGGGTTGTGACAGGTTTTACAACCCTGCTCCAGAGGAAGGTGACGATATTGTTTTTGGAATCCACTCTCTTCATGACAGGTGAAACAGATTTTTTCTGAAGACTGCTTTAAGAGTTGGGGGTGTTTGGAATTATGCGGACTATGGCAGCTGCCGCACTTTCCCTGAGCCACAGGAGGGTGAGTTGATTTCTGATTCGCAGCCGGAGTTATTGCCTGGTGGCAGCTATAGCAGAGCCCTGGCTGTTCCTGGCGGAGAAATATACCGCCGACCAAGCCGTGAGGAAGGTGGCACTGGTCGCAGCGTTCATTCTTTACCGGGGCATGGACATAGCCCTGTTTCAGTTTTTCACTCAGTTCCGGATGGCAGTCAAGACATTTTTTGGCCACTGCTCTGCCGGATTGCTGACTGGTCTGTACGCATGAGAACAGCAAAGCTACAATAACAAGGATGAAAAAAGTTGATATCTTCCTGTTAGTTAAAAAAATTCTAATCATCTTGCTCCATCTCTTTTTTGAGATTCTGCCAGGCAGTGTCATTGGTCTCTACAGCGTATTCCACTCGCAGCTTATCAAGATAGTCCTGACGGAGTGTGGCCATTTTTGCAACGTACAGAGATTGCTTAATGTCCTCCTTCACTTCAGCCAGGGGCATGGTCTGTTTCGGTTTGCGCTCTACCAGCTGGACAAGGCTCACATGCTCGTCAACCGTAAAGGCTTTGCTCACTTCATTTTTGGTTAATTTATCAACCACCTCTTTCACCTGCGGGTGGAGATGGTTGACCGGGATATCCCGGATTGGAACATCGCCTCCGGTGCGTTGGCGGGCAAGAGTCATGAAGTCTCCGCCAAGGGCAACCTCCAGCCACAGATCGTTGAGACTCTTTTCTGTCCCTTCGATGATTGCCATCCGAATAATCTCAGGCTGAGTGAAGAGGTGAAGATTTTCCTGGTAATAGGCCTTGATCTCTTCCTCAGTCACCTTTGCCTGGGGGGCAAAAAGCCGTTCTTCCAGCATTTTGGTCATACGGTGCCGACAGTAGAACTGGTATATGGCCTCAAAGGGTGGCTTCTTTTCATACTCTCTGGCCAAGGCCTCCCAGGAAGTCAGGGTCTGATCTATGATACCATTGACAACCTGATTTTTGAATTGAAAACTATTTTCTACCTGAAAGCCATTCTGTCTTCTGAAGCGTTGCAGCTGGTGGATCTTGGCGAGGACGATCTGTTCTGAGATGTTTCCCTTGTCTGTAAAAATAAGGGGTTCATCGCTTCCGGCGTCGTTCGGCGCCTCGGTATCCAGCTGTTCCAGGCGTTCGCTGTCTATCTTCACATGGTACTGCTGGCGGAGTCTGGTGAGCAGATCGACGGTCAGTCTGTTCTCCTGCTCTTTCCAGACTTTCTCCCGCAACTGATTTCTGATGCTTTCAAAATCATTTTTATTTCCCTCCAGTACATTCTGCAGTCTCAAAACGACAAAATCACCTTTCCATGGAACCGGCTGGCTCATTTTTCCCTTTTCCAACTCATGAAGAATGGGGAGCCACCCGGGGTTAATGGCAAGAGGGCGGTACCACTCACTGCGCTGGGAAAAGTAGCCGTCGTCTCTCCCATGCCTGGTGGCAAATTCTTCATCGCTGATAACTTCCTGTCCAAGTTTATCAACGAATGCCTGGGCAGCCTCCTGTTTCTTAAAAAAGAAGATATTTATTTGATACTGAGGGGCATGGCTCTTCAGATACTGTTTCCAGAGGTCATCCTCACTGATTTTGATCTTGCTGTCGATTTCTTCGTTCTTCAGGAACATCAGGGTCCTGGCTTTAAGAAAGGTGAGTGCTTTCTTGCGGTATACCGGGGACTCGTAGAGTTTCATCCGTTCCGCCTCTTTAAAGAGAAGGATCCAGTCGACAAAAGGAGCGGGGCTTTCCGGCAGTTGCATATCCTTTTCCTGCCAGTTTTCCCACCAGATTTTAAAGTCTTCATTGCTGTAGTCTTCATCACCTATGGAGACAAGGGTCTGGCTGCTCCAGGGCAGCCAGCTTCCGTGCAGAGGGAGGGCGGCGCATAATGAGAGGATAAAACAAAAAAAGAGAATTTTGCTTATTCGGTACATGTGGTCATTCCTTGTTCAAGCCAGTCGGCTATAATTTCCTGGGACATGCGGCGGGCAAGGCCAGTGATGGAGTTGATTCTGCCCAGATGCATGATCTGCTGATACTCGCTGCCGAGGCGGCGGTGGTAGGTTGACCAGAGAAGTTGTCCTGATTTGCCATCATAGAGATGGAGGATGAGAGTTAATTCGGTATCGACATAGTCGCCCTGTTTTCTCTCCTCCATTTTCAATATGGTTCCGCCTATAAAAAGGTCCGGATTAAGTCGGCCTCCGATCATCTCCAGTTGTTCACGGTTGGGTTGTTGGATAGGGTAGATAAGAAGCTGTTGATAGAGTTCCTGAATGTCTCCCTCCGGGAAGACTTGAAAGCGGCCCGTGGCCACCAGTTCGGAAAAGAATACTTTGTAAACAATTGCCCCTCCCTGGGGATATGAAATTTTATCAAGGAACGGGAGGACGGCAATCTTGCAGCTGCCTTGGGCGGGCAAAGCCTCCAGCTTCTGGAGAACAGGGACCTCTTTTCCGCAGCCGGCCAGGAGGGAAAGAAAAAGAATGAGGGAACACAGGGATGAGTATTTCATTGTTCAGAACTCCTCTATCCATTCGGTTTCGATGCTGATATCTTCAAAGTCAGCCTCACTCTCCGCCAGTTTAAATAAGTTGGGAATATTTTTTTGAGTCTGGTTGCCGAGGATGTCTCTTGCCGTCAGCAGGCACTGAATCTTGTATTCCGGGTCAGAACTGCCTTCAAGTTCGATGGACACCGGTAGTTCGCTACCCTGGACCAGCTTGAGTAGATTGCCGTCTTCTCCATAAAATTTGGCCCACCAAAAGATGAGGGGGAGATTGACGATGTTGTCGAGATCAACTGTCACACGTTCCTCGTCCTGAGTCACCTCCACAAGAATCTCCGGTCCGTCAGGTCTGAACTGTACTGCTGCTTCGGCGGAGGATTCGCGTTGAGCCCGGTCCCAGACCTTGAAGGTGATCCAGTAGTTGCCTGGAGGTGCTATGCTACCCAGCGAGGTCTTGCCCTGCCAGGTAATACGTCTTGGAACATGACCGGGCTCCGCCATGATGACAATGGCCTCTTCTTCCTCGTCAGTGACTGTGATTTCCCAACGTGTGATGGGCTCGGGTTCAAGAAGTTTTGGGATGATGAGGAGTTTGTCGCTGAAGAGGATTTCTCCATCATGCTCGGTGCCGATCAGGTGCAGCTCAACTCCGGCTTCCTGGACATCGACACTGTAGGAACCGACAACCCCCTGTTGGACGATACCTGATGGCCAACTGGCTTTTAAAGTTATGGGATAGAAGCCGGCTTCCTGCTCGGCCGGCCAGGAGGTCTGCAGGTAATAGCCTTCCTCGTCGAGAATAAGGGGGTATTCCTGGCCGCTGACCGAGAGTACAAGTTGTGGCTGGATTGCCTCTTCATTCAAGAGGTTGTGCATTTTGACCTTGCAGGACACCTTTTCGCCGGGCCTGAGATAGTTAGGGGATATGATTACTGTATCGATATTTAAGGTGTCAATCGCTTTACCGCCAAGATCGGAAGATTCCGGCAGGGTGGCAAAAAGACTGGTGAAAAAAGGCTCATAGAGATCCTCCAGGTTGTGCGGATCTTCCAGGCCGAGGAGGCTGGTCAGATCTGAGTAGTAGAGATGTTCTGTTTTGGCCCAGATGATCTGATCGTCTGAGGTTCTGCTGAGTTGGAGGTTAAGGCTCAGCAGGGGCGTATCTCCCTCATCCACCTGGCAGACGGTACCCTGAAGCACCAGATCTGCCCCTAGCTCTTTACGAATCAGAGAGGTTTGATAGCTGGTCAGTCTGCCAAGAGTTCTGATCCGGTTGCGAACCAGAAAATTCATGATCTCTTCAGCCGGGATAAGTGTTTTTTCTCGGTTGAGGAGTTCCTGGCGCACCTTTTCGGTGAGCGGGCCGTTGGTGCCATTAGGGTCTTCGCTCAGGTCGAGTAAGGGAAAAAAGGCAATGGATTGAGCAGAAGCCATCCCGGTCCAGGAGAATAAGACTATGAGCAGGGCAAGGCACAATTCGGCAAAGGGCAAAGCCCGTAGATTTTTTTCCTGGCCCTTATGGATGGGGAGCTGTACTGCCATTCTGGTCATTTTGGGATAGTTGAAAGCATGTTGTTTAGCAATTCCACAGTGATTTGGAAAGAATCCATGGGGTCGAGGCCAAACAGTCTGTCGGAAAGGGAATAGCCGCTCAGAGTGTCACTGGTCCGCCAGAGTATCAGGGAAGATTCACCGTCCAGGAGCTGGAGGGTCAACGACATCTCCGGATAGCTGAATGAGCCTTGTCGACTTTCTCCGATATTGTTGACTGTGCCGATGATTAAACTCTGGACATTAAGTCTCTGTGCCAATCGTTTGACAAGAGGGGCATCCAGAGGAGTAGTCGGGTCAATTCCCATTTCGCTCAGGGCGCTGTCGACAACGCCCTTGTCTGCCACATCAAAAATGCCCATGGCCATGACCTGAGTGGCAGTTATATCACGGATGCGCTTGGAGGCAAATTCATCCTGGGTGTTGTTTTCAAAAGGGAGAATAGCAACCCTGGTAACGTAGCTCAGATCTATGTCTTCCCGGAGATAGGTCTGAATGGATGATTCCTTGGAGGAACAGCCGTAGGAGGTGAGGATGGAAAGGGACAGGATGATCAAGTATGTAATTGTTTTCATGAGCTAAAACCTTGCTGTGAGGCGGGCGTTGACATACCAGCCGTTATCATCTTGGGTTATGAGGTAATTGGCTATGGACTGCATGGTGAAAAATTCACTTATGTTCCAACTCCAGTTGGCGTTGAAGCTGTTAATGGTGTCCTCTTCGGTGATGTTGATTTTGTAACCGACAGTAACCTGGGTCTTGGCGGTGCGAATCAGAGAGAGATTCGTATCTAAACGGAAGCTTTCATAATTGGACCACTCATCGCCATAGCCTTGAGAGGCATTGGCCAGTATCGAGAGAAGTTCAGAGGGGCGCCAGTTCACGTTCAAAGTGGCCCGCCCTCCGGATTGCTCAGTATCGATTATCTCAGTGAAACCGACCCCTGTGCTACCGTGTTCCGCGATAAAATCAACGAGAAGAGTGGGGCGCAGGCGGGCAGTGAGGGTCCAGCGCAATCCGATATTTTCGTTTGAACTGCCATCTAGCTCATCCTTATTAAAGATGGTGTTGATATCCAGGGTTGTATCCAGGTTTGGATAGAGGGCTGCAGTCATATTGAGGTAGACGGTGTTGTTCGTTGACTGCAGGACAGTATCTGTGGAGTTTTCGTTTCTGGTTAAGCCAACGTTTGTTTCAAGGGTGGGCAGAAACGTTGACTGGACGGCCAAGGCGTATGAGCGTTGGCTGGTATCGGAAATGGCACTGTTATCCGTGGTTGTATTGTTGATGGTAAATGAGGGAATGAAGTAATCATTGTATCTCCATCTGGCATTCCCTGTCTGAAACAAGCGAGTACGGTCGTTGCCGGTAGTGTAGTCGGAGTCGTCCCAGACCAGAGAGTAGCTGATGCTGGTGTTTGTGCTGGGTGTATAACGGAGGTTCATATCGGTCAAGGACCGAGTGTATTCCTGGGTTTCCGCGAAATTGTCGCCGGAGCTGGTCTGGTTGCGATAGGCCTCTATTTCGGTGACCGGGATGACAAGTGACAGCGGCCAGCCTGTTACCACCAGTTTCAGATAGATTCGTTGCAGGCCGCCTACATTTACCTCAAAACGGGATCTGTCCTGATTATAGATGGTGGCTGGATTGGTTGCTTCTCGCTGCCAGTTTACTCCGTCATCACTTGAGTAGAGATCCCAGCGCAGTGAATTGGTTTCGGAGATGAGCAGCGGGTCAATCTGAGTGGTGTACACGTAGAGGGTGTCAATCACCTGGAAGTCTGCTTTGACTCCGAGGTTGGCGAACTCGTTGAAGTTGATGGAGAAGGCCGTGTTGTTGGTATTGCCGTCGATGAGGCCGGGTGATGTGGGAAGACTTCCGGAATTCGGAGTGGGGTCTATACCGGCCAGACCCTGGCTGAGCCCTACTCTGATTGAGATGTTATTACCTTCGGCGGTGATGTCGGTGGCAGTGTTGGTGACTTGTCCGGAAAAAGTCATGTTCATCCGGTTGGTGAAAAAGGAGCGGCCATAATCAATGCGGCCGAAATGCTTTTTTTCATCATAGCTGCTTTGTTCAACGAAGTCATCCCGCAGCTGGGTGTAATAGCTATAGTAGGCCTCAAAATCATCCAACTCCCACTTAGCGATAAATTCTGACCATTTTCGGCTGCTGTCGGTCACATGCACCTCTTCACTGTCGGTGAACCAGTTTTGGCCTATATTGATACTCAGATTTGGCCAGAGAGGATAGTCCCAGTTGGTGGCGAGAAGGGCCTCCCAGTTGGTGTCGAGCTGATCATAGCTTTGGGAGTTGTAGGTCTTGTTCATGAAACCACTGACTTCGGCGAGAAAGATGTCGTTTTCAACCTGCAGAGTGCCGGTGGGTGAGAGGGATTCGCGGACAATATCACCGGTTGTCACGTTCCGGGAGTAATTCATGTTGCCGTCAAAAAAAATGGCGCGTGTCACTCGCGGATTCCATTGCAGGCCGTAACGCTGGTTAAAGGCATTGGTATCCTCTGTTTCGCCTGTATGGTTTGCACTGACCTGCCAGGAGGCATCAAGGGCGACCTCTTCTGCATGGACCTGGGCGGAATTGAGCATGAAAAGGCAGCAAAAGCAAAAGGAGAGCCAAGAGTGGAAAGAAAACTTGTTATGAAACCCTAGACTGTTCACAATTGCCCGGTTAGCCTTTGTAAAATAAAAAATGCTGAATATTCATTAATAGTTACTGACAGTATGACCCGTCTTTCTGGTAATTCGGCCACCCTTATTCACGAGGTTCTGTTGTATACAACAACTCAAGAAATAAGGAAAATTGTCGTTATTGACTGGCCACACAGGTGAGCCCCCTGTTGATGGAAAAAATTGCATGCCACACGCAGATTACAGGGGCCTGACACAAAAAATCCCCCTGTTCACGGGAAAGGAACAGGGGGATCCGGTGGTCAGTGTGTCTACCTTACAGGGTGATCTTACATCTTGCTGGTATGACACTCAAAACACGCTCCAGAACCACCAGTGCCTGCAGAGACTGCTGCGTAATCCCAGCGAAGCAGGTCGGCATTCTGCGACCCATGTGCTCGATGGCAGGAGATACAGGTAACAATCGCATCATCACCTGAGAAGGTGATAGCAGTTTTTACAGCACTGATATCGTCGCTGGCCACGGGGGCGGAGACCACGTAAGGGTTACCGGCTCCACCGTAGTTACGGTACTCGGCATCAGCGGCGGTATTGCCCATGTCAAAATCTGTCGGATGACGGACCCATGGGCTGGCGAAGCCGCCATTAGGACCTTGCACATTTTCGTCGCCGTTGTGGAAGTCATTGTGGCAGCGGGCACAGAGGGAGGAAATGGTAGAGGTGTCATCTTCAGTGTCGCTGGTTCTGTCTACACCCTTGTACTGATTATGGGAGGTAGTTGTGGGCTGATATTCCCAGTCGGGATCTTCCAGGCCTACGATGCCTTTAAGGAAACGGAAACTTTTAGCAGTGGTGCTGCCGTCAATAACCGTATCATCTGCATGGTGAGTACCGGAGATGGCAGCAAAATCACTGGTGGCAGTGGTGTCACCATGACAGCCGTTGACTCCGGCGCATCTGAGCTGGGCAAGGAGAGAAGTTGTGGCCCCTGGCGGATTATTGAGAAGTTCTGTATCCTGAGGTGCCATGCCATCGGTCGCCACATTGTGACCTGTCGATTGAGCGCTTGCTCCACTGTTGCCTGCGGTGCCGCTGGCTACCCAGTAGAAACTGCCGCCGGCGAGGGTGTCACCGGTGGTACCGTCGGTGCCGTAGGTGGGGGCGCTTGTATCAGACACATAAGGGATAACGTTGGTGCCATCGTTGGTGCCGGTGTGACAGGCAACGCAACCTCTGAGGAGCAGGACGTCATTAGGTGTTGCCTGGGGGTCGCCGTCGGCATCAAAGGCCATGGGCTTATTGTCCTGACTGTTATGCATGGTATGGCAGATGGCGCACTGGCCATTTACTTTTGCCGATGCGGGGGCGGCCATCAGAAGCATTCCCATGCTTGCCAAGGCTCCATAATAATACCACTTCCTGTTTGCTTTCATTTTTCCCTCCCAGTTTGTTTACGGTCCATCGGTCGTCAGGCAGATTCCCGAGAGTCGATGCATTGTGTCTTCTTCCCAAAGGCACTTCCGCAGATACAGTTATCGCCGGATGACATCTTGCTTTATCCTGTCTTCTGTTTTCACTATAAAAGGTTTTAGGCCAATTTCACAAGAGAAATTGTAATATCATTTGGTGTTTTTTTCCGTTTTCCGTCAGGAGTTTTTTTTCGTGGTAGCTTTTTAACTGGAATCTTAAATAGTTATTCGGAGCATTCAGGGGAAAAAAAAATTGAATTTATGCCACATTAATGATTAACGACCTGTTTCCTTGCGTATTTCGTTGATAATAATTATTGGAAGTAATTTGTTGAGCATAACTGGCAGATATCGTTTGGTATAATATTTATTATGTGACGGTTTGTGCAAGATAAGCCGGTAAACCAATGTTGCGTTATCGTAATCGGATTACGGCTGGTGTGGCACTCTGTGCGTCAGCGGGGCACTTTTGTTGCGACACAGGTGGTGCATGGAGGAAGGTACCTTGCGGGGGCCGAAGGCCCTCCTTCTTTTCTGCAGATACCATGGTGCATTGCGGTGTCAGCCAGTATAAAACACCATTTTGTTCTCAGTATATCAAGAGATCGGTGCCGACTGAAGAACGACGGCAGCCATGCTCTTGACCAGAATCGTGTCGCCTCCTTTCTTTTTTGTTACCCGGCTTGGAGGGGGGAAGTCGCAAGGTGTCACTCTTGCGGTATCTATGATCTGCTTCCACAGTCTTCTTCCGCCTGGCGGTGGGGGGATGGTAAAAGGAGCGTCTTCTCTGCGGTGACCGTTGAGCATGATGAAGAAATCATCATCTCTCTGTCTTTCCTTTCCTTTGCCTCGGAGGAGAAAGGCCAGGGTGTGACAGTCCTCTGACCAGTCTTCTTGTTCAGGTTGCAGGGATTGCCAGGTGATATCCTTCTCCTGGAAAGATCCATTGGTATTGTCTTGCGAACTGAAAAAGTCGTGACGGCGAAAGATCTGGTGTGTTTTTCGCAGATTGAGACATTTCTTAAAGAAGCGGAGCAAGCCCTTGTTGGTTTGGGCCAGATCCCAGTCGAGCCAACTGGTTTGGTTGTCCTGGCACCAGCAGTTGTTGTTGCCGTTCTGGCTGCGGCCAAACTCGTCGCCGGCCGTCAGCATGGGAACTCCTTGCGAGAGGATAAGAATCAGGGCCATACTGCGCATGCGCCGCAGACGAAAGTCCTGGATTACCGCATCTTCTGTCTTTCCTTCAACTCCGCTGTTCCAGCTGATGTTGTGATTGTCGCCATCGCGGTCTTCTTCGCCATTTCTGAAATTATGCTTTTGGTCAAAACTGACGAGGTCATGGAGGGTGAAGCCGTCGTGACTGGTGATGAAATTGACCGAATTGCATGGGGTGCGTGAGCTGGACAGATAGAGGTCGGAGCTGCCGGCAATACGGGTGGCCAGGTTGGCAATGGAGTTGCTGTGTCCTGCCATAAAGGCACGGATGTCATCACGGAATCTGCCGTTCCACTCCGCCCAGCGAACATCAGTGGAAAAGCTGCCCACCTGATACAAGCCTGCTGCATCCCAGGCCTCGGCAATGATTTTGGTGTCACGGAGAATAGGGTCCTGGGCAATCATCTCGATCATCGGCGGGTTGGCAAGAACGTGGCCCTGGCGGTCACGGCCAAGGATAGAGGCAAGGTCAAAGCGAAAACCATCCACATGCATTTCCATGACCCAGTAGCGCAACGAGTTCAGAATAATTTCTCTGACCACCGGGTGGTTGCAGTTGAAGGTGTTGCCACAACCCGAATAGTTCAGATATTCACGGGTGTGCTGGTCCAGAAGGTAGAAAATGGGGTTGTCGAGACCACGGAAACTGGAGGTGTGCCCCTGGTAGTTTCCTTCTCCGGTGTGGTTGTAGACCATGTCAAGGATGACCTCGATGCCCGCCTGGTGCAGGCTGAGGACCATAGTTTTGAATTCGTTGACATGGTGATCCGGTTGAGACGCATAGCCGGATTTGAGGGCAAAAAAGGAGACTGGATTGTAGCCCCAGTAGTTTTTTAGCGGCTTTCCAGTCAGTGGATCGTGAAAAACATTGTCATTCTCATCCCATTCGGTGACCGGCATCAACTCTACAGCCGTGACTCCGAGTTCCTTCAGGTAAGGGATTTTCTCGACGATGCCCAGGTAGGTTCCCGGATGTTTTACTTTTGAGCTCGCATCCCGGGTAAAGCCTCTCACGTGGAGTTCGTAGATTATAGAGTCCACCATGGGGGTCTTTAACGGTCTGTCGTTCTGCCAGTCAAAGTCATGTTTGATAAGATGACAGAGGGGGATATTACCCCCCTCGAATCTTTCCCCCCAGTTGCGTCCGCTCAAGGCGTGAGAGAGTGGATCGAGGAGGATCTGTTTTCGATCATATATAACCCCCCGTTTCTCAATGTCTGTTGGGCCGTCGACGCGGAAACCATAGCAGATCTCCCGCTCCTCGGTGACCAGGAAGATATGCCAGATATCTCCGGTGTGGTTTACTGCTGGGTCCAGTTCCAGCTCGTAGTGGCTGGGACTGGCTTGACCGGGATCTTTGATCTGGATAACCAGAGTCACGCTTTCGGCATGCCTGGAAAAGACAGCAAAGTTGATGCCGCGATCGAGGGCAGTTGCTCCGCCGGGCAGCGGGTCGCCTCGTTCAACTGAAAAAGGATATTTTTTCTTGATCATTTTGATAATGGGAACTATAATTAATAAATCCAGAGTCGGACAGAAGAAAAATTCTTCCTGGTTCTGTTAATAGGATACACCAGCAGAAAAAAAAGCTGAAATACTTTGTGGGTACCTTCCTTCATAAGAACTGATATGGTACCGGCAGGTAAACCAAAAAAAACAGGCTTTGGATCAATGCAGCCAGAGAAAAGGAGATTGTCATGGGTATGTTTCAGAAGTTGAAAATAGGTGGTGACGTCACTCCTGCAATCGATTGGGAAATGACACCGGATATGACCTTCGGGACATTTGAATCCTGGGGCGGGCGTGAGCGGGTGCGGAACAATAGCGAACGAATCTACTATTTTTTTATCGATAACTGGGGAAAGGAGCCCAAACTCTGCCTCATGGAGCGCGGGGTTAAGCACGCCAGAATTCTTGCTGAAATAAAGGCCCCGGAAAAGATGGTCAAGGCCTGTGTTAAAAACCAGGGAAGTTCATCCCTCTTTGAAAAAAGCTACGCCATCGATAATACCATCAAGAAATGGCTGATCGGTAATATCCTGGAAGCGGAGGATAGCTCTGCTGTTGTTCCCTTACTTGTAGAAAAACAGGTGGAGGATATGGGATCACCTCTGCATGTGCTTGCCGAATCACCCTTCCGGGGAGAAGTCATAGAATTGCCTGCAGAACACGCGGTTATCAATGATGATCAGATTGCCGATGTTATCAGAAAATGGAATTTTTTTGATAGTGAGTATAATCCTGAAGGACGCTTTGCAAATATATTGGTGGACACAGGGGACGGACTGACTGTCGTAGACCAGAAAACCGGACTTATGTGGCAACGTGCTGGTCTGGATATTACCTCTGTACGCAGCATGCAGCGTAACATTGAAAAGTTGAACAAAGAAGGTTTTGCTGCTCACCATGACTGGCGGATGCCGACAATGGAAGAGGCCATGTCTCTTATGGAGCCGGAAGTTAACAGCAAGGGAACTCATCTCCAGCTCTGTTTTTCCAAGGAACAGCCCTTTATTTTTGTGGCTGCCCAGCGCAAGCCCGGCGGCTACTGGTTTGTGGATTATAAGCAGGGTCGTGCTTTCTGGTCCTCCGGTACCATTCCAGGTGCTTTTGCCAGACTCTGCAGAAAAGCATAACAGCATTTTTCCCCTTCCCCTCTGCCCGGGAGGGAACATTCTCCCGGGCATTCTTTTTTAGAGTTACTGCAGTCCTTCAGCCTTTCACCTTCTTCCTTTCTTGCCATTTGCCTGGTTTTTTCCTATGATGATAAACGGAAGCGGTAGCGCTGCTCTCAGCTGAGGCTATTGCTCTTTTTGGATCTAAAAAACACGATTTTTCACCTCCATGAAACAGGAATAATCTGCTGATGAGCATCGGACATCTTTTGTTGAGAGCAAACTGTCCGCTGGCTTATGCGTCTTGTCCTGCTCCTTTCTCTTTGCTGTTCTGTCTGATTTCCTTTTTATCTTTTTCCGGCTGCAGTCATGTGGTTGAGGAAAACATCCACCCCTTGGTTATTTCAAATTCAGCGTATACGATCAGTTCGTCTGCGCCAGAAAAAGTGGGCTCATCTCAGTGGTGGCTGGTCTTTAATGACCAACTTCTTAATGAGTACATGCAGAGGGCCTTGGCCGGAAGCTTTACCCTGCAGGAGGGGTATGCCAGGCTCAAACAGGCCCGGTCGTTGCAGAAACAGACGGATTCCTCCATGTATCCTTCTCTCGATGGGCAGGTGAGTGCAGGTTCGACCTGGGACTCGGATGGTGAACGTGACGATACCAGTGGTTTTGGTGTGGAGCTTATCTGGGAAGTTGATCTTTGGGGACGGCTTTCCTCTGCTGCCAAGGCTGCAGCATTTGAGGCGAAGGCCGCCGAGGATGATGTGCAGGGGCTGGCCCTGCTTCTCAGCACCGAGGTGGCAGATACCTATTATCAACTCATTGAGCAGTCCCTTTACCGGAATTTGCTGGAACAACAGATAACGGCCAATGAAACCTCCCTGGATTTGATCAAACTCCGATTTGCCCATGGAGCCGCTTCCCTGGTGGATGTCTATCAACAGCAGGAACTGGTGGCCTCGGTCAAGGCGCAGCTTCCTCTGAACGAGGCACGACTCATTATCCTGCGCAACAGGCTGCATGTTCTTCTGGGACAGGCGCCGGAATCCACTTCTTTGAGTCTGGGTCAGTCGCTGCCTCAGATTCCTTCCCTGCCGCAACTGGGGGTTCCCGCGGACCTGCTTCGGAACAGGCCGGATCTTCGACAGTTGCAGCGAGAACTGGTGGCTGCAGATTACCGGGTGGCCGCGGCCGTGGCTGATCGGCTGCCAAGTGTTAAGATTGGCAGTTCTGTCGGTCTTGTCAGTGGTGACGTTCTCTTTTCGCTCTTTGCTGATGCCTTGGCCTCTATTGTGGACTGGGGATATAAAGAAAGTGAGGTCGAAAAACAGAAGGCAGTGGTGGAGGAGAAAGCGGCTCGCTACTCTCAGAGATATCTGGTGGCCATTGAAGAGGTGGAAAACAGTCTCTGGCAGGAGCGGCAGCACGAACTGTTGCTTGCTGCCTTGAATGAGCAATTGATCATCTCCCGGGCAACACTTCATGAGAGTCGCAATCGCTATATCCAGGGAATAACAGATTATCTTCCAGTGCTGGCGGCCTTGGTTTCACTACAGAATCTGGAGCGGACCATGCTGCAGCGGCAACGGGAACGGGTCTCTTACCGGCTCATTCTCTACCGGGCTCTGGGTGGGAATGTTCTGACCCGGGAACAGAATAATATTATTACTGAAAACTGAAAAGCCGTATTATGAAAATATTTCTCTCTATTCTTGTCCTGATACTGGCCGCAGGAGTGTCATTCTGGCTCTATGGACACAAACCGCAGACGCAAAAAGTCAAACCGCAGCGTCCTGTGCCGGTGGTCAGAACAGTGACTGTGCAGGCAAGCAGGGAACCCGTGGTGTTTGAGGCTTCAGGTACTGTGATTCCGGCGAGAAGAGTGACGCTGATGAGTGAAGTGGAGGGGCGTATCATAGAGCAGAATCCTGAACTGGTGCCGGGGGGGATCATTGCTGAGGATGACCTGGTTGTTCAGATCGATCCTCTGGACTACCGCCTGCAGGTCAGTGAACGTCAGGGCGAGGTCGCCACGGCCCAGTATGAACTGGAGGTGGAGGAGGGGAGGCAGGTCATTGCCCATCAGGAGTGGAAGCTTCTGGAAAAAGAACTCCTCGGTGCTCAGGTCAGCAAGACCCTGGCCCTGCGGGAACCCCATTTGAAGAATAGTCGGGCTCGTCTGGAGGCCGCTGAAAGTCGTCTCGCGGCAGCAGAACTTGCAGAAAAGCGGGCAACTATCCGTGCTCCTTTTGCCGGTGTGGTTCTGGAAGAGTTCGTGGAAAATGGCCAGTTTGTCGGCAAGCAGACGGCCATTGCGACTCTGGTCGCCACTGATCAGTTCTGGGTTCAGGTCTCAGTTCCTCTCTCCCTCCTTGATCGCATTCATTTCCCAGATAAGTCAGGAAGAGCGGGGAGTTCAGCTCTGATTATTCTGGAAAAGGGGTATGGTGATAAACCTACTGTCCGTGAAGGAACACTCTTTAAGCTCTTGGCAGATCTTGATTCTAAGGGCCGTATGGCCAGAGTTCTGGTGATGGTTCAGGACCCCTTTAATTTACAGAATCAGGAAATGACTGGTGAGGACAAAACAAGGGGGGGAAAAATCCTCCTTGACAGTTATGTCAAGGTCCAGATCGATGCCGGTGTTCTGGATGGGGTGTATGTCATTCCCCGCGAAGCCCTGCGCGAGGGGGATCGCTTGTGGCTGGTCAATGGGGATGGGCTTCTGGATATCCGTGAAGTTACCGTCCTGTGGCGGCGTGTAGACGAGGTACTGGTGGATACGCACCTGGCACCTGACGAACGGATTGTTGTCAGCCGCCTGCAGTCTCCGGTGCCGGGAATGGTGCTCCGCGATGACAGTCGCATGGATCTGCAGCAGGATCGCAGGGAATAGGCGAGGAATGGTCTTCTCATGCGTATAACTTCATCCTGGAACCAGGGCCTGCTCGCCTGGATGGCCGGCAATAGTGTGGCCGCCAACCTGCTGATGCTGATCTTTATTGTCGGCGGACTGATCTCTGTTACCATGATCACTCAGGAGGTCTTTCCCAGTTATGACCTCGATATCGTCGATGTCTCGGTGCGTTATCCCGGGGCCAGCCCGGAAGAGGTGGAAGAGGGGATTATCCTGGCCATGGAAGAGGAGATCCGGGCTCTGGAAAATGTGGAACGGGTAACAGCAGTTGCCTGGGAAGGCAGTGCCTCGATCACTGTGGAACTCCTTGCCGGGGCCGATCCCAATAAGAGTCTGCAGGATATCAAAAACAGTGTTGACCGAATTACCTCGCTTCCCGATGACGTGGAGCGCCCCTTGGTCAGTCTGCAGACCCGACGCCGGGAGGTCCTGCGTCTGGCCCTGTATGGCGACCTGGATGAGCGGACCCTTTTTGACCGGGCCGAGACCATTCGCGATGAACTTATCAATCTCCCTGAGGTCACTCAGGTAGAACTGAACGGGGTCCGGGATCCGGAACTGGCCATTGAGGTGCCGCAGAATGTCCTCCGTGCTCATGATCTTACCCTGGAAGACGTAGCCGCTATTGTGAAAAGCCGGGCCGTGGATGTCCCGGCAGGCGGAATAAAAACTCCGGGAGGTGAGGTCCTGCTCAGGACCACTGAACGAAGGGAACTGGCCAGTGAGTTTTCCAACCTGGCCCTGGTCAGTCTTGAGGACGGTACCGAGCTCACCCTGGGAGAAGTCGCTGATATTCACGAGGGCTTTGAGGAGAGTGATCGGGAGGCCTATTATAACGGAAAACGGGCGGTCTTTCTCTATGTCTACCGTACCGGAGAGCAGACTCCCCTGGAAATCTCCAGAGCCGTCCGTGCCTATATAGAGGAACTGGCGCCTACTCTGCCTTCAACGTTGAATCTGGTGGCTTATAGAGATCGATCAGAACTCTATCAGGACCGGCTGGAACTCCTACTCACCAACGGTGTCCTGGGTCTCTGCCTGGTTCTCCTCACTCTTGGGCTCTTGCTTGAGCCCCGCCTTGCCTTCTGGGTCTCCATGGGGATTCCCATATCCATCATCGGTTCTTTTCTGATCCTCTTTTTTGCCGGCGGCAGTATCAACATGGTTTCCATGTTTGCCTTTATCATTACCCTGGGCATTGTGGTGGATGATGCAGTGGTGGTTGGCGAAAATATATTTTATAAGAGGCAGTTAGGGATAGCGCCGCTTCAGGCCGCGGTGGAGGGAGCGCGGGAGATGTCGGCCCCGGTCTTCATTGCCGTTGCCACCAATATCATTGCTTTTCTTCCTCTGCTTTTCGTCTCAGGATCCACCGGCCGCTTCTTTGCTATCCTGCCGGCTGTGGTTATCTCGGTCTTTCTTATCTCTCTTGTGGAATGTCTTTATGTGCTGCCTGCCCATCTCAGCTATCGCAAGAAGCGGCGGACAGGGAGAGTATTTCAGTTTCTCGAGCGGGTTCCTCTCTTCTGCGGCCGCTGGCTGGATCGTTTTGTGAAAGGACCTTTTTCCAGGGGGTTGCATCTGGTGCTCTCTTTCCGGTATCTGGTGGCTGCCATAGCTCTGGCCGTACTGGTTGTGGCCTATTCGTATTGGGATAGCGGCTGGATCAATTTTTCTTTTCGTCCCAATATCCAGACCGACTCCGTTGACGCCGAGATAGAACTGCCCTACGGGGTCAGTATGGAAGAGGTGAAAGAGATTGCACGCCGGGTAGAAGAGGGTGGGATGAGGACAGTGGAGGCGAACGGAGGCAGGGACATCCTCGTTGGCATGCGCACCGATATCGGTCGCAGCGGCAGCAATACCGCAGAGATTTCCATCACCCTGGTACCACAGAATCAGCGCCGGATCACCACCCGGGAATTCAGTGTGCAGTGGAGAAAAGAGGTGGGTGAGATCGCAGGCTTGGAGAAGCTCTTTTTTGATTACCTGGTCGGTCCCGGCGGATCAGCGGCCATCAATGTGGAACTGACTCACCCAGACCCTCAAACCCTGGAACTGGCCGCTACAGATCTGGCTGTTGCCATCTCCCAGTATGATGGGGTGACCGATATTAATGACGGGTTTGCCCGGGGTAAGCCGCAGTATGATTTTAAGATGCTTCCCGATGGGAGGTCTCTGGGCCTGACCGCCAAGGAACTGGGCAGTCAGATCAGGCACGCATTTTATGGGGCAGAGGCCCTGAGACAGCAGCAGGGAAGGCATGAGGTGAAGGTTGTTGTTCGCCTGCCCGAGGCAGAGAGGAGTTCACTCTTTCATCTGGAGCAGTTGCTTATCCGGACTCCGGACGGCGGAGAGGTTCCTCTGAGCAGGGCGGCCAAAATGACCCAGAACCGGGCCTATACGGAGATAAACCGGGTGGATGGCAAGCGGGTTCTTAATGTCACGGCCAATGTGGTGGCGGGCAAGGCCAATGAGAACAAGATCCTGGCCAGTCTGAAGGCTGATTTCCTGCCCCAGCTCCTTGCCAGTTACAGTGGGCTCAGCTATTCCTTTCAGGGCAGGCAGCGGGAGACGCGCGAGGCGGTACACGACCTCCTCTTTGGTATCGGCTTCAGTCTCCCTGCCATCTTCTGTCTGCTGGCCATCCTCTTTCGCAGTTATGGCCATGCCCTGCTGGTGATGATCTCCATTCCCTTTGGCCTGGTGAGCGCCCTGCTCGGCCATATTCTTATGGGCTATAATCTGAGTATCATCTCCATCTTCGGCATGATTGCCCTTTGCGGGGTGGTCATCAACGGAGGGCTGGTCTTTATGGTGACGGCCAACCGCTATCGGGACGATGGCATGGCTGTGGCCGAGGCAGCGTTTCAGGCTTCTGTCCGGCGTTTTCGCCCCATTATGCTTACCTCGCTCACCACCTTTTTCGGCCTTGCCCCCATGATCTTTGAGCAGTCGGTGCAGGCCCGTTTTCTGGTCCCCATGGCCATTTCCCTAGGCTATGGGATTCTCTTTACCACCATTGTTATTCTCTTTCTCATGCCTGCTCTTTATGTCATATATGCCGATGTGCAGAATCTGGCAGGGGGCAGAGAGAAGGGACAGGAGGGATGAGGACTGTCGGTGTCCTCGGCGCAATGAGCTGGGAATCCACTGTCCTCTTCTGTCAACTCCTTAACCAGAGGATCGGGGAAAGGATGGGGGGGGGCTTCGTTCTGCCCGGATTCTCCTGGCCAGTGTCGAAGTTGTCGGTACTCCTCTCCCAGCTCATGAAGAGAGGCGGGATGTATGTTTCCTCTGTCGGCCCGCTTTACCTTTATGTTCCGACAACAATGGTACTGTCCCGTGTATTGATCATCGCTACAACCGAGAGTGCAGCCAGGTAACTGGTGGAGGGGTTATGAGGGCTGGGTTTGTTGTTTATCTTTAAAACCGCCTCTCCAAATGAGCCGCTGATGTGCACCTCATGCGTATTTGTTACAATTGAAGGGTCTGCCCAGAGTTCGATCTGCACCTCCTTTTGAGCCGCCATACCCAGAGCCACAGCCGCATTGGCATTGCGGGGATAGTGTTTGATGCACTCGTTGGCGCCGCCCCGAAAGAGACACTTGCGTTTATCTGTTTGTATACTGTAAGATTTTGGCGGTTTGGTGGTTTGCATGGTAAGGGTATCCACTTCGCCGTATCTGGCAATCTTTGCGTTGTCCAGGCCAAAAAGTGCACCGCTCGGTATCAGGATGCGCCTGCTTCTCTTCTTCGCTATGCTAAGCAGTCGTTGCTTCAGGTTCTTATCGGCAAAAGCACCGGCACTCAAGATCAACAAATCGCACTGCATCTGCAATACCGCTTCCGCATATGCTCTAACCGCTTCGATCGAAGCGATCTCGATGACCAGTTCAAAGGGTTCCTTGATAAATTGAGTAAAGTCTGTGAATGCTTTGGCCGAACATTTTTTTGCTATCTGATCTGAGCGATCGCTGTGGCGGTCAAATACCGCTATAATATCACCTTCAAGGGAAAAATCGGTGATCAGTCCCGCAATGTTGCCGCACCCTATCACTCCAATGCGCTTCATTTATCCCCCTGCTGGTTGATTTGATTGTTCTTGCGTATTCAATGGTGGTCAGCTGTTCATTGCACATGCTCGCGGGCAGGAAGTTTATCAGGCCGTTTTCACCTCAAAAAAACGACCTGATAAGAGGAGTTGTGTGGCTAAGTGAGTCCATAATAGTGAATGGCGAGGGTATCGGCATGTCCGGTTGCTACAGCCCCTTCGACAGAAACATTACGTGAGTAAAAGAGGTACTGCCGGGGGACAGATAGCTGTAGAACAGGAACGGGGAAATAAAATGATCCCTGCTTGTTTTAAAAAGGTCATCCTGGGACCCGACCTCTTTTCTCCTCTGTCGTAGGAAAAACCCAACAGAAAGGACGCTGTCCTATGAAATCGCCAGTTTCAGGAGGTCCAGGATGGAGACGATTCCGACCTTTTTCTTGTCGACATCGGAGACAAGCAGGTGATGAACACCGGCGCTGTTCATCACCTTGAGTGCATTCCTCGCACTCGCAGCAGAGTCCAATTGCGCACATGGCGACTTGATTTCTTTATTGCTGAGGAGCTCACAGGTGGTCATGAATTCGGCGACTTTGGTCTTGTTCAGGTCATCATTTCTGCCAAAACTCTCCAGGATATCCATGTCGGTAACCACCCCCATCACTTCTTCGCCCTTCATAACGATAAGAGCCGAGCTTTGGTTGTCCACCATCATCTTAGTCACAGTTCTGAAGTTAGTTTCCATATCAACACTTGGTGCATTCCAATTCACAGCCTTAATGATTTCATCACTAAATCCCATTAGTCTTGCCTCCTGTTAAATGTTTTTCAGCTGATTGTAACGATTCAAGATTGTCTCTGCAAAAAAAAAAGAGAAACCGCATCAGGTAGGTCGGATGAATACAAGGTCGTGGTAAGGGGATAACTAATCATTTGTTAGATCAGCCTCCGGAGTGGAAAAATGAGCTGTCCGATCAAACAAAATTGTACTCAGGTTACACTCGGCGTTGTCTTTGGCAGTCGTTTGGCAGGAACGAATTTGCTATGCTAGAGGGGACGTAGGCATTTCAGATTGTTCCTCGTAGCTCAAGTTTCGTAAATGTATTACAGTTATTATCTCATTATAGTAATTTGAAAGTCAATAATTTTTCACTGATGCGATGAGAAAGAGTTAAGAATTATGGATGAGTTAGATCAATTAAAGAAAAAGAAAGTGTAAACGATGTAGTGCTGGAACTGTAAACTCTGTCCTGCAGAGAACATGACACGGAATAGGTGGTATGGCAAAGGAGGGGAGATTATGAAAGTGATTGATCTGCAGCCGGAATATTACGACACCTACTTTAACTGTCTGGAAGACTGGTCGGATGAAATGAAAGAAGCGGGAAATCATAAGGACTGCTGGTATCGTAAATACAGAGAAAAAGGGTTGAGAATCAAGCTGTCACTTGATGCAAAAGGTAGCGCTGCAGGGATGATCCAATACTTGCCTGTAGAGGAATCAGTGATAGATGGAAAAGGGCTCTATTTTATCCTGTGCATTTGGGTGCACGGATACAAAAAAGGTATAGGTGATTTTCGGGGAAAAGGGATGGGAACGGCATTGCTTCATGCCGCTGAAAATGATGCCAGGACTATGGGTGCCAAAGGCATGGCTGCATGGGGATTATGGCTGCCTTTCTGGATGAAGGCGTCCTGGTTTAAGAAACATGGGTATAAAAAGGCTGACAGGGATGGCATGAGACTTTTAGTTTGGAAACCATTTTCAGATGATGCGAACCCACCCCATTGGATTCATCCCAGAAAAGCAGTGCCAAAGAAGCCGGGAAAAGTAACGGTGACTGCATTTATCAACGGTTGGTGTCCCGCTCAGAATATTGTGTTTGAAAGGGCCAAAAGGGCATGCGGGGAGTTTGGTGACAAGGTTGTCTTTGAGACTATGGATATGTCTGATCATAATGCGTTCCTGGAATGGGGGATTTCGGATGGAATTTTTATTGATGGAAAGCAGATATCCTTTGGTCCTCCATTGCCATATGAAAAGATTGTGAAAAAAATAGCAAAGCAAGTTGACAGGCTGTCTTGATGCTCATTTTTGCTGTAGAACTGATAAACCCTCTTGGGGGAATCTCCGTGTGCCACTTCACTTGTTGCAAACAGCCTCTATTGGTCAATGGTCCGGAGTAGACATCTGTGAGCTTGGCCGAATGGTGTAGCGGCACATGGCGTGCAGCCTGAATTTTCTGAACCCGGAAAACCGACCTGCAGCCCATTTGTTGCAAGACTTAACAGAACATACCTTGAGGGAGTGCTTGCGTGAACGCTGTTGTCTTGATCTGTCCCCGCGTTGACATGTTGCCAACTGATATGCATAGGTTCCTCCAAGCCGTATTCCTTTTTTATCCATCGTATTTATTGGTGATTTGACTTTGCTTTCGGAGGGGAGTATCCTCATTTTCAAATGAGAAGGTACGGAGGGATTCAGGAGGTGTTCTTCTGTGAATCCAACATGTGCTTGAGTTATCTGCGGTTGTTATTATAACGAATTGAAAAAGCAGTGCCACTTCTTTGATTATTCCTGTTGGTGCACTCTCCATAAAAAAATGTTCCGGCATGATTCTAGCAAAGACTGCCTCCGCTGAGCATTATATTGTCAGAGGTTTTAAATGTCCGCCTATCTCCAGTTATTTTCCGCATATACAAGCTCCGTAATCCTTTTACTCATAATTGCAATACTCTCGGCAAAATACCAGGGGCGCCGCCATGCGATCCTGTGGGCATTTGTTGTTATGGCAGTTGTTTTCTTTTTGACGGGTTACACAAGAGTTCTTCTTGTTCCGTTCAATGCTGATGAGTCCAGGCGAGAGTTTCTCCTTACCGGTGATGAACCCGCCTACCTCATGACTGCAGTGAGTATTGCCAGGGATGGTGATCTCAATCTGGCGAATAATGTAGCCAGTAAGGACTATCAGCTCTTCCAGCACCGTTCTTATGTAGGGAGTGGTTTTCAGTTTTATAATTCATTGTCACATAACCGGCTCATTAACCAAAAAGAACAGTGGGGAGATGCCCGTTTTATGCGGCATCGTCCGGGTACTTCAGTTCTCCTGGCTCCGGTATTTTTTCTGGCAGATCATAATCAGCGATTCTGGAGCTACACTATCATCTCCTTCTGCTTTGCTCTGTTCTGCGGGTTCAGTGTTTATTACCTCTCTCAGGCCGTGACCATACCTCTTGCCTCTGTTCTTGTCCTCTGTCTCCTTTGTGGGTTGTCGCCTCCTGTCTATTTTTATGTGAACCAAGCATATCCTGAAATTCCTTCCGGCATATTACTTGCGTTAATCTCTATGCTCTTTCTTAAGCCTGGACGGACTAACCTGATTCCATTTGCTTTGGCAGCCATTGTCATTTGGTTTTCAGACCGGATCATACTGGCTACTTTGATTATCTGTGCAGGAGGCTTTTTCAACTTACCAACAAAAAAACAGAAAGTGGCCGCTGTCTTTATACTGGGGAGCAGCGGCTTGTTGTTTGCCTGGTACTGCTGGCATCGTTTTGGTGTGCCTTACCCCATACAGCACAATACCACCATGGGATTCAGCTGGGGGAAAATTCCGGAAAGGCTGTTGCAGATCTTATTTGATGCGAGGCAGGGGTGGGTCTGGCATTTCCCGGCAATTTTGCTTCTTCCGGCAATGCTGTGGAAAATTTTAAGAAGCAGGGCTGTAACCCTTAATCACATCTGTCTGGTAAGCGCACTGAGTGTCCTGTTGGTCCTTGTTGCCGCTTTTGACGATTGGGGTGCGGGAACCTGTCCGCGAGGTCGTTATTTTGTCATTCCCCAGCTTTTGTTCTTTGTACTTGCAGGTATCTGGCTACAGGAGGACAAGGGGAGAAAAGGCAAAATGTTCTGGCTGGTGGGTCTCGGTTCGCTCAGTCTGGCGCAGCTTTTTTGGCTGGCACCTCATCCGAAGTGGTGGTTTGCCGGATTCCAGCCGCTGTTTTCCTGGCAAGAGATTCATTCACTGATTTTCTATCTTCCGTTTTTGCCTGACAATGCTGAGCCAACGGAGTGGATTAAATTTCTCAAAATGACACCATTACTCGCATTGCCCTCACTTAGCTGTATTTTTATGGAACACCGACAACAGAGAGCTGATTCAGCTCATGGTCTAGCAGAAGACTGAGAGGAATTCATTGTGCAAAAAAGAAAAATTGAGACTGTCTCTGTCGAGACAGTGAGACGCAGGATTATTATGTCGTCTGTTGAAGATTATGGATCGACTACTTAGCACCATTTAAACCGGAATGTGAGGATAATAGTGAGTAATCAAATATCGTTAGCAGAGATTATCGAGGAAGTTCATCAACTACCTTGCTCTCACCCAGCTTCTGTCAATATTGATGTGGCGCAGTATTATTATTGTATTGCTAAAATGTTGCGTCCGTTGCTGGTGGTAGAGATAGGTTGTTTTATAGGTTTTTCTACATTGCATTTTGCAAAAGCCTTACAGGAATTGTCTTTTGGTAGAATTATCTCAATTGATGCTTTTGATCATAAAGTTGATACCGGCAGGGGAATGCAGAATCGTCAAGATGTCGCTGAATATTATAGGAAAAAAGCTGGATTGGAAGACATCCTTACTTACATCAAAGGCTATTCGACAGTGGTGTATCCAGAAATCAAAAATCAGATAAAAAATAAAATTGATCTACTCTATATTGATGGTGACCATTCTGTGAACGGAGTTTTCGGGGATTTCAACACTTATTATAATGATGTGCGTGTAGGTGGGTATGTCATTATTCACGATATTTATCCTGAGATGTGTGGTGTTCGTGGTCCTCGTGTATTAATTGATCATCTTAAGGCCTATCGTACTGTTCCCAATGACATCGAATTAATCGAAATGCCCACCAGAGATGGATTCGGCATAGCCGTTTTGCATAAAAAGAGTGATAAAAATCTGAACATTCTGTTGCCGGAGGCTAGCAGGATGAAAAGAATAAAAAACAAATTGTTGGGGAAAATGCCTTTTTTCCCGGCAAAAATAAGACAAAGAGCAAAGGTTGCACTTCAGTTGACTGTAATTGACGGGGATACTGAAAGCCCTGTATCGGGAGCGAAGGTGATTTGTCGTCAAAGATATAATGAAACGAGAACATCCAATGAAAAGGGTTTGGTTGTAATTGAGAATTATCTTCCTAACAGGTATTTGTTTGATATTTCATCTGAGGGCTATGTTCCCCAATCTGATGTTGTCATAGATATTTCAGCAGATAAATTGTTACATCAGGTTACAATCGCTTTAAAGAAACATTGCTGTTGAACTTTCTTTGAGATTCAGCTTCCTAAACATCAGAGGCCGATTTGTATTCTGTGTGAGGAGATATGAATCGACCCTCGCGCACTTCGAAGCGCAGGTCGGCGATGCGCTGGATCTGGTCCTGGTAATGGGAAACCATGATCAGGGTGCATTGTGCTTTCAGGGCGAGGAGCAACTCTTCGATGGCTGCACTGGCCTCGGGGTCAAGGGAGGAGGTGGGTTCGTCCAGGAGCAGGACTTCGGGCTTGAGAACAAGGGCCCTTGCCAGGCACAGGCGCTGCTGTTGGCCTCCTGAGAGTCGGCGGCCGTCATCGTTGAGCCTGTCCTTGACTTCATCCCAGAGATGCACTTGTCTGAGTGCGTTTTCCACTGCATGCCCTGTCTGGTTTTTATCACTGATATGGGCGAGACGCAGAGGAAAAGATATATTTTTAAAAATGGACATGGGCAGAGGGTTCGGCTGCTGAAAGACCATGCCCACCTTGCGACGCAGGACGCGGGCGGGCAACGCCTTGTTGTTGATATCCTGCAGGCGTCCGTCCAGCTCCACTGTCACCTTCCCCGATATGGAGCAGCCCTCGATTTCTTCCCACAACCTGTTGAGAATCATGAGAAAGGTGGATTTGCCGGAGCCGGACGGCCCGGTAATGGCCGTTATCCGATTGGTTGGGAGCTGCAGGCTGATATCGTGCAGCACCTGTTGCTGATGATAATAAAAACAGAGGGCCTGGGTGCTGATTTTAATTGGAGATTCCATTGAGGGTTACCTGTAGAGGAGCAATGTTGTCAGTCGTCGCTGCATCCACAGGGCGGTCAGCAGCAGACCGGCGCAGATGAGTATCAGGAGAATGGCCGCGCCATAGCCTCGGGCCAGTTCCTCGGGTCCGGTGTATTGCGATGAGATGTAGTAGATGTAAAAGGGCAGGGCCTCGTACTGATTGAAGATGGAACGGGGCAGGCCTGCTGAGGCAACTGCTCCGGTCAGCATGATCACGGCGGTATCTTCCGCGCAGCGCCCGGTGGCCAGGATAATGCCGCCGACAATCTCAGAGATGGAGTTGGGCAGGAGCACCCGGACAATATTCTGCAGACGTGATGCGCCGAGTGCCGGTGCGGTCCTGCGGATAAGCGGATCAATGGATTCAAGTGCTGTCTGCGTGGTGCGGATCAGGTAGGGCAGGACCAGCAGGGCCAGAGACAGGCAGGAGATCAACAGACTGGTTGTGATTTGTGTTGAGAAATAACGGTGCAGAAAGATTGTGAGTGAGAGTCCGGCCAGGCCGACGACGATGGACGGGACTCCGGCCAGGATGTCAAAGAGCAGGCTGAAAAAAGATTTGATCCGGCCACTGCAGTATTCGGCCATGTATATGCCGGCCGCGATGCCCACGGGTATGGCAATGAGCATAGAGCCGGTGATGAGCAGAAGGGTGCCGATAATGGCGGGAAAGAGGCCGTCAAAGACCTGCCGGCGCAGCATCAGGGCGTCCAGGGGGGCGGTGTCGCCAAAGATGAGGCTGACATCAAGGGTGCTGCCGCCCTTTTTTAGCAGATAGCCCACAAGAGTCAGAAGAGCCAGTGTCAGCAGCAGTCCGGCGGCCCAGGAAAAGACGGTGATAGAGCTTTCAATAAATCTGCGCATCATCGTTTACCTGAAAAATAGAGAGTAGTCATGCGCAGAAGCAGCATCAGAAGCGCTGTAACGATGTAGAGAAAAAGTCCACAGACAAAGATGGATTTAAATTCCATGGAATCGAAGTCAAAGGCCATGACAAGGGCAATATGGGCGGTGAGACTTCGTGCCGACTGGGTCAGGGAGTTGAAGGGCGATACGCTGTTGCCGGCAAGCATCAGGCTGACCATGGTGTCGCCCATGGCCCGGCCGAAACCAAGAAGAACACCGTTGATAATTCCCGGCCAGGCCTGGGGAATCATGACATAGAGGAGTTTTTGTATTTCACTGCCACCCAGTGCGTCCACGGCAAGGGTTGCGCTGCGCGGAACATTTGCAAAGCTGTTGACAAAAAAGATAATCATGGTCGGAGCGATGAGCAGGGCCAGTACCGGTGCTGCGGTGAGAATACACATCCCCGATCCCTGTCCGAGTATGTTGCGCATCAGCGGCACCAGGAGGAAGAGGGCGGCAAAACTGTAGACCACGGTGGGAATTCCGGTCATCAGTCTGACCATGGACAGCAGCAAACGGCGCAAGCGGGCAGGGGCCAGAGCGGTGATGACAAAACTGCAGCCAAGGCTGATCGGAAAGCTGATTGACAGGCTGAGACAGGCCAGGGTGAGGCTGGCCATCAGCATCGGGTAGATGCCGTACATTCCCTTGTCCGGTGCCCAGGACGAGAGGAGCAGATCTGTCAGCTGCCCGTTTTCCAGGAGCGGCAGGCTGAAGATGAGGAGGAAGATGAAGACAGCAGCGGTGAGCAGGCCGCTGCAGACCGCCGCTGTCAGAAAGATGTATTCGGTTAATGAATGCGGACGATTCATTAACGAACCGGGATAAATCCCTTCTCAGCGACAATCTGCTGTCCAGTGGGGCTGAAAATGAAATCGAGAAAGAGTCCGGCCAGTTCTGAAGGCTCACCTTTGCTCAGACTGTAGAGGCCGCGCGACACCTTATAGTCACCGCTGCGTACCGTCTCCAGGTTTGGTGTCACCCCGTCAAGGGCTATCGCTGCAACGCTCTGGTCTATATGGCCAACGGAAATATAGCCGATGGCGAAAGGGTCTCCGGCAACAGCAGTCTTCATGGCACCGTTGGAAATCACCACGTTGGCCTTGGCCGATATATCACCCTTGTTCAGGGCTTTTCCCCAGAAGACCTTGCGCGTGCCGCTGGCCTCATCACGGGTGTAGAGGTTGATCTGCCGATCAGTTCCGCCAAGTTCCTTCCAATTACTGATCTTTCCCGTATAGATGTCCTGCAGCTGGGCGCTGCTGAGCGCTTTGACGCTGTTTTCAGGATGGACAACTGTTCCCACACCGTCAATGGCCCATTGAAAGAGTTTCAGGTCATATTTGCTGATCTCTTCATCGGTCGGTTTGCGCCCCGCATTGCCGATGTCGATCAATCCCTCTCCAACCTGTTTGATGCCGAGACCGGAGCCACCCCCGGCAATACTGATCTGAATTTTCGGGTTAGACTGGATAATCTGCTTGGCCGCCTCCTTCATTACCGGGATGTGAGCTGTTCCTCCGGCTATTCTGAGTGCTCCTTCCTGCCCGGCAAAGGGCGCAAGATCAGATGCCGCAGCTCCGGTGATGGAAAGCAGCAAAAAAAACGCTGCGGCCCCCATGAGTGATAATACGTGAATGCCTTTTTTCATTGTATCCTCCTTGGTAAAGTATATTGAGAGTATAGGAAATAACGATATGCTGCAAATGACTATACGCTGAAGCGTGCTGCCGGTCTAATAGGAAATCATGATGGAGATTGTCATTATTATAGGGATTTGTGGGGTAAGTAAGGAAATGATATGTCGGTTTATACCTTTTCATGCCAGTGCGCCTGGCTTGATTTTTTAACTTCTTCATTTTTTACGTTAATATCCTGTTTGTCTTGCTCTGGGAATCCTTGTGTTTTGAAATATCGTGTTTTTGTGATAGTTTTAGAGAGAGGTGTTCCTATTCATGGATGAATAGCTCTGGTAATATGTCTTGGATGAAAAGTATGGTTCTCTGTCTTGTCTCGGGTAACTGCTACAGAAGTACCTGTTGATTTTTACCATTACCAGCTAGTCTGAAAAGAGGAGAGCGTATGAAAAGAAACAGTGGCGTTTGCTGGTTATTGACAGGAGTTGTAACCACGTTCTTAATGACCTATTCACTTGCAGTTGCTGAGAGGGTAGTGGTCGTGCCTCTTGGTGGAAAGAAATGTACAAGCCCTATTGAAAACAATTTTTCCAATTCCATTGGTATGAACTTGAACCTCATTCCTTCTGGTGTCTTTATTATGGGGAGTCCAGAGACTGAACCGGGTCGGTCTTTGAATGAAATCCAGCATCAAGTCACCTTAACGAAATCTTTCTATCTGCAGACGACTGAGGTGACGAATAAGCAATGGAATATGCTCATGATTGACAATACTGCTTTAGGTGTAAATCCTTCCCTTGGTCATACGGGCGATGATTATCCCGTCAATAATGTGAATTGGTTCGAGGCTGTCTATTTTGCCAATACCCTTTCTCTTTGGGAGGGGCGCAGCATGTGCTACAACTTGACCGGTTGTGTCGGCGCTGCTGGTACAGGGATGATATGTACTGAAGTTGGGATGAATTTCGATTGTACCGGTTATCGCTTGCCCACTGAGGCTGAATGGGAGTATGCGGCTCGGGCTACGACTAGCAGCGCTTATGCCAACCCGTACCGCTTTGATACTTCTGCAAATGGTATAACAACTGGTTTTGCATTTAATTCTAACCTGCATGCCATGGGCTGGTACGAATTCAACAATGAAGGTGGTGATATCAGCCGAGGTGTGGCTGGGTATCCATCCGGCAGCAAACCGGTAGCCCAGAAGCAGGCTAACCGTTGGGGCATCTACGACATGCATGGGAATGTCTATGATTGGTGCCAGGACTGGTATAGTTTGTACTATTATACCAGTCCTGACAGCAGTGTAGATCCTCAAGGTCCAGAAGAGGATCTTTCGCACCGTGTGGTTCGCGGCGGTGCCTGGTATTTAGCGGCTGAGCATGAGCGCGCGGCCTCCCGCAGCATTGGTGCACCGGACATCGGATACGAGATTGTAGGGTTTCGGCTTGTTCTCTCTCCGGATAAGTAAACCAGGCCTTCGCTTCAAGGTTGTTAAAGAAGATGTTGAGCCTGTAATTCGATTACAGAATTTATGGTTAGGAGCGTCGCGCCACGCAGCATCAGCCCTTGTCCAGATAGTATGTTTTTTCTGCTTTTCCAGGTTGTTGAAAACTCTGTTAACGGCCCCTGAGGGAGAGGGCGATCCGTTTTCTCTGCTGGTCCACCTCAAGGACCCGGACCATCACCTGCTGCCCCACCTTAACCACCTCGGCCGGGTCTTTCACAAATCTGTCGGCCAGCTGGCTGATATGGACCAGACCGTCCTGGTGGACTCCGATATCGACAAAGGCACCGAAACGGGTGACATTGGTGACGATACCGGGCAGTCTCATCTCAGCGATCAGGTCGTCAATGGTGTTCACATCGGCGGCAAAGGCAAAGGTGGTGAACTCTTGGCGCGGATCGCGACCGGGCTTGGCGAGCTCTCCCAGGATATCACGAAGGGTCGGCAGGCCAAGTGTTGCAGAGACATACTTGTCAAGATTGATTTTTTCCCTGAGTTCCTGTCTGTCGATCAGGTTCCGGACACTACAGTTGAGGTCTGCGACCATCTGCATCACGGTCTGATACCGTTCCGGATGGACCGCAGAGTCGTCCAGCGGATTTTTGGCACCATGGATACGCAGGAACCCGGCACACTGCTCAAATGCCTTTGCTCCCAGTCTGGGAACCTTCAGCAGTTCTTTTCTGCTGCCAAACGGGCCATGCTCATCACGGTAGCTTATGATGTTGGCAGCCAGAACGGGACCCAGGCCGGAGACATAGGTGAGCAGTTCCTGTGAGGCGCTGTTGACCTCCACGCCGACGCTGTTGACACAGCTGACCACCACATCTTCCAAACCTTTTTTCAGTTCCGCCTGGTTCACGTCGTGCTGGTATTGACCGACCCCTATTGATTTGGCATCGAGTTTGACCAGTTCCGCCAGGGGGTCCTGGAGGCGCCGACCTATGGAGACGGCACCGCGGACAGTGATGTCATGGTCGGGAAATTCCCGGCGGGCAACTTCTGAGGCAGAATAGATTGAGGCCCCGCTTTCGTTGACCAGGGTGACAAGGATCTTGCTGTCCAGATCAAGGTCACGGACAAACTGCTCTGTCTCACGACCGGCCGTACCGTTGCCGATAGCAATGGCCTCTATCTGGTGTTGACGGCAGAGTCCCTCGACTTTTTTTGCCGCCTCCTGTTGTCTGGCCCCGCCGTGGGTGGGGTAGACGGTGGTGAAATCGAGTAACCTGCCCTGTTCGTCCAGGCAGACCAGTTTGGCGCCGGTACGGAATCCCGGGTCAAGGGCCATGACCCGCTTTTGCCCCAGGGCCGGAGCCAGGAGTAACTCGCGGAGGTTGTCGGCAAAGACCTGTATGGCTTCCCGGTCAGCCCTTTCCTTGAGACTGGTTCGAAGTTCCTTTTCCAGGGAGGGGCCGAGTAATCTTTTATAACTGTCGGCCACCGCCAGTGCCATCTGTTCACGGAATTTTCCCTGGGGCAGATACTGTTTGTTGAGAATGGTCATGGCCAGATCGTCATCCGGTCTGACGGTGAGTCTCAGGGCCTTCTCGTCCTCGCCGCGAAACATGGCCAGTAAGCGATGTCCCGGGGCCTTGCGGGCCTCTTCCTGCCAGTCGAAATAATCCCGGAATTTGCTGCCGGCCTCTTCATTTTTTTTCACAACTGCAGAATGGATTATTGCTTTCTCGCCAAAGAGCCTGCGCAGACGTGCCCGCATCTCCGCGTCTTCATTGATCCACTCGGCGATCACATCCCTGGCTCCGGCCAGGGCCTCATCCGCGGAGG